>JBAYTX010000024.1:0-62418 GCA_041675415.1 Rhizobium sp. | reverse complement strand
GCTTCCGGCCTATGGCCCGGCAAGGTGGTGACCGAAGTTGAGCCGGTTGGTGATTTCTGGGAAGCCGAACCGGAGCACCAGGATTACCTGGAGCGCTATCCGAATGGCTATACCTGTCATTTCCCGCGGCCGAACTGGAAATTGCCGCGGCGGGCCGCCTGAACTGACAAATCGACATCACAACCGCCGCCGATTCCCCCGAGGCCCGGCGGCGTTCCAGTTCCTCAGAGCACGGAACTCATGCCTCCGTCGACATAGATGATCTGCCCGTTGACATAATCGGAAGCCGGCGAGGCCAGAAAGACAGCCGTCCCGACCAGTTCCTCCGGTCGACCCCATCGGCGGGCGGGTGTGCGGCCTTTCACCCAGGCATCGAATTGCGGGTTGGAGCTGAGTGCTTCGTTCATATCGGTCAGCATGTATCCAGGCCCGATGGCATTTGCCTGAATGCCGTGCTCGGCCCATTCCGCTGCCATCGATTGGGTCAGCATCTTGATGCCGCCCTTTGCCGCGGTGTAGGGCGCGACGGTTGCCCGGGCGAGGCCGCTCATCAGTGAACCGATATTGATGATCTTGCCGCGTCGGCGCGGGATCATCCGCTTTGCTGCCTCGCGTCCGACGATGAAGGCGCTCGTGAGATTGGTGTCGATAACGCTCTGCCACTCTTTGGCCGAAAGCTCGACCATGGGCTTCCTTAGTTGGATGCCGGCATTGTTGACCACAATGTCGATCTCCAGTCCCTCGGCATCGAAGTTGTCGAAGGCTTCAACGACGGCTCTCTCGTCCGTTACGTCGAATGCGGCCGCGCGAACGGAAAGTCCCTCGGCGCGCAAGGCTTCCGCCGTATCGGCGAGCCGGACCGCGTTGACGCCATTTATGACGAGAGAGGCGCCTGCCTGTCCAAGGCCATGAGCGATGGCGCGGCCGAGACCCCGTGAGGAGCCGGTCACCAGGGCGTTGCGGCCCTCAAGGCTGAATTGAAAATTCTGCACGTTCATTCTCCCTGAATATATGAGGCCCGCGCCGTTAGGCTGTAGGCGCCGGTCGGCCAAGACAGTCAGGAGCCGGCCGGAGGAGCGGGATGGAGAAGCGGCCAGGGGCTCGTCTCCGATCCCTTCTCGACCGGGACCTCGATCAAAGCCGGTTCATCGGCGTCAAGGTATTCGGCGAGGCGGCGCTTCAGCTGTTCCGGCGTCCCGACGCGGCACGCCTTCAGGCCAAAGCTCTCCGCGCATTTGACGAAATCGGGATTGGTCAGCTCCGAACCGATATAGCGCCCCTGGTAAGACTGACGCTGATCGCGGTAGACATTGCCGTAGGAGGAGTTGTTGAAGACGATTGCAACCACTCCGATCTTGTGATGGGCGGCGGTCGCCATTTCCTGCATCCCGAACATGAACCCGCCATCGCCGGATACCGACACCACCGCCCTGTCGGGGTGCGCGACCTTTACGCCAAGCGCCGTGTTGTAGCCGAAACCGAGATTATCCTGGTAGCCGCAGGTGACATATTGCCGGGGCGCATAGACCGGGAATCCGAAACGGGCGGCGAAGCCCATCTGGCTCACCTCCTCGACGAAGAAACCGTCGCGCGGGAGGGCCGCACGAATGGCATCGATATAGGCCATTTGCGGCTGGATATCTTGGATCGCATGGAGCGCCTTGGTCCTGATGGCCCGAAACTCTTCCGTCCGCGACGGACGCGCCCCGACGGTGAGCGTGTCGATCAGCGCCCGGGTTCCGGCGGCAGCATCGGCGACGATGCCGACATCAGGCTTGAGACGAACCATTTCGGTAGGATCGATATCGATACGGATGATCTTCATGCCCTTCGGCAGCCACCGCCAGCGCATATATTGCAGCTCGAGGCGGCTGCCGATGCCGATCAGCAGGTCCGCCTTCTCACAATAGTCGCGGGACGCGACGAGGTTCATGGCCAGCGGGTCGTCATCCGGGACAATCCCCTTCCCAGCCCGGTGTGAAGTGACCGGTGCCTGGAGATGGCGCGCGAGTTCGAGGATTTCGGGACCCGCGTCGACCGCGCCTCCTCCTACCATGATCAATGGATTCGTGGACGCAGCGATCAGTTTCGCGGCGGCTTCGATATCGTCGGGATCGGCAGTCGGCTTGAAAGCTGTCTCTTCCGCCACAGGCTCCGGCGATTCGCCGCGCCTTCCGAAGACATCCCATGGGGCCTCGACGGCGACAGGTCCCTGGCGACCGGACAGCATGAGCGATACCATGCGCGCCATCACGGCGGATGTTTCAGCCGGATGATTGATGCGTTCAGCCCCTTTGATGAAGCTGCGGAGCGTCGCCAATTGATCGGGAAGCTCATGCAACTGGCCGCGCCCCCTACCGATCAGGTCTGACATGACATTGCCTGTAATGCAAAGGATCGGAGCATTGGCGCCATAGGCAGTGCACAGCGCCGCGCCCGAATTCAGCACGCCGGGGCCGGGCACCACGGTGTAGGCGCCGATTCGGCCCGAGGATTTCGCATAGCCATAGGCCATGTAGCCTGCGGCCTGTTCGTGGCGGGTGTGGATGAAGCGCAGCTTGTCGCGCCGCTCGTAAAGCGCATCGATGAAATCATACATATGCGCGCCCGGAATGCCGAAAATCGTATCGATGCCGTTGGCGATCAGGGATTGCGCAATCAATTGGCCCGTGGTTGCCCGAAGCATCATGTTTCCTCCGCTGATTCTTCCGAATGCGGAGAGCCTAGACGCTTTTTTCTTCGGTCAACAGGCCGCTCGTCTTCAACAGGGAGGCAAACCGGCCCCCGCGGGTGCTGAGTTCGTCGTAGCCTCCCATTTCGACGATCCGGCCATGATCGAGGAAAAGGACGAGATCCGCCTCGCGGACGGTGGAGAGGCGGTGGGCGATGATGAAGGTGGTCCGATCTCTGCGCAGGCGATCGATCGCCGCCTTTACGCGGGCTTCCGTTTCGACGTCGAGCGCGCTTGTTGCCTCATCGAGCACGAGGATCGGAGCATTCTTTAAAATGGCGCGGGCAATTGCGATGCGCTGGCGCTCGCCGCCGGAAAGCCGGTTGCCACGTTCGCCGACGACGGTCGTGAGGCCAGCCAGCCGGCTCTCGATGAAGTCCGTGGCGGCAGCCGCTTCTGCCGCCTTGATGACTTCCTCTTCGCTCGCATCCTCGCGCCCCAGCCTGATATTCTCTATAATGGAACGGTTGAGCAGCCCGGCATCCTGGAAAACCGTCGCAATCGAATGCCGCAGCGATTTCCGGGTGACGGTCGAGATATCTGTCCCGTCGATCAGGATCTTGCCGACCTGCGGTTCATGGACGCGCTGGAGCAGATTGATGAGCGTGGTCTTGCCGGCACCCGTCGGTCCGACGATAGCGATCGTCTGGCCAGCTTTCACCGAGAAGGAAACATCGTGCACGCCCTGTGTCGTTTGGGCGAAGTCGAAGGACACGTTCCGGAACTCGACATCCCCTCTGACATTGGTCAGCTCGCTGGCGCCGGCCGGTTCTTCTCGCTCTTCCACGGCGTCTTCGAGCTGATAGAAGTCCTCAAGCTTGGCGCGAGCCTCGAATATTTGTGTCGAGAAGGCACGCATCTGGTCCAGTCGGCCGATCAGCAAACCAGCGAAACCTGTAAAGGCGATGACGTCGCCGACACGCAGCTCGCCCGTTTGTACCAGAATAGTACCGATCACGAGAATCACCAGCATCGATATGGTCGAGGCAATGCGGTTGAGCGCACTTGCGATCGCCCACCAGTCGAGGACAGGATACTGGGCCTGAAGCAACTGGCTGGCATATTGCTTCAGTGCGCGGGTCTCGGCCTCTATCCGGTTGTAGCTGTGCAGCACCGAGACGTTGCTGATCGAATCGCTGACATGCGAAAAGACCGTGTGATAGTGTTGCTCGACCGAGGCCTGGCCTTCCTTCGTTCGGGTCATGACCGTCTTGCCGATCAGAACATAGAGGATTGCCAGGACGATGAGGACGGCGGTCAGCCGTATGTCCATGGAGAAGGCAGTCGGCACGAGGAGGACGAGGGCCACGGCTGTCGCCAGATGTGTGCGCATGAATTCAAGCCATAGGCCGAATAGCGTCTCGCTCGCACGCAGGAGTGTCTGCAGGGCGTTCGAGGTGCCCCGCTGCTGATGCCAGCTCAGCGGCATCGAAATGATCCGGCCAAAGGATTCAGTGAGGAGATCCGCGCGGCGTCCGTGGGCCAGCCGATCAGCTTCGCGTGCGACAAGCACGTAGGCTATCGTGTTGAATACACCGAAGCAGCCCCAGAGGATCAGGATGTTCTTCGCGTCTCTCTTTTCCGAAATAGCATCGATGATCCGCCCAAACAGGACAGGTTCTGCGATCGTGATGACGGCGAGTACGATATTGGCAACGACGACCAGCGACACCTTCATGCGATAGGCGGCGAGGTATCTCAGGGCCTTCATATAGACTTGGATTAGGGACAACTGCGATCTCTCATTCACGCGTGAGGCCGGATGGTCTCGATCTGATGCATTATTCAAGTGGGAAGGCAAAGCGTAAGGGCGTGAAGACCGATACGAACGCGATTCCATTTCCGCGATACGATGCTACAGAATTCGACCCGCATCGGTCCAACTGGGTCCCAGTGTGAGCCTGTCTGATTTCGCTAGCCGTATTTCACACGTGTGGCAAGATTTCGGATATCGCAATTAAATGCTTCGTAACCGAATCTGATAGTTTACCTCCATCGCCTATTCCATAAGGATATAGGAAAACAAGCCGTACGGCATTTTCGTGACGAATGCCCACGCGAGGCCCCAGGGAGGTTTTACATGAGCATCAATCAGATCATCCAGTTCCTGGTCATCGCCGACGAATGCAGAAGCGCGGAGGAAGTCACGGCAGAGCTGGAGAAACTGCTCAATCACTATCACTTCGACTATTACGGCGTCGTTCGCCAACCAAAGCCTAACGAGAACCCGATGGAACTCGTGCTGATGGGCCGGTGGCCGGAACGCTGGCCCGAAACCTATATTGCCAAGAAGTTTGTTCTGATCGATCCGACGATTCGCTACCTAGGGCAGGCGCAGCGCGGGTTCCGCTGGCGCGATACGGTCTCGGTCTTCCGTGCCGATCCCCATCGCAAGCGCATGGAAAGGATGATGATGGAATCACTGCGCTTCGGGCTCGAAGACGGCTACATATTTCCGGTTCACGGGCGCAACGGGCTGCTCGGCAATATGACAGTGGGTGGAAAGCCGATCGATCTTTCGCCTGTTGAGATGACGCTTTTTGATGCCGTAGCCAAGAAGGCTTTTTGGCGCGTGCTCGAAATGCGGCGCCAGTCGGGTGATCTCGAGGCTGCAGGCAAGGTCGAAACGCGCATGACCCGGCGCGAGATGGAAGTGCTGAACTACCTTGCCGACGGCATGACATCGAACGATATCAGCAAGATCCTGAAGATCTCCAATCACACGGTCGACTGGTACATGAACGGTATTCAGGACAAGCTCAATGCCAAGAACAGGCAGCATGTCGTGGCGCTTGCCTTCCGTCTCGGACTCATCACCTGAGTCCGAAGCGCATCTTTATCAGTCAATAGGACAATTTGAACTTCCCCGAACAACAGGATATGGAAAATTTCGCGGTGCAGCATGCGCTGGCCAGTCGATTGAGGAGACCGATTTGACCATATCCAAGATTCTCGTTGCGAACCGATCCGAAATAGCCATCCGCGTCTTTCGCGCGGCCAATGAGCTGGGATTGAAAACGGTTGCGATCTGGGCAGAGGAAGACAAGCTCTCCCTGCACCGTTTCAAGGCCGACGAGAGCTATCAGGTCGGTCGCGGGCCGCATCTGGCGCGCGAACTTGGACCGATCGAAAGCTATCTATCGATCGACGAAATCATCAGGGTAGCGAAACTCTCGGGTGCTGATGCGATCCATCCGGGCTACGGCCTGCTTTCTGAAAGCCCTGAATTCGTCGATGCCTGTGACGCTGCCGGCATTACCTTCATCGGCCCGCGCGCCGAGACCATGCGCCAGCTCGGCAACAAGGTTGCGGCCCGCAACCTGGCGATTTCGGTCGGCGTGCCGGTAGTACCCGCCACCAGCCCTTTGCCGGACGACATGGCGGAAGTGGCGCGGATGGCCGAGGAAATCGGCTACCCGGTGATGCTGAAGGCGTCCTGGGGCGGTGGCGGTCGCGGCATGCGCGCCATCCGCGACCCCAAGGATCTCGCCCGCGAAGTGACCGAGGCCAAGCGCGAGGCGATGGCCGCCTTCGGCAAGGACGAGGTCTACCTGGAAAAACTGGTCGAACGTGCCCGCCACGTCGAAAGCCAGATCCTCGGCGACACGCACGGCAATGCCGTCCACCTGTTCGAGCGCGACTGCTCAATCCAGCGCCGCAACCAGAAGGTCGTTGAACGGGCGCCAGCCCCTTATCTTTCCGAGGCCCAGCGTCAGGAACTCGCGTCTTATTCGTTGAAGATCGCCAAGGCAACGAACTATGTCGGCGCTGGCACCGTCGAGTACCTGATGGATGCCGACACCGGCAAGTTCTACTTCATCGAGGTCAATCCGCGTATCCAGGTCGAGCACACGGTGACCGAGGTCGTGACCGGCATCGACATCGTCAAGGCGCAGATCCATATCCTTGACGGTCACAGCATTGGTACGCCGGAATCAGGCGTGCCGAAGCAGGAGGACATTCGCCTCAACGGCCATGCCCTCCAGTGCCGCATCACCACCGAAGACCCGGAACAGAACTTCATCCCGGACTATGGCCGCATCACCGCCTATCGCGGAGCGACCGGCTTCGGCATCCGTCTCGACGGTGGCACGGCCTATTCCGGCGCGGTCATCACGCGCTACTACGATCCGTTGCTCGAAAAGGTCACCGCCTGGGCCCCCACGCCGCAGGAGGCGATCCAGCGCATGGACCGGGCGCTGCGCGAATTCCGCATCCGTGGCGTGGCCACCAACCTGACCTTCCTCGAAGCGATCATTGGCCATCCGCAATTCCGCGACAACAGTTATACGACGCGCTTCATCGATTCGACGCCGGAACTGTTTGCCCAGGTCAAGCGCCAGGACCGTGCCACCAAGCTGCTGACCTATCTCGCCGATGTTACGGTCAACGGACATCCCGAGGCCAAGGGCCGCCCGCGTCCGCCCGAAGATGCCGCCGAACCAATCGTCCCTTATATCGACGCTCCGATCGTCGACGGCACCAAGCAATTGCTCGACTCCCTCGGCCCGGTCAAGTTCGCAGAATGGATGCGCGGCGAGACCCGTGTGCTGGTCACCGACACGACGATGCGCGACGGCCACCAGTCGCTTCTGGCCACCCGCATGCGCACGCATGACATCGCGCGTGCCGCCGGAGCCTACGCCCGGGCCCTGCCGAACCTGCTGTCGCTCGAATGCTGGGGCGGCGCGACCTTCGACGTCTCCATGCGCTTCCTCACCGAAGACCCCTGGGAGCGTCTCGCGCTGATCCGCGAGGGCGCGCCGAACCTGCTTTTGCAGATGCTGCTGCGCGGCGCCAACGGCGTCGGCTACAAGAACTATTCCGACAACGTCGTGAAGTATTTCGTCCGCCAGGCCGCGGCCGGCGGCATCGACCTGTTCCGTGTGTTCGACTGCCTCAACTGGGTGGAGAACATGCGCGTGTCGATGGATGCGGTCGCCGAGGAGAACAAGCTCTGCGAGGCGGCGATCTGCTATACCGGCGACATCCTTAACGCCGCGCGGCCGAAGTATGATCTGAAGTACTACACGTCGCTGGCCGCCGAGCTCGAAAAGGCTGGCGCCCACATCATTGCGGTCAAGGACATGGCGGGCCTTTTGAAACCTGCCGCGGCTAAGATCCTGTTCAAGGCGCTGCGCGAGGCGACCAGCCTGCCGATCCATTTCCACACCCACGACACGTCCGGCATCTCGGCGGCGACCGTGCTTGCCGCAGTCGAGGCGGGCGTGGATGCGGTCGACGCGGCGATGGACAGCCTGTCGGGCAATACCTCGCAGCCCTGCCTCGGCTCGATCGTCGAAGCCCTGCGCGGCTCCGAGCGCGATCCAGGCCTCGACCCGCACTGGATCCGCCGGCTCTCCTTCTACTGGGAAGCCGTGCGCAACCAGTATGCGGCCTTCGAGAGCGATCTCAAGGGGCCGGCCTCTGAAGTCTACCTACACGAAATGCCGGGCGGCCAGTTCACCAATCTCAAGGAACAGGCCCGCTCGCTCGGGCTGGAGACCCGCTGGCACGAAGTGGCGCAGGCCTATGCCGACGCCAACCAGATGTTCGGCGACATCGTCAAGGTCACGCCCTCGTCCAAGGTCGTCGGCGACATGGCCTTGATGATGGTCAGCCAGGATCTGACCGTCGAGGACGTGGTGGATCCGAAAAAGGAGGTCTCCTTCCCGGAATCGGTCGTCTCCATGCTGCGCGGGGATCTCGGCCAGCCGCCGATCGGTTGGCCGGAAGGTCTCCAGAAGAAGGCCCTGAAGGGCGAACCGGCCTATGCCGTACGTCCGGGCTCGCTGCTGGCGGAAACCGACCTCGATGCCGAACGCAAGGCAATCGAGGAGAAGATCGGCCGCGAAGTCAGCGATTTCGAACTCGCCTCCTATCTCATGTATCCGAAGGTCTTCACCGACTATGCGCTGGCAGCCGAGACGTATGGTCCGGTTTCGGTGCTTCCGACACCCTACTACTTCTATGGCCTGCCCGCCGGCGAAGAGCTGTTCGTCGATCTGGAAAAGGGCAAGACGCTGGTCATCGTCAACCAGGCGATGGGTGCGACCGACGACAAGGGCATGGTCACCGTGTTCTTCGAACTGAACGGCCAGCCGCGCCGCATCAAGGTTCCGGATCGCGCCCATGGGGCCGCGGGCAGTGCCGCGCGTCGCAAGGCCGATCCGTCGAGCGCGGGCCATGTCGGCGCGCCGATGCCGGGCGTCATCTCGACGGTGGCGATCTCCGCCGGACAGGCCGTCAAGGCCGGCGACGTGCTGGTATCGATCGAGGCGATGAAGATGGAAACGGCGCTCCATGCCGACCGCGACGGCACGATCGCCGAAGTGCTGGTAAAGGCCGGCGACCAGATCGACGCAAAGGACCTGCTCGTCGTCTTCGCTGCCTGAGGCAAGACCTGAGGCCCAAGAAGGCAAGCCTTCGTCAGGCCATGCCAGGACTTGAATGTTGCGAGGCCGGAACATTGTATCAATGTTCCGGCCTCGCTTCTTTCATGCATTGATTCCCAGTGCTTCCGGTGGCTGATCGGCCTTGCCGGCGGCAACCTCAGAGGGCTGCCGTCAATGCGTATCCGATGCTTGCATCCGCGATCTTTTCACCGTTGATCGTCACGCTGTAACCATCTGCGCCGGCAAGCCTTTCGACGGCGATGGCGTAGATCTTGCCGTCGACCGTCAGGTCCGCCTCGAAAGTGTTCCACTCCGGCGGCAGTGCCGGCTGAACGAACAGCCGGTCGCCCTTTCTGGTTATTCCGAGGATGGTCTCGACTGCGAAGCGATAGAGCCAGCCGGCCGAGCCGGTGTACCAGGTCCAGCCGCCACGACCAGGATAGGCTTCTCCACCATAGATATCTGCGGCCACGACATAGGGCTCGACGCGATAGCATTCCGCCGCTGCCGCATCGAGGGCATGGTTGATCGGGTTGAGCATCCTGAAGCAACGCCATGCTTCGGCATTGCGGCCCTGTTTTGCAAGCGCGATCCCGAGCCAGATGGCGGCATGGGTGTATTGGCCGCCGTTTTCGCGCACTCCGGGTGGATAGGCCTTGATGTAGCCCGGGTCGACCGTGCTCGTGGCGAAGGGTGGCGTGAACAGGCGGACGATACCCGCCTCGTCATCGACGAGATTTGTGAGGGCAGCGTCCAAGGCCGAGGCCGCCCGTTCCGGCTTTGCCTGACCTGAGAGAACGCCCCAGGACTGGGCAATCGAATCGATGCGGCATTCCTCGGATTCGGCAGAGCCGAGCGGGCTGCCATCGTCGAAATAGCCCCGGCGATAATATTCGCCGTCCCAACCTGCGGTCTCGAGCGCTTCGCCGAGTTCGGTCAGATGAGCAGTCCAGCGTGCGATCCGCGCCGTATCGCCTCGGTCAAGGGCATAGGCAAGGAAGGATTTGAGAGTTGCGGCCAGGAACCAGCCCAGCCAGACGCTCTCGCCCTGTCCCTTCTCTCCCACCCGGTTCATCCCGTCGTTCCAGTCTCCGCCGAGAATCAGTGGCAGACCATGGACACCAGTACGGGAGACCGCGAGATCGAGCGCGCGGGCAGCGTGTTCGTAAAGGCTGTGCTTGTCCTGGGACACCGTGGGCTGGAAGAAGGAGTCGTGTTCATGTTCTGCAAGCATCGGTCCTTCCAGGAAGGGCAGCTGCTCGTCAAGGAAGCTCTTGTCCCCAGTGGTGACAACGTAGAGGTCGAGCGCATGCGCCAGCCACACGACATCGTCGGAGATCTGGGTGCGAACGCCGGCACCCGTTTCCGGTAACCACCAATGCTGAACGTCGCCCTCGATGAACTGGCGGGAGGCGGCCGAAAGGATCTGCCGTCGCGCAAGTGCCGGCTCATACGCGAGGAAAGCAAGCGTATCCTGCAATTGATCCCGGAAGCCATAGGCGCCGCTTGCCTGATAGAAGCCCGCACGGGCGAAGATGCGGCAACCGAGAGCCTGATAGGGAAGCCAGCTGTTTACGAGATAGTCGAAAGACTTGTCGCCGGTCTCAACCTGCAACTGGCCAGTGAAATCGCGCCAGAAGGCTTGGCTGGCGCCAAGAATGTTCTTGAAGCTTTCGCGGCGTATCTCGGCAATCAGGCCACTCGCCTCTGCCGCTGTCGCGGTTTCGCCGAGAAGGAACAAAACATCCCGCTCAGCGCCCGCCGGCACCTCCAGATCGAAGGCAAGGGCGGCGCAGGGATCGCCATCGGTTTCAATCGAATTCAAGAGTTGCGATTGGCGAGCAACCGCCTGTGGCAGAGCGATCGTACCGTGGCGTCCGATGAATTCGCGGCGGCTGGCCGTATATCCAACGGGCTTCTCGCTCGACGCCAGGAAAGCCGTCCGGCCCGGATAATTCATGTCGTAGCGATTGGTCGCGAAAAGAGCGCCGGTCTCCTCGTCCAACGACGCAAGCACGAAAGGAGCGGTTTTCCGTGTACTGTTACCCAGAACCCATTCGGCATATCCATAGATCCGGAATCTGCGGGTTCCCGTGCCGGTATTGCGGATAACCAGCCGCGAAAGCTTGACCGGCCGCTTGCGATCGACGGTTTGCGTCAGTTCGACTTCCAGCCCGTCATGTTGGCTTGAAAACACCGTGTAGCCGAGACCATGGCGGGTTTCGTACCGGCTCGCTTCATTGAGATTGAGGGCGCTGAACGGCGAAATCACCTCACGATTTTCGAGATCGGCGATGTAGAAAGCTTCACCGGGACGGTTGGTGACCGGATCGTTGGACCATGGGGTCAGCTGGTAGTCGCGCGAGTTCTGGCTCCAGGTGAAACCGGCGCCTTCCGCGGAGACATGGAAGCCGAAGTGTCCATTGGAAATGACATTGATCCACGGATGGGGAGTCGTGCCCTCGGCGCCGAGACGGATGACGTATTCCGTCCCGTTCCGGTTGAAACCGCCATAGCCGTTCCAAAACGCGAGGTCGCTCGCATCCCCGGAAATGGCCTCCTGGGGAGGGTTGAGGTGTCTTGGCGGTAGACCCGGCCATTCCGGTTCCACTCCATCGGTCGCGCGCGGCGTGGCGAACAGTGATACGGCCCTGTTGACCTGGTCGGCGATCTTGCCGTTGCGGGCGTGGAGCACGACGCGGGCCGTAGCCAGCAGCGCATGCGAGGCACTTTCTTCCATGAGGTCGTGGCGGACCGTGAACACGTGCTGGCGCGTTCCATCGGTCTGGCGATGGCGGAGGTTGTCCGCCAGACGATCAATGGCGTGCTGCATGTCCTGAACATAGGAGGTCGCGCGCTCGTTGACGATGGCGAGGTCTGCCACTACGCCGCGGCGGCGCAGATATTCCAGGGCGCCCAGCGCCTCGCGGGCAATGTCGATATCCATGTCGTCATTGATACGCAAGGCGAAGATCGGGAAGTCGCCCGAGATCGCCATCGGCCATAATGCCGACTGGGAGGCAAGCCCGCTCCTCACGGTCTCCGGATCGGCGCGCAGATGATTGTCCGGATAGACGAGATATCGCCCCAGGTGCTGGTAGGCGGCTGCTTGCTGCGATGTGATGCCTATATGCCTGAGTTCGACCTGCGCACGCGTCCAGGCGTGAACGAGTTCGTGGCTGAAGGCATCGGGGTGACGATAGCGCTCGATCGCCTGATCGATTTCTGCCCGGTTTGGTGCGGCAATGGTCCAGAAGATCACGCTGACTTTCTTGCCGGAAGGTACTCTCACGATGCGCCTCAGGCTGAGGATCGGGTCGAGCGTATATCCTTCGGTGCCGGAAAGCGTGGCCCCGGGGTCGAAAGCAGCGGCGTTCGCCAGGCTGCGGCCGCGACCGAGGAACTTCCGTCGGTCGGTCTCGAATTCCGTCGGCCTGCCTGGGCCGGCATTGTCCACAACGAGATGGGCGACGCACATGTCTGGATCGGATGGATTGCGCTTGTTGCGCTCCGCCCGGATGACATCCCGGCGCCGTCCGAATTCCGTCTTGATGAACATCTGTGAGAACAGCGGATGCGCATTGTCGACATCGTCAGCAGCAAGAACCGGTTCGAGATAGGATGTCACTTCTATGAAGCGATCTTCGGGGCCCGTGTTGAGCAGGGTGACGCGCCGTCCTTCGGCATCGTGCTCGGTCGCGACGATGCATTCGACGGAGCTCGATATGTCTCCGACCGTCTTGAAGAATTCCGCCTTGTCGTCGCCGAAGATCGCCTTGGTCTTTTCGTCCTCGGCGCGGCGCGGCGTGGCGGTCGTAGACCACCATTCGCCATTTGCTATATCGCGCAGAAAGATGAAACTGCCCCAGCGGTCTTCTGTGGGGTCCGCCCGCCAGCGTGAAACGGCCTGACCGTTCCAGCGCGAAAATCCGGAGCCGGTCGCGGTCAGCATGACCGAGTAATGGCCGTTCGAGAGGAAAACCAGTTCGCGGTCCTTCGTCGCGGGATCGACAATGGTCCGGATTTCGGGCCGCAGCAGGTCGGCCTGACCCTTGCCCGGCGTCTGGGGTTCGTATTTGGCGCTCATTACCGGGATTTCGCGCGGGGCCTTTTCCTGCAAGAGCAGTTCTGCGGCTTCGATTACCGGATCGGAATGGAAAAGTTCGCGAAGGTGCCCGTTGAAGACGACGTTGGCGACTGCCGCGATCGACATCCCATGATGGTGGGCATAGTAATTGTAGATTACCGCGCAGGTCTTGCCCTCAGGAACGCGTGTCGGCGTGAAATCCACCGCGTCGTGGTAGCCGTAGGCGCCAAGCGCGCCGAGCTTACGCAGGCGTTCGAGATTCTCCAGAGCTGCTTTCGGAGCGTACTGACTCGCCAGGATTGAGGCATAAGGTGCGATGACGGCGTTCTGGCCGAGCCCGCGTTTCAGTCCCAGAGTGGGGACGCCGAAATTGGTATACTGATAGATAAGTTCGTGGTCACGCGCATTGAAGGCGGCTTCGGAAATGCCCCACGGGATATTGAGGCGCCGACCGTGGTTGATCTGCTCCTGGACGATCAGATTGTTGGTTTGATTGAGGATGCCGCCGTGCCGTTCCTGCATGACCAGTGGCGGCATGAGATATTCGAACATCGATCCAGACCAGGAGATCAACGCTGCACGGGCACCGACTGGTACAACCTGGCGCCCGAGGCGATACCAGTGCTCGGTCGGCAGATCTCCCTTGGCGATTGCAAACAGACTGGTCAGCCGCGCCTCGGATGCGAGAAGATCGTAGCAGGCTTCGTCCAGTTCACGGCTTTCCACGCGATAGCCGATGGACAGGAGGCGCCGTTCCGGGCGGAACAGGAAGGTGAAATCCATCGAGAAGGCGAGGTCGCGTGCACGATCGCGTAGCGAGGCAAGGCGGTGGCGGAGCGGCTCGATATTGGAGAGATCGAAGGTGCTGTCCGAAATATGGGTCTCGCAAGCATTGACAAGCGATTCCGCCCAGCGGGTGATTTCGTCGCTCTGCTCCGACCGTACTTCGTGGCGCAGATTGGCGGCCAGCTTCTGAATGTCCCGGGCAAGAACGGCGAGGTTGATGACACGGATAGAGGCGAATTCGTGCTCGCGCTTGACGGCCGCGAGTGCGTTGTTGAAGCCAACAATGCGCTCCTCGAGCCGGCGGCGAAGTGGTCGCACCGTCTTGCGGTCGTCCGGCAGTTGCGCGAGCGTTTCCAGCAGGATTCCCCCAACATCGCCTATGCCGTCTAGATTGCCCTGCAGATGCGCCGAAGGCGCTTCGGCCCATTCCCGGCAGGCAGACGAAACCGCAATCAGATGGCCTGCAAGGTTGCCGCTGTCGACGGCGGAAATATAACGTGGCCCAAGGGTTTTCAGCGTATCGGTATGATACCAATTGAAGAGGTGACCCCGGAATTTGTCCATGCGTTCGACGGTCGCAATCGTTTGCTCGAGCCGTTCGATCGTCTGTTCGAAACTGATCCAGCCGAAATTGCGTGCCGACACGACTGACAGGAGATAGACACCGATATTAGTCGGCGAGGTGCGGTGGGCAACGACGGGCTCAGGCACTTCCTGGAAGTTGTCGGGCGGGAGGTAGTTGTCGTCGGCAGTCACAAAGGTCTCGAAGTAGCGCCATGTGCGTCGCGCGATCCTGCGCAACTCGACGGTCGCGTGCTCGGGAACGAAGAGCCGGTCTTCCGTTTCGGCCGACTGGCTCACATACCAGGCAACCATCGGTGACAGCAGCCAGAAGAAGACGAAGGGCAGGCCTATCAGGAAGCCGTAGCCGGCAGGTGCCCAGGCGAGAACCAGAGCAAGGATCGCCAGGATCGGCGCATGGAGCATCGACCGGTAGTACGAACGGATATTTCCTTGAGCGGCCGACTGGATACTGCTCGCCGTCCGCCATTCGAGCAGCAGCTTGCGGCTCACCAAGAGGCGATAAAGGGAACGTATGATTGCATCCGCCATCATCCAGGCGTTATCGGCGATGAAGACGATCCGCAGCGCGACCTGCGCATTGGCGGAGCGTACGTCGGACCAGAGTGACTGGAAGTGAGCCCGGGGCACTATGTCACTCTGCCGTGGAATCAGGCCCGAGATCAGCGACAGCGTAGGGGCGACGAAAATGCAGAATATCAGCAGAAGCTGCCAGATCGCGGCCCCGACGGGGCTCATGGCAAACCAGCCGATCACCGAGGCCAGGAACCAGGCCATTGGTGTCAGGGAACGCCGCAGGTTGTCGATCATTTTCCAGCGGCCGAGCGCAGTAATACCGCGCGAGGCGTCGAAGATATAGGGCAGGAGCTGCCAGTCGCCCCGTGCCCAGCGGTGCTGTCTCGATATCTCCACTTCGTAGCGAGTCGGGAAATCCTCGATCAGTTCGACATCGGTGACCAGCGCGCAACGAGCCAACGAGCCTTCGAGAAGGTCATGGCTGAGAACAGTGTTCTCGTCGATTCGACCCTTCAGCGCCGTCTCGAAGGCGTCGACATCGTAGAGCCCCTTGCCTGTAAACGTACCTTCACCAGTTATGTCCTGATAAACATCGGACACGGTAAAGACATAAGGATCAACACCGCGATTGATCGAAAAGACGCGCTGGAAGACGGATGCGTCCTCGCCTGTGGTCAATGAAGGCGTGACGCGCGGCTGAAGGACACCGTAGCCGCTGACGACGCGGCCGCTCTCGGGGTCGTGGATCGGACGATTGATCGGATGATGGAGCTTGCCAACCAGTTTCGTGACCGCGTCGCGCATCAGGCGCGTATCGGCGTCAAGGGTCATGACATAGCGCACACCCTCCGGCACGGAATTGGCGCCTGGCAGGTAGGTGGTATCCCGATCACCGCGCAGCAGGAGGTTCAATTCATGCAGCTTGCCGCGCTTGCGCTCCCAGCCCATCCAGACGCCTTCGGCGGGATTGTATAGCCGGCGGCGATGCAAGAGATAGAATCGTGTCTTGCCGTCTTGGCCGTAGCGGGCGCTGAGCGTGGCTATTTCACGCTTGGCGTAGTCGAGGATTTCAATATCGGCCGGTGTTTCCTCGACCTGGCTATCGCGCCAGTCGCTGAGGAGAGCGAAATAGATCTCCCCTCGCGGATTTGTCAGATAATGGACCTCGATGTTGCGGATGAGCTCGTCGACGTCATCACGCTTGGCAATGAGGCAGGGGACAACGACAAGCGTGCGTGCACCTTCGGGAATACCGGACTTGAATTCGTAGCCCGTCAGCCGAGCCGGTTTGACGACGAATGTCACCAGCGTGTTGAAAAGGCCCGTCGCACCCTCGGAGGCCGGGAGTGAGAGCATCAAGAGCAGGATGAGGATCAGCGGCGTCGAGAGGCCGGCGCTTGCCAGAAACCATCCAGCAGTGGCCAGCACGGCGATCGTGATGGCGAGCACCGGAGCGGCGATCGAGAGCCAGTTCATGCGCCTCACGAGATTGGCGAGGCGCAGGGAGAGTGGTGGACGGAAACCGATCGCCGCTTCGAGGCGTTTGCGCTGGGACCCGACGAGGAAACCGCCGACATTGGAATGGGCGGTGCCCGGTTCACCCGAAGGAGCAGCTTCGGCTGCCATCTCGATCGCCATCTGCGCGATCTCTATCTCGGTCTTCTCCGACCGGCGGGCAAGCCGCTCGATCGTACTGCGATAGGCATTGCGCGAACCGAAATCGAGTTCGCGGTAATCAGTGTGCTGGCCGAGGATCTTATCGACCTGACTGACCTGCTCGACCCAGACCGACCATTCCTTGTCGTCGATTTCCCGGAGGCTTCGGACAATATTGCCGGTGGTCACATTTCCTGACGACAGCCGGTTGTGCTCCGCGGTCATCGCTTCGTCGGCCGTGCGTCCGGATTGCTCGAGGCGCTCTTCCAGCCAGTTCACGGCAAAGCTGGTATCCTGAGAGCTGTTGTGCATCCGGTAGAGGAACTGGGTGGCGAAGGTATTGTCGTCGGCGAGCGGCTCGATCTGGCGGAAGAGTTCCGCGCATCCGGCGGCATCATTCAGCCGGATGACCTCATCGGCGATCTCATTTGCCTTTCGCCGCATCCTGCGCGAACGATCGACGCGGGTGGAGATGCGCCGGAGGTTCTCGATCAAGACGAACCGGACGATCGAGGGCAAGGCCCACAACTCGCCGATCTCCAGGGTCTGCGACGACTGGAAGCCCTCAACGAGCGCCGTCATGCTTTCCTGCGAGACGGTGCTGTGAGTATGGGCGACGTAGAGCCATGCGAGTGCCATTGCGCGCGGGATGACCCGTTCGCCGATATTCATCGTTGGCAACTGCCGGTAGAAGCGCCGCGGGAAATCGCGGCGAACCTCCTGGATGGCCTCCTCGATGATGTAATGATTGTCAAGGAGCCACTCGGCGGCGGGGGTGATGGTCGCTCCGCTTTCGACATCCGCCGCGGTCGCACGATAGACTCGCAGAATCTCGCGTTCGTTTTCCTTGTGACGTTCGAAGAAATCGAAACCGATGAATCCCGGCAATTCGCTCGCCCCCTCACGGGCCAGCGCGGCCGCGCTTTCGTGAAGTTCCTCGATCGAGAAATAGGCTGCACGGATCGAATCGTTGTGATCGATCTGTTTTGCTTCGGAATCGCGCGGCTGAATGTGCGGCGTCATGGGAAAGGACATATTCTCGAGTTCTGTCAGAAAGGTGGTTGCAGGAGCTGTCTTGATCCGCGCCGATCCTCCGGCGCCTCGATCCGCACGTGCCTGGCTTCTCGTTCAATGATCCGAACTCAAGTGCCGGCTATGCGTCGCGCTGGTGGAAGGAAACCCGGGTCTAGACGGAGATGGATTATGCCCTCGCTGGGAAAATAGGCTTTTTTATGCCTTATTTCAAAGCAGTAGCCAAGCGCTATTGCGTTTGTCCCATCATCCGTTTGGCTCTTTGGTGAAGCATTTCCTCAATGCCGCCGGGGAACTCAGGGCTTGTCCAGGTCACGACGGGCCGGTGGGAACTGTCTGGACAGATGGAAGCGAGCGCCGGGACCACCTATGTGGTGATATCGCTGGTCTATGCGGCCATTGTCGGCAATGGGGCCCCGGGAGTGGAATTGCATCGGCGCGTCGCATCGTGGGCGGGCAGGGTCACCCGGCGCGGGCTCAAAACGCCTGCTTCCCGGATTCTGAAAGGCTAAGACCCCCGAGCAGCAGTTCGATGGCTTCCAGTGCGATGCGCGGAAGGGGCTGATCATTGAAGAGGTCGCTTGCAAGGGAGCCTTCGAGCCAAAGCCCGTCGATCACGCCGGTGATCGCGATCGCCAGCTTGCGACATTCGACGGGGCTTCGGGGGCGATTGCATTCTGTGAGGAACGCATCGAGCAAGCCTTCGAGTGCGGTAAGAAAGGCCAGATAATTCTCCCGATGGATCCTGCCGAATTCCGAATCGACGCGGACGTGGCTGATGAATGCCGCCCAGAGGGAAAGCGTTCGCGGATCGGTAACGGGCGGACTAAGATTGGCGACAATGAAGTCGTGCAACCTCTCGCGGGCGGTGTTGCCGGAGGCCTCCGCCGCCATGACCGCCGTCATGGTCATGGTCGTCATTATCTCCCGGTAGGCGGCCTGCAGCATCTGGTCCTTGCCGGCAAAGTAGTGGCGGATGAGCCCGCCGGTCACGCCGGCGCGTGCCGCAATCTGGCGTACGGTTGCCCCCTGAAGGCCGGATTCGCTGATGCAGTCGAGCGCCGCAGTAATCAAATCCTGACGCCGCTCGGCCTCTCCTGCGCGGTGGAAGGACCGCCTGGTCATGAGGCGCGTTCGAAGGCGTGCAGCCAGCTATCTTTCATCGACAAACCTCGGGACCTGGTCCAGCTGGTAAATTCGCCGAAGCTAGTTATACGCTTGAACAACTACCGGACAAGTGCAAAACTCGCTCGATCAATACGGCAAACGGGTTCCATTTGCTGCGACAACCAGCCCAATCCACTCCTGAAATTTTATCAGGTTCCGGCCTTTCTCAACAATATCCCAACTCCCGGTGCATGACGATGACGATACAATTCTCAAACTACATGGCGGAGGTCGTCGCGACCCGGCATTACCTCCACCAGCATCCCGAAATCGGCCTGTCGGAATTCAAAACGTCCGATTATGTCGCCAAGCAGTTGTCCGCAATGGGCTATGAAGTAACCCGAGGGCTGGCCAAGACCGGAATCGTCGCGACACTGAAGAACGGCACCAGTACGAAAAGCATCGGCATTCGCGCCGATTTCGATGCGTTGCCAATCCTTGAGGAAACCGGGCTCGACTATCAGAGCAAGAACCCGGGCATGATGCACGCCTGTGGTCATGATGGACATACCGCGATGCTGCTTGGCGCCGCCAGGATTATTTCCGAGCGGAAGAATTTCGACGGCGTCGTGCATCTGATCTTTCAGCCGGCGGAGGAGAACTTCGGTGGTGCCAAGCTGATGATGGATGACGGGTTGTTCGAGAAGTTTCCCTGCGATGCAGTCTTCGCCCTCCACAATGACCCGACCATCCCATTCGGTCAGTTCGCACTGCGCGAAGGGCCGATGATGGCGGCGGTCGACGAATGCAAGATCACAGTCAACGGCCGGGGCGGCCACGGCGCCGAGCCACAGGACACGGCCGATCCAATTGTCTGCGGAGCATCGATCATCATGGCGCTGCAGACCATCGTCTCGCGCAATATTCATCCGATCGACCCGACCGTGATCACCGTTGGCGCGTTCCATGCCGGCGGCGCCAGCAACGTCATTCCGGAGCGTGCCGAGATGCTGCTTTCCATCCGCTCCTTCGATGCGAAGGTACGTGATCAACTGGAAGAGCGCATTCGCGTGATCGCCGAGGGCCAGGCAGCAAGCTACGGCATGGCCGTGACGATTGACTACCAGCGCGGCTATAACGCGACGATCAACCACAAGGCCGAGACCGACTTCATCCGCACACTGGCAACCCGGTTTGCTGGCCAGGATAAGGTGGTCGACATGCCGCGTCCGACTATGGGAAGCGAGGACTTCGCCTATATGCTGGAAGAGCGTCCCGGCTGCTACTTCTTCGTCGGGACACAGCGAACACCGAACGATCCGCCGCTTCATCATCCGCGATACGACTTCAACGACGACATCCTGCCTGTCGGCACAAGTTTCTGGGTAGAACTTACGGAAGCCTGGCTGCCGACGAAATAAGCTGCGCCGGCCAACGGGCGTGGTCGGAGTCCAGAAATTGAAAAAGCCCGGGAAACAGTCGTTTCCCGGGCTTTTCTGTCAGGTGGCGTTCACTCAGGTCCGCAAGACCCGGTAGATCGCCGGAATGACGAGAACGGTCAGCAGCGTCGAGGACGCGAGGCCGAACAGCAGCGAGATCGCCAGCCCCTGGAAGATCGGGTCGGTCAGGATCACAGCCGCACCTATCATGGCCGCGAGCGCGGTCAGGAGGATCGGTTTGAAGCGGATAGCGCCTGCCTCGATCAGCACCTCGGTCAGCGGACGCTCGGGTGAGCTTGCGTGGCGGATAAAGTCCACCAGCAGGATCGAGTTGCGCACGATGATACCCGCAAGTGCGATGAAGCCGATCATCGAAGTGGCGGTGAACGGTGCACCGAACAACCAATGACCGCCGAGGATACCGATGAAGGTCAACGGAATCGGAGTCAGGATGACGAGCGGCACCTTGAACGAACCGAACTGGGCAACGACCAGGATATAGATCCCGAGCAGAGCGACCATGAAGGCTGCACCCATGTCGCGGAAGGTCACCCAGGTTACCTCCCATTCGCCGTCCCACAGGAGTATCGGCTTACTCTGGTCGGCGGGCTGGCCATGCAGTGCAATCTCGGGCTTTTCGAGGCCTGTCCAATCCTGTTTGTCGAGCGCAGCCTGAACGGCGAGCATGCCGTAAAGAGGCGCCTCGAAATCACCGGCCAGTTCCGCGGTTACCATTTCGGCATAGCGGCCGTTGTGACGGAAGACCGGGAACGAAGCCTGTTCTTCCTCGACTCGAATGACATCGCCAAGCTCGACGACGGAACGCGACCCGGGGAGCAGGTTCGCCGGGATAGGCGTCGCGAGGAACTTCTCGTCGAGAACCTTTGCGCCCTTCGGACGGCTGATCTGGATCGGGATCGGTGCGCGGCCCTCGCCACGGTGGCTATAGCCGATCGTGGTTGTGCCGTTCAGGATCGAGAGCGTATCGAAGACATCGCTCTCGGCGACCCCGAAGAAATCGAGGTCATCGGTAGAGATCGTCGCACGCAGGCGGCGGGACGGGGCGCCATAACTGTCGTCGACATCCACGATGAAGGGCACCGACTGGAACGCCTCCTTGACCTTGGCTGCGACCGCGCGACGGCTCTGCGCATCCGGACCATAGATCTCGGCGAGAAGGGTCGCCATGACCGGCGGGCCGGGTGGCGGCTCGACGACCTTGAGGGAAGTGCCGGCCGGAACGGGGACCTCCGCAAGCAGGCGATGGCGCAGATCGAGCGCGATCTCATGGCTCGAACGATCGCGTTCACCCTTCGGCACCAGGTTGATCTGCACATCGCCCATTTCGGGCTTGGCGCGCAGGTAGGAATGACGAACGAGGCCGTTGAAGTTGAATGGTGCAGCGGTAGCCGCATGGGTCTGTACCGAGACGACTTCCGGCGTGTCGAGCACCACCTTCGCAACGCTCTGGGCGACCGCGTCAGTTGCCTCGACGGAAGAGCCCTCGGGCAGATCGATGACGACCTGGAGTTCCGACTTGTTGTCGAAGGGCAGCAATTTGACCGTAACGTCCTTGGTATAGAAGAGCGCCAGCGAGCCAAGAGTGGCGACGCCGACGAGGAGCAGGAAGATCCAGCTCTTCTTCTTCGTGTCCAGGATCGGCCGGGCAACGGCAGCGTAGCTCCGGCCGAGGATTCCACCGGATCCGTGGTCGGAATCGTGGTGCAGCTTTGCCTTGCCGGCAATTTTCAGCATGAGCCACGGCGTGACCAGAACGGCGACGAAAAAGGAGAAGATCATCGCGGCCGATGCGTTGGCCGGGATCGGACTCATGTAGGGGCCCATCATCCCGGAGACGAACATCATCGGCAGGAGAGCCATGACAACCGTCAGGGTTGCGACAATCGTCGGGTTGCCGACTTCGGCGACGGCCTCGATGGCCGCGTCACGCCGATCCTTGTCTGGCGACATGCCCCAATGGCGGGCAATGTTCTCAATGACGACGATGGCATCGTCGACAAGGATACCGATGGAGAAGATCAACGCGAACAGCGACACGCGGTTCAGCGTGTACCCCATGAGGTTGGCTGCAAACAGCGTCAGCAGAATCGTGACCGGAATGACGATCGCGACCACGAGAGCCTCGCGCCGACCGATGGCGATCCAGACGAGCGCGATGATCGACACAGTCGCAAGGCCCAGGTGGAAGAGGAGTTCGTTTGCCTTTTCGTTCGCCGTATCGCCGTAGTCACGAGTGACTTCAACGCTGATTGAATCAGGGATAAGGCTACCCTTCAATTCCTCGACGCGATGGAGGATCTCTTCCGAAACCAGCACGGCGTTTGCGCCAGCGCGCTTGGCCAGAGCCAGGGTGACTGCCGGAACCCGCCGGAGTTCGCCATTTTCGCCGCGGGTGACGGTCGAGGCACGGGTATCGCTGGTATCGGTGACGAAGGAGACATCTGCGACATCGCGGACATAGACCGGGCGGTTGTCGCGGGTGGTCAGCAGGAGGTTTCCGATTTCGCCGGGCGTGGACAGGGTTTCGCCCGCGATCACCTCGATCTGGTTTCCGGCGTCGCGAACAAGGCCTGTCGAGAAGGAGCGGTTTGCCGCCGTAACCTTACCGGAAAGCTGCTGCAGCGTCATGCCGTAGAGGGCAAGCTTTTCGGTGTCCGGTGCAATGCGGATTGCTTCGCCCGTCTCGCCGACCAGATAGCTCAAGCCCACATCCTCGATCTTCGCCATCTCGACGCGCAGGTCGCGGGCGATCCGCGTGAGGTCGTTGGCCGTGAGGTTCTGGCCTTTGTCATCTGAGGGCGTGAGGGTCAGTGATACGATCGCCACATCGTCGATCGTGCGTCCGACAACAATGGGTTCCGGAATGCCGACGGGGATGCTGGCCATATTGGCTCTGATCTTGTCGTGGACGCGAAGGACTGCCGCGTCGCCAGACGTACCGACCACAAACCGGGCCGTGACCATGACCTGGTCATCGGATGTCTGGGAATAGACATGCTCGACGTCGTTGATGGCCTTGACGATGGTCTCCAGCGGCTCAGTCACGAGCTTGACCGCATCCTCAGCCTTGAGGCCATCGGCGCGAACAATGATGTCTACCATCGGCACAGAGATCTGCGGCTCCTCCTCACGGGGGAGCGTCACCAATGCCACAAGGCCGAGTGCGAAGGCCGCGAGCAGGAAAAGGGGTGTGAGGGGCGACGTTATGAAAGCCTTCGTCAGCCCTCCGGCAATGCCCAAGTTCTGAATTTTCATGGCAGCACAACCTCGTCGCCTGCATTGATCCCGGTCAGGATTTCGGTCATGGCAACGCCGTTACGCGTGATGGGCTTGGCGGTGACAACAGCGCGCTCGATGGTGATGTCACCACTCTTGACGGTCACGTAGTCGATGCCGTAGCGGCTGGTCAGGGCGCTTTGCGGGACGAATAGGGCTTCGCGTTCGCCGACCGGGAGGCGGACAAGCAGACGTTTGTTGACAAAGGCGGTGGGGACGTCGTCGACCTCGACGTCGGCAATCACGCGGCCGCTGTCGATCTCGGGATAGATTTTTACCAGGCGTCCGGTGCTGTCCTTGCCATTGCCGCTATCGATTTCGATCGTGGCGTTTTCCTTGAGCAGATCGGCATGGCGTTCCGGGATTGCCAGCCGTAGGAAGAAACCACCGCCTCCGATGGTTGCGACAGGTTCGCCGGCCATTACTACGGCATTACGGGTCACGGGTACGCTCAAGACCTTGCCCGTTGCAGGCGCCAGGACGGAGCCCTCCTTGCCTTGCTGAACAACGACGGATCGCTGCGCTTCCGCTGCCGCAATCTGGTTGCGGACCACATCCACCTGGGTGCGGAGGGCATCCAGGCGCTGGGCGGTGGTGACGCCGCGCTTGATCAGTTCCTCGCCGCGAGCAAGTTCGGACTGGGCGTTTTCCATGGAAGCCTTGAGGCCCGATAGCTGCGCATCGATTGCGGCGATCTGGAAATCGATCTTGTCGTCCTTCACAGTCGCGATGACGTCGCCCGTCGTGACGTTGTCGCCCTCGGTGACCTTCAACTCGATGAGCGTGCCGCCGATCCGCGCGCGCGCAGGCACGCTGTCGCGTGCCTCGACGCGCCCGTAGACGGCTTTCCACTCCGGCACGGTTTCCGGTTCGATCCGCAGGGTTTCAGCGACTGCAGAGGCAGCCGACAAAGTGAGGGTCAACGCGACCATACGCGTGAGCGGCAAGCGATACATCGTTTCTTCCTTATTCGAGACCTGCTTAGAAGGCGGTTCCGGGACGGAATCCAAGCTTCTTGAAGACCATTGCGGCCGGGCAGAAACCGGTGAACGCGGATTGTAGCATATTGACGCCGATAAACACGGTAAACCAGACGAACAACGGGTGGACGTACACGGTCAGGACAACCGACAGAAGAACCATTACGCCGGCAAAGGCGAGTACCATACGATCGAGAGACATGGGAAACCTCCTCAAGGTTAGTTATCTACATATATTCGTATATACGATGGTTATTTTGGGTGCAAGACATATTTTGCATCCGCGAACATCGTAAAGGGGGGAGATTGCTCCGCATTCCGCGCGTCCTCACTGTGCCATCTTCATGCAACCGGCGCGTTTCACGGAGAAACAAAATGTGAGCGCCTCCGCCTGTGATCCGGATTGTGGATTCAATCGATTTAAATAGATTGCGCCTGTCCATATTGGAGAGGAATCATGGTCGAAGCAAAAAATCATGCAGTGGTCGTTGCGAAGGGAGCCCCGTTCTTCACAGGTACTCGCGTGGCGGTATCGCTGCTGTTCTTCCTCAATGGCCTGATGATGGGTTCCTGGGCGCCGAAGATCCCGGTCTTCGCAGCTACGCTCAACCTTTCCGAGGAGGGGCTCGGGATCATGCTTTTTGTCTTCGGTATCGGTTCACTCATCCTGATGCCGATTGCCGGAATGCAAATCGCACGTTTCGGTTCGAGCCGTGTCGTACAGGCCGCGGCAATCCTGTTCATTCCGACGATCCTCGGCGTTTCGCTCGTCAATTCACTATGGGCAGGGGTTGCAGCCATTTTCCTCTTCGGCGGCCTCGGCGGCGCCATGGACGTAGCCATGAATGCCAATGCCGTGGAGGTCGAGCGGTCAATGCGCCGTTCGATCATGTCGTCCTGCCACGCATTCTGGAGCCTCGGGGGCCTCGTCGGGTCCGCGACAGGCGGCTATGCCATTGCGAATATTGGCAATATCTGGCACTCGGTCGCCATATCCGCAGTCGGGCTTATGCTGCTTTTGAGCGCGCGGCCTTTCATTCTTGTCGATCGGCCGCATCCCGAGGAGCGGCGTCCCAAGGCGCGTCTACCTCTCACGCCCCTTCCCTGGTTGATCGGGCTTATCGCCCTGTCATCGATGATCCCGGAAGGTGCGATCCTCGATTGGGGTGCGCTCTATCTGCGTGGCGAGCTTGGCGCTTCCGTCTCCTTTTCAGGCTTCGCCTTTGCCGCCTTCTCGTTGACCATGGCGGCGATGCGGTTTGCCGGAGATCTTGTTCGCGACCGGCTGGGTGCGGTGGCGACCTTGCGCCTGTGTACGCTCGCCTCATTCCTGGGGCTGGTTATCGCCGGTCTGGCGCCGAACGTGACAACTGTACTGATCGGCTTCGCCATTGCCGGGATCGGCATTTCCAACATGGTTCCGATCGCCTTTTCGGCGGGCGGCAACATACCAGGCCTTGCGCCGGGGATCGGCCTCTCGGTCGTCACCACGCTCGGCTATTCAGGGATCCTGTTTGCTCCGTCGGTGATAGGTTTCATCGCCAAGTATACATCGCTCTCCGTCGTCTTTACTTCGGTATCGCTCCTGAACCTGATTGTTCTGGCGCTTTCCGGGCTCGCTCGCCACGCCGACCGGGTCGGTGAGGCGCAGAGCTAGGCGTCAGGAGAAGTTGACCTCTCTGGAGAACGGCAGAGCCCGCAGCCGTTTGCCGGTAAGGGCAAAGATGGCATTGCCGAGTGCCGGCATGGATGGTGGCGTTCCCGGTTCGCCGGCGCCGCCCATACGCTGGGCATTCTCCAGCAGTTCGACCTCGATCGGCGGACACTGGTTCATCCGCAGCGCGTCGTAGTCGTGAAAATTTGACTGCTCGACCGCGCCGTCGGCGAAGGTGATCTGCTGGCCAACCGCCGCGGAGAGGCCATAGACGATACCGGACATCATCTGCGCCTTGAAGTTCAACGGATCGAGAACCGTGCCCGGGTCGGCGGCGCACCAGACCTTTTCGATGCGGATCGCGCCATCGCTTTCGGACACCTCGACGATCTGCGCGACCCACGTGCCGAAGGAAAGCGCGAAAGCGAGCCCGCGGGCTCGGCCCGGCTGCGGCGGCGTGGACCATCCGGCCATCGATGCCACCTTCTCAACCACGCCAAGAGCAGTCGGATAGTCCTTCATCAAGGCGCGCCGCAGGTCGAGCGGATCCTTGCCGCCGGCATGGGCGATCTCGTCGATGAAACTCTCGTGCATGAAGCTGTTGTAGGAATAGCCGACAGATCGCCAGAAGCCGACCGGCACGGCGATCGGCGCCTTGCGGCCGTCGATGCGGTAGTTCTCCACGCCGTAGGGCTGGTTATAGCCGCCGTCGATGAGGGCATTATCGGGACCGCTTATCAGAACATCCGGGAAATAGCGTCCCACGGCGCTGGCAACGACAGAAGGTGCGGCGATCGAGCCGGTCAGCGCACGCGGCAGGCCATCGTCGCCCAGCACAGCCTTGTAACGACCCTTGGCCGCCGGACGATAGGGGCCATGGGTCATGTCTTCCTCGCGCGTCCAGGTGACCTTGACCGGACGGCCATCCGCCTCGCGGGCAAGCCGGATGG
The DNA here is from genome assembly GCA_041675415.1 of Rhizobium sp. Lineage (GTDB taxonomy): Bacteria > Pseudomonadota > Alphaproteobacteria > Rhizobiales > Rhizobiaceae > Allorhizobium. Next base: position 35,206 of record JBAYTX010000024.1, on the reverse strand, counting down.
CGTAGTCGGAAAAGTCGGGCTCGATACGGCGACCGAAGCCGCCACCGAGGAAGGTCGTGTGGACCTTGATCTTGTCGACCGGCAATCCGGTGATGCGGCTGCCGATCACCTCGATCAGCGTAGGTCCCTGGTTCGGTGCCCAGACTCCGAGCGCGCCGTCCTTCAGCTGCGCCGTCGCGTTCATCGGCTCCATCGTTGCATGCGACAGGAACGGCGCGTCGTATTGCGCCTCGATCACTTTGTCACGCGGGGCATCGGCAAAGATCCTGTCCGGATCGCCGATGGTGCGCAGGGTGAAAAAGTCGGGGCCATCCAGCGTCTTCGCGAGCACGGCGTCGATCTCTGCGGAGCTTGCCGGGGCTGGCCCCTGCTCCCATTCGACGGAGACAGCCTCGGCTGCCTTGAAGGCGCGCCAGGTATTGTCGGCAATCACGCCGACGCCTTGACCGTAGGGGCTGTCGATTGCGACCACCTTCTTGACGCCCGGCATGGCAAGCGCTGCCGCTGCGTCGAAGGACTTCATTCTGCCGTTCGGGCTCGGGTTCATCCGCACCGTGCCGTAGAGCATGTCGGGCAGGCTGACATCGACGCCGAAGATCGGCGCACCGGTCACCTTCGCGCGCATGTCCTTGCGCGGTTGCGATTTGCCGAGAATCTTCCATTCGTCGTGGTCACGCAGGACAATGTCCGAGGGCGGTTCGATCGCCGCGGCGTCGCGCGCCAGCTCACCATAGGAAAGGCTGCGTCCGGAAGCGGGGTCGGTGACGGCGCCATCCGAGGTTCTCAGCGTCGAGGCGGCAACCCCGAGCTTGAGAGCGGCGGCTTGCTTCAGTGCCTCGCGGGCGCCGGCACCAGCATAGCGCATCTTCTCAAAGCTGTCTGCCGCTGACGTCGAGCCGCCGGTGAACTGCAGGGCGACGAATTTCGCCACGACCTTCATCGCGGCGCGCAGGCTTTCGGCCACCATGCCCTCGTTGAATTGCGGCACCGGCGCGCCTTCGCTCAAGGCAGCAGAATTGTAATAGGCGGGGGACGCAGGTCCGTGCTCGATCGACACCTGGTCGAGGCGCACGTCAAGTTCCTCGCAGACGAGGGCGGCCAGCGTCGTGTAGCTGCCCTGGCCCATTTCGGCGCGCGGGGCGATGACGGTGATGTTCCCGTCGTTGCCGATTTTCACATAGGGATTGAAGGTGGCTTCGCCTTCGGCAAGTTCGTCTTCGAGCGGATTGGGAAAAGGTTTGCTGTAGCGATAGTAACCGAAGGCGACGCCGCCAGCGACGGCAGCGGCCCCGAACAGGAAGGTGCGGCGGGCGATCTTTCCTATTGTCGACATGGTCACGTTCCCGCCATTTCGTTTGCCGCGCGCTTGATTGCGGCGCGGATGCGCGGATAAGTGCCGCAGCGACAGAGATTGCCGGCCATGGCCCCGTCGATGTCGGCATCGCTCGGCTGCGGATTGGTCTCGAGCAGGGCGACGGCGTTCATGATCTGCCCGGCCTGGCAATAGCCACACTGGGCGACCTGTTCGTCCATCCAGGCCTGCTGCACGGGATGGAGAGTGCCATCATTGTTCGCCAGCCCGTCGATCGTGCGGATTTCCGAGGTCACGTCGGCGGCGGGAATCTGGCAGGAGCGTACGGCCTGGCCATCGATGATGACGGTACAGGCGCCGCAAAGCCCGGCGCCGCAGCCGAATTTCGGCCCCTTTATGTCGAGGATGTCGCGCAGCGCCCAGAGCAGGGGCATGTCAGGTTCCGCTTCGAAGCTATACACTTTTCCATTGACGGTCAGGTTCACTTCGGGTTCCTCCTGCAATAGTCTTGCGGCGTGAAATCAATGCTTTGACAAAATAACAAAATCTGTCAGAATGTCAAACATGGACGATCCGAAGACCGATCAGCGGCGCGCAGCCATTCTGGCGCAGGCTTTTGCCGCGTTCACGACCTATGGCTACAGGCGCACGACCATGGACGACATCGCACGGGGAGCGGGATTGTCGCGTCCGGCGCTCTATCTCCTTTACCGCAACAAGGCGGACATTTTTCGTGCCTGCATGCAGGCGCTGATGGCGGAAATGCGGATCAGAGTGGCGAAATGCTTCTCAGGCGAAGGAAGTACGGTTTCCAAGGTCGAGGAGGCTCTGAACGAGGCGATCATCCGTCCATACCGCAAGATTGCGGACACGCCGCATGGGGCGGAGATCTTCGACGCGAAGTACGAATTCGCCAGCGACCTCTTCCTTGAATGGATCGAAGCCGTCGAAGAGGAGATCGCCATGGGCCTCGCCGCCGAGGACGCCACTGGCCATATTGACCTTGAGGGTGCCGGAGTATCCGCCGAGCGTGTGGCTTCACTGCTTCTTGATGCCACAGAGGGCATGAAAATGCGCATGTCGGACATGGATGAAGTTGCGGCCAAGCTCTCGGATCTGGTGCGGCTGCTAATCGGCCCGTTCACGCGGTAGCCGTAGGTTAGCGCATGGTTGACAAGCGCGCATGTTTGATCCACCTGATTTTTGACATTTACTTGCCGTTTAAGGGCGCTCCATGACCTCAGCTGAAGAATTCGACCCCAAACCGCGCCGCGCTTCCGTCGCCGTCGATGTTGGTGGCGTGATTGTCGGTGGCGGTGCTCCGGTCGTCGTGCAGTCGATGACCAATACCGACACGGCCGATATTGACGCCACCGTCAGACAGGTGGCCGAACTGTTCAGGGCGGGTTCCGAAATCGTCCGCATCACCGTCGATCGCGACGAAAGCGCTGCGGCCGTTCCGAAAATCCGCGAGCGATTGCTTCGCCTGGGCCTCGATGTCCCGCTGGTCGGCGACTTCCACTATATCGGCCACAAACTGCTCGCCGACCATCCCGCCTGCGCCGAGGCGCTCGCCAAATATCGCATCAATCCGGGCAATGTCGGCTTCAAGGACAAGAAGGACAAGCAGTTCGCCGACATCGTCGAGATGGCCATCCGTTATGACAAGCCGGTGCGCATCGGCGTCAACTGGGGCTCGCTCGACCAGGAATTGCTGACCCGGCTGATGGACAAGAACCAGGCGGAGGGCTTTCCGCTTTCCGCCCGCCAGGTGACGCGTGAGGCGATCGTCCAGTCGGCTCTGCTGTCGGCCGAACTCGCCGAGGAGATCGGCCTGCCGCCATCGAAGATCATCCTGTCGGCCAAGGTGTCCCAGGTTCAGGACCTGATTGCCGTCTATTCCATGCTGGCCAGCCGTTCCGACCACGCGCTCCACCTCGGGCTGACCGAGGCCGGCATGGGTTCCAAGGGCATCGTCGCCTCCTCCGCGGCCATGGGCTATGTCCTGCAACACGGTATCGGCGATACGATCCGAGTCTCGCTGACGCCGGAACCGAACGGCGATCGCACCCGTGAGGTGCAGGTGGCGCAGGAACTCCTGCAGGTCATGGGCTTCCGCCAATTTGTGCCCGTCGTTGCCGCCTGCCCCGGCTGCGGCCGGACCACCTCGACCGTGTTCCAGGAACTGGCCCAGAAGATCGAGCAGGATCTGCGCAAGAACATGCCCGTTTGGCGTGAGAAATACCCGGGCGTCGAAGCGCTCAACGTCGCGGTCATGGGCTGCATCGTCAACGGACCGGGCGAAAGCAAGCATGCCGACATCGGCATATCGCTACCGGGCACCGGCGAGATGCCGGCCGCTCCCGTCTTCATCGACGGCAAGAAGGCCATGACCTTGCGCGGCCCGAACATTGCTGCGGATTTCGAGGCGCTGGTGATCGACTATATTGACAAGCGCTATGGCCAGAAGAGTGCAGCAGAGTGATCTGATCGGCCACTGCTCTTCATATTGCCGCAATTGGCTTATTGACGGGAATCACAACACCACGGAGCGACTTGACCGATGATAAAGAAACTTGCGATCGCCGCGCTTGCCGCCACTTACCTGACTTCTTGCACGACGACCGATCCTTATACCGGGGAACAAAAGGTATCGAATACCGCAGGTGGTGCGATGCTGGGTGCCGCCGCCGGTGCCCTCGGCGGCCTTGCCATCGGCGGCGGCGGCCGTTCTGGTCGCAATGCAGCGCTGATCGGTGCCGGCATCGGCGCATTGGCCGGTGGCGCGATAGGCAATTACATGGACCAGCAGGAGGCCGAATTGCGCGCCCAGTTGCAGGGCACCGGCATTTCCGTCACCCGCATGGGCGACCGGATCATCCTCAACATGCCGTCCAACATCACCTTTGCGACCGACCAGGATGCGGTGATGCCGCAATTCTATCCGACGCTCAATTCTGTTGCGATCGTGCTGAGGAAGTTTGAGCGCACGCTCATCGATGTAAACGGCCATACCGATTCGACGGGAAGCCTTGAGCACAATCAGGCACTGTCGGAGCGCCGCGCGATGTCGGTTGCCGGATATCTCAACTCCCAGGGTATCGACCCGCGCCGCGTATCGGCGCTGGGCTTCGGCCCGAGCCAGCCCATCGCCTCCAACGCGACCGCAGAGGGACGCGCGCAGAACCGTCGCGTCGAGATCCAGATCGCCCCGATTACCGCGGGATAATCAGGCCTACATTGCTGAAATCACCGGCGCCTCGATATCGTGCGGCGCCGTTTTCATATCCGAACGGTCAGCATTTTTATGCCGGCCGCGCAGAAGAGTGCTGCCATGACACCGTCGATCCAGCGGCGAGCGGCGTGATAGGCCCGATAAGCCGGTCCGGTGGAAAACAGCAGGGCGTAGCTGGTGAAGACGGTTAGGCCCGTGAGCAGGCAGCCGCCGACAATCAGCGCCACGGCTGCAGTCGAGGCATCTTGCGGAAGTCCGAGCGAAATAATCGCCACCCAGGCAAAGATCGCCTTGGGGTTGGTCAGGTGGATGGCATAGCCGAGCAGGAAGGTCCGCTTGAGGCTCCTGGCCGGAACGGCATCTGCCGTTGCCAATTGCAGAGCCGTATCGGGACGGCTCGCCGATCGCAGTGCCTTGTAGGCGAGATAGAGCAGATACAAACCGCCGACGATTTTCACCACCTGCAACACGCTGGCATAGTGCATGAGAAGGGCGGCGAGGCCGATCGAGGCCGCCATTGCCCATGTTAACGAGCCGGCGAAGACACCGATCGCCATGGCCAGCCCCGATCGGCGTCCCTCGCTGATCGACGTCGAGACGATCGCCATAACCGCAGGTCCGGGGCTCAGAACCGCGGCGAGATAGACGAGATAGGTCGCCACGATCTGCGGCAGGTTCTGGGCAATGTCATTCATGGGTTCCCGTTCTCCTGGACTTGAACGGGCAGCATAACGCTTCCCACGCTCGGGCACACGTCAGATCATTTGATAGCCGCCCATCCGAAAATTGATGATTCATTGGAACGAATTGTCTGGATCGTTCAACTCTTCCTGTTGGCCACAAAACGTGCGGCGGCAACCAACATCCCGGCTTTCTCGCCATAGGGCGCCAAAAGTGCTTCCGCTTCGCCGACCAGCCGTTCCAGTTCGGATTCGGCCCAGTCCCGTCCTTTGAGGGCGACCAGCGTTCCCTTGCCGCGCGCGGCGTCCTTGCCCGTTGCCTTGCCCAAGGTGGTTGCGTCTGCGGTCAGGTCGAGAAGGTCGTCGGCAAGCTGGAAGGCGCGCCCGATGATTTCGCCAAACCGGCGGATGCGCTGTCGATCCGCCGTCTCCGATCCCGCGATGATGGGGCCAGCCTCACAGGCAAAACGCAACAGCGCGCCGGTTTTCATGGCCTGCAATGTGACGATCGCCGCTTCGTCCGGGGCCTGTTTCTCGGCGGCAAGATCGAGCGCCTGACCGCCGGCCATTCCGCCAATGCCGGCCGCTCGGGCAAGTGCCAGCACGAGTTCGTTCTTGATCCGATCGGACAAGAAGGTTTCAGGCGCGGCAATGATATCGAAGGCATAGGTCAGCAGGCTGTCGCCGGCGAGGATGGCTGTCGCCTCGTCGAAGGCGATATGCACGGTCGGCTGTCCGCGCCTCATGTCATCGTTATCCATCGCCGGGAGGTCGTCATGGACCAGCGAATAGCAGTGCAGGCATTCAAGCGCAGCACCCACGCGGAGGGCCGCTTGTGCATCGCCGCCAAAAAGGGCGGCGCTCGTTGTCACCAGGAACGGCCGAAGACGTTTTCCGCCATTCAGCACCGCGTGGCGCGTGGCGTTCAGCAGGTGCTGGGGGCGCGCGATCTCGCCGGAAAGAGGCTGTGCCGCCAGAAGCGTCGAAAGCAGGCTCTCGATCTGTGCGGCTGTATCGCGTAGCTGGATTTCGAAAGTGCGGGTCAGGGTGCTCATGCCGGTTCTTTGGCATGGGCCATGGCAGGTGGCAACGGTAATTTGCACGGGAAATGCGGTCCGATCCCTTGTGCGGACTGGTCATTGCAGAAGAGGGAGGCTAAGAGAAACAACTAATTGAAAGCATCGGGCAGACTTCTGTTGGCGGAAGAAAGCGAAATCGGAGAAACCATGAGAGCTGCTCCTGCAGGAGTACGTTTTGGCTCCGTTGTCCTCAAGAAAATTGCCGCCCTGCTGATAGGTCTTCTTCTATTACCCTATCTGCTGGTCTTTCTCTATCGCCCGGACTTCGTTCATCCTCTCTCGACATTGATGATCGGTGACTTCCTCACCTTCCGTGGATATGACCGGCAATGGGTGGAGTTCGATGATATATCGCCTCATCTGGTCAGTGCGGTCATGATGTCCGAGGACGGGCAATTCTGTTCCCACTTTGGCGTCGACTGGGGGGAAATGAAGGCAGTCGTCGATGACGCGCTTTCCGGCGAGCCGACGCGCGGCGCCAGCACGATTTCCATGCAGACCGTCAAGAACCTGTTCTTGTGGAATAGCCGGTCATTGCTGCGCAAGGGGCTGGAGATGCCGCTGGCGATTTTCGCGGATGCCATATGGTCGAAAAAACGGATGATGGAGATCTATCTCAATATCGCCGAATGGGGGCCGGGAATCTACGGGATCGAAGCGGCGGCTCGATACCATTTCAAAGTCCCAGCGTCGAAATTGTCGGCCCGGCAGGCGACGCTCCTCGCCGTGTCGCTGCCAAATCCGATCGAACGTGTGGCGAGCAAACCATCGAGCGGAATGAAGCGCCTCGCTGCCGTCGTCGAGCGGCGCGCCCGCAGATCCGGCGCATACATCACATGCCTTTATGATTGAGTTTCCAAAGATTCGTTGGTGCGGGATGTCCGAAGCGTCTAGTCTTTGCGGGTCGGCACGATGATGGAGCACCAGCGATGAACGACCTCATTCTCTATATAGGCAACAAGAACTATTCTTCCTGGTCGTTTCGCCCGTGGATGGCACTTACCGGGTGCGGCGTAAAATTCGAGGAACGACTTATTCCTTTCGATTTTGCGGCAGGGAACCCGAAGATCCGGGAGGTTTCCCCAACCGGGCGCGTTCCTATCCTCTATCACGGCGACCTGCGGGTCTGGGAGTCGCTGGCCATCATTGAATATGTTGCTGAAGTCGTTCCGGATGCGGGTCTCTGGCCGAAAAATCGCCAGGACCGGGCGCTCGCACGATCGATCTCCATGGAAATGCTTTCCGGCTTCCGCGCCTTGCGGAATGCCTGCCCGATGAACATGCGCCGGAAGAAGCAGGCGATCGGGGTATCCGACGATGTCATGGCGGACGTGGAACGCATCAAATCCCTGTGGGGCGAGATGCGGAGACGATCGGGTGGCCCCTTTCTGTTCGGGGAATTCTCCGGCGCCGATGCCATGTATGCCCCTGTCGTCAACCGGTTCGACGCCTATGACCTCGTGGACGACAGCGAGACACTGGACTATATGGCAGCGATGAAGTCTCATCCGGCATGGGTGAAATGGCATGACGCTGCTCTGGCCGAGCCATGGATCGTTGCCGAGGACGAAGTCTGAGCAACGCTTTTGAATGCGCGAACAGGAAAATTTGAGCGCGGGGACTGGTCAAGTCCGCGCTTGGCATGTATAAGCCGCCAAAATTCCGAGATTGAGACGTGTAATTTTCGGCTCTGGTTTCCGGCCGACCTGCATGTCTTGCCCGTCAAGTGGAGTAATTGAAATGGCTGTACCGAAGAGAAAAACAAGTCCGTCGAAGCGCGGTATGCGCCGCTCTGCCGACGCTATCAAGGCCTCGGCCTATGTCGAAGACAAGAATTCCGGCGAACTGCGCCGCCCGCATCATATCGATCTGAAGACCGGTATGTATCGCGGTCGCCAGGTATTGACGCCGAAGGAAAGCGCATAAGCTACCGTTTCCGCGGTGATTGCATTGAGGGCCGGCTTTCGCCGGCCTTTACTTTTTGTGGGTCGGCACATTTTCTCCGCAGAGATGTTCGTCTATGACTTTCCTTGAATATACTGAATTCGACCAGTCATAGAGGGTTTGGAGCCATGCTCGCAGTCATTCCGCTGATGATCGTTCCCCTGGCCCTCTACAATTTCGCCATGCTGGGCCTGTTCGGACGTGGCGGAACTGCGGCTCTCGGACATGTGGTCCTGTCGCTTTCCATGCTCTCGGGGGCGGTCTGGACCCTGTCGATAGCCGATATTTTCATCCTGGTCGCGCTTGTCCTGCTCTTCGGCGAGATCCTGAAAGCGACGCGGAACGGATCTGGCTCGCTGGTCAATCACATGTTGTCGATGCTGGTATTCGTCGCGTTTCTGGTGGAGTTCCTGCTCGTCCGCGATGCCGCCACGCAAGTATTCTTCATTCTCATGACCATCGCGTTCATCGATGTCATCGGCGGTGTCGTCGTTTCTATCAGGACAGCCGGGCGAGACGTCTCGATCGGTCTTTGAGAGAACCCACAGGTTATGCGGCATTCAAGCCGGGGCTGGCAAGGCCGGCTTTAACTCGGTCAGAGTTTGTCGAGCTTGTTCTGCAGAGTGCGAAGTTGTTCCTTGAGCTCGTCGATATCCCTCGCTTCAGCCTTTTTCGTCTCCTTTGGCGGCTGCGGAGAGAGGAAAGGCGAGAACATCTGCATAGCCTGATGGAACATCTCCGTATTCCGCTTGACCTGCTCTTCCATGAGCTGCATCGGCGCCTGCAGGTTCTTCGAAATCGGGCTCTCCCCGAAGGCTCTGGTCATCTGCTCGCGCATCTGGGACTGCTGCTCGGTGAAGGCCTTCATCGAATGCTCGAGGAAGCTCGGAACGATCATTTGCATCTGGTCGCCGTAGTAGGAAATCAGCTGGCGCAGGAACGATATGGGCAGAAGCGTGTTGCCGGTCTTGGACTCTTGCTCGAATATGATCTGCGTCAGGACCGAATGCGTGATATCCTCTCCGGACTTGGCATCCTGAACGACAAACTCCTCACCCTTTTTCACCATCTTGGCCAGATCGTCCAACGTTACATACGTGCTGGTGCCCGTATTGTAGAGGCGTCGATTGGCATACTTCTTTATGGTGATTTCGCCATCGGCTTTAGCCATTTCGTTCTCCAACCCCGTTGATTTAGCGAATTTTTTCTCTTCCCAGATCAAGTGTAATCGCAAACGAAGGGCGGTGACAATCTCTTTGTGCGTTGCGGCACCGGCATTCCGGCCAAGGCTGGAAATCTGGACAAGAATGCCGGGAATCGAGACGTTGAAACGCATTCTTCCCGTTTGACTCTGACAGCAAGCTTTGCCAGTTTCATCGCAAAGATCGAATAGAAATGAGGACACGCCATGAGCAGTTCATCCATCGTCATTGCCAGCGCAGCGCGAACACCCGTTGGTTCGTTCAACGGAGCATTCGCCAATATGCCGGCCCACGAACTCGGGGCGGTGGCGATCAAGGGCGTTCTGGAGCGCGCGGGCGTTGACGGCAAGGAAGTCGACGAAGTCATTCTGGGGCAGATCCTCACGGCCGGTCACGGCCAGAATCCGGCGCGGCAGGCGGCCATGAAGGCGGGTATCCCGCAGGAAGCAACCGCCTGGGGCATGAATCAGCTCTGCGGCTCCGGCCTGCGCGCTGTCGCACTCGGCATGCAGCAGATTGCCACCGGCGACGCCAATATCATTGTCGCTGGGGGGCAGGAATCGATGTCGATGGCGCCCCATTGCGCGCATCTGCGCGGCGGCGTGAAGATGGGCGACTTCAAGATGATCGACACTATGATCAAGGACGGCCTGACCGATGCCTTCTACGGCTATCATATGGGCACCACCGCCGAAAACGTGGCACGTCAGTGGCAGTTGTCGCGCGATGAGCAGGATGCTTTTGCCGTAGCTTCGCAGAACAAGGCCGAAGCCGCGCAGACCGCGGGCCGTTTCAAGGACGAAATTGTCCCGGTTGTGGTGTCCAGCCGCAAGGGCGACATCACCGTCGATGCCGACGAATATATCCGCTTCGGCGCCACGCTCGAAAACATGACCAAACTGAAACCGGCTTTCGACAAGGAAGGAACGGTAACCGCCGGCAATGCTTCCGGCATCAATGATGGTGCCGCCGCTGCCTTGCTGATGAGCGAAGCCGAAGCTGTGCGCCGCGCCATTTCCCCGCTTGCACGCATTGCGTCCTGGGCGACCGCCGGCGTCGATCCACAGGTGATGGGAACAGGTCCGATCCCCGCCTCGCGCAAGGCTCTTCAAAAGGCTGGATGGAGCGTTTCGGATCTTGACCTCGTGGAGGCCAACGAAGCCTTCGCTGCGCAGGCATGCGCGGTTAACAAGGATCTCGGTTGGGACACGTCGATCGTCAACGTCAATGGTGGCGCGATTGCCATCGGTCATCCGATCGGTGCGTCGGGTGCCCGCATCCTCAACACGCTGCTTTTTGAGATGAAGCGGCGCGGGGCGAAGAAGGGCCTCGCTACGCTCTGCATTGGCGGCGGCATGGGTATCGCCATGTGTTTGGAGGCTTTCTGAGCGCGGGACCCGATCAATCTTGCGGCAAGGAATCCGTGCCGCGACGACGCAATGCCGAACTACATGTCATAGAACTGTCCTAACAACGGCTCCACCAGAAGAGTCGGTGCACGATCAAGCCATCTTTTGAGGAGAGACAGCATGAGCAGAGTTGCATTGGTTACGGGTGGAACGAGAGGAATTGGAGCGGCAGTCTCGATCGCGCTGAAAAAGGCCGGATATTCCGTCGCGGCAAACTATGCGGGCAATGACGAGAGGGCAAAAGCCTTCCATGAGGAGACTGGGATTGCGGTCTTCAAATGGGATGTTTCCAATTATGCCTCCTGTTTGGAAGGCGTCGCGAAGGTCGAAGCGGAACTCGGACCTGTGGATATTCTCGTCAACAATGCCGGGATTACGCGTGACGGCATGTTTCACAAAATGACGCCCGAGCAATGGAACCAGGTGATCGGCACCAATCTGACGGGCGTCTTCAACATGACCCATCCCATCTGGCCGGGCATGCGGGACCGGAATTTTGGGCGCGTGATTACCATCTCTTCCATCAACGGCCAGAAGGGGCAGATGGGGCAGGTCAACTATTCCGCCGCGAAGGCCGGTGATCTCGGCTTCACAAAGGCCCTCGCCCAGGAGGGTGCGGCCAAGGGCATTACGGTGAATGCCATCTGCCCGGGCTATATCGCCACGGAAATGGTCCTGGCGGTTCCGGAGAAAGTGCTGAATGAGCGGATCATTCCGCAGATTCCGGTGGGGCGTCTTGGCGAGCCGGAAGAAATCGCCCGCTGTGTCGTGTTCCTCGCCTCCGACGACGCCGGCTTCATCACCGGATCGACGATCTCGGCCAACGGCGGACAGTTCGTCGTCTGACATCTGGTTGGACGCGCCCCGGTCATCTATCGATGCCGGGGCTTCTCTGGCTCAGAACGTGTTCGATGGATTTCGAACCTTCTCATTCACTCAGCCAGGTCCCGAAAGATTGCGAAGTCGGGCTTGATGCCCATTTGCTCCATGAATATCGCCGGACTGAAACCGGATTGCGCGTAGAACGCGGCTGCCTCTGATTTAGCGCTCTCGAAAGCCGCCTGATCCTGCCATTCGACAATTGTGATAATGCGCGTGGCGCCGTCACCTGCGTCGCTTTCGGCGAGCCTGTTGTAGAGGCATCCGGGCTGGCCGCTCAGGAAGGCTTTGATGGTCAACAGCCGCTCAAGGAACTGGGTCCTCGCGCTGGCGGGGACGATGAACCCGTCCACCCGGAAAATGCTCCTTTGTCCGCCACTGATCATTTCTTTGGTCATCGTGTCACCTTTGCTTGCTCAAGGAGACAGGAAAGTGGGACCTCAACTATGGTTTAGGTCAAGTTCGATTTTCCGAAGCGGTGCGGAGATTTGCCAATGGTGCTCAGCGCTCGTAGGGCAACCGCGGCGCGCGGTGCGGGCAACCTGTCAAGCCAGGGATTCGCAGCTGAGCCGTTCCGGCTTCGATCGAGGTATTGGCGCGTCAGGTGTGAAGGCAGCAAAAAGCCGCCGGTGGCGGACCGGCGGCTTTCTGGATGCAGCGCCGCGTGTACTTTAGCGGCAGCGTGCTTCGTAGGTGCGGCCGTAGCGGTCACGATAGATGCAATAGCCGGAACGTTCCTGGGACTGTCCGATCAAGGCGCCCGCGGCACCACCGACCACGGCGCCAACGGCTGCACCGCCGACGGAGTTAGTGGCAACGCCACCGATAACGGCTCCGGTTGCGGCGCCGACTGACGCGCCGCGTTCGGTCGCAGTGCAGGAAGCCAGCGGGGCAATCAGGGCAAGGGCAAGAAGGGCTTTCTTCATCGTCGGTTCTCCTCTTCGTTTTTGACCGGGCTCAAATCCGGCCCATGAGCAACAGGATAACAAGAATAAGGACAACAAGGCCCAGACCACCGGACGGTCCATAGCCCCAGTTGCGGCTATAACCCCAATTGGGCAGTGCGCCGATCAGAAGCAAAATGACGATGACGATGAGAACTGTGCTCAACATGGTGACCCTCTCCATTCAGCAGTGCAAAACTAGGTATTCGTGTCGCCTCAACGTCGTCCGAAGAGAATTGTTCCAGTTGCAGCAATGGGACGGGTGAAAAATCCGGTTCGAGTCCGTCGAGCTGTGGGGCGGAACGGCTCGCCAGCGGTCGTGAAGGGCAGCTGCGACGGAGGAGTGCGGATCAAGGAATCCGGCGATCACCTTGTTCATCTGCCGTTTCTGCTCGACCATCACGAGATGGCCGCAGTCGCCGAACAATACGGTCTGCGCCTGGGGAAGCAGCTTTGACAGCCGCAACTGGTGCGAGGGCGGAACGATGGCGTCGTAGACACCGATCAGGTTGAGCACGGGGATCGTCACGCCCGGCAGGTCCGCGAGGATCGAGGTGCTCGATATGAACTGCACGCAGGCCGCGACGTCTTCCGGGCGGGTGCGCAGCAAGTGACTGCGCACCATTTCCATCGCGGTTGTCACGCGATCGTCTTCCCAGGGGCAGGATTTATCGTAGACGCATTCGATCGAGCCCCAGCGGAACTGCTCCCTAGTCGAGATCCAGCGCTTGAAGAAATGGCGGAAGACATAGGGTCCGATGCGCGGAACGCGCAGCATGCGTGCCGCGAAGCGTTCCTTGCCCTCAAAACGGCCGCAGGCGAAGCCGCCGAGCAAAACCACAGAACGCACGAGATCTGGGCGGTGCACGGCGAGCAGCAGCGACAAAAAGCCTCCGGTCGAATGGCCGATCAGATTGACCAGTTTGCCGGGGAAATCCCGCGTGATCGCCTGAGCCATGGCATCGACGACTTCGTCGATGTTGATTGGTGCTCCAGGCGTTGACAGGGGCCATGGATGATGGCCGGGGAGTGGATAGGCCACGGTGCGCCCCTGGCGGGTGACTTCTGGCGCGAAGACGGTCCAGAAAGCAGGGGCCATGACCATGCCGTGTATCAGAACAAAGTTCTGACCGGGCTTCTCGCTGATCCATTCGGCAGGCGGTGGGAGGAGAGTCATGTCGGTATACCTCAGCACCGACAACGCATCCGGGCGCCGAGAGGTTCCTTACAGGCCATGGTTAACATGTGGGTCGGAATCGACGCTGCAAGCCATTGATCCGAATCAGCATTTTGTGTCGCTTGTTGTTTTGTTGCCGAGATGTAGCCGTGAACAAATCCTGAATCGCGGCGAGTCAGCGATTCGTCGCCGATTCGTTCGCAGCCTGTTCCGTAGGTTAACGAGAGCGGGTCTCGCCTGGTATCTAGGGCTTTTCTTGCCGCCGGGAGAGTGGGAATCGGGTTCTCGTGTCACGGGTGGCTTGCCTTTATAGGCAATCGTCGCCATGTGTTTGCCAAGTCGTTGATCCGCCGCCAGGCGATAACCGACAACTCCTTGCAGGTGGAGCGGGAAACTTGACTTCGCAACCCATGATACTGAGCGGCCGCGGCGTCATAGCCGTACTGGGGCCGACCAATACCGGCAAGACCCACTATGCGATCGAGCGCATGGTGGCTCATGGTTCCGGGATCATCGGCTTGCCGTTGCGCCTTCTTGCGCGCGAAGTCTATGGTCGTGTCGTCGAGCGCGTCGGAGTCTCCCAGGTAGCGCTTGTCACGGGCGAGGAGAAGATTGCTCCGCCTGGTGCCCGATTCTCCGTTTGTACCGTCGAAGCGATGCCGCGGGAGACGAAGGCCTCCTTCGTCGCCATCGACGAAATCCAGCTTGCCGGCGATCTGGAGCGCGGACATATCTTCACGGACCGGCTGCTGCATTTGCGCGGACGCGAGGAAACCCTGCTGCTTGGATCGGGCACGATGAAGCCGATCCTGCAGCAATTGCTCCCCGGCATTACGGTGGTGGAGCGGCCCCGCCTTTCGCAGCTTTTCTATGCCGGCCAGAAGAAGATTACCCGTCTGCCACAGCGAACGGCAATCGTCGCCTTTTCGGCGGACGAAGTCTATGCGATTGCCGAGCTCATCCGGCGGCAGCGAGGCGGAGCGGCTGTCGTCCTTGGCGCTCTCAGCCCGCGCACGCGCAACGCACAGGTGGGGCTCTATCAGGCGGGCGATGTCGAGTATCTCGTGGCCACAGATGCGATCGGCATGGGGCTCAACCTTGATGTCGATCATGTGGCATTCGCCCAGGATCGCAAGTTCGACGGCTACCAGTTCCGCAACCTTAATCCCGGCGAGCTGGGGCAGATTGCGGGACGAGCAGGCCGCCATCTGAAAGACGGCACCTTCGGCGTGACGGGGCGCGTGGATCCTCTGGAGGATGAACTCGTCGAACGGCTCGAGTGCCACGAATTCGAACCCGTCAAGGTGCTCCAATGGCGCACGGCCCAGTTCGATTTTTCCTCGATACCGGCGCTGCGCCGCAGCCTCGATGCCGCGCCGCGCGTCGAAGGGCTTACTCGCGCGCTTCCGGCGATCGACCAACAGGCGCTTGACTACCTCGCCCGATATCCGGAGGTCATCGACCTTGCCACGAACCCGGAACGCGTGGAAAAGCTCTGGGAAGCCTGCGCGCTTCCCGATTATCGTCGGATTGCGCCCGCCCAGCATGCCGATCTTATCTCCAGCCTCTTTTCCGATCTCGTGCGCTATGGCACGGTGAACGAGAACTTCATGGCGGAGCAGGTCCATCGGGCCGATAGGACGGACGGTGAGATCGATACGCTTTCTGCGCGAATTGCGCAGATCCGAACATGGACATATGTGTCAAACCGACCAGGATGGCTTGCCGATCCGACACACTGGCAAGAAAAGACGCGCGAAATCGAGGACCGTTTGTCCGATGCGTTACATGAAAGGTTGACGAAACGCTTTGTTGATCGCAGGACATCTGTGCTCATGAAGCGCTTGAGAGAGAATGCGATGCTGGAAGCTGAAATAAGTGTGAATGGCGATGTCTTTGTTGAAGGGCATCACACGGGACAACTCGCTGGGTTCCGGTTTACGCCCCTGGCGGGAATGGAAGGATCCGATGCGAAGGCCGTACATGCCGCGGCCTTGAAGGCTCTTGCGCTCGAATTCGAGGCGCGCGCGGCGAGACTTCATGCATCGGGTAACAGCGACCTGGCGATCAGCTCGGACGGCCTCGTGCGCTGGCTCGGCGATCCGGTGGCGCGATTGGCCGAGAGCGACCATATTCTGCATCCCCGCGTCATCCTTCTTGCCGACGAACAATTGACCGGCAATGCTCGCGATCATGTCGTCGCCCGCATCGAGCGCTTCGTCAATCATCACATCTCGACAGTTCTGAAACCGCTCGACGACCTCTCGCGCGCCGATGACCTGCAGGGTCTCGCGAAGGGTCTTGCGTTTCAACTCGTGGAGAACCTGGGCGTCTTGTTCCGCCGCGAAGTGTCTGATGACGTCAAGTCACTCGATCAGGAGGCGCGGGCTTCGATTCGTCGCTATGGCGTGCGTTTTGGCGCGTATCATATTTTCATGCCGGCGCTTCTCAAGCCCGCTCCCGCTGAATTGATCACGCTGCTTTGGGCTCTGAAACATGACGGTCTGGACAAGCCCGGCTATGGCGACCTCATCCCCGTTCTTGCGGCAGGCCGCACGTCCGTGGTCACGGAGCCGAGTTTCGAGCGCATGTTCTACAAGCTCGCCGGTTTCCGTTTTCTCGGCAAGCGCGCGGTGCGGATCGATATCCTTGAACGCCTCGCCGATCTGATCCGTCCGCTCCTGCAATGGAAGCCAGGTCAGGCCGGACGTCCGGACGGCGCTTATGATGGACGGCGGTTCACGACGACCACCGCCATGCTTTCGATTCTCGGCGCGACACCCGACGACATGGAGGAAATCCTCAAGGGTCTAGGATACCGCGCCGACACCGTTCCAGCCGAAGCAGCCGAAGCTTTCCTTTCCAGCCAGGACGCGAGCGCGACTCCGGCAGCGGCTGCTGCCGAGGAAGGCGCGGAGAAATCCGATCAGGCCGAGGCCGATGCTAATGCCGAAGGGACCAGCGCGGAAGAGGTTCGCGTGGTCGCGGAGCAGGCCGCGGAAACGGCAGAGGTATCCGTGACCGAAGGGGCTGTGGAAGCGACTGTCGTCGACGACGAGCCTGCACCGGCAGAACCAAAAGTCGTGTTGCTGTGGCGGCCCGGTGGACGCAACGATAATCAGCAAGGTGCGCGAACACAGGGAGCCCGTCGTGGGAACCGCAGCGCGGGCGAGGGGCGCACCGAAGCCCAGCGGGACGAGCGCCGCCGGGACGGGGCAGCAGCTTCCAAGCCGAAGGACCGCGATGGCGGGCGCGGGCACGGTGGCGCAAAGCCGGACCGGCAGGAACGAGGGGATCGCAAGGATCGTCCGCATCGCGGTGACCGCGACGGAAAGCCGCAGGCCACGCGCTTCGAAGCAAAGCCGCCTCGAAAAGAGAAGCCGATTGACCCAGATTCACCCTTCGCGAAGCTCGCGGCTCTCAAGGAGCAGATGAAGAAGTAAGCCCATGGATGAAAAACAGCCAGAGAGCGGTTCGCGTCAGCGCATCGACAAATGGTTGTTTTTCGCGCGCATGGCGAAGTCGCGTTCGATTGCCCAGAGCCGCATCGCGTCGGGACAAATCAGCGTCAATGATCGGAAAATTTCCCAGCCAAGCCATATGGTTAAGCCGGGGGATCGTATCGGTATCGTTGATCCCCGGCGTGACGTCGTCCTTCTGGTGAAGGAGGCCGGAGTGCGGCGCGGACCTTACGAAGAGGCGCGGCTGCTTTATGAGGATTTGACGCCGCCCGAGAATGAACAAGCTGTGTTGAGCCTGTTCGAACTTGCGGCAAGGCTTCCGGGCTCGGGGCGCCCGACAAAAAAGGAGCGCCGCGCGCTCGACCGCTTGCGACCGGATGAGCCGTGGGACGAGGAATAGAAACGCTGTTCCCTCAGGGGCGGTTTTGCGGATTGTTTATCCTTGCAATGAACGGAATAAGGCATTAGCTGACTGGCCTGTCCCGCTGACATCGTGAGGGCTCGTTTCCTCCGTTCGTCTTACGAGTTGTGACCATCGAGGTGCAGGACTGCCCGAAAGCCCGTCCGCGCGCCGAAAACGATAGATTTCTGGAGTGCCGCATGACGTATATTGTCACTGACAATTGTATTCGCTGCAAATATACCGATTGCGTGGAAGTCTGCCCCGTCGACTGTTTCTATGAGGGAGAGAATTTCCTCGTCATCCATCCGGACGAGTGTATCGATTGCGGTGTATGCGAGCCGGAATGCCCCGCGGAGGCGATCAAGCCCGATACCGAGCCAGGACTGGAAAACTGGCTGAAGATCAATACCGAATATGCCCAGATCTGGCCGAATATCACGACCAAGCGAGATCCTTTGCCTGAGGCAAAGGAAATGGACGGGGTTCCGGGAAAGCTGGAGAAGTACTTCTCGCCCAAACCGGGCAGCGGCGACTGAGCTTCGATATCTGCGCGGCGGTTCGGTGGTGAGCCGGGCCGCGCGAGCAAGAATTCTTGAGCGCGAAATTCACCAATCATGCAGTGCGTTCAGAGCACGTGCAGTAAAATATTGATTTCCTCATATTTTTGTGCTAGTTTCATCAAACTGATCCACATTGCGGCATAGCTATGCCCTGAGCCATCACGAAAGCAAACACCACATCAAGCGCGGTCCCCGTGACAATTACGACATCTCTCTTGTCGGGTCGCTGTCGCGATGAAAGTTTTTGTTTGCGCGTGGCCGAGCGGATTAGAGTGGAATGACCCGACGGCTTCCCCCGTCTCATCCGGGCCTGACCGACCCGGCACCGGCGCGACGCCGGTGGCATAACAGGGAGTTTTTGAAACGAATGACAACCCAGCAGAAAAAATCTTCAACACGTCAGGGGTTCAAGACCGGCGAATCCATCGTCTATCCCGCTCATGGCGTCGGTACCATTACCGCGATCGAAGAGCAAGAAGTCGCCGGCATGAAGCTTGAGCTTTTTGTCATCGATTTCGAGAAGGACAAAATGCGGCTCAAAGTTCCCGTTGGCAAGGCAGTCAGCATCGGCATGCGCAAGCTGTCTGAAACCGATTTTGTCGAGCGTGCGTTGAAGGTGGTTCAGGGCAAGGCTCGCGTGAAACGCACTATGTGGTCTCGCCGTGCGCAGGAATACGATGCGAAGATCAATTCGGGTGATCTGATTTCGATCGCTGAAGTTGTTCGCGACCTTTACCGTGCTGAAAACCAGCCTGAACAGTCTTATTCGGAACGTCAGCTCTATGAAGCTGCGCTTGACCGGATGGCTCGCGAGATCGCAGCCGTAAACAAGATGTCGGAAACCGAAGCGGTTCGGCTTGTCGAGGTCAATCTCGCCAAGGGTCCGAAACGCGGAAAGACCATCGACGAAGAAGATGCACAGGAAGAGGCCGCCTGAAGGCGCTTGCCTGATCCGATATGGCCCGTAGGGCTCTTAAAAACCTCCGGTGCGAACCGGAGGTTTTTTGTTGGCTGCTGCAGGAGCATCACAGCCTGACACCGTGGTCTCAGTGATTCCCCTCACTGTTGGCTGGCCGCCCGATGTGCCCGATCCTTCTCGTTGCGCATAAGTCGTGTCGTCCTGATTGCCGTTGGCAACGTCGACAGCCTCAATGAATGGAATTGGCGAGTGCGCCAGACAAAACAAAACCCCGCTGTCGCCAGCGGGGTTTTCTCGTTTCAGGAGCTACCTTATCAGGATCGCCAGATCTCGATCGGTCCCGTTATTCGCGGTTTCCGAGGAAACGCAGCAAGAACAGGAACAGATTGATGAAGTCGAGGTAGAGCTGAAGGGCACCCATTATCGCCTTGCGGCCGGCCGCATCGCTGCTATCGGCTTCGAAGTAGGACTCCTTGATGCGCTGGGTATCCCAAGCGGTCAGGCCAGCGAAGATCAGAACCCCGATTACCGAGATGGCGAAATCGAGGGCTGAAGATGCCAGGAAGATATTGACCAGCGACGCGATGATCAGTCCGAAGAGACCCATGATCAGGAACGAGCCCATTGCCGACAGGTTGCGCTTGGTCGTGTAACCATAGAGCGACAGGGCACCGAAGGACGCGGCCGTCACGAAGAAGGTCTGTACGATGCTCTGGCCGGTGTAGATCAGAAAGATCGACGACAGCGAGAGGCCCATGAGGGCAGCATAGACCCAGAAGGTAGTTTGGGCTGCCGCCACGCTCATCGTATGGATCCGGAAGCTCATGAAGAATACGAGCGCGACCGGAGCGAAGATGATCACCCATTTCAGGGCGCTGACATAGATCGCTTGGCCAAACGCGGTTAGCTGGCCGTTGTCGACTGCCATCTGAAAGGTCATGTAGGCGGCGATACCAGTGATCGCCAGGCCCAATGCCATCAGGTTATATACCTTGAGCATATAGGCGCGAAGGCCCTCATCGATCATCATGGCCGACTGAGCGCTCTGGCTCGTCCGGCCTTGGTAGTTGCGAAGTTCAGACATTGTTTCCTCTTTTCAAGCTCCGGAGTGAGTACGGTGTCGGGTTCATATATCCCAGGCGCCGCTGCGAAGCTTCAGCATGCCTGCGCATAATATGAGGTTTTCCTCGGCGAGCGACAAGGCCCTTCGTTTCCAAAAAGAATGCTCCGGTATCCAAATCAGTCGACTCCAGCCCGTTCTCACGAAGATTTCATTCGTCAGAGTTCCCGCAAGAACGGGGCAGCCTTCTGTCCGAGGATATGCCACGTTCCCGCCAATCCGATTCCTATCGTGGTTGCCAAGGACACGATGATCGTCGTGGCCGCGACAGCGGGAAAGAAGGACGAAGGCAAATTCATGATCTGGCTGACCACGAACCATGCCGCGACGCTACCGGCGAGCAGGGCAAAGAGTGCCGTCGCGGCGCCGAGCAGAAAATACTCGTAGGTGAAGGCGCGGATCAGCAGTGCGCGTGTGGCGCCGAGCGTTTTCAGGATGACCGCGTCGTTGGTGCGCGCCCGGTTTCCAGCCGCCAATGCTCCTGACAGCACCAGCACGGAAGCGATAAGGGCGATTGCCGCAGCCGCGCGTATCGCGGTTGCAAGTTGCCCGACAAGGCGGTTAACGACATCGAGCGCATCTTTCACCCTGACGCTTGTAATCGTCGGGTAGCTCTGGGTCACCGCTTTCAAAATAGCGGCCTCGCCCTCGGCTGTTGCGTCCGGATCCGTCAGCGTCGCAAGCCAGGCGTGAGGCGCCCCCGCAAAGGCGTTCGGCGAGAAGATCATGACGAAATTGATGGAAAGGGATTCCCAATCCACCTTGCGGAAATTGGCGATCCGGGCGGTAACATTGCGCCCGAGAACGTTGACTGTCACAGTGTCGCCGATCTTGAGACCAAGTTCCTGGGCTTCCTCGGCGGAAAATGAGACCAGGGGCTCGCCCGCATAGTC
Organism: Rhizobium sp.; assembly: GCA_041675415.1. Lineage (GTDB taxonomy): Bacteria > Pseudomonadota > Alphaproteobacteria > Rhizobiales > Rhizobiaceae > Allorhizobium. Next base: position 13,989 of record JBAYTX010000024.1, on the reverse strand, counting down.
GGCCGGCCACCAGGCCCCTTGTGCGATGGATGCATTCTCCGGCAGTTCTTGCGCGTAGGTAATGCCGCGATCGCCGCGCAGAACCCAGCGGCCGCCGGGGGGCACGTCCATCTTTGCGACATCGTTGCCATTGAAGGCCAGAATGCGCCCCCGCAACATGGGTACCTCTTCCAGCTTGCCCTTGGGCGACTGACGGGCGAGAATGTCTCGAAATCCCTCTAGGTCCGTCTTCTGGATATCCACAAAGAAGAAATTTGGCGCCTTTTCGGGAATGTTCCCGGCCAATTCGCGGCGCAGATTTCCGTCGATCAAGGCCAGCGCCACGAGAAGGGTCAATCCCAATCCCAGGGAAAGGACGACGGGGGAGGTCAGCGCGCCGGGGCGGTGAATATTGCCGACCGCCAGCCGCAATGCCGCCGATGGTGGTCGCGGGCTCTTGCGCGCGGTGTGAGCAATCAGAGCGGCTACGAGCCTCAGGACAAAGAATCCTGCAGCCATGGCCGCAAGGAAGATGGAGGCGATCCTGCGGTCGTCCGCGGAGAAGATCGCGAGGGTAGCCAGCGCTGCAAGCGAAAGTCCCGTGGCGGCGATGTAAGGCCAGGATGGCCATCCACGCGGTTCGAAACCCTGTTCGCGGAACAGGGCTGTCGCCGGTATCTCACGTGCATGACCAAGCGGAAGTATGGCGAAGGCCAGAGTTACAAGCATGCCGAACAGAGCCGCGAGGACCAATGCGCCCGGATACAGCGTCGGAGATGGCGAAACCGGCAGTATCTGCGCCAGATATTGCGCGGCAATCATCGGTGCCACGGCACCGATCAACAGCCCGACGAGAATGCCGATGGCTGCGACCATCGCTATCTGGAACAGATAGACCATGACGACGACGGATGCTGGAGCGCCGAGGCATTTGAGCGTCGCGATTATGGTGCGCTTGGTATCCAGAAAGGCGCGAACGGCATTGGCCACGCCGACGCCGCCGACAATCAGCGCCGTCAGGCCGACAAGCGTCAGAAACTGCGAAAAGCGGGTGATGTTTTCGGTCAGTGCCGGCGCCGCGCGGTCGCTGGTGCGGATCGACCAGCCGGCATTCGGGAGAGTTTGCTGCGCCTTGTCCCGCACGGCCGCGGGCGATAGACCGGGATCGTTCAACCGGATCTTGTAGGCGTGTTCGACAAGACTGCCGGTTTCGATCAGCCCGGTTGCCCGCAATGCCTCGAGGCTCGTCAGAATACGGGGTGCGAAACCGAACCCGTCTGAAATTGCATCTGGCTCGGCGATGATCGTTGCGGTTATGCGGAAACGCGACTTGCCGATGAGGATTTCGTCGCCGATGGCTAGTCCTAGCCGTTCGAGCAATAGTGGCGCTGCCGCTGCTCCGTAGGCGCCCTCCTTTTCGCCAATAACCTGGCCAAGCGGCGATGCGGGTTCGGCTTCGAATGTCCCATAGAGTGGATAGGCGCCGTCCACAGCCTTGATTTCGACCAGGGACTGGTCCGAGCCGTCCGGCAATCTCGCCATCGAGCGCAGGACGGTAGAGACTGAAACCGTACCCAGGTTTTCGAGAAAACGTTTCTCTTCCGGCGAAGCCTCGCGATTGTTGAGTTCGAAGCGCGCGTCACCGGCAAGCAGCGTCTGGCCCTGGGAGGCGATCGATTGTGTGATCGAGGTCGAAACAGAATTGATTGCCGCAATGGCGCCGGTCCCGAGCGCGATGCAGGCAAGAAAGATATAGAAGCCTCTGAATCCGCCCCGCAATTCGCGCATGGCAATCCTGAATGCGACCGACAGCTTGCGGACGAATCCGTTCATGCCGGCAACCGCCCGGCAAGCTTCTCGTAGACCGGTTCGTCGTCGGCGATCATCCCGGACATCACCTTTACCTGCCGCGAACAGCGAGCTGCAAGGGACGGATCGTGCGTGACGAGTACCAGTGTCGTGCCCCGTTCGGCCTGTTTGGCGAACAGGAGGTCGGCGATCTGGCTTCCGGTTTCGGTATCGAGATTGCCGGTCGGTTCGTCGGCGATCAGCACTGCGGGCGAGGGGGCGAGTGCCCGGGCAATGGCCACACGCTGCTGTTCGCCACCCGAAAGTTGGCCCGGGTAATGGTTGAGCCTTTCGCCGAGGCCAACCGCCTGCAATTCACGCTTCGCGGTTTCGAATGGGTTTCTCGTATTGGCCAGTTCGAGCGGCACGGCGACGTTTTCGAGCGCCGTCATGTTTGCGATCAGGTGGAAGGACTGAAACACAATGCCGATATTGCGGCCGCGAAAATCGGCAAGGGCATCTTCACCAAGTCGGTGCAGGGCCGCGCCATTAACGGTGATCTCTCCCCCGTCGAGTCGTTCCAGCCCGGCGAGGACCATGAGAAGCGTCGATTTCCCCGACCCCGAAGGTCCGACGATGCCGACTGCTTCGCCTTCACCAATGGTTAGGTCGATGCCTTTCAGGACATGGACAGCGGCTGCCGCGCTTCCAAGCGTCAGATCGGCCTTCTTCAGTTCGATGATGGTTTTTCCCACGCAAGCCCACCCTATATATGAGTATATGCCTGCAAGACAGCTTTGAATGTCCGCGCGGGCTCTGGTCAATTTAGGGAAGGCAAGATGAGATTTAAAGCAGCGATCACCTATTTCGTCGTCATGGCTTTCGGCCTTTCCACCTTCGGTAATTCCATTCAGGCAAAGGACGGGACACTGCAGCTCGTCGGTTTCGGCGACAGCTTGATGGCCGGCTATCAGTTGCCGCAAGACGATGCTTTGCCTGCGCAAATGCAGAAGGCCCTCACGGCAAAAGGCATCGATACCGTGATCGTCAATGCTGGCGTGTCAGGCGACACGAGCGCGGCCGGATTGGCGCGGGTCGACTGGTCGGTTCCCGACGGCACCGACGGTGTCATTCTCGAACTCGGCGCCAATGACGCCCTTCGCGGCATCGCGCCGGAAGAGACGGAAAAGAATCTCGAGGCAATTATCGGCCGGCTTCGCGATCGTGGCATAGAGGTGCTGCTGATCGGCATGATCGCGCCGCCCAATATGGGGGGAGACTATCGCGACCGGTTTAATCCGATCTACCAGCGGCTCGCCGACAAGTACGATCTTGTTTTCTATCCCTTCGTCCTCGATGGCGTAGTGACCGAGCCCGATCTCAAGATCGAGGATGGGATGCATCCCAATGCCAAGGGAGTTGCAGTCATGGTCGAGCGCATGCTGCCCGCCGTGGAACGGTTCATCGGCAGTATTTCGTCTAACCCAAATTAGGGGTTGCGCCGTTTTCCATTGCGTGATTCGCTGTTTGTATCTGCAAGAGATTCGGGGAGCTCGCCATGCCGAGATTATTTACTGCCCTCGAAATTCCGCGCAATGCGGCCATGAGCCTGTCACTGCTGCGGGGCGGACTTCCAGGAGCCCGTTGGATCGATGTGGAGAATTATCACATCACATTGCGGTTCATTGGTGATGTCGACGGACGAACGGCCGATGAGATCGTCGACCGCCTCGACCGCATCGACCGGCCGGAATTCTCCTTGAGTCTCAGCGGTATCGGGTCGTTCGGATCGAAGAAGCCGCACTCGATCTGGGCCGGTGTATCGCCGGCGCCCGAGATGTACGCTCTACAGGCGGAGATTGAACGCATCTGCCAGCGTATCGGCCTTCCGCCTGATCCACGGAAATTCACGCCGCATGTGACGCTCGCCCGGCTGAAAGCCTCCCGCGTCGACGATGTCGTACGCTATCTGGCCGGGCGCGGTGACTTCCAAACGACCCCGTTTACCGTCTCCCGTTTCGTTCTGCTATCGTCAAAAGAATCGGTTGGCGGCGGGCCCTATCTTACCGAAGAAGTATTCCCGCTTCATGAGGTCCGTTCGGCGGTGAGCTTCTCGATCAGGGATGTGCAACCTGCAAAGAGCATGTTGTAGACAATCTCGAAGCCCTTCTGGCCGCCATAGTAGGGATCGGGGACGTCGATTTCCTGACCCGTTGCGTAGCTGTTGAAGAGATGCACCTTGGTCAACACGCCAGGGGATGCCATGCGCCGCAAATCCCTGAGGTTGCTCCGGTCCATGGCAAGGATGATGGCAAAACGTTCAAAATCATCCTGCTCGATTTTTCGGGCGCGCTGGGCGGAAATATCAATGCCGTGTGCGGCAGCGATACGCACGGAGCGGGGATCGGGCGGGGACCCGGCATGCCAGGCGCCGGTGCCGGCGGAATCGACCGGGTAGAGCCCGCCATTGCCCGTCTTGTCCGCTAGATCGCGGAAAATTCCTTCGCCGAGCGGCGAGCGGCAGATGTTTCCCAAACAGACGAAAAGGATCGGACGGGTGTTCATGTTCGTGTTCCTGGGGCCGAAGGAGTGGGAGTGGCGTCGCAATATGGCAAACCTTGCAGCTTCGCAATGGCCAGGCCCTCAGGGGGTTGAGCATATCAGCCGTGGTGCCTGCTTATCACGAGGAATTGAATTCCGGCAGCAAGTTCCCATATCGTTTACAAACCACGAGGATCCACGATGGACGATATCAAGATTGGCGAAATTTTGATGCCGGGCGACGAAGAGACGCAGGAGCGTCAGGAGAACGTTGTGCGGATGAAATTCTGGCCGACCATGAAGAAGGCCATGCGCCAACTGCCCTTCGGTCGCGACGTGGTGGCGGCCTATTATTGTGCCACGGACCGGCAGACGCCTCTGCGCGTGCGTGGCATATTGCTTGCCGCACTAGGCTATTTTGTCCTGCCCTTCGATGCCGTCCCGGATGTGCTTGCCCTGGTAGGCTTCACGGACGATATTGCGGTACTCACGACCGCGATTGCGCTGATCAACAGCCATATCCGCGAAAGGCACTACGAGGCCGCCGACAGGGCGCTTGCCGATACGCCGACAACGTGATGGGACTAGGGGTGGCGTGTCGGAGGCACTTTTGCTTTCGTTGACCGTTGCCCACGAGCCATATTGTCGGCAAATCACAAATAGCCAAACTCTTGCCGGATTTGTTCTATTCTAGATCGATTTGCTGGGATGACCCAGAATGGAAAATCATTCGTCTCGATCAGGATCTGGGTAATTCGACTGGAAATGGCGCCTCCGGTCAGAAGATTGGACGCGCGTTGACGGTTTGGTAACGTAAATTAAGTCAAACTGAATCAGGTTTTAATGATCAAGGCCCGGCCCACCGGCATGGGCGATGGACGGAAAACAACCGGCAGGACATCATGTTTGTAAGAAGTACCGCAACCGCATTGGCAATCATGCTGGCAAGCAGTGGCATTGCTGCCGCGCAGTCGCCGACCCGCATCGAACAATTCAAGGCGTGGGGCGCTTATTCCTACAAGTCGAACGGCGGAACAGTCTGCTATGTACTATCGGTCCCGACAGCCAAGGAACCCGCTTCCGTCAATCACGGCGATATATTCTTCATCGTGTCACAGCGTCCGGGGCAGAACATTTCCTATGAGCCTCAGGCGATGATGGGTTACACCCTCAAAGAAGGTTCGAAGGTCAATGTCACGATCGATTCCAAGAACTTTGTGATGTTCACCAAGGACACTGCTGCGTGGGTTGAGAATGCCGCCGAGGAACCGGCACTCGTGGCAGCCATGAAAAGTGGTTCGACGATGACCGTGAAGGCAACCTCGGGGCGTGGCACCAGTACTTCGTATAGCTACTCGCTTTCGGGTATTTCGGCTGCTCTCAAGAAGATCGAGAACTGCAAATAATCGTCCGACGGTACTCAGTGCCACGGTCGCGATTGCGACATTTCCAAGGGCTGGCGCCGGCGCCAGCCTGTTTCACATTTGCTGCTCCTCATCGGCAAAGACCCGCAAACCAGTACATTCAGGGTGACGTCCTTCGGTTTTGATGCTAAAGGGCCGCCCGTGAGCCGATATGTTTCGGGGCTGAACGTTCCCGTCCGGTTTGATTTTCTAAGTTATGCATGGCCAATCCAATCTCCGTCTCACGATCGGAGGAGACGTTTTTTGGTCTGCGAGGTGACATGATATGGCTGCAGTGGATGCTGTAATTGCGCGGAACATCAAGGCGCCGGGCGCTCCTGTCCAGGACGGGCTCTCGGGCAAGCCGTCGCTGATAGGGCTTGCACGCGACGAGCTCGGCGCGCTTCTGCACGGCAAGGGTGTTCCCGAACGGCAGGTCAAGATGCGGGTCAGCCAACTCTGGAACTGGCTCTACGTGCGCGGCGTCTCGGATTTCGATGCCATGGCCAATGTATCCAAGGATATGCGCGAGATGCTGAAGGCCAATTTCACCATCGCACGGCCGGAGATCGTGGAAGAACAGGTTTCCAACGACGGAACCCGCAAATGGCTTTTGCGGTTCCCTCCGCGCGGTGCCGGGCGCCCGGTCGAGGTGGAAACCGTCTATATCCCGGAGGAGGGCCGCGGAACGCTTTGTGTTTCGAGCCAGGTAGGCTGCACGCTCACCTGCTCCTTCTGCCATACGGGCACGCAGAAACTCGTGCGTAATCTCACATCCGAGGAAATTCTGTCGCAGCTCCTTCTGGCGCGCGATCGGCTCGGTGATTTTCCGGATCGCGACGTACCCCAGGGCGCGATGATCCCCTCGAGCGACCGCAAGATCACAAATATTGTCATGATGGGTATGGGCGAGCCGCTCTACAATTTCGAGGAAGTGAAGAAGGCGCTGCTGATCGCAACCGACGGCGACGGCCTTTCGCTTTCCAAGCGACGCGTGACGTTGTCGACCTCCGGCGTTGTTCCGGAAATCTACCGCACGGGCGATGAGATCGGCTGCATGTTGGCGATTTCGCTGCACGCGGTGCGCGACGAACTGCGTGACATGCTGGTGCCGATCAACAAGAAATATCCGCTGAAGGAGCTGATGGAGGCCTGCCGCGCCTATCCGGGGCTTTCGAATGCGCGCCGGATCACCTTCGAATATGTCATGCTGAAAGATATCAACGACAGTCTTGAGGACGCCAAAGGGCTCGTACAGTTGCTCAAGGGCATTCCCGCAAAGATCAACCTTATCCCGTTCAATCCGTGGCCGGGCACCAATTACCAGTGTTCGGACTGGGAGCAGATCGAGAAGTTCGCCGATTTCATCAATGCGGCCGGCTATGCCTCGCCGATCCGTACCCCACGAGGCCGCGACATCCTCGCAGCCTGTGGCCAGCTGAAATCGGAATCGGAACGCATGCGCAAGACCGAACGACTGGCTTTCGAGGCGATGATGATTGCCAATCATGGCGAGGACGACTGAGTGACGAGGCGAATCGACTCTTCACGATAATTCATTGACACTCAATCAGGTCATGAATTGATTTCCGGCTCGGCCTTGCCTAAGACGATCAGTCGTTTCCCTTTGATTGGAGGAATCCATGCGCGCAACCCTACTTGCCCTTTTTGCTGCAACTGCCCTGATCCTGCCGGCCAAGGCCGAAGAGGTGACGGTCGCAGTAACCGCCATCGTCGAACACCCGGCGCTCGATGCCGCGCGTGATGGCGTCAAGGAAGCTTTGGCCGAAGCCGGCTACAAGGAAGGCGAAAACCTGAAGTTCGTCTACGAGTCTGCCCAGGGCAATCCGGGCACTGCCGCGCAGATTGCGCGCCAGTTCGTCGGCGATGCCCCGACGGTGATCGTCCCGATCTCCACCCCGTCGGCCCAGGCCGTCGTGTCCGCGACCCGCGACATTCCGGTCGTCTTCACGGCCGTCTCCGACCCGCTCGGCGCGGAACTGGTCAAGGACATGGAAAAGCCCGGCGGCAACGTCACCGGTCTTTCCGACATGTCGCCGGTTGCCGATCACGTCGCACTGATTAAGGAAGTCACCCCGAACGCCAAGTCGGTCGGCTTCATCTACAATACGGCCGAAGCCAATTCGGTTTCGACGCTTGCCGCCCTGAAGGCCGAAGCCGAAAAGGCCGGCCTGACCATCGTCGAGTCGGTCGCCACCAAGTCCTCTGAAGTGCAGGGTGCGACCCGCGCACTGGTCGGCCGCGCCGATGTGATCTACGTGCCGACCGACAACACGATCGTCTCGGCATTCGAGGCCGCCGTGGGCGTTGCCGAAGAGGCCAAGATCCCGCTCTATGCCGGCGACACCGACTCGGTGAACCGCGGGGCATTGGCAGCGCTTGGCTTCAACTATTTCGACGTCGGTAAGCAGACCGGCGAGATCGTCGTGCGCGTCCTCAAGGGTGAAAAGCCGGGCGACATTCCGGTCCGCGTCGCCGCCGGTACCGATCTGGTGATCAACAAGAAGGCCGCCGCCAAGATGGGCGTGACCTTCCCCGAAAGCGTCACCAGCCGCGCTACCAAGACGATCGAATAATCTTCGACAACCGGGGCCGTGCTTTCGCGGCCCCGCCAACTGCCTACGTATCGCGCTGTGGCCAACCGGCGGTGCGGGGCCGACAAGGACTTTTCCACCGTGAGCCAAATCGCCTTTTGGGGTGCCGTTGAGCTGGGCCTGGTCTTCGCCTTCGTGGCGATCGGCGTCTATCTTGCCTTCCGTGTTCTCGACTTCCCGGACCTGACTGTCGACGGATCCTTTCCGCTGGGTGCCGCCGTCGCCGCCGTTCTGATCATCGCGGGGCTCAACGCCTGGGTAGCGACAGCCATCGCCATGGTCGCCGGATCGGCCGCCGGGCTTGTGACTGCGGTGCTCAATGTGCGGTTCAAGATCCTCAACCTGCTCGCTTCGATCCTCACCATGATCGCGCTGTTTTCCGTGAACCTGCGCGTCATGGGCAAGCCGAACGTCGCCCTCCTGAATCAGGATACCATGCTCACGCCGTTCTACGGCCAGGGTATTCCCGAATATCTGGTCCGTCCGCTCTTCGTTTTCCTGCTGGTGGCCGTCGTTGTCTTTCTCGTCTGGCGCTTCCTAGAAAGCGACGCGGGATTAGCAATGCGTGCGACCGGCGCCAACGCGCGCATGGCGCGGGCTCAAGGCGTCCAGACCGACAGCCAGATCTATCTCGGTATCGCCCTCTCCAATGCGCTGGTTGCTCTGGGCGGAGCCCTCTTTGCCCAGACCAATGGCTTTGCCGACGTCACCTCCGGCGTCGGCACCATTGTCGTCGGCCTTGCCGCCGTGATTATCGGCGAGACGCTGTTCGGCAAGCGCGGCCTGCTGATCGCGCTGATTGGCTGCGTCTTCGGCTCGATCGCCTATCGTCTCGCGATCCAGCTTGCCCTGTCGAGCGACGTGCTCGGCCTCAAGGCCTCGGATCTCAATTTCGTCACCGCGGTGCTGGTTGCCTTCGCCCTTGTCCTTCCCCGTCTTCGCCGCGGAGGAGCATCGGCATGATCGCGCTCGAGAACATCGAAGTCGTCTTCGGCCGCGGCACGCCCTTGCAGAAGCAGGCGCTGAAGAACGTCAACCTGACCATCGAGACCGGCTCCTTCGTCACCGTGATCGGCTCCAACGGAGCCGGCAAGTCGACTTTGCTCGGCGTTCTCGCCGGCGACGTCCTGCCGACGGCCGGGCGCGTGACCATTGGCGTCACAGATGTATCGCGAAAGCCGACGGCCGCGCGCGCCGGCCTTGTCGCCCGCGTCTTCCAGGACCCGTTGGCCGGCAGCTGCGGCGCCCTGTCGATCGAGGAGAATCTCGCGCTTGCCTCGCAGCGGGGCAAGCGGCGGGGGCTCATGTCCGCGCTCGGCGGCTCGCGCCGCGGCGAGTTTCGCGACCGCATCGCCGCTCTCAACCTCGGCCTGGAAAACCGCATGGCCGACCGCATGGATCTGCTGTCCGGTGGCCAGCGCCAGGCGGTCTCGCTGGTCATGGCGACGCTTGCGGGCTCCGAGGTTCTGCTGCTCGACGAACATACGGCAGCGCTCGATCCGGGCATGGCCGAGTTCATCATGAACCTTACCCAGTCGATCATCTCCGAACGCAAGCTCACCACGCTGATGGTGACGCATTCGATGCGCCAGGCGCTCGATTTCGGCACGCGCACGATCATGCTGCATGCCGGCGAGATCGTGCTCGACGTGGCTGGCGACAATCGCAAGGACCTGCAGGTCGAGGACCTCATCGACATGTTCCGCCGTATCCGTGGCCAGACGCTGGATGACGACGAACTGCTGATCGGCTGAACCTGCCGCAGGACATGAAAAAGGCGCCGGCCCCCCCCCGCGGGCTCGGCGCCTATTTCGTTTTGGCCGTTTCGGTCAGCGTGCCTGGGTGAACAGGATCTTGACCGCGAAAACCGAGAACACGCCGGCGAAGGTGTAGTCGATGGCGCGAAGGATCTTGCGATTGGCCTGCAGCCAGGAGGACAGCACATCCGCCATGAAGATGATTGCAAGGCCGATCGGCAGGGACAGGAAGATCGACCAGATGCCGAGGAAGAGCAGCTTGCCGGTGACATGCGGATCGCCGGCGCTGACGAACTGCGGCAAGAAGGTCATGAAGAAGATGATGACTTTCGGATTCAGCAGATTGACCCACAGGCCGTTGAGGAAGGCCTTGGAAGGCGAGACCTGCCGTACGCCGTCAGCGCGCACGACGAAGTTGGAGCCGTGGCGTATCGCCTGGATCGCCAGCCAGAGCAGATAACCGGCACCACCGGTCTTCAGCAGCGTGAAGGCGGTCGGCGAGGCGACGATCAGTGCCGAAATGCCAAAGGCAACCAGCATGGTGTGGATCGAGATGCCGAAGCTGGTGCCGGCAAGCGTCATCAGTCCGGTCGCACGGCCGTCGCGCAGCGAACGGCTGATCCACAGCGTCATGTCAGGCCCGGGCGTGATCGCCAGCAGGAAGATTGCAAGGCTGAAGGCCAGGATGGTCGGCAGGCCTGGGATGAAATCCATAGGAAACGTCCGTAGTGAAAAAGGCCCGGAACGGGCGACGCACTGACGTCATCCATACCGGGCTCGTTGCAGCTTGCCAATGAGGCTTGTCAACGGGCAAGGGTCGCCTTGAACTTGTCCGCATAGTCTGGATGCCAGCGTGACAGTGGCGGACGGTTCTCGACGATATCGCCGGCGGCCCAGAGAATGCGCCGTTCGTCGGTCTTACGGTCCACTTCATTGTCCGGACACAGGATATAGAAATCCCCGCGTGGAATGCTTTCCATCATGAAGTCGACGGTCTGCTCCGGCGTCCATGCGCCTTCCGGTTTCACGGTGCGGCCGTTGGCGGTCAGCGGCGTGAAGACGAAGCCGGGGATCAGAAGATGCGCTGTGACCTGGCAGTCCGGCGTGTTGCGCAATTCGTGCTGCAGCGCTTCGGTGAACGCCTTCACGCCGGCTTTCGCGACATTGTAAGCCGGATCACCGGGCGGCGTAGTGATGCCCTGCTTTGATCCCGTGTTGATGATCAATGACGGCTCTCCGTGGGAAACCATTCCCGGTCCGAACGTCCGGCTTCCGTTGATGACGCCCATCAAATTGACCGCCAATACGTTGTCCCAGTTGGCCTGGGGGCCAAAGATCGAACTTCCGGGCTGAATGCCGGCATTGTTCATCAGGACATGAACGCGTCCGAAGCGCTGGATCACGGCGCGTTCCAGTGCCTCCAATTCGTCACGCTGGCCGACATCCGTCCCGATGGCAACGACATCCGTCTCGCCGTTCTCGGAAAGCGCGGCCACTTCAGCCTCTGCGTTCGCCAGTCTTTCGCCGACAAGATCGGCAATGACCACGCACATGCCAAGGCTGGCAAATCGCTTGGCCGCCGCAAGGCCGATGCCGGAAGCGCCACCCGTGACGACCGCCAGATTTCCCTTCTTGAATGCAGGGTGAAGTGTAGCCATGCGAAACCTCCTCAACTTGTCGGGACATGTTCGTGATATGCAGCGCATTCCGGGCGGGGTCAAATGCCCGGGCGCGATTTTGAAGAGTGCCGTTTTATAGGCGTGGGGTTCAAACTGAAAGCCTCTTCCCCTTGCACGGCGCGATAATCTCGCTAAAAGTGCCGCCAAACAAGGGCTCGGTTCCCTCGACCATACCTACACAAGTGGATACCTCATCATGGCACCTAGCAAAGACGTGAAAAAAGTCGTTCTGGCCTATTCTGGCGGACTCGATACCTCGATCATCCTGAAGTGGCTGCAGACCGAACTGGGCGCGGAAGTCGTCACGTTCACGGCTGACCTCGGCCAGGGTGAGGAACTTGAGCCGGCGCGCAAGAAGGCCGAAATGCTCGGTATCAAGGAAATCTTCATAGAGGACGTCCGCGAAGAATTCGTCCGCGATTTCGTCTTCCCGATGTTCCGCGCCAATGCCGTTTACGAAGGCGTCTACCTGCTCGGCACCTCGATCGCCCGTCCACTGATTTCCAAGCATCTGATCGACATCGCCCGGAAGACAGGCGCCGACGCAATTGCCCATGGCGCGACCGGCAAGGGCAACGACCAGGTTCGCTTCGAGCTTTCGGCCTATGCACTGAACCCGGATATCAAGATCATCGCCCCATGGCGCGACTGGTCGTTCAAGAGCCGTACCGACCTGCTGGCCTTCGCCGAACAGCACCAGATCCCGGTCGCCAAGGACAAGATGGGCGAGGCGCCCTTCTCGGTCGACGCCAATCTCCTGCACTCCTCATCCGAGGGCAAGGTTCTCGAAGATCCAGCCCAAGAAGCGCCGGAATACGTGCATATGCGCACGATTTCGCCGGAAGCTGCGCCCGACAAGGCCACGATCATCAAGATCGGCTTCGAGAAGGGCGATGCCGTGTCGATCAACGGTGTTCGCATGAGCCCGGCGACGCTGCTCGCCAAGCTCAACGACTACGGCCGCGACAACGGCATCGGCCGTCTCGACCTCGTTGAAAACCGCTTCGTCGGCATGAAGTCGCGCGGTGTCTACGAGACCCCCGGGGGTACGATCCTGCTCGCCGCGCACCGTGCCATCGAGAGCATCACGCTCGACCGGGGTGCTGCCCACCTCAAGGACGAGTTGATGCCGAAATATGCCGAGCTCATCTATTACGGCTTCTGGTTCTCGCCGGAGCGCGAAATGCTGCAGGCGCTGATCGACAAGAGCCAGGAGCATGTCGAGGGCGAGGTGACGCTGAAGCTCTACAAGGGCAATGTCATGGTGATCGGCCGTGAATCGCCAAAGTCGCTCTATTCCGACCAGCTCGTCACTTTCGAGGATGACCAGGGCGCCTATGACCAGAAGGATGCCGCTGGCTTTATCAAGCTCAACGCGCTGCGTTTGCGCACGCTCGCCAAGCGCAATCTTACGAAGTGAAATTCATTCAGGCCTCTTTCGAACCCGCTGCGGCCAGCCGTGGCGGGTTTTTCATGCCAATCTCCGGTTAGCGTGGAGATCGAACTTACGCAGTTGGCTGATCCCTGACGAAAGGTCAGATCTGGCAGCCTTTGATGGTGCGCCCGGCGGCAAATTTGTAGCTTGGCAGCGCGTACAAGCTTGCCAAAGCGCCTCGCCGGATACCATATCGGGTTCATGGCTCATATTTTGCGGGACCGGTCGCGGCCCGCCGAAGGGAAACGGCAAATGGCAGCAACAGCGTCCTTCAATATCGCGCTTGTCGACTGGAACGGGATTCATGGATTGCCTCGTTTCGAGGCGGTGGCGGACAGAGATTTCTCGCCGGCCTTCGAGGTAGCACTCGCCGAGCACGACGCCGAAATTGATGCGATCTCCTCCAATCCTCGGCCGCCGACATTCGCCAACACCATCACGGCGCTGGAGACCGCCGGTGACAGCCTTTCGCGAATTTCGGCTCTCTTCTGGAATCGTGCTGGCGCCGATAGCAACGATACCATCCAGGCGTTGGAGCGCGAAATCGCCCCGAAGATGTCGCGTCATTATTCGAAGATCGGCATGAATGCGGCACTCTTTTCACGGATAGACGCGCTTTGGGAGGCCCGTGAAAGACTCGGATTGTCTATCGAGGAAATCCGTGTTCTCGAGCGGCACTGGAAAGGCTTCGTCAAGTCCGGTGCCAAACTCGCCAGGCCGGAGCAGGAACGTCTGGCGGCGATCAACGAGCGGCTTGCAAGTCTCGGAGCCCAGTTCGGCCAGAACGTGCTG
>JBAYTX010000023.1:0-64823 GCA_041675415.1 Rhizobium sp. | reverse complement strand
GGCCTTGTGAACGGTCAGGGCATAACCGTAGTCGAACTCGTCATAGCGCTTGCGCGTGGTCCACGGTATCTCCCCCTCTACGTCCTCGAACGCTGCCTTCAGCAGCTTTATCTTGGCCGCACCGCGATCCATGTCGTCGTCTTCGGGCTTGATCAGCAGGTTGATGCCGGGCTTCACCGTCTCGCGCGACGAGGTCATCACCTGCCAGAGCGAACCGTTCAGCAGCCCTTTCACCTGGTCGTTGCGCAGGCACACCAGCTTGTCGCCGGCCTGCGGATAGTCGACGGTAAAACCTTTCAGCTCCCGCAGTCGCTTATTGTACCGCCGCCGCGTCTTGTTGGTCCCGACCAGCACCTGGTCGGCGCCGAGAACCAGGTCTTGCGTCACCTCGTTCTTCGAAATGACCTTGGCCGTGCCATAGTCGCCATACATGATCTCCTTGCCTTCACGAATGTGCATGGCGAGTTCGATGATCGGGTTATCGTGAGCCTGGCGGTGAATATCCGTCAGAAGACAGTCGGGCTCGTGCTCGGTGAAGAAGCCGCCGCCCGAAACCGGCGGCAGCTGGCCGGGATCGCCAAGCACCAGGATCGGCGTACCAAAGCTCATCAGATCTTTGCCAAGCTGTTCGTCGACCATCGAGCATTCGTCGATGACGATCAGGGCGGCCTTGGCCACCGGACTCTGCCGGTTGATGGAAAACATCGGTGAGATCGAGGTCTTACCTGTCTCCTCGTCCTCGACCGCTTCCTCACCGCGCGGGCGGTAGATCAGGGAGTGGATCGTCTTGGCATTCGACGCCCCGCGGGAGCGCAGTACCTGCGCCGCCTTGCCGGTGAAGGCAGCGAACAGCACCTCGCCATCGACATTCTCGGCGAAATGCCTGGCAAGCGTGGTCTTGCCAGTTCCGGCATAGCCGAACAGGCGGAAGACCGGCGAGCGCCCTTCCTTCAACCATCTTGAAACGGCCTTGAGGGCCTCGTCCTGCTGTGGAGAGAATTGCATGGCAGGGACTTGGCAGAATTCGGATGCGCGATGCAATCGCTAACTGGCGGTCGCTGCGGGAATTCAGGGCTGCCGAAAGTATTTTTGGCTTCTGCGGGAATAAAACCGGCATCCGCGATGTCTAACGTTCAGGCAAGCCCACGACGGCGCCTGCCGCAAACCACTCCAATGGGAGCACGATTATGAAAACCCGAATTCTCCTGTATCTCGCAGTACTCGCGCTTGCCGGCCCGGCTTTCGCCGCTGGACCGGTCAAGACGGTCAAGAGCGACAAGGGCAACGTCGTCGCCGCAGGCAACAACGGCATGACACTCTATACCTTCAGGAACGACAAGAAGGGTGTTTCCAACTGCTATGACGACTGCGCCAAGAACTGGCCGCCGTTCCTTGCCGATGGCAATGCCAAGGCTGAGGGCGCATATTCGCTGGTGAACCGCAAGGACGGTTCCAAGCAGTGGGCCAGGAACGGCATGCCGCTCTATTTCTGGGTCAAGGATATGAAACAGGGCGATGCCACTGGCGACGGCGTGAAAGGTGTTTGGGATGCCGCAAGGCCCTGACGGCCACGGTCCGGCGCCGGGGCACCCCTCCCCCGGCCCCGGCCATTTCGAAAACGAAATATTGGCGCTTCTGCCCGTGCTGCGGCGCTATTCGCGCAGCCTTACCCGCTCGGATGCGGAAGGCGAGGACCTGCTCCAGGATTGTGTCGAAAAGGCACTGGCCAACCGGAAGCATTGGCGGGGCGTCAACCTGAAGGCCTGGGCTTGTGCGATCATGACCAATCTCTACCGCAACCGACATCGCCGCAATACGCGCCATCCAGCGATCAGCATCGACGAGGCCATGGACCTGCCCTCCGTCGAAATTCAGGGAGATCCACTGGAGCGTGACCGCCTGACGGGAGCGCTGAACAGCCTCGCTGAGGAAAATCGCGCAGTTCTGATGCTGGTCATCGTCGAAGGCTACGGATATCAGGAAGTGGCAGACATGCTTGATCTGCCCATTGGCACCGTAATGTCGCGCCTTTCGCGCGCGCGCCAGCGACTGCGCG
This sequence comes from Rhizobium sp., assembly GCA_041675415.1. Classification (GTDB taxonomy): domain Bacteria; phylum Pseudomonadota; class Alphaproteobacteria; order Rhizobiales; family Rhizobiaceae; genus Allorhizobium. Next base: position 62,767 of record JBAYTX010000023.1, on the reverse strand, counting down.
AACAACTGACCGAAAGCAACATCATATCGTTGCGGAGACCGCGATGAGTAAGAATTCTAGCCCTGTCAACGAAAACGACCTGCACGCCTATGTTGACGGATTTCTCGATCCGGTCCGGCGCGCCGAGGTCGAAGCCTGGCTCGGGGAAAACCCGGATGCCGCCACCATGGTTGCCGATTGGGCTGACCAGAACGAGGGCATCCGTAGTCTCTTTTCCGATTACCGTCAGGATCGCCCAGGTGATGCGGCCCTTCTTTCGGCAAAGGCGGCCTCCCTGTCCACGCCGGCCACATCGCCACGTCGGGCATATTGGCAGGCGGCAGCCGCAATGGTGCTCTTCGTCGGCGGGACTGTCGTCGGTCAGGTCGCGCCGCCGCTGATGGTCGACCGCGGTGCCCCGCCCGCACCGACGGCCGTCGCAAGTCTTCCCGAACAAGCCAAGTCAGCCTTCCTGATTTATGCCAGCGACGTCCGCCATCCGGTCGAGGTCGGCGCATCCGAACAGGCGCATCTCGCCTCATGGCTGGGCAAACGCCTCGACTATCCGCTAGACGTTCCGGACCTGAGCGACATCGGTTTCAATCTCGTCGGCGGTCGGCTCGTGCCGGTCAGCGGCAAGCCCGGCGCCCTCTTCATGTACGAGGACGACGCCGGCCAGCGCGTTACCGTCCTCGTCGGACGCAATGACGAAAACCGCACGACGAGCTTCCGCTATGCAAGCGACAACGGGCTCGAGACCTTTTACTGGATCGACGGACCGGTCGGCTATGCCGTCACGGGAGAAATATCCCGCGAGCGCCTGCAATTGATCGCCAACGAGTGCTACCGTCAGTTTCCGAGCTGAATTCTGGCGGGGCTGGCTGCCGACGACATCCACGGCCGGCCACCGGATCGATCACGCTCTTCCGTCGGCAGGGTTTCCCGCCCGGATACCCGCGCCTGCATGTCGGAGTAGTGATTGTCGTGACGGTGTTCATCGTGATCGTGGTGATGCGCGCCGCCCGTGCGACGATTCCTCGTGCTTCGAACGTCACTTGAGCATCGGCCAGAGGCTCGCCACCAGCAACACCGCCATCGTGATGTTGAACCATTTGAGCCGGACGGGGACCGACAACCAGTCACGCAGGGCTGAGCCGAATCCCGCCCAGGTCGAGACCGCCGGCAGGTTGACGACCCCAAAGACCAGACCGACGATTGCCACGCTCCAGAGGTAATGCACAGGATCCGTATAGGCGGCCATCGCGGTGACGGCCATCACCCAGGCCTTCGGATTCACCCACTGGAAGGCGGCTGCACTCAGGAAAGTCATTGGCCGACCGCTTGTCTTGCCCTCGCCGAGCGTCCGCGACGAGCCGATCTTCCAGGCGATATAGACGAGGTAGATGCCACCCGCGATCTTCAAGCCAGTATAGAGGATCGGCACGGTCGTAAGCAGCGCCCCGAGGCCCAGCCCGACGCCGATCAGGAGCGACAGAAAACCGGCGCCGATGCCCAGCATGTGGGGGATTGTGCGGCGAAAGCCGAAATTCACCCCCGAGGCGAAGAGCATCATGTTGTTCGGCCCCGGCGTGATCGAGGTCGCGAAGGCAAAGGTTACAAGGGCGGTCAATGTAGCCGTATCCAAGGCAAATCTCCTGAAAAATCCGCGGCAAGATAATCGCCCACGCCGCGCCCCACCAGCGCAGATTTGTCACCATGGCAATCCGCCGAGGATTGAAACCGCCGGGCGCTCGACTAAGCTGAAGAACCGCCAAGCGACGAGGAGCGCCCATGCACGACCCGATCCCGACCGTCACCCTGCCCTCCGGCATCGTCGTGCCGGCGCTTGGCCTCGGCACCTGGCAGATGGGCGAAGCGAAGGCCCGCGCAAATGACGAGATCGACAGCCTGCGGCTCGGCCTCGATCTCGGCATGACATTAATAGACACGGCGGAAATGTATGGCGAAGGCGGCGCCGAACTAGTCGTCGGCAAGGCGCTGGAGGACCGCCGCGACGAGGCTTTTCTAGTCAGCAAGGTCTATCCGTGGAATGCAGGCCGCATTGGCACGATCACCGCCTGTGAGGCGAGCCTGAAACGGCTCGGCACAGACCGCATCGACCTCTATCTTCTGCATTGGCGCGGCGAGCATCTGCTTGCCGACACCGTCGCCGCCTTCGAGGAATTGAGGGCCGCCGGAAAAATTGGTGCTTGGGGCGTATCGAATTTCGATGTCGAGGACATGCAGGAACTCTATGCCATTCGCGATGGCACAAATTGCGCCGTCAATCAGGTGCTCTACAACCTCTCCCGGCGTGGTATCGAATACGATCTCCTGCCCTGGTGCCAGACCCACGGCGTCACCGTCATGGCCTATTCGCCGATCGAACAGGGCCGGCTGATCCACCATCCGGAACTGATCCGCATTGCCAAGGCTTACCAGGCAACACCGGCCCAGGTGGCGCTTGCCTTTCTGCTGGAGCGCGAAGGCATCGTTGCCATTCCCAAGACATCCAATTTGCGTCGGGTGCGCGAAAACCGCGATGCCGTCGATCTCGACATAACGGATGAGGATTGGGCAGCGATCGATGCCGCCTTCCCGCCACCGGACGAGAAAGTGCCGCTGGAAATGTTGTGACCCCCCACAGGACCTGTCGCTTAGCCAAAGCCATGCACCAGTCAAGCGATTGAAAAAACATTCATTCATTATATATTTAGGCAATTTCCTAAATATCTTTTTTGACAGATATAGGTATTTAGTAATTTACCTAATTACAGAATCCGGAGCTGAGGAAAATGCGGTTGCACCCTCTAACGGTGGGAATGAGGATACCGAAGCGTGAAACAGAACCGTTCGGCCAAAGGCGCAAAAGGCGACGACGCTCGCAACATGCAGCGGGTGTTCCACGCACTAGCTTCACCGCCCCGCCGTGAGATCCTCGGCCACCTTGCCTTGTCTGGCCTGACTGCAGGAGAGATCGCGGCCCGTTTCAACATGGCCAAACCATCGGTGTCCCAGCACCTGGCCATCCTGGAAAACGCAGCACTGATCACGAAGAAAAAACGCGGACAGTATGTCCACTATGCGCTGGCGCCCAACAATCTGGCCGATACGCTGAGCGGTTTCATCAAGCAGGTCTGCCCGGTCGAACGTACCGAGAAAAAGGAAGGCCGAACCAAGGCGAAGGCGGCGGACGCCGAACAAATGACGATGTTCCTCGACGTGGGCGATCAGGCGGTCCCCGACTGAGCGTCCCGTGCTCCGAAAGAGAAACGGGCGGCACCTGGCCGCCCGCAACAATCTCGCAGACGCTTGCGCCTGTCACATGCCCTGCGGGCCGCGGTTCATCGCCGCGATACCGGTGCGGCAGATCTCGTTGAGGCCGAGCGGCTTCATGATGGCCACAAACTGGTCGATCTTCGACGACTTGCCGGTAATCTCGAAGATGAAATGCTCGACGGTTGCGTCGATCACCTTGGCCTGGAACGCGTCGGCAAGACGCAATGTCTCTGCGCGGGTTTCGCCCGTCCCGGCAACCTTCACCAGTGCCACTTCGCGTTCGACCGGCCGCTCCTGACCGAGGTCGCGGGCACGCACCGTGAGGTCGACAACACGATGAACCGGTACGATACGCTCGAGCTGCGCCTTGATCTGTTCAAGCACGCCCGGCGTTCCGCGCGTGACGATGGTGATGCGCGACAGATGCGCCTCATGCTCCGTCTCAGAGACGGTCAGGCTTTCGATATTGTAGCCACGGCCGGAGAAAAGACCGATGACGCGGGCGAGAACGCCCGGCTCGTTGTCGACCAGCACTGAAAGCGTATGGCTTTCGATCTTGGCGGTTTCCGGGGCGATAAAGTATGCGGAGCCCGTGGGTTGAAGATGTGCGTTCATGATGTTCCCCTTAATCAAACCAGCTGGCGGCCCTTGGCGTCGATAGCGTTTGCAACCGCCTCGTCGGTGGCCTCATCGGGAAGCAGCATTTCGTTATGCGCCTTACCGGACGGGATCATCGGGAAGCAGTTGGCGAGATTGGCGACCCGGCAATCGAAGATCACCGGCTTCTTGACGTTGATCATCTCAAGGATGGCGTCGTCGAGCTCCGCCGGGTTGTCACAGCGCAGACCGACCGCGCCATAAGCATCCGCCAGCTTGACGAAGTCAGGCAACGCCTCTGTGTAGGAGTGCGACAGACGGTTGCCGTGCAGGAGTTGCTGCCACTGGCGTACCATGCCCATGTACTGGTTATTCAGAATGAAGATCTTGACCGGTGCCTCGTACTGCACGGCGCAAGACATTTCCTGGATGCACATCTGGATCGAGGCATCGCCCGCGATATCGATGACGAGACTTTCTGGATGGGCGATCTGCACGCCGATTGCAGCCGGAAAACCGTAGCCCATCGTACCGAGACCTCCCGACGTCATCCAGCGGTTCGGCTCCTCGAAACCGAAGAACTGCGCCGCCCACATCTGGTGTTGCCCGACCTCGGTGGTGATGTAGGTGTCACGGTCCTTGGTCAGCGCCGCCAGCCGTTCAATGGCGTATTGCGGCATGATGACATCCTTTGCAGGCGTATAGGCGAAGGAATTGCGGGCGCGCCACTTGGCGATGCTCGATCTCCATTCGGCGGTCTGCTCTTCATCCGGCTTCTTGGGCAGCGCCCGCCACAGCCGTACCATGTCTTCGAGCACGTGGCCGACATCGCCGGTGATCGGAATATCGACGCGCACATTCTTGTTGATCGATGATGGATCGATATCGATGTGGATCTTCTTGGAGTTCGGCGAAAACGCGTTCAGCCGGCCTGTGATCCGGTCGTCGAAGCGCGCCCCGATGCAAACCATGACGTCGCAATCATGCATCGCCATGTTCGCCTCGTAGGAACCGTGCATGCCGAGCATGCCGAGCCAGTTCTTGCCCGATGCCGGATAGGAGCCCAACCCCATCAGCGTCGATGTGATCGGGAAGTCGGTGAGCGAGACCAGTTCGCGCAGCAGCTTCGATGCCTCAGGGCCGGAATTGATCACGCCGCCGCCGGAATAGATTACCGGACGTCGGGCGCCGGCCATCAGCTCGACGGCGGCCCGGATCGCGTTGATATCCCCCTGGACCTTCGGCTGATAGCTCTTCTGGATAATATCGGAAGACGGCGGGGTGTAGGTGCCGGTGGCGAACTGAACGTCTTTCGGGATATCGACCACGACGGGACCGGGCCGTCCGGCCTGGGCGATGCGGAAGGCCTCGTGGATGATGCGGGCAAGGTCGTTGACGTCTTTGACCAGCCAGTTGTGCTTGGTGCAGGGTCGGGTAATGCCGACTGTGTCGCATTCCTGGAAGCCATCGGAACCGATAAGCGTCGTCGGAACCTGGCCGGAAAGACAGACAAGCGGGATGCTGTCCATCAGCGCGTCCTGCAGCGGCGTCACGGCATTTGTCGCCCCTGGACCCGAGGTGACCAGCATCACGCCGACCTTGCCGGTGGACCGCGCGTAGCCTTCCGCCGCGTGCCCAGCACCCTGCTCATGACGGACCAGAATGTGCTGGATGTCGTCCTGCTGGAAGATCTCGTCATAGATCGGCAGCACGGCGCCGCCCGGATAGCCGAAGATATGCTCGACGCCATTGTCCTTCAGCGCCTTCAGGACGATCTCCGCGCCCGTCATCTGATTGTCTGTACCCGTCATGCCTGTTTCCATCTGCCTTCTGGATTTTCTAGCAAGGGCTTTTTGCCCCGGTTTTGGCCATAAAAAAAGGCCCCTTGAGGAGCCTGTCATCTAGCGCATGGGCGGCTATTGCCGGATGGTTACACCATCCTGCCCATGCGCCATCCCACCACAATAAGAGCTGTCGAATTTTTCATGATTGAAAGTGATAGACACAAAAACGGGCTCCGTCAACGCGCACAGGTTCAAAAAACCACGCGAAACTGACGGACGCCCGGGCGGAGCCGCAAAGATCGCCACGCTTCTATACGCGTTGTTAAGTCTCCTCCCTCTATTCTCGCGCCCAAGTACGGAGCGAATTCTTGCGCAACAATGATCTTCAGACTTCCGGCACCGCCGGCGAGCAGGACCGCCGCGACCAGTTGAACCCAGGCAACCGGATGCTCGGACGCGTCGTGGCGTGCAACGGTTCGCGGGCAACGATCGCCGCCGTCGCCGAGGCGGGAGGGACCGACCTCACCGAACTCTGGTCGGTCGGCCGGCTGATTTCCATCAGCGTCGGCAGAAATCGCGTCGTGGCACTCGCCTATTCCATGCAGACAGGATCGAAGAACTGGGGCGAGAACGAAGACAACACGTTCCTGATCGAAGTCGAACTGTTGGGAGAGGTCCATGTGGGCACCAACGGCAAGGAAGAGTTTTCGACCGGAATTTCCCAATACCCCTACCTCGGCGCCGTCGCGCATCGCATCCGCGCCGCCGATCTTCTGCGCATTTACGATACCGGCAAGAACGACACCTGCGTCATCGGCAAGCTGACACAGGATGAAAGCATCGACGCCGCCATCCACATCCCTTCGATGCTGGCGAAGCATTTTGCCATAGTCGGCTCGACCGGCGTCGGCAAATCCACAGCCGTTTCGCTGCTTCTGCATAAAGCAATCGAGTCTGATCCCAGGCTTCGTGTCCTGATCCTCGATCCGCACAACGAGTTTGCGGCTGCATTCCCCGACCATGCGGTGGTGATCGACACGGAAACCCTCGATCTCCCCTTCTGGCTGATGAAGCTGGAGGAGTTCGCCGAGGTTATCTTCCGCGGACGCCCGCCGGTGGCGGACGAACTCGACATCCTGCGCGACCTGATGCCCGAAGCCAAGCGCGCCTTCCGCGGCAGCGAGTCCGCGCTGATGCGGCGCTCCAACGAGAAAAGCTCGATTACCGCCGATACGCCGGTACCCTATCGCATCGCCGATCTGCTGGCGCTCATCGACGAGCGCATCGGCCGGCTCGAGGGACGCGGAGAAAAACCCTTCCTGCGTTCGCTGAAAATGCGGATCATGGCGGCAATCAACGATCCTCGCTACCATTTCATGTTCTCCAACAACACGATCAGCGACACGATCATGGAGACGATTGCCCACATCTTCCGGATACCGGGCGATCACCGGCCGATCTCGACGTTCCAGCTTGCCGGAATTCCCTCCGAGGTCGTGAACTCCGTCGCCTCTGTGCTTTGCCGTATGGCTTTCGAGCTTGCGCTCTGGTCGAGCGGCGCGATCCACATGCTGGTCGTGTGCGAGGAAGCACACCGCTACGTACCCGCCGACCCCAGTCTCGGCTTCTTCCCGACCCGCCAGGCAATTGCCCGCATCGCCAAGGAAGGGCGCAAATACGGCGTTTCGCTCGGCATCATCACGCAGCGCCCCGGCGAACTCGACCAGACTATCCTGTCTCAATGCTCCACGCTTTTTGCCATGCGTCTTGCCAACGACCGTGACCAGGAAATCATCCGCTCGGCCATCCCGGATTCGTCGATCTCCACCACCAGCTTCATCTCCTCGATCGGCAATGGCGAGGCCATCGCCTTCGGTGAGGCGATTGCGGTGCCGATGCGCATGCGCTTCTCACGCGTCGAAGAGCACTACCTGCCGAAAGCCAACGGGGTCTCGGTCAAGAGCTCGGACGAAACGCCGGACACAGTGGATCTCCGCAGTGTCGTCAACCGTATGCGCGCGATAACAGGACCGGACATTTCAGCCTTCCAACAGAGCTTCGATGCCGCGCAATCGGACGGATCAGCCTACACGGACGACAACGAGCCGGATTACACGGCTGACGACCTTCCGGCAGCGGCGCACGACGAGGCCATGCCCAACCTTGGCCGGGATGCAACATTCGAGGAGATCCGTCAGGCCCTGACGACGCCACGGACGACCCAATCGACCCCGCCGGTCGAACCCTACCGTCCGGACATGCTGCCACGCAGCGCCCTGCCGGACGAGCCGCCCCGCTATACCCGCCGCTTCGATGACCCGGCAGAAACGCCGGCCCCTTCCTATCCGGCCCGATCCTTTCCACAGCCTGCGCCGGAACGCTCAGAAACCGCCCCGTCGATCCGGCGCGAGCCCGGCCTGTCCTTGCGCGAAAGCATCCTGAAGAAGCCCCTGTCGAGCCTCTACAAGAAGGATTGAACGCGAACCACCTCGTCGCATCCCGTTCCTTCAGCCCATCCGCTCCCAGCTCTCATCCATCTGGTTTCGGAACCAAGTCATCTGCCGTTTGGCATATTGCCGGGTCGCCGCCGAGGTCTTCTCGATCACTTCGGCGCGCGTCATGTCGCCCATGAGCAGGGCAGCGATCTGCGAGACACCGATCGCTTTCATCACCGGCATCTCGGGCGACAGACCCAGTGCCAACAGCGCCTCGACTTCCTCTGCTGCACCGACAGCGAGCATTTTCTCGAATCGCCGATTGATGCGGTCATGGAGAATTTTGCGATCCGGAAGGACGACAATTCTTCTGGCCCGCGCGGGATTTATGATCATCGGACCGGTTTGCCCCTGAAACGACAAGATCGAGCGCCCCGTGGCTTCGAGCACCTCGAGGGCGCGCAGGATGCGTTGTCCGTCTTGTGGATTGAGCCGTCCCGCCATATCGGGATCGCGGATTCCCAGTTCGCTGTGCAGTGCCTCGGGCCCCTCTTCCACCAGGCGCCGGCGCAAGTCATTGCGAATTTCCTCGGGTACGCCCGGCATGTCGGAAAGTCCGCCGGTCAGTGCCTTGAAATAGAGCCCGGTCCCGCCGACGATTACTGGCAGCACGCCCTTCACCTTCAGATCCTCGATCAGTACCGCAGCCTCGCGCAGCCAATCACCGGTGGAATAGGACGCCCCCGCCGGCACATGGCCGTAGAGAAAGTGTGGGACCCCCTCCATCTCGTCTTGCGATGGCCGCGCCGTCAGCACCCGTAACGTGTCGTAGACCTGCATGCTGTCGGCATTGATGATCGCGCCGCCGTGCTGTTTTGCCAGTTCGAGCGCCAGGGCGGACTTGCCGCTGGCAGTCGGCCCGGTTATCAGGATCGCGTCGTAGTCGTCCATAGGGTTCCTCATCATGGCCTTCGTTGCCACGCTTCTTGCCAATCCGTCAAATCCCGTCCTCGCACCGGTGCTCGCCGAGAAGGCAGCAGAAGCGGTCTCAGCCTCGGGGCTCTACTGGCTCGCCGACGGGGTGGCCTGCGACATCGCCCTGAGAGATGGCACCGATCTGATGAAAGCAGACGCCGCGATCCGGGCCCTGATCGGTTCAGCCCCCATCGATCTCGCCATCCAGGACGCAGACACGCGGCGCAAGAAGTTCCTGATCGCCGACATGGATTCGACCATGATCGGGCAGGAATGCATCGACGAGCTGGCAGCGGAAGTAGGGCTGAAGGATATGGTCTCGAAGATCACCGCGCGTGCCATGAATGGAGAGATCGAATTCGAGCCCGCGCTTCGCGAACGAGTCGCGCTTCTCAAGGGGCTGCCAGTCGCCGTCATCGACGAAGTGATCGAAAAGCGCATCACGCTGACGCCGGGCGGGCCCGAACTGATCGCCACGATGAAGGCGCGCGGCTTTCACACCGCACTTGTCTCCGGAGGCTTCACGGTCTTTACCGCACGGATCGCCGAGCGCCTTGGCTTCCATGAGAACCGCGCCAACACCCTGCTCGAAAAGGACGGCTTCCTGACTGGCGAAGTCGCCGAACCGATCCTCGGCAAGCAGGCCAAGGTCGATGCGCTGGCCGACATTTCCGAAAGGCTCGGCATCACCCCGCAAGATGCCATTGCGGTTGGAGACGGCGCGAACGACCTAGCCATGCTGGAGCTCGCGGGTTCTGGTGTAGCCCTGCACGCCAAGCCCTCGGTAGCCGCCCAGGCAAAAATCCGCATCGACTTTGGGGACCTGACTGCGCTTCTCTATCTTCAAGGGTATCGCAAGACGGATTTCGTCACTCCGTAAGCGAAAAACGGAAGAGCCGGATGACCGTGATCCTGGAAACCAAGCGGCTCGTCCTGCGCAACTGGCGCGACGGCGACCTCGATCTGTTCCGCGAGATCAACCGCGACCCCAAGGTCATGGAATTCTTCCCCTTCCGCCGTACGCCCGAACAAGCCGGCTTGATGATGGATCGCATTCGCGCCATGATCGAGGAAACGGGGCTTGGTTTCTACGCGGTGGCGATGAAGGAGAGCGCCGAACCGATTGGCTTCTGTGGCCTGGCAAAGGCCGGTATCGCTCCGATTCTGCCTGAGGAGACCGTCGAGATCGGCTGGCGGCTCGCGACCCGCTTCTGGGGCAATGGCTATGTTACTGAAGCGGCGCGTGCCCTCATCGAATTCGGATTCGCGGCCAAGGACTTGTCCGAAATCGTTGCCTTCGCGGTTGAAGCCAACAAACGCTCGATTGCAGTCATGGAGCGGCTAGGCATGCATCGCGACGCGGACGGCGATTTCGACCATCCGCGCGTTCCCGAAACCCATCCGCAATTGAGGCGGCATGTGCTCTATCGGCTGAGCAAGGACAGGTGGAATCCTTCGCGAGACGCGCACTAGGAATTGAGACTAGGCGCCCGATCAGACAGGTCGAAAGATTTACGCTATTCGAGCGGAATCGCCACGAAACGCAGGTCACCCGCCGGGTTGGCGATCATCAAATGTGCGCTGCGCCTGCCCTCGCTTTTGAGCGTCCGGATCGCTTCGGCGACGTTTTCCGGCGCCGCCATGAATTCCTGTGCCACCTCGACGATCACTTCACCGGCCTTCAGTTCTTTCTCGGCCGCCGCCGAACCAGGCGCCACAGCCGTGATAACCACGCCTTCGACGCTTTCGGCGATCCCGTATTCTTCGCGCGCGGCGTCGTCCAGGGCGGAAAGCGAGAGGCCAAGCAGATTCTCCATGGCCGGCGCCTTCCCCGTACCCTCGTCGCCGGGCATTGCTTCCCCATTACCATCTTGGGGAAGAACCTCATCGCCAGTCGGACTCTGGGTAACCTCCGCATCCGCCGATGCTGCGGCCTCCTCGTCCTCGAGCCGTCCGAGTTTCACCCTTACGGTCTGCTCCTTGCCGTCGCGCAGCACCACTACATCGACATCGGTGCCGACTGCGCTCTCGGCGACGACGCGCACCAGGTCGCGTGTGTCATTGACTGCCTTGCCGTCAAAACGCACAATGACGTCGCCGACCTGGAGGGGACCGTTTTCGACCGGGCCACCCTTGATGATGCCGCTCACAAGGGCGCCCTTGTCATCCTTCAAGCCCACGCTTTCGGCAACGGCTTCCGTCACTGGCTGGATGCGTACACCGAGCCAGCCACGTCTCGTTTCGCCAAATTCCATGAGCTGCTTGATGACGTTCTCGGCAAGCTCCGTCGGTACGGAAAACCCGATCCCGATCGAACCACCGCTCGGCGAGATGATCGCGGTATTGATACCGATAACCTCGCCATTCATGTTGAACAGCGGACCGCCCGAATTGCCCTTGTTGATCGCGGCGTCGGTCTGGATGAAATTGTCATAGGGGCCTGCATTGATATTGCGGCCCCGGGCCGAAATGATACCGACGGAGACCGAACCGCCGAGACCGAACGGATTGCCGATCGCCATGACCCAGTCACCGATCCGCATCTTTCTCGAATCGCCGAACTTGACCGCAGTCAAGGGTTTCGGCGGCTCCACCTTCAACACCGAGAGATCGGTTTTCGGATCGGTGCCTATCAGCTTGGCCTTGAGTTTGGAGCCATCAGGAAAGATTGCCTCGATATCGTCGGCGTTTTCAATCACGTGGTTGTTGGTGACAATGAATCCGCTCGGATCGATCACGAAGCCGGAACCGAGCGAATTGACCTTCTGACTGCCGCTGCCGTCGCGGTTCTTGTAGAAATCCTCGAAGAATTCCTGGAAAGGCGATCCCTCGGGAACCTGAGGCACAGGCCCCCGTCCCTCTTCCTTGACACTCTGCGAGGTGGAGATGTTTACGACCGCATCGAGCAGTCCTTCAGCCAGATCGGCAACCGATTCCGGTCCGCGCGCCTGCGCGCGCGCGATGTCTGCACCGACGCCCGCCACACTGAACACGAAAGCCGCGCCGAGCAGAAGGGTGGGAATGAGCTTCGAAAAGCTGCGGGCGATCGGCATCATAGGGTTCCCCCGTTGGACTCAAGGTTCACTAGTTTGCCGCAGCATAAGGCGGATTGATGACAGGAGAAACGGCTTTTGCCCGCCACACCACCAGCAACCGGTCAACCGCGCATCAGCCAAACAATGCCAACGCCGATCGCCACTGCAGCCAGGCCTGAAAGACGCAATTGCTGCTCGGGAATACTCGGCAGAAGCCGCGCCATGGCGACAAGAAAATGAGGGGCCAGTGCGTACACCAGCCCCTCGATAATCAGGAAGATCGCAAATCCGGTTACCAGATCCGACATTTGCGCTCCGGTCAGTTCCCGCCCGGCGGCGTCTGCTCAGCCGGCTGCGGGCCATCCGCGTTTCCGAAGAACCGGAAGAACTCGGAGTCTGGCGACAGCACCATGCTGGTCCCGGTGTCTGCACCGAAGGCACCGACATAGGCCCTCATGGACCGGTAGAATTCAAAGAAAGCCGGGTCGCGGGTGAAAGCCTCGCCGAAAACGCGGTTGCGTTCGGCATCGCCCTCGCCTCGAAGAATTTCCGAATCGCGCTGGGCCTCGGCCTGCAACTCTACCACTTGACGGTCCGCGATTGCCCGGCGCCGCTGGCCTTCCTCATTACCGCGGGCGCGGATGAGTTCGGCTTCGGCCAGACGTTCTGCCTTCATGCGGTCGAAGGTCTGCTGGGAAACCTCCTGCGTCAGGTCGGTCCGCCGGATGCGGACATCGGAAATCGTAAGACCGAGGGATTCGGCATCGGCTCTCAGATCGTCGCGCACCTCCTGCATCATGGAAGCACGGGCATCCGAAAGCGCTGCTTCGAAGCCCCGCAGACCGTAAACCCGGCGCAGCGAAGCGTCGAGGCGGGTCCGCAGGCGCGATTCGGCAGCCTCCCGGTCGCCGGACACCGTCTCGCGGAACCGCCGGGCATCGGTGATCTTGTAGACGACGAACGCGTCGACTTCATAGAACTTGCCGCCCGAAACTTGCACGCGGATGTTGTCAAGATCGAAGCGAAGGGCCTGATCCTGGACATATTGCACCCGATCCGCATCCATGAACGCGAAAGGCAGCTTGAAATAGAGACCCGGAACCGCGTGCACGGCCTGTATCTGGCCGAAACGGACAACGATCGCCTGCTGGCGTTCATTGACGACGAAGACGGAGGAATAGACCAGAAGCAGGAGCGCTCCGAGGCCGACGAGGAAATAGGGAAGACGACTGGACATGATCAATTGCTCCCCTGCGACGTACGGCCGAGCTCATTGAGCGGCAGATAGGGGACGACGCCCTGCTTCTCGTCGATGATGACCTTGTTCGAATTTTTCAGAACCTGCTCCATGGTTTCGAGATAGAGACGCTTGCGAGTCACGTCCGGCGCCTTGGTGTACTGGTCGTAGATTGAGATGAAGCGCTGCGCCTCACCTTCGGCCTCCTTGACGACACGGTCCTTGTAGGCAGCCGCTTCTTCGCGGATCTGCGCCGCCTGGCCACGGGCCTGACCCAGCTTCTGGTTGGCGTATTTGTTCGCTTCCTCAACGAAGCGGTCTTCGTCCTGTTCGGCGCGCTGGACTTCGTCGAAAGCATCCGCGACTTCGCGCGGAGGTGCCGCATCCTCGATGGCGACCGCATTGATCGAGATGCCCGCGCCGTAATTGTCCATGGTCCCCTGGATGATGCCCTTCACATCTGCAGCGATTTCCTGACGGGCATCGCGGAAGATGTCCTGTGCCGGACGCCGGCCAACGACTTCACGCATGGCGCTCTCTGCCACCTGCTGCAAGGTCTGGGGCGGGCTCTCGAGGTTGAAGAGATAGGCTTTCGGATCGCTGACGGTGAAGAGTACCGAAAACTGCACGTTGACGATGTTCTGGTCGCCCGAAAGCATCAACCCGGCGGCGGAAGACGACGACGACGCCTTGGCGCCGATATTCTGCTGCTGCTCGGTAACCTTCACGATCTCGACCGATTCAAACGGCCAGAGATGGAAGTGCAGTCCCGGCATGGCAATTTCTTCCTTGGGCTTGCCGAACCGGAGTTCGACACCTCGTTCGTCCGGCTGAACCGTGTAGACCGCCTGCATGACCCAGAAAGCCGCTAGAACCAGCGCGACCACCACCACGACGCCACCGTTGAAGCCGCCGGGAACGACAGTCTTCAGGCGATCCTGGCCTCTCCGAATGAGGTCTTCCAAATCAGGTGGGGTATTGCCGCCGCCGCCACGTGGCCGGTTCGGCCCCTGCCCCCAGGGACCCTGATTTTTGCCGCCGCCGCCCCAAGGGCCGCCGCCGTTCTGATTGCTCCAGGGCATCAATACCTCTTCTGTTGAAAACGCTCCCAGCCTCCGTCGCATCCGTGCCCGTTGGCACAATGCGGAGATCATGACCCGTTATAGGTATCGGGACCGCCGCTTTCAACGCAACGGCCCCAACTTCTTTGAAAGATCGGTAAAATAATCGATTATGCCGCAGGCCGACGGCGATAGATGGCGTAGCGCGTGGCGTATGTGTCTCTTTCGCCCGCCGGCACCGGGCTCTCCTCGATCTTTTCGAAGGCCCGCGGATCGACGGAAGGGAAGCGTGTGTCACCAGCAAGTTCGGCTTCGACATGGGTGACATGCAGGGTGTCGGCCAGCGGCAGAGCCTGACGGTAGATCTCGCCACCCCCGACGACGCAGATTTCGTCGACGCCAAGCGCGCTGGCAATCGCTGCCGCCCGGTCGATCGCCGCTTCAAGGCTCGGCGCCACCTCGACGCCGTCGGGATGGAAATCGGGATTGCGGCTGACAATCACATGAGGGCGCCCGGGAAGCGGACGGCCGATCGATTCAAAGGTTTTGCGCCCCATGACCAGCGGTTTTCCCAGCGTCAGCGCCTTGAATCGCTTCAGATCCGTCGAGAGCTTCCATGGCATGTCGCCATCATTGCCAATGACCCCGTTTTCAGAGACCGCCACGACGATCGCCACCTTGATACCGGCCATACTGCCTCCGCATTCTGCTCCGACAAACGGGCTGATATTGCAAGTCAAACGGCGATCGGCGCCTTGATGCTTGAATCAGCTTCATAGCCTTCGAGCGTAAAGTCATCAAATGTAAAGGAAAAGATGTCCCTCACCTCGGGATTGAGACGCATGGTCGGCAACGTCTTCGGTGTACGTGAAAGCTGAAGCTTCGCCTGATCGAAATGGTTGGCATAAATATGTGCGTCGCCCAGCGTATGGACAAAATCGCCGGGTTGAAGGCCGGTCACCTGCGCCACCATCATCGTCAGAAGCGCGTAAGAGGCGATGTTGAATGGCACGCCGAGGAAGATGTCGGCCGAGCGCTGATAGAGCTGGCAGGAGAGCTTGCCGTCGGCGACATAGAACTGGAACAGGCAATGGCAGGGCGGCAGCGCCATCTCGTCAACCTCTGCCGGATTCCAGGCGGAGACGATGTGGCGGCGGGAATTCGGGTTCTTGGCGATGCCCTGAACCAGATTGGCGATCTGGTCGATATGGCCGCCCTTGCTGTCCGGCCAGGAGCGCCATTGGGCGCCATAGACCGGGCCGAGATCGCCGTTCTCGTCGGCCCATTCATCCCAGATGGAAACACCATTTTCCTTCAGATAGGCAATATTGGTGTCGCCCTTTAGGAACCAGAGCAACTCATGGATGATGGACCGCAGATGCAGCTTCTTGGTCGTCAGTACCGGGAAGCCTTCCGACAGGTCGAAGCGCATCTGGTATCCGAACACGGACCGCGTCCCGGTGCCGGTCCGGTCGCCCCGGTCTGACCCGGTCTCCATCACATGGCTCAAGAGGTCGAGATACTGCTTCATGGTCGCGCCGCCGAATCCTGTTCAGCGGCAACATTAGCGCCCGCAGCCCGCCGAACCAACCCTGTCCGGCAGTTTATCCAAGCTCGCGTCAGAGATCGCCGAGCTTGCCAAGTTCCCTGGCGACCAAGTAGTAAAAGGTCACGCGCGACTTGCTGTTGTCGTTCGCCATGATGGTGCAGACCGTATCGACTGCCTTGTCTGCCGCCGGACCTGTCACACCGAGCTTCTTGCCGCACCACTTTTCCTTGACGCGGGCGAGTTCCTCCGGATCGGATACAGCCACGAGCGAGGAATCCCGATTGCGCAGGGCAATCCCGAGGTGACGCACGATATTGTTGACCACCGCCTCGTCAGCGCCCGCGTCGTAGTGTTTCACTTCTGCGAAATAGTCAGTCATGGCCTTCTTCCTTTCGCATAGCGCGGGCGCGTCTCGCGCGCCCGCTTCAAAGCAGAATGTGAGAACGGCGCGCAACCGTCAAGCAGCTTGGACCGTCCTGCGGACACCACATGAAACCCGTCGGCGCCGATTGAATTTTACCAGGAATCCGGCGATGAAAGTGGTCCGGGCTGACAGTGGTCCCAGGCGAACGGAGGCACTTCCGAAGATGACGTCCAAACGACTGATCCTGGGGCTGCTGACCGCATTTTCCTTGGTGAACGCCCCTCTTCCGGTCCGGGCCCAGTCCCGCGCTCCCCTCAATCTTGTCGGAGTGTGGGACGTCGATGCCGGCGGGCCGGTCGGCAAATGCCAGGTAGAACTCCAGAGCCACACCTTTGCAGGCCATCTCGCTGCCCGCTCGATCATGTGCATTGGGGCGCTCGCCTTCGTCAACGGCTGGACGCCCGACCGCAACGGCTTCATCCTCATCGGCATCGACGGCCGCCAGATCGCGAGCTTCGCCCCGGCGCGGGGCATCATGAACGGCCGTCTGGCCGACGGTTCGTTGGTCATCATGCAACAGACGGGCGGCCAGCGCACCGGCGCCATGCAGCCGCCACCGGGTGACGGCACAAATCCCTGTTACATCCGCGAGGACACCGGCAGGTGCGTGCGGTCCGACGACACGGTCGCGCCACGCGGGCCGCATCCGGTCAGGGTTCTCATCACCGGCCTGATGAACATCCGCCGCGAACGCAGCCTGGAAAGCCAAGTGGTGGGGCAGGTGAAGCCTGGCCAGTGCATCATCGTCAACGCCTGTTTTGACACCAAATGGGGCGTTCGCTGCGAGATTCCGATGGACCGCGGCGCGACCAGAGGGTTCATCCTGAAGTACTACGAGAAGAACGGCCGCGACTATGTCGGTTTCGTCAATCGCTGCTGACGAAAACTTCCTTGTGGTTTCCCCTTTTCATGGGCGCCGGAACCACCTATATCTCTCTCGCCGGGGCTTGCTCCGGCTATGGCGATAAACGGTCGATGTAATAAACCTATTGGACCCGGGGGCGGTACCCGGCGCCTCCACCAAAAGCCGGTCGGTCATCCATGACCGGCTTTTGATGGGGGCGAAATAGGATCGACAAGGGTGTAAAGATCGAACTTTTGCTCGGCATGATACCGCCGTTATCGGGTCACAAGTGTAGTTGCAAACGACAACAACGCTAAGGGTTATGCTCTCGCTGCCTAATGGCGGTGCGGGAAATCCGAACCAAGTCCTCTAGGTTAGCCCCTTGAGGCGGGGTCCGAAGGCACCTGGCAACAGAAGCCTTCACCTACTCCCATCCTGATAAATCATGTATTATGTTTCGACGTGACTCGTGGCCGGGGCTTTTCCCGCGCACTGCGCCATGGCATATAGCCGCGGAAAAGACGCCACAAGAAGGAAAGACAGGATCACATGGGGCAGGACCATATTCGCTACGACATTCTGGCTCAGGACGCGCTGCGCGGCGTCATACGCAAGGTTTTGACCGAAGTCGCAGCTACCGGCCGCCTTCCCGGTGACCACCACTTCTTCATCACCTTTCTGACCGGCGCGCCGGGCGTGCGCATATCCCAGCACCTCAAGTCGAAATATGCCGAGCAGATGACTATCGTCGTCCAGCATCAGTTCTGGGACTTGAAGGTAACGGACAGCCAGTTCGAGATTGGCCTGTCCTTCTCCGACACACCCGAAAAGCTCGTCATACCCTTCAACGCCATTCGTGGTTTCTACGACCCCTCGGTCAATTTCGAGCTTGAGTTCGACGTTCCGCTCGCTGACGAGGAAGAGGAAGGCGCAGAGATCACAGCCTATCCCCTGCCTTCGGCCGATAATAATTCCGCCGAGGTTGAAACCCCGAAAACGGGCGACGACGAGAAAAAGCCTGGCTCCGTCGTTTCACTCGACGCCTTCCGCAAGAAGTAGCACCACCAATTTCGTCGATGAGCGGACGACGATGTTCGCTTCCGACCCCCCGGGGCAAGCCAATGACCGCCGACGTTGTAAACCTCCGCCAGTTCAAGAAGGCAAAGGCCAGGACCGAACGGGAAAGGGAAGCGGAACAGAACCGCGCTTCCTTCGGGCGAGCCAAGGCGGAAAAGAACCTGATGCGGGCGTTGCGCGACAAGGCGCAAAAGACTCTCGACCAGGGCAGGATCGAAAAACCCGCTTCTGAGGAATAGGCTTGGAACACGGCACAGGTCCAGAAAAGCAATTGAAGCCCAATACCTTGCCGGATTTTGCGGAATCGGTCCCTCAAGCAGTTGAATCTTTCTCGGAGCAGCCATGATCCGCAAGCGCTCCGCCACCTTGCGCGGCCATCGCACAAGTTTCTCGCTGGAAGATGCCTTCTGGGACGAGTTGAAGGCAATCGCTGCGGCGCGTGCGCTTCCCCTCGCCGCGCTGGTGGCCGAAATCGACGCCGGGCGTGAACCGACCGGCAACTTGTCCTCAGCGCTCAGACTCTACGTGCTCGATTGGCTGAAGCGCAGAATTCCGCCCTCCAGCACACCAGAAGATCCGTCTACAGCGCCCTGAGCAGGCCGCCGATCGGCCCCGGACTCATGGCGCTTTCGTACAGCGGGTCAGCTGGGCTGGAGCAACACCGGCCCGCGCGCCGCCAAGGGAAAAGACCCACAAGTCGTCGCCGTCGCGCTCGAACACGTGGTTGTCTAGCCAGTATTCTCCCTCACCGGCACACAACGCTTCTGTAGCAATCGTGTTGTGCAGAACGCTGGCACGCTCGATATTGCAGATGTGTTCGTATCCACGGAAATCGGCGATGCCCTTGGCGCGCTCCATTCGGAAAACCGTCGGCCCCATGGAGCATCCGTTTTCCGTATCATCGCCCGGAACTCCGAAACCGGCTTCCGCCTTGGCAAGCTCCTCCATGAAAGTGCTGGCGGCATCACTCAGGCGGGATTCGGTTTCATATCCCCAATCCTTCAGGCGGAACGTGACAGCATCTTGGAAATCCTTGAAATCTCCCCTGCCCTTGCAGGCATCCGTACCCCCGCATTCCAGGAAACTGTCTTCCATCTTGGCATTGATTTCGTCAAAAACCATGAACTCGAGGGCGCTCCGGTAGAGCCCGAGCAAAGCGGCATTGCCGAGCGCGCCCGCACATGCTCCTGCCCCCTGCTCCTCAGAGCAAAGCGTCATCGTACGGATCAGGGCGCGTTCGACGACCGGACGGAAGGCGGCATCCTTGGTCAGGTCTGCGATTTCTCCGTCGCGCAGCGCGAGGATCTGGACCGGCGGGACGGAATCCGCGTAGGAGGAGAAAGCATACAGGAAGCGCTGATCGGACAACTCGAACTCGAAAGTCCCGTCCCCATCGAGATCCGCCGGCTTGACGCTCGCGCCATCGAACATTCCCAGTTCTATGACATTGATGCCGTTGTCCGTCGCGACGGCGATCCGGGCCTCCGTGCAACAATGCGCACCGCCCGTGAACGACGTGAAGACGACGGCTGGATCGGACCAATCGAGCTTGTAGACCCCGATCCCGCCAAATCCGCGTCCCTCCGGAGCGGTCTCCAGCTTGATGGTTGTCTCGCCCTTCCCGTCCTTCTCGGCTTTGAGCAAGGCGGTACCCGTCCCGTCGGGATTGTCCTGCCCCGTCAAGGTCAACGTCCAGCCTTCTACAGAGTAGGATTTACCGAAATCCTCGGCCCTCCAGGAAACGAGTTCATCGCTGTTGATCGCTTCCGGCTCCACCGGTTCGGGGGTTTCCGGCTTGAACTCGCCGCGCTCGAGCGCCTGCGCGCACTCCAGGATCTGCTTGATCGTATCGTTCGAACCTGCAAGCGAGAACGGTCCGTAGTTGACATTCTCGACGCTGAGACTGAGGCGGGACGCCCCGCGAAGCGCCGTCAGGAATGCCTCGTTGGGATTGACCAGATAGAGCCCGCCCGAGCCGTCGGCCACGTCCGCCCGCATCGTGCCGTCCCATGGCCGGCTGTTCGTCCGTATGTCGACCTTGTAGTCCTTCTCGTCCGTCAGCCATGAAAGCTTGGTGCTCGCGATCAGAACCACGATTTCATTGCTGCTGGGCCGTATGAAGAACAGCCCCCCGTCCGTCCCTTTGGGCGCGGCGATGCAATTCCTTTCCTGGCGGTCATACCGGATCGTCCAGCCTCGATTTTCGGCAAAGGCGACGTACCGTTCCTCGGCTTGAACGCTTCGCGCCAGCTGAAGCGATATCACCAGTGAGACTGCAACGAGCAAACTCAAGACGCGCATTTCGTATCCCCCTGGTCGGACTCGCGCTGGAAGCCATCCCGCCGGCCATCTCTGATCATCAGGCTTCCCCATTCCCGTCAGGCTAAAAGTCGGGGCATTCTACCGTATCGGACAAATCTACCGATTACAGTCTAGTTCACGCCCGGCAATTCCTCAAAGAGCAGTTTCATGGGTGGCGCGTCCGGTTCGGGTCCGCTGGCCGGTGGCTGGACGCTCGCGTCGGGCGCGGGCGGCACCCTGACTGCGTCCTCCTCGGCCTTTCTGCGCGCGGCTTCTTCTTCGGCAGCCCTCTGCGATGCCAAGGCCTCCGCCCGTTGCCGGACCTCTCGCTCCAGACGTGCCCTTTCGGCGGCTTCAGCCTTCTCTCGCTCCGACGCGCGGAACTTGTAGAGCATCACCTCACGCCGAAGTCGCTGCTTTTCCAGCACATTAGACTGCAAAGTCTCCACTCGGCGGCGCTCCTGCTCAAAAGCCCTGACCGAAAGATAATTGGTGAGATCGGACACATCGAAGCTGCGCTCCAGCGCCGGAAGCTCGCCGGAAACGAGGATGCGGAAATCCGGGTCGGCACCAGCCAGACTTTCGTCGCCGGGCTCGGGCGCGATCGCAACCGCGCCCTCCGCTAGGCCCGTCTCCAGATCGATCCTGAGATCGCCGCTGAGTTTCGCCTGTCCGTTATCCGCCCTGACATTCTGCGCCCGCACCACGCCCTCGCTGATATTGAACGGAACGGTGACCTCAGCAAACTCGGCGCCCTCATCATCGATCAGTTCTTCGACGAGCGGCCTGACCTTGTCTGGCGTGATTTCCCCATCGATACGGTCGGCGGCAGCAAGAAGCGGTGGCAATAGTGAGAGGTTAAGCCGCGATACCGCAAGTTTCCCGATCCTCATCTCCCCGGATCCATTTGCCGCCGACAGAAGCTCGGCGACGCTCTTGCCGCTCGCCTCGGAAACCAGTGTCAGGTCGAAGCGACCGTTGGCGGGGGGCCGGCCGGCCGCCCCCTCCTGATCATCGAAAAGAGAAGCCATTTCCGCGCCGGTCAGCGTCATTCGGCCTTGCACGAAACCGGTTCCTTCAGCATTCGCGAGCGTCATCCGCCCGGCAAGCCTGCCCCCGAGCCAGTCCCCACCGAGATCTTCGAGCGCGAGCCCCCCGGCGCCGGCGCTGAGATGGGTGGAAAAATCGGAGATCTTGCCGAAAACGCCCGGCCAAAAGGCCTTCGCCTTGACGTCGAGTTCGAGGTCGGGGCCGATGCGCGACTTCGAGAGTGGTGCGGAAGACAGGGCACCGCTCAAGGGGTCGCTGACCGGGCCGAAGACTGTCTCGGCCAGCCAGGCGAGGTCCAGGGTATCTGCCTGCATTTGCCCTTCCGCTCTGACCGCCGCTCCTTTCCAGTCGAGCGTCAGATCACCGAGGATCGCATTCCCGGCGAATACGCCCTCCAGTTCGCTGACGGTCGCGCGGCCGTCTGCGGTCATGACATTCGCGGAGGCAACCACCGGCAGACCCGCGCCCGGTTGAGGAAGGCTTACGCCATTCATCATCAGATAGGGCTCAAGATCGTCGCTATCTATCGAAACTGTGCCGGTGCCCTGAAGGAATGTGTCTGCGGCAAGTCCGATCTTCCCCTTTGCAGTTAGCACGGTCTGCCCGGCCTTCAGGGTCAGCACGGCATCGGCGGGCGCATTGCCCTCGCCCTTCAGTTCGAGATCCAGCAATCCGCCACTGTCCGCCCCGATGGGCAATGGATTGAAACCTGCCTGCCCCATGAGGATCTGGGCATTGGGATTTTCAAGCGTCGCATCGAGCGACATCGCCCCCGTGTTGACGCGCCCCGGCATGGCCCCCCGCTCATATTTCGCCGTTACACGGCTGTCATTGGCCGTGCCGCCAACGTTGACGCTCACTCCCCCGTCTTGCGTATCACCAAAGGAAACGTGGCCAGTGAGGTTCGCATGCGCGTACCAGCCGGCATTTCGCACCAGGGCATCGAGCGCCGGATGCCGAGGCAGATGGGCTTTCAGAATATCAAGAAACGGGCCCGGATCTTCGGCGGCAAATGTGAAATCCGCGGTCCCGGTCGCAGCGGGAAGGGTCCCCTCCGCCTTGCCCGACCCCCTGATGGCGGCCCCGGACAGATCGCCGATATTCAGCTTCTCCAGCGACACGCTCTTCCCATCAACCGTGAAAACCGTTTCCAGGTTGCGCGCGGTTATGTCAAAGGCGGTGAACGTGCCGACTTTCACCCGCGCCGCCATCCTTTGAGCGAACAGATTGGTTCCCACCTCTTCGCCCACGACAAGCGTCGCCAATGCCCGAAAAGCATTGAGATCAATTTCATTGCCCGTCAGGTCGACGGAAAGATTTGGCGCAGCATTGGCGAACGACTGCCGCTCAACCCGCCCGTTGAGGATCGCCGGCCCGATCGAAAGCTCGAGCCTCTCGAAGCGTTGGATTTCCGGAGTGAGGTTGACGAGTGCCGAAAACCCCGCCGTTTTCATTTGCCGGATCGCTGGATCGACGGCTCCCGTAATCCACGACGCAAGCCCGGATGGTTGGGTCGAGGCCACCAGCAGATCGCCGCTGAACGATGGCGCGCCGACCAGAACAAGATTTCCGCTTGCCTCGACCTGAGTGCGCCCCGGCAGAATGGCCACGGCCTTGTCCACCGTCCAACCGGTCCCCGCCGGACGCAGGTCCAGCCTGATGTCGCGCAGTACTGTATCACCGGCGACGATCGCCGGCAGTGACAGGTTCGCCCGGCCCGGAACGTTTGGGATCGGTATCTGGCCAGCCATGGACATCAGCAGATCGAGACGCTGGCGGATCGAGCTGGCGGCACTGCGGCCGGTCTTGCCCATCGCCCCCTCGTTTCCGATACGGCTCACGTCAATCTGCTGGCCTTCTGCCGTCAAGAGGAACTCCGGCTTGGCCCCTGCATCGAGCGTAGCCTCTCCAGTAACGGCATAGGGATTGCTCGCATCCCCGAACTCGAGACGGTAGGAGGCAACGCGCACGCGCTCGTTGGTCAACTCGAATTCGCCCTTGACGCGCGGTGCGGATACCCTGGCGGCGCCATCCTTCTTATCCTTGTCTGCGATGCGCCAGAAAGCCTGGAAACTACCCTTGTAGCTCGGCTTGCCCGCCGTCAGCGCCAGGTCCCCGTCAAGCTCGATGTCGAAGGGCCGCGTATCGGGACTGAGCCGCGCCTTTAGCGGGACGGCCCCCGTCGCGGGGTCGGGCTGCAGGCTGGAAAGGTGAAAACCTACAGCCTCGCCGTCGACGGCCGCGGTGCCTTCGACAGACCAGGGTCCCGCGAGCGACCGCGCCGACATCTCGGCGTCCAGTCCCGTCACCTTGCGGGTTCGCCCGGACTGCTCGTCTATGAACTCGATTTCGCCGCCGCTCACATGAACATTCTCCAGAACCACCGTGCGCGCCGGGATGTCGGCATTACTGCCGCGCAACCAATCGAGCGTGCCGTCGGCAAGGAGCCTTATCCGCGCTTTCGGCTCTTCGACACGCATGTCGAAGATACGTGCTTCTCCGGAAAGGAAGGGGGCAAGTTCGGCGTCCATGGAGAACCGCGCCACGCTGACCAACGGCACGCCGTTACTGTCGGTGCCGACAGTGACATCGTGAAGCGTGACAGACGGAAACGGCAGTATGCGCGCCTCCACGTCGCCGTGGACGGTGACCTTCTTGCCCAGAATGCGGCTTGCCTGATCTTCAAAATCCTTGCGGAAATCAGTCCAGTCTACGAACAGCGGTCCAAGCAGCGCCGCAAAAAGCGCCACGACCAGCAGACCGCCGAAAAAAACCAGTAAGCGTCCGAGCACGACCCGCTGTCTCCCATTACTCTTGGCGCAAGACTAACGCTATTCGCCGCCGGGACAAGTCGCAAAGAGCAGCCGTCAGAGCCTGAAAATCTTGCCCGGATTGAAGATATTGTCCGGGTCGAGGCTCTTCTTGATCTCACGCATGATCGGGAGCGCGGATCCGAGTTCCTGCTCCAGATACGACATCTTGCCCTGACCGACACCATGCTCGCCGGTGCAGGTGCCCTCCATCGCGAGCGCTCGCGCGTTGAGCCGCGCCATGAAGGCTTCCGACTTGGCGAGATCCGCCGGGTTCTTGTCATCGAACAGCATCAGCACGTGGAAATTGCCATCACCGGCATGGCCGACGATCGGCGCCAGAAGACCGGTCTCGCGGATGTCGGCCTGGGTCTCCGCGACGCAGTCCGCCAACCGCGATATCGGCACGCAGACGTCGGTCGAGAGACCGTTGAGTTGCGGCGCCAGCGCGCGGCCCGCCCAATAGGCGTTGTGCCTGGCCTTCCACAATTGCGTCCGCTCCTCGGCATTGGCCGTATAGCGAAATTCATCGGCGCCGAATTCCGCGGCGATCTCCTTGAACTGCTCGGCCTGCAGTGCCACCGTCTCTTCGGTGCCGTGGAACTCGAGGAAAAGCGTCGGCTTTTCCGGATAGGAAAGCTTTGAATAGGCATTGACCGCCTTCATCTGCATCTCGTCGAGGAGCTCGATACGCGCAACGGGAATGCCCATCTGGATGGTCATGATGACGGCGTCGCAGGCGGCCTTGAGGCTCGGGAAAGCGCAGACCCCGCCGCCGATCTTGGCCGGAATGCCCTGCAGCTTGAGCGTGATCGAGGTGATAATCCCGAGTGTGCCCTCGGATCCGATATAGAGCCGCGTAAGGTCGTAGCCGGCGGATGACTTTCTCGCCCGCCGCGCCGTGCGGATTTCCTCGCCGCTCGCGGTGACGACCGTGAGCGCGAGCACGTTGTCCTTCATCGTCCCATAACGCACCGCATTGGTACCTGAGGCGCGGGTCGAGGCCATGCCGCCGATCGAGGCATTGGCGCCGGGATCGATCGGAAAGAAAAGGCCCGTATCGCGAAGATAGGTGTTCAGTTCCTCGCGGGTGATACCGGGCTCGACGGTGCAGTCCAGATCCTCGGCATTGACCTCCAGAACCTTGTTCATCCGGGTGAAGTCGACCGAGATGCCCCCGCTCGGCGCATTGATGTGCCCCTCGAGGGACGAGCCGGTCCCGAATGGAATCATCGGCACCTTGTGGGCGGCACAGGTTTTCACGACCGTCTTCACATCTTCCGTCGTTTCGACGAAGACGACGCCATCGGGCAGCTGCGCGGGAAGATAGGACGTCGTATGCGTATGCTGCTCGCGGAACGATTGGCCCGTCTGAAAGCGCTCGCCGAAGCTCTGCTTGAGGATGCCAAGAACGGCGGCTATCCCTTCTTCGTTACGCGGTCCTGCGATGACATCCTTCAGCGCCATGCGATCAATCTCCCCTTTTTTGGCCCGTCTCGACGAGAAGCATGCTTATCGAAACCTCGTGGTTGGTATGGTCCAACTCAAAGCCGCTTGTCCAGTGTCCAGCCGTCCGGAATTCACAAGACGCGGAACAAACACATTGCCGTGCGGAAACTCCATCGGTTAGATGGCGCCATGGCAAAATTCCTGAAATACCTCGCAGCGACCCTCTTCGCTATCGGCGCAACAACCGGTTACGTCTGGTGGAACTACGATGCCGTCGTCGCCATGATCCTGCGCCCCCAGACGGCAAGTGCTGACGGAATCACGGAAGAAAGCTTCGCGCTCGTCACGCCAGACGGCCACCATTTCGCGCTTGGTGATTTGCCTGCCGTGCTCGAGAGCTTTCCGGCCGCCGACAGGCAGGCGCGCCCCCTCGTCCTCTTCGTCCACGGATTCGGACCTGATCCAGATGGCGAATTCGGCCTTTACACGATGGGTGAGCTTGGCAAAGGAGCGAATGCCGATGTCGTCATGTTTAGATGGCCGTCATGGATATCAATGACCGAGTTCCCCGTATTGAACGCCTCCGCGGCGAGCGAACGACTGATCGCTCTTTTGCGGCAAATGGCAGAACTTCGCGGTCCCGGCGAGGCGCTTGAGAAGCGGCCGGTGATGATCGTCGGTCACTCCATGGCCGGCGAGGTTTTCCGCCATATCGGTGAAGCCGAACCCGCCCTGCCCGCAGGCCTCATTACCCGCATTCTCTTTGCCGTCCCGGAAACGGCGCTGCCCGGTCATCGGCTGTGGATGGAAAGGCTAAGCCTCGCCGACGAAATATTCGTCTTCGTCAACGAGGACGACCCGGCGCTGCAGGTGACAACCACGATGTATAATACCGCGAGGCTCGGGCGCACGCTCATCAATCTCGATGGCTCGGCGGAGCCGTTGGCGAGAAATGCCGACTATATCCTCCTCGATCCCGAGAGCTGGCGCCACTATTTCTTTGTTTCGGGCCAGCGCAGTGAGGCGATCGATCAAATCTTCAGCGACGTACTCAAGAACGGGAAAAGCGCACTCTCTAACCAGTATCTGCGTCGGGAACCGGCCGAGAATGTCTTCGTCGTTGTCGGACCGGGCGCCGAAGCACCGGGAAGCTGATCACTATCCGGCACGCTTTAGGTCACTCGCCGGCCTCGACCGCAGCGGCAATCGCCATTTCCTGTTGCAGCCGCTTTTCCTCATCCGCATGCGGTTTGGAAAACCGTGCCAGCGCCAGATAGGCGACAGGCGTGACATAGAGCGTGACGATCGTCGCCAGACCCAGGCCGCCGACCATGACCCAACCGAGCGCTATGCGCGCCTCCGCCCCCGCACCGCTCGCCAGTACCAGCGGCACGCCGCCGAGCACAGTCGAGATCATCGTCATCAAGACCGGTCGAAGCCTGAGATTGGCGGCGTTTTCAACCGCTTCGCGCACGGACTGGCCACGGTCGCGCAACTGATTGGCGAACTCGACAATCAGGATGCCGTTCTTCGCCATGACCCCGACCAGCAGCACCAGCCCGATCTGGCTGTAAACGTTGAGTGTCGATCCGGTGAAAAGCAGTGCGAAAATCGCGCAGGCAAGGCCAAGCGGAACGGTCGCCATGATGATCAGCGAGGAAAGCACGCTTTCGAACTGCGCGGCCAGAACGAGGAAGATGATGACGATGGCAAAGCCGAAGGTCGCCCCCATGCCGCCGGAATTCTCGCTGAGCGTCGCCGCTTCCGCAAGCGGCATGATCCTGGCGCCCGCGGGAAGCAACGGCTCCGCAAGTGTCGTCGCCTCGTCGAGCGCTTCCCCCAGAGAAAGACCCGGTGTCAGGCCGGCGCTGAGAGAAACGGAGGCGAGCTGCTGTTCCCGGCTGAGCGAGGGTGCAACCGCCCGCTCCTTCAACGTCGCGATGACCGACATCGGCACGGTCTTGCCGTCGCCGGTCCTCAGGAAGATGTTTTCGAGGTCCGTCGGATCGTCGATCGGTCGCGTAGTGGAGGCGAGCTTGACCGGATAGGCCTCGCCATCGACATAGACATCGCCGATCGACCGGCCGTCGAGCAGCGATTGCAGGGCCTGCGACAGGCCGGTTATATTGATGCCGAGATCGGCCGCCCTTTCCCTGTCGATGGCCACCGAAAGCTGGGACTGGCTGATGTCATTTGTCAGGCGTGGACTGTCGAACCGGCCGCTGTCTTCCATCGCTGCAACGAGCCGGACGGCCGCTGCCGTCAGGGCCTCATAGTTGGCACCGACCACCGCAACCTGCAAGCCACTGCCCCCACCGCGTATCCTCAGGCTGTTCGGCTGCATCGCGAAGGCCCGCACTGCAGGCACCCGGGCCGCAGCCGCATTGACGTCGACGGCAATCTCGTCCTGGCTGCGGCTGCGCTCGTCCCATGGCGCGAGCGTCAACACCATGAAACCGCTGTTCTTGTTGCTGCCGAAACCGGAGATCGAGAAGATGTTGGAAACTTCACCGCTTGCGCGCAAAGGCTCCAAATTTTCCTCGACCCGAAGCATCTGGTCCTGGGTGAATTCAAGGCTGACGCCCTGCGGCGCGGTGACCCGCAGCAGCAGCACGGAGCGGTCCTCACGCGGCGTGAGCTCGCTCGTGATCAGCCCGAAGGCGCCGAGCGCTGCAAGGGAAAACAGTCCGGCCACTGCGAACACCACGAGCGGCGCCGAAAGGCAGGCATGCAGCGTCTTGCGATAGAAGCGGGAAAAGTGGTTGCCGACCCCGCTCAGCAAATCCGGCTTATTATCCTCGGAATGCGCTTTCAGCATCCGCGAGGCCAGCATCGGGCAAAGCGTCAACGCCACGATCGAGGATAGCGTGACCGAAAAGGCAAGCACGAAGCCGAATTCGCGAAAGAGCCCACCGACTTGGCCCGGCAGGAAGGACAACGGCACGAAAACCGCCGCCAATGTCGCGGTCGTTGCCACCACCGCGAAAAACACTTCCCGCGTCCCGAGTACGGCAGCCGCACGCGGACCGAGCCCCTGGCCACGGCGGCGCACTATGTTTTCCAGAACCACGATGGCATCGTCCACCACCATGCCCGTCGCCAGCACGACCGCCAGAAGGGTGAGAATATTGATTGAGAAACCCGCAAGGTAGATCGCGGCGACGGTCCCGATCAACGAGACCGGCATGGTCACGGCGGGAATGATCGTGGCCCGCCAATCGCGCAGGAACAGGAAGATGATCGCCACGACGATCACCGCCGCCAGGACCAGCGAGCGCACGACCTCGTCGATGGAGCCCCGAATGAAGACGGCATCGTCGCTGGTGATCCTGATCTGCGTGCCCTCAGGCAGGGTTTCGCTGAGGCGTGCGACCGCGGCCGCGACGCCGGCGGAAATGCTGAGCGTATTCGACTGCGCCTGCCGGATGATCCCGAGCCCGATGCCTGAACGCCCGTTCGAACGCAGGCTCGAACTGCCGGTATCCGCCCCGAGTGTAACGGTCGCGACATCCGCAAGCCGCACCCTGTCCTGCACGATCAGGTTGGCGAAGTCTTCCGGCGTTCTCAGGTCCGCCGTCGCACGGACGACGATATCCTGCGTCGAGCTCGTCAGCGAGCCTGCCGGAACGTCGAAGGCAAGGTCGGACAGCGCCGTCGTCAACGAAGCGATTGTGAGACCCCTGCTCGCAAGCGCCGCCTGGTCGACGTCGATGCGGAAGATTTTCTCCTGGTCGCCGTAGACATCGATATCCGCGACACCCTCCACTGCGGCGAGACGGTCGGCGATCTCGTTGTCGACCAGGAGTGTCAGGTCCTCAAGGCTCAACCTGTTCGACGTGACGGCGAGCCGCATGATCGGGCTGGAATCGGAATCCGCCTTGACGATACGCGGCTCGTCGGCGTCGTCCGGCAGCTGGTTCGTCACCCGGCCGATCGCATCGCGCACATCGGTGGAGGCGACATTCAGATCCGTACTGCCGGAAAACTCCATTGTCACTCTGCTCGAACCGAACTGGGAGGAGGACGACATCGATTTGAGGCCCGAGACCCGCGCCACGGCGCCCTCGATCACGGTCGTTACCTCCTGGTCGATCGTCTGCGGCGAAGCACCGGAAAAGGTTGTGCGGACAGTGATAATGGGCCGATCGACATCGGGCAGCTCGCGCACTTCGACGCCGTAGAAAGCGGCAAGGCCGGCGACCACGATCAGCGCGTTGAAGACGAGGGCGAGAATCGGACGGCGCACGAAAAGCGCCGTGACTCCCGATTTGACCGGCTGGTCCTGATTTGCCTCCGTCATTGGCTTGCCACCGGCGTTCCGGCCTCCTTGCCAGAAGTCCGAACGGCTCCGCCTTCGCGCACCCGCTGCACACCTTCGGTAATCACGAGATCGCCGGCCTTAAGATCCGCCTCGACGAGCACGGCATCGGGATTGCGCTGGACGATGCGCAGCCGGACCTTTTCCGCCTTGTCTTCGACGACCCGCCAGACATAGGCGCCGTCGCTATCCCACTGCACGGCGAGAGGATCGACCGAGGGAAAAGCCTCTCCCGCGAAAGCCATGGTGACCGTGAACGACATGCCGGCCCTGAGATCGTCATTCTCGTTGGCGATCTTCGCGCGGACGTGCAGCGTACGGCTCGCCTCGTCGATCCTGTTGTCGACCGCCTCGACGCTACCCTTGTAGAGGCCCGCTGGCGGCGCGACCGCGGTCGCCTCCACGGGTTGGCCGACCTTGATGATCGGGGCAAATCGCTCTGGTACCCAGAAATCGACTAGTATTTCAGAGCGGTCGTCAAGCGTCACGATTGTCGTGGTGGTGGTGACATTGTCACCGGTACTGACCGTGATGATACCCGCCACGCCGTCGATCGGGGCTATGATTTCGCGCCGCCTGAGATTGAGTTCGGCGGTATTCAGCGCCAGTTTCGCCGTCTCGACGGCGATGTCGGCCTCGAAGGCATCGATCCGCGATATCGTCGATTTGAGGTTGCTGTAGAGCTGGGCTTTCTCCGTCGCGCTCTTCAACGCCACCTGCGCCTGATCGCGAGCGATCACCTGTTCTGCGTTCTCGAGCCTCGCAATGACCTGGCCTTTGATCACTTCCTGTCCCGAGACAATCGCAATTTCCGACAGCGTGCCCGCCACTTGTGGCGTCACGGTCACCGACTGGAAGGCATCGCCGCTGCCGATCGCCGAAAGCCGGTCGTTCACTATGCCGATGGAGACCGGCTGGGCTACGACCAGCGGCGCCATTCCTCCTCCTCGCCGATTGGCAGGCATGGCTCCCGGTTTCGTGGCTGGCGTGCCGGCAGTCTCGCCCACGGGCTTCTCGGACTGCGCGATCATCGCCAGAATGCGCTCGGGTACGCCGATTCCGCGCAAGACACCGTCCGCGCCCGGCACGAACCAGACCCAGAGGACCAGACCGGCCGCAAGCGCGAGAAGACTGAGGATCAGTTGCTTCCAGAATGCCATTCAAAACTCCGGCTTGCCCTGCCGGACGCCGGCGATTTGTTGCGGCGGTCAGGTGCGTCCAATTTCTGTCGGTATCTTTGCGCAATATTTCCGCATGGTCCGCAAACGGCAAGCCTCATCGGCCAACATTACGAAATTGTCATCCAGCGCGCCACCAGCAGCCAAGCGGACGCAGTCTACCAGTCCGACGAAATTACTTGCGGAAGAGCAGATTATCGGAATGAAACCAGAACATCTTTTCTGGCCTTTCCGTTCCGAATCACTACATTGAGCCCCATGAGTAACGGTTTCGACGACATTCCCTTCTTCGATGAAGAGCCCGCCCCGCGCAAGCCCGCAGGCGGCCCCACCTCCGGCGGCCTCGGCATTGCCGCCCGCGCCATGGCGGCGCGCGACTCTGCCCGCGTGCCAGACTATCTCGCAGGTCTCAATCCGGAGCAGCGCGAAGCCGTGGAAACGCTGGACGGCCCCGTACTCGTTCTCGCGGGTGCCGGCACCGGTAAGACCCGCGTGCTGACCACCCGTATCGCCCATATTCTCGCGACCGGTCGCGCCTATCCCTCGCAGATTCTCGCCGTCACCTTCACGAACAAGGCCGCGCGCGAGATGAAGGAACGCATCGGCCTTCTGGTCGGCGGCGCCGTCGAGGGCATGCCGTGGCTGGGTACCTTCCACTCGATCGGCGTGAAGATCCTGCGCCGCCATGCCGAAATGGTCGGCCTCAGGTCCGATTTCACAATCCTCGATACCGATGACGTCGTTCGGCTGATCAAACAGCTGCTCCAGGCTGACGGCATAGACGACAAGCGCTGGCCGGCCAAGCAGTTCGCCGCAATGATCGACGGCTGGAAGAACAAGGGTCTCGACCCGGCCCAGATCCCGGAAGGCGACGCCCGTGCCTTTGCCAATGGCAAGGGTCGCGAGCTCTACGCCGCCTACCAGAACCGCCTGAAGACCCTGAACGCCTGCGATTTCGGCGACCTGCTGCTGCATCCGATCCGCATATTCAAGGCCAATCCCGACATCCTCGGGGAATACCACCAGAAGTTCAAATATATCCTGGTCGACGAGTATCAGGATACCAATACCGCCCAGTACATGTGGCTGCGGCTGCTGGCACAGCGCTCACCGATATCTAGCGCGGCACGGGTTCCGGCCGAGAGCCGCGATGCGGCCGTGAGCCCAAATAAACAGCAGCAGATAAATATCTGCTGCGTCGGCGACGACGACCAGTCTATCTATGGCTGGCGCGGTGCGGAGGTCGACAACATCCTGCGCTTCGAGAAGGATTTCCCCGGCGCCAAGGTCATCAAGCTGGAGCGCAATTACCGCTCGACCGAACACATCCTCGGCGCTGCCGGCCACCTGATCGCGCACAACGAGGGCCGCCTCGGCAAGACACTATTCACCGACCGCACGGAGCCGGACGACGAAAAGGTCATTGTCCACGCCGCCTGGGACTCTGAAGAGGAAGCCCGCGCCGTCGGCGAGGAAATTGAACAACTGCAACGCCAGGGCCACAATCTCAACGACATGGCGATCCTGGTCCGCGCCTCCTTCCAGATGCGCGAATTCGAAGACCGCTTCGTCACTCTCGGCCTCAATTACCGTGTCATCGGCGGCCCGCGCTTCTACGAGCGCCTCGAAATCCGCGATGCCATGGCCTATTTCCGCCTCGTCTGCCAACCGGCCGACGACCTCGCCTTCGAGCGCATCGTCAATACGCCCAAGCGCGGTATTGGCGACACGACAAAACGTTCCCTGCATGACTATGCCCGCGCCCGCGACATTCCGATGCTCGCGGCCGCCGTAGACATAATCGAAACGGACGAACTCAAACCTTCGGCCCGAAAGGCCCTGTTCGACGTGATTCAAAGCTTCCGCCGATGGCAGGAACTGCTTGAAACACAACCGCATATCGAGCTTGCCGAGCAGATACTCGAAGAGTCCGGTTACACCGACATGTGGAAGAACGACAAGTCGGCCGAGGCCCCGGGTCGGCTGGAAAACCTGAAGGAACTCGTGCGCTCGATGGAAGCCTTCGAGAGCATGCGCGGCTTCCTCGAGCATGTCTCGCTGGTCATGGACGCCGAGCAGAATGCCGACATGGATGCCGTGTCGATTATGACGCTCCATTCCGCCAAAGGCCTCGAATTCGAGACCGTCTTCCTGCCCGGCTGGGAGGAAGGCCTGTTCCCCCACCAGCGCGCACTGGACGAAGGCGGCCGCTCTGGCCTCGAGGAGGAGCGCCGCCTCGCCTATGTCGGCCTGACGAGGGCCAAGCGTCGCTGCCACATCTGGTTCGTCTCCAACCGCCGCATCCACGGCCTATGGCAGTCGACCATGCCGTCGCGCTTCCTCGATGAACTGCCGGTTACCCATGTCGAGGTCGCCGAGAGCGAGCAGTCCTATGGCGGCTACGGTCGAGGCGGCTACGGCCAGTCGCGCTTCGACAAGGCAGAACCCTTTTCCAACAGCTATTCCACTCCTGGATGGAAACGGGCGCAAGCCAACAAGACCGACGCCACCCGCGACAACTGGGGCACCCGCTCCGGCCACGCGGTCGAGCGCATCGGCTATGGCGAGTCAGGACCGCGCGCCAAGACCATCGAGGGCGAACTGGTCGCGAAATCGACCACCACGGAACCTTCGAAATTTTCGCTCGGAGACCGGGTCTTCCACATCAAATTCGGCAACGGCAATATTGCGGCAATCGAAGGCAACAAGCTCACCATCGACTTCGACCGCGCCGGCCAGAAGCGCGTACTGGACGGATTTGTCGAGCGAGTGTGAGAGAACTCCCCCATGAGGGGAGTTTAGGGCAAGCCCTACCCGCGAGCCTCTTCCATCCGGTGCATGGCCATCAGTTCGACTTGCACCAGATCCTGAAAATCGAGGATCTGTCGGCGCATGTCCGGTTCCGGGCAGCCACGTTCCAGAAGCTCCGCACCGAGGGCACGGCATGTCGTCCGCCAATAGATCAAGGCCTCGTCGCCGTGGCGTTGGCCGAGCTCGCCGGCGCATTGCCGGATCAGATCGCGCCGCCCGGTGAGCGGAAAGAAGGCGACCTTCGGCGCGGTTGCCGGGGTCTCGGTCTTGAAAACTGTCATGCATACCATCCTGACGTGATGCATCATGTCTAGAATGGCCGTGGTTAACGTTCGGTTGCCTTGCCCGGATTCTGTGCATCCTCCACACTTTCACCGCATCCTTCAGCTGGCCAGCTGGTCGAGATAAGCCTCGCTGTCGTTGACCTGGAACTCCACCCACATCGGCAGATGATCGCTCATCTGGTAGCTGCGCCAGTCGCGAAAACTGCGGCCGGGCTTCTCCTGCCTCTCGGCGGCATAGTCGGCCTCCTGGTCTTCGCGATAGACGTGTTCGTAGAAATCGAAGACACCGGCCCGCCCGGTCGGCTTCATGCTGCGCAGTTCCTTGTAGTAGGCGATCTGGTCGTAGTGCTTGTCCTTCGCCACATTGGAGCCGGGAATCGACTGCAGGGCGTCCGGCACGCGGAACCCCGCTGCCGTCAGTGCTTCCATGGTCACATCCTTGCGGTTGAAGATATTGAAATCTCCGAGCAGCAACAGATTGTCCCGCTTCGGCACGGCGTCCGGCGCATAGACATTGGCGCTGGAAAAATCGCCGGAATTCTTGGCGATGGTCTTGGCAAGCGCGGTGATCTCGGCAAGCCGGCGTTCGTCGACGGGAACGCCCTTGCCGTAGTAGATGTGCACCGTGACCAGCGTGAAATATGCCCAGCCGGCGCGAAATCCGGCGATATACGGAGACCGTGCGAGCTGGAGCTCCCGGTCCGCGAGCGCTATCACCTCATCCAGCACGAGTTCGGCGGCAAGGCCGGTGAAATCGACCTTGCGCCGGTCGTAGAGGAAGGCCATGCGCTCAGAATTGCCTGCACGTCCGAGCGTCACGTCGGTGACGAGAAAGTCCCACCAGGACCCGAGCATCCGTTTCAACTGCTGGAGCGGATAGAGGCTCTTGCGAACCTCCTGAAGGGCAACGATGTCGAAGCGATCGATGATCTCCGCGATATAGTGATAGGCCTCCTCATTTCGATAGGCATATTTGCCGGAATCGAACTCGCGGAGATTCCAGGAAGCGAGAAGCAACGTGTCATTGGCGGATTTGGGCGGAATGGCGCCCCCATCGGCGTTCATTCCCGCCTGCAGAGCCTTGAGCCCGCGCACGATCCGCTTTCGCTTTACCGGATCGTGGATTCGCTTGAGGTCGGTATAATTCGGCATTGGCCTTCCCTCCCCTTCGTTCGCCTGCCCTGGGGCAGATCAGACGCGCATGAATTTAATGATACACTCATAGGAAGCAGAGGACAGGGGAAGAATCACAGAGAACGCGCATGAACCGCTTTCTGGCTTGATGCGTGCGGCCGCCCTTGCCATCTTGCCCACACCAGACGAAAGGACGAAGCCCATGACCCGAGCTTTGCTGCTGATCGACATCCAGATCGGCTTCTGCCCCGGCGGCAACCTGCCCGTGGCCGGGGGCGACGAGGTGGTTCCCGTCGCCAATGAACTGATGGCGAGCGGCGTGTACGATCTAGTTGTCGCCTCGCAGGACTGGCATCCGGCCAATCACGGGAGCTTTGCCTCGCAGCACCCGGGCAAGCAGCCCTTCGAGCTGGGGGAGCTTTCGGGAAAGCCGCAGATGATGTGGCCCGACCACTGCGTCCAGGGTACGATTGATGCCGAATTTCACCCCGACCTGAACCTCGACGGTATCGACTATGTCCAGAGGAAGGGCCAGAACGTCAACGTCGACAGCTATTCCGCTTTCCGGGACAATGACCGTGCTGCGCTGACCGGCCTTGCCGATCACCTCGCGGAAGAGGGCGTCACCGAACTCGACCTCTGCGGCCTTGCCACCGACTACTGTGTAAAATTCTCCGCCTTGGACGCCGTCGAAATGCTGCCAGGCGTGAAGGTCCGCTTCATCGAGGATGCGAGTCGCGGCATCGATCCCAATGGCGTCACCGCCGCGATCGCCGAGATGAAGGCAAAGGGCGTGGCAATTGTCCGGAGCGCCGACATCCTCCGATAGTGCTAGCAATGCTCCTGATTTCATCAATTGCCTTTTTTGCACGCAGGGGCTAGTGAGCCTTCGCAAGTGCAAAAGGAGGAGCCGCCATGGAGACGGTCAGAACCATCGAGGACTTGCGCCAGCGTCTTGCGCCCCTTCGCCGCGCGGGGCAGACGATCGGCTTCGTTCCCACCATGGGTTATCTTCACTCCGGTCATATGGAACTTGTCGCCAATGCGTGCGCGGAAAACGATGTGACGGTCGTCTCGATCTTCGTCAATCCGCTGCAGTTCGGGGCGAACGAAGACCTCGCCAAGTATCCGCGCGACCTCGCTCGTGACAGCGCCCTGCTCGAGAAGGCAGGCGTCGATTTCCTCTTCGCCCCGGGCGTGACCGACATGTATCCGAGGCCTATGGAAACGGTGGTCGACGTGCCCAAACTCGGCTCCGAACTTGAAGGTGCCGCCCGCCCCGGCCATTTCGCCGGTGTCGCCACCGTTGTCACCAAGCTCTTCAACATCGTCCAGCCAGACGCCGCCTATTTGGGCGAGAAAGACTACCAACAGGTGACGATCATTCGCCGAATGGTCGAGGATCTCGCCCAGCCGGTGCGGGTCGTGCCGGTGAAGACGGTTCGCGAAGCCGATGGCCTCGCCTGCTCTTCCCGCAATGTCTACCTCTCGACCGAACAGCGCGCGGCGGCGGTGATTGTGCCGAAGGCGCTCGACGAGGCGGCAAGGCTGATCCGCTCCGGCATGCGAGACACCGCACGGCTCGAAGCTCTCATCAGCGATTTCATCCGCACCGAGGCGTTGGCTGAGCCGGAGGTCGTGGCGTTACGCGATCCACTGACGCTGGCCGAGATCGGCACGGTCACCGGCCCGGTCCTGCTGTTGCTCTACGTGCGCATCGGCCAGACCAGACTACTCGACAACCGGGTGATCGACATCGCATCCGAAAACGGCATGGAGGCCGCCTGATATGAGCACCCCACCCCGCCAGAAGCGGCTGACCCCGAACGACATCACCGCACTCAAGGGCCAGCGTCCGGTCGTCTCGCTCACCGCCTACACGACGCCTATGGCGCGCCTGTTCGACCAGCATTGCGACCTGTTGCTGGTCGGCGACAGCCTCGGCATGGTGCTCTACGGCATGGAGACGACAGTCGGCGTCACTGTCGAGATGATGATCGCCCATGGCCAGGCCGTGATGCGTGGCGTCAGCCGCGCCTGCGTCATCGTCGACCTGCCTTTCGGCTCCTACCAGGAATCCAAGGAACAGGCCTTCCGCACCGCTGCCCGCATCATGAAGGAAACCGGCTGCGACGGCGTCAAGCTCGAGGGCGGCGAGGAAATGGCGGATACCGTCGCCTTCCTCGTCTCGCGCGGTGTGCCCGTTTTCGGCCATGTCGGCCTGATGCCGCAACAGGTCAACACCTCCGGCGGCTATCGTTCCAAGGGCCATAGCGAGAAGGAAGCCGACAAGATCCGCCGCGACGCACGGGCAATCGACGAGGCCGGCGCCTTTGCCATCGTTATCGAGGGGACGGTCGAGCCACTCGCCCGCGAGATCACCGGCACTGTCTCAGCCGCCACCATCGGCATCGGCGCCTCCGCCGCCTGCGACGGCCAGGTGCTGGTCTCGGACGACATGCTGGGCCTTTTCAAAGACTTCAAGCCGCGCTTCGTCAAGCACTATGCCGAGCTGGCCGAGGTCATATCGAGGGCGGCCGAGGACTATGCGACGGAGGTCCGGGCGCGGACATTTCCGGGTCTCGAGCATACCTTTCAAGTCCGCCCGAAGAAGTAGGATCGGACGCACGATCTGATCCGGCGCCCTTCAGTCGCCGGGCGTCTTCTCGAGCTGGTAGATCGCGTCGCTAATGACGTCGACCTGGTTCAAGATCACCGACTGCGCGTCGTAAAGCCCGCGATTGTAGAAATGCGCGCCGATCTCCTTCGCGAAGAAGGAGAGGATCGCCTCGGCCTCGAACCGCCCGACGTCGAGGTCGAGTTCGGAGAGGAAGTAGTCCCTCACCCGCGCGACGATCGCCGCCTGATCGTCGTTGGAGAAATCGAGTTTCGGCATCCGCCTGCTCCTTCGGCGAGGATCGCTGCCGCCGGAGCGTGCCACGACCGGTAAGGTGAATCAATTGATCCATCATGCAAATTCAATTGTCGCACAGCCACCTGCCGTCTATCTCCTATCCTGAAAGGACATCCAATCCATGAATTCCGACTTTGCAGATGGCTTGCGCGGTAGCGTGCCTATCCTGGTTTCCACGATTCCGTTCGCCGCGCTGTTCGGCGCGGTAGCCGTCGGCAACGGCCAGACGGTGGCCGAAGCGACCCTGATGAGCGCCATTGTCTTTGCCGGCGCCAGCCAGCTCGTCGGCATCGAACTTTTCGGCCACAACGTGCCGATCTGGGTGATCGTGCTCTCGATTTTCGCGGTCAATTTCCGGCACATCCTCTACTCTGCCGCCATCGCCCCCTTCATCCGGCATTTTTCCGGTATTCAGAAAGCGGTATCGCTCTTCCTGCTCACCGATCCGCAATTCGCCGAAACCCTGACCCGGGGCGAGATCGGCAGGAAGGTTTCGTTCGCGTGGTATTTCGGTTTTGCCAGCACGATCTATATCGGCTGGGTTGCAACGACCGCCGTTGGCGCGTTCTTTGGCAGCATGATCGGCGACCCAGCTGCAATCGGCATCGACGTGCTGTTGCCGATCTATTTCATGAGCCTGGTGCTCGGCTTCCGCCGCCGGGCGAATTTCCTCCCCGTTGTAGCCGTCAGCGCCATCGTCGCTGTCGTCGCTCATCGAACGGTCGGCTCGCCGTGGCATGTCACCATCGGGGCTCTCGCCGGCGTGGCGCTGGCCGCGCTGCTGCCCCCAAGAGCGCCGGCGATCAGCGGGCCCGCGCTTGGGGAGGCGGGAGAATGAGCGAGCTTTTCACGCCCTACATGGTCTTGCTGATCTTCGCCGGGGCCGTCGCAACCTACCTGACGCGGATCGGCGGCTATCTGTTGATTGCCCGGCTCAAGTCCGTCCCGCCACGGCTTGATGCCGCGTTGAATGCTGTCCCCGCCGCCGTGCTGACGACGCTCGTCGCTCCCGCCTTCTTTTCCGGCGGGAACGACGTCAAGGTGGCGATGGCCGTCGCCCTTGTGGTCGGCATCAGGTTCTCGGCAATCCCCCTGCTGATTTCCGGCTGGGTCGCTGTGATGGCGATGCGCTACCTTATCGGCTGAACGGCTCGGTCACCCGCTCCAGCCAGGCGAGCGCCGCCTCGTCGTGGACGAGCGGCATGAGTTCCTCGCGCGTGCGGGCATGATAGTCGTCCAGCCATTGCAGTTCCTCGGGCGTCAACAGGTCGGTCACGACGAGATACTTGTCGATCGGAACATATGTCAGCGTCTCGAAGCTGAGCATCGGCATAACCCCGCCCTCGATCGGTTCCGCCTCGCGCACATAGACGAGGTTTTCGATGCGGATACCGAACGAGCCCGGCCGGTAATAGCCCGGCTCGTTTGAAAGGATCATTCCGGGCAGAAGCTCCTGCGTCGAAAGACGCGCGATGCGCTGCGGCCCTTCATGTACGGATAGGTAGGAGCCAACACCGTGTCCGGTGCCGTGGGCGAAATCGGCACCTGCCTTCCAGAGTGCTATCCGCGCAAGCGGATCGAGGTCGCACCCCCGCGTTCCCTTGGGAAATCTTGCGGTACTGATTGCAATCATTCCCTTGAGAACAAGAGTGAAAAAGCGCTTCTGTTCATCGGATACCGGGCCGATCGCGATCGTGCGCGTGATATCGGTCGTTCCGTTGACATATTGCGCACCGGAATCGATCAGGAACAGTTCACCTGAACGGATTGGCCGGTCGGTTTCTGTCGTCACGCGGTAATGCATTATCGCCGCATGCTCACCGGTGCCGGAAATGGTGTCGAAGGAAATGTCCTTCAACGGGTTCTGCATGCGCTCCCCAACGCGCCGACGAGCGTCCTCGAGCGCCTTGGCCGCCCCGATTTCGGTGACGGTGCCCGGATGCTGCTGATCGAGCCAGGAGAGGAACTCCACGACTGCGACCCCGTCCTGGACATGCGCAGCGGCCGAGCCGTTGAGCTCGACCGTATTCTTGGTCGCGCGTGCAATCTTCGCCGGATCGCTGCCCTCGACCACGGTGCCGCCATGCGTGCGAACGAGCTCGACAAGAGCAAAGGGCGTAAGGTCAGGATCGACCAGGGTACCGCCACCGCGTGCGGCAAGTGCCTCGAGCCGGCCCGTAAGTTCGGCGGGATCGACCTGTTCGGCGAGTTGTCCGAGATAGGCTTCCACCTCGATGCCAGTCTTGCGCTTGTCGAGGAACAGCTCCGCCTTTCCGTCAGCATGAAGGATGGCGCGTGCCAGAGGATGCGGCGTATGCGGCACATCGCTTCCCCGGATATTGAAGATCCAGGCGACCGAGGAAGGATCCGTTATCAGCGCGGCGGCCAGTTCACGGTCACGGAGATCCTCAGCAATTTTTGCGATCTTGTCTTTGGCCAGAACACCGGCATAGGCCTCCGTCTGGATGGAAACAGTGCCAAGCGGCTCCGCCGGGCGATCCGACCACAGCGCATCAAGCGGGTTCTGCGCCAGCATCACCAGCGCACCACCCTTTTCGGCGAGCGCCTTTTCCAACCGCCGCACTTCCGCGCCGGTATGAAGCCACGGATCGATGCCGAGGCGGAACCCCCTGTGAGCATGGCCCGAAATCCATTTGTGTGGTGGCTC
Source organism: Rhizobium sp. (assembly GCA_041675415.1). Classification (GTDB taxonomy): domain Bacteria; phylum Pseudomonadota; class Alphaproteobacteria; order Rhizobiales; family Rhizobiaceae; genus Allorhizobium. The sequence goes on along the minus strand of JBAYTX010000023.1, from coordinate 21,574 downwards.
ACCGACCAGATCGCCACCGGTAAAGACGGCCGGGTCCACCTGTTCGGCAAGTTGCGTCACGTAGCGGCCATCCACGAAGACGATCGCCTGTCCCCTCGTCACGAGTGCCTGTCCCGCCGAGCCGGTGAAACCAGTCAACCACGTAAGCCGCTCCGCGCAAGCCGGGACATATTCGCCCTGATACTCGTCCGCGCGCGGAACGAGGAAGCCGTCGATACCAAGATCGGCAAAACGCCCCCGAAGCGCCTCGACCCGTTCACGGCCAAACTGGGGAGTGGATGTGACATCGAATGACTGAAACATGGCGGACTCGCTGTGAGTAAAAATACCATCGCCTTATAGCAAGCTCGCCTCGGGGTGCACCATGGTATCTATGTTTCCACATCGGCCAATGGCAGCACACAATAGGCGCCGGCCGATTTGCCTCGTTTTTAGTCACGAAACATCGAAATTAGCTTCCTCGATAGCAGAGCAATGCGATCATTGCATAACACCCATGATGGAAAGCCATCTGCTGAAAGCGGACAGGAGTCTCTATATTCAAATCTGTCGAACGGGCGACGAACCGCCCGGAACGAAAGGAATATGAAAATGGCAAACTCCTTCTTTCGCAACGCGTACCACCGCGTGATCGAAGCGCGCGAGCGCCAGGCCAACCGTTATGTCAACAACGCGCTTCTGTCGCTTGATGATGAAACGCTGAAGTCCATGGGCACGAGCCGCGAAGAACTCCGCCGCAAGGGTGCAAGCAGCTTCGCATTGTGAGTTTCTGGGCCGCGGCGGAGACCCCTCTCCCTTGTCCGCACGGCTTCAGATAATGAAATGCGCATGAGCGTCCTCCTCCCAAGGCTCACGCGATCGATCAGTTGAACTGATCGGCAAGGCGGCATCTCCGATGCCGCCTTTTGCGTTTCCTGATGCATCTTAAGGTTTGCAGAAAATGCAATGCTGCATCGCAAAATATAATCGTCTCCATTGACACCCGACATCCGGCCGCAGATGCAACCCCTAGCCGCGGCGAAGATGGATCGTTACCCAGCCGTTACGCCAGATGGTCCGGACATGTTTCAGCCCGGCTGCGTTGTAGGCGGCGATCACCTTCCAGCGCTGTGCTGCGAGAATTCCCGAAAGGATCACCGAGCCACCAGCCGCAAGGTTGGCAACAAGCTGCGGCGCCATCTTCATCAACGGCCGCGCGAGGATATTCGCGACGATCAGATCGAAGGGTCCGTATTGGCTAAAGGCGGTCGAGTGGAAGCCCGGCGCGACGCGAAAGTCGATGCCCTGGACGATCCTGTTCCGACGCGCGTTTTCACGCGCCACCTTGACCGCGATCGGATCAATGTCGGTCGCCAGCACCGGCACAGGAAGAAGCTTGCGGATGGCAATGGCGAGCACACCGCTCCCCGTTCCGAGATCGAGCGCATTGGTGACCGGTCGCGCGCGCGTCACCTCGGCGATCATCTCCAAGCAGCCGGCCGTCGTGCCGTGATGCCCCGTGCCGAAGGCTTGTCCTGCATCGATCTCGATCGCGACGTCATTGACGTGCACCTTGTCTCGATCATGGGAGCCATGCACCAGGAATCGTCCGGCCCGAACCGGCTTCAATCCTTCGAGAGACTTGGCGATCCAGTCGATGTCGGGGATAACCTCCCTTTCGATCACGATGCCGGCGGGACCGTCATCGAGCATGGCGCGCAGCCGCTCGTGGATCGCCGCCTCGTCCTCGGCCATGAGATAAATCGAGGCTTCCCAGACATCGTTCTTTTCGTCCACCTCGGTCGTGGCAATCGCGAAGTCCTCTTCACCGAAAACGACGGTCATCAGATCAAGGATTTCGGCGGCCTGCTTTTCACTGGTTGTCACGTAAAGGCGGATTTCACTCACGGTCGTTCATTCCTGCTGAAAAGGCAGGGCAGAGGCCGGCGGCACCCTACCCTGTGGTCATGCCTCCGGTACAACGCCGAGCCGCATCTGGCAACACGCGGCGGCGGCGTGCGGGCGGACAATCACCGCTTCATCAGGTTTTCAAGCTTCTTGACGGCAACGTCCGGATTTTCGCCGTAGGAGATCGTGCCCGTGAACCTGCCCTCGGAATCCAGAAGAAAGATCGAAGCCGTATGGTCCATGGTGTAGTCCCCGTCGGGATTCTGTTCGTCGAGCGGGATCTTCTTGGCGTAGACGCGGAACCCCTTGATCACGTCGGCGACCTTTTCCGGCGGTCCCGCAATGCCGATCACACGCTTTGTAACGTTCGAGATATAGGCGCCCAGAAGGTCCGGCGTGTCGCGCTCCGGATCGACGGTGACGAAAAAGGCATGAAGACGCGTCCCCTCCGGATCAACCTTCTCCAGCCAGCCGTTCAACTCGAACAACGTAGTCGGACAGACCTCAGGGCAATGAGTAAAGCCGAAGAACAGGGCCGTCGGCTTGCCGCGAAAGGCCTGTTCGGTGATCGGCTGGCCGTTCTGGTCGATCAGTTCGAAGGGTACACCGAAAGGCGCCTCGGCGATCTTGTCGCTCGATTGGGTGACCTGAAACGTCAGCCAAGCCAGAAGCCCGGCAAAAACGAGAACTCCGGCCCAGAGAAAAATGCGCAGCGTCTTCATATCGGTCTATCCTGTCCACACTCGCGCATCGCAACGCGAGAACCCGGTTCAGCGGGATACGATGCCGCTGATACAACCCGTGGGCTCCGAGTGCAAATCAATAGCCGGTCATCTCGCCCAAGCGCGCGGATTTGTCTCGCCCGGATTCACGATCTCGACGGTCATCGCCCCCCAACAAGGGCGGCTCGAGCCCATGCGTGACAGCTCTTGGTCAAAGGCAGGAGGAAAGGCCGCTCTCGGAAAGTGTGAGCACGATTGTCGATTCGTATTTCAACCAGCCCGCGAAGGCTGCCCCGATCGTGACGGCGCAAAAGCCCGCAACTGCGGAGAAAAACAAAATTCGCGAGGGCTTGGCTGACAATTGATCCATCCCCCACTCATATCCCTTTGCCATGCATCGGAAAAGCAGGAAGATTCTCGACTTTCTGAGAAATACTTGATGAAAATCAGGGATCAATCTGCGACTTTGGTCGAAATTTATTTTCCACAGCCAGATGTCTTGGGAGGGACGAATGAAGGAGCAGATGATTCAGGCGATGGCGCCGCAAAAGATACGGATCAATCCCGTCGGCATGGGCGACGTGCGGGCTGCCCTTGCCGAGGGGTGGAAGGACTTCACCTGCTACCCGCTGTTCGGTCTATTTTTCGGAGGCATTTACGCCGTAGGCGGGTTATTCATCGTCATCATGCTCGCCTATTACCATCTGCCGTGGATGATCATACCGATTGCCATCGGCTTCCCCCTGATCGGACCCTTTGTTGCCGTCGGGCTCTACGAGATCAGCCGCAGGCACGAAGCAGGCGAGCCAGTGACGTGGCGCGGCGTGCTTGCCGAGGTCTTTCGCCAGCGTGAGCGCCAGCTCTCATGGATGGCGTTTGCCGTTCTGTTTATATTCTGGGTCTGGATCTACCAGGTGCGGCTCCTCCTCGCCCTCTTTCTCGGCTTCAAGATCCCGGCCTCGCTCGCCGCATTCATGACTGTCGTGACGACCACGCAGGAAGGTATCCTCTTCCTGGCGGTGGGCACGATCGTCGGCGCGGTTCTCGCGACCGTTCTCTTCACACTGACCGTCGTCTCGATGCCGCTGCTTCTCGAGCGCGACGTCGACTTCGTCACCGCGATGATTACAAGCGTGCGAACGGTGGTGGAAAGCCCGACCGCAATGCTCAGCTTCGGGTTCGTCGTCGCTGCCGCCGCCATCCTGGCCATGATCCCCGCCTTCGCAGGCCTGCTCGTGGTCCTGCCGGTGCTTGGCCATGCGACTTGGCATCTCTATCGCCGGGCCATTGCCGCCGCCTGAGCGCACCGCCTCCCGGACGGAGCGATCGACGGGACAGCGGACGGACGACGTTGCGCGTTGCGGCGATTTCCCCAGTATTAGCGGATGTTTAACAAATATTTGCGATTGTCGCCTGGCGAAGATGATCCTGAAAAGATCGTTTGGACATCACGTCCGCCGGGACGCCCGATCCGCACCCTCGGCCCTCCGCATTGACAACGGCATCACCGACGCTGCGCGTCGGCTCCTGGGTGCGCTTCCAGCGAGCGCGCCGGCGCAGCATCTTTCGCCATAGCCGACGACGTCAGGTCCGACCGACCGGCGACGGCCGAACAAACTTGGAAGAGTTCAAACATGTCAAACGCAATCAAGCAGTCAGGCGCATATCTCGAAATCGTATCATTCCATCTCGGCGATCAGGAATTCTGCATCGACATCATGGCAATCCGCGAGATCCGCGGTTGGGCACCAGTGACCCCGATGCCCCACACGCCGCCTTACGTGCTTGGTCTCATCAACCTGCGCGGCGCCGTTATTCCGGTAATCGACATGGCCTGCCGTCTCGGCATGAACATGACCGAGCCCTCCGAGCGCTCGGCGATCATCGTCACCGATATCGCGGGCAAGCTCGTCGGCCTCCTCGTGGAACAGGTCTCTGACATGATGACCATTCGTGGCGAGGATCTGCAGCCGGCTCCTGAAATCATACCCGAAGCCCAGCGCGCCTTCTGCCGCGGCATCGTGGCGCTCGAAAAGACCATGGTGTGTTTCCTCAACCTCGATACCGTCATTGCGGACGAGTTGGCGCAGGCGGCCTGAGTTCAGGAAGGCGGCCCTCTCCACCGATCTGGTAAATCCGGCGCACCCGAAGCCGCCAGCGCGGCCGTGAAAGCACGCCCTTTGTCGTCCTCGGCCCCACCAGAGCGTCGAAGAAAAATCCCATTGCAGAAAAGATTACGCCCTGGAAGCAGATGCTTCCAGGGCGTAGCTTTGTGAGTTGGCGACCGGCAGGATGCCGGATTGCCACATATTACTGGCAAGACATGCACAGGAAGGCAGTACGGCGATGGGGTTTATCTCCGACCGTCTACGACATGTCAGCAGCATTCTGCCTCAAGTTATGCCCGATCTAAAGCGCTAAAATACACAAAAATGACTGTTTGGCCCGATCAACAGACCTTTTTTGGGTCTACCGGCACCTGACGGCGTAGCCCTGCATGACCGTCACTTCGGCTTTCCGTTGCTCCACGTCACCGGCTGCCCGAAGAGCGGCACTGTCGAAATCGCCATCTTGGCGGAGCCGTCGACGACCTGACGCGAATGTACGAGATAGATCAGCGTATCGTTCGCCTTATCGTAGATGCGATTGACGACAAGTTTCTTCCAGATCAGCGACATGCCTTCGCGAAACACTTCCTCCCCTTCCCGCGACAGATCGATATCGCCGATCTCGATCGGCCCGGTCTGCCGGCAGGCGATGGAATTGTTCGAAGGGTCCTCGAACCAGTTTCCCTTGGAGAGCCGGTCGATAATGGAGCGATCGAAATAGGTCACGTGGCAAGTCACGCCCTTGATCTGCGGGTCGGTCACTGCTTCGACTAGAATGTCGTTGCCGACCCAATCCACGCCGACCTTGCCGACAACTTCGGCGGAAGCCACGCCGGATGCAAAGGTGAGCACGGCTGCGAGTGCGGTTGACAGCGCATGGAACTTGAGGGACATGGCAATCTCCAAACGGGGTTTCCGATTTTAAAGATAGGCCCGAGACCGACAGTTACAAGCCCGTCGGCCCTCAGCGTTGGCGCACCGAGCAAGGCTCGTAGCCGCCGCGAAAGAGCCGCCCCGGCCTCATGCCGATCTTCGCGGCAATATCCGCCACGCGCCCTACTCCGGCCTGGCGTGCCATGGCGATGGAGGCTTCGGCGCAGATCCTGGCGTCCTCGGCCGCATTGTGGTGCATGAACCTGAGCCCGAGATGGTCCGCCAGGATGTTCAGTTTGTGCGAAGGCAGGTCTGGCCACAGCTTTTGTGCCATCTTGACGCTGCAGAAATAGTCGAATTCCGGATAAGACTGGCGATAGGCATCCAGCGCGCCGCGCCAGACACTGAAATCGAAGGCGGCGTTGTGGGCGATCATCGACGCGCCGGCAAAATCATCGGCGAATTCGTCCATTACCTCAGGAAATTCGGGTGCGTCTTCGACATGTTCCGGCCGGATGCCATGGATGGCAATGTTGAAGGACGAAAACCGCATGTTTTTCGGGCGGATCAGCCGTTCCTCGACCCGCACGACTTCGCCATTGTCGATCCAAGCAAGCCCGACCGAACAAGCGCTGCCTCGCTCCTCATTAGCGGTTTCGAAATCGATGGCGATGGTCTTGCCCGAAGGCTGCAATGAGGACGACATGAACCCGGAATAAGCTGCGAGAGAGATTCGAGCAACAAGACGGACGCGAAATTGCCGGAGATCGCCGGGTTCTACTGCGAGATCGACAATCCAGACGCAAGCGGCGTGCCCCTTCTGCTATTGCATGGCAGCGGCCAGGACGAAAACGCCTGGAGCGGCATCGCACAGGATATCGCCCTCGACGCGCCACTGATCCGCGTGCGCGGCAATATCGTCTGGGAAGGCAAATACGCCTTTTTCCGTCGCAAGCCGGACCGTGGCCTCGACCAGGCAGATCTCGCCCGATCAGTTGGCGAACTCACATTCCTCGTCGAACAATTGACCGGCATGTTCGGCGCGCGCAAGCCGGTTCTGGCGGGCTATTCCAACGGCGCGATCGTCTGTGCCGCGCTGGCGCGCGACGCCGGGCATCTGACGCGGGGGGCCATCCTGATGCGCGCCATGTCCCCAGAGCCAGCCGTACCGTTTCCATCAATGGCCGGATATCCGGTGCTGATCCTGTCGGGCGCCACCGACAACCGCCGTGCCCCGCAGGACGGCGAGACGCTTGCCCGGCAGTTTCGCGAGGCCGGCGCCGATGTAACGCACCACCTTCTGCCTTGCGGTCACGGCTGGGACGAGAACGGGCGTGATGTTGCCACTTCGCGACAATGGTTGCGGGACATCATGTCGATACCGAGCCCATCCTTGACAACGGGAACCGCGACCAACACCATGCCATCATGATCGCAACCATCTCGACCCTGCATATGACCGTCACCACCATCGTCCTTCCAAGGGGCGCTGGTATGCGGTCGCGTCGATAGCAGCACGATCGTCATTCAGCGAACCCTACCGAGGCGAGTAGGGTTCGAGAAGCCCGCTCTCCCGGCAAACCCACGGAGAGCACAATGCCTGAAATACCGCCTATGAATCCGATCAACCAGACCGCGGCCTGGCCTTCTGGCCTGGTCATTCGCGCCCGCACCTCCGCGGATGCGGAAGGAATTGCCGCCGTGCAGCACTTGCCCGGCTTCCGCGCCGGTACTCTGCGCCTGCCCTATCCCAGAACCGAGGATGTGCGAAAATTCATCGAGGCCGAGCCGCCGGGCCGCGTTTCGCTGGTGGCACTCATGGACGGCATCATTGTCGGCGACATCGGCCTCAATCGTTTTGCCGGTCGTCGCGCCCACGCTGCCAGCATCGGCATGGGTGTGCATGACGACTATCAGAGACGCGGCATCGGGCGTGCGATGCTCGGCGAGATCATCGCCATTGCCGACGGCTGGCTGAACATTGCACGGCTGGAACTGACGGTCTTCGTCGACAATCTCGGCGCGATCGCCCTTTACGAAAGTTTCGGTTTCGAGCGCGAGGGCATGCACCGCGCCTTCGCCTTCAGGGACGGCCGGTATGTCGATGCGCTTGCGATGGCGCGGTTTCGGCCCGACTGACCGGCAACCGGACCTTCCGGACCGCCTTTTCGGGCCGTCGAGTGGCTTTTCTCGCCTTGCGGCCCGATTCTGCTCTATACATTGTCGTGATTGCAAAGTACGTACGCCGCATGAATGACCCGCCATGTGTGGGAAGCAGCGTATCTATGCCGCCCGATCGCATCATCGGTTAAGGATGCGACAGACCCGAATTTCGAAAGACAGATCCCATGACAGAATTCAACGGCATCGTAGCGCCGATCGCAGAGGCATTGTCCAAGCGCGGCTACGCGACGCTGACACCGGTGCAGCAGGCCATGCTCGACCCGGACCTCGAAGGCGCCGACGCGCTGGTTTCGGCCCAGACCGGCTCGGGCAAGACGGTCGCCTTCGGCCTCGCCATCGCGCCCACGCTGCTGGCCGGCGAGAACCGCTTCGGGCGCGCCGAGGCGCCGCTGGCGCTCGCCATCGCGCCTACCCGGGAACTCGCCATGCAGGTCAAGCGCGAACTCGAATGGCTCTATGAGAAAACCGGCGCCGTGATCGCCTCCTGCGTCGGCGGCATGGACATCCGCAACGAACGCCGCGCGCTCGAGCGCGGAGCCCATATCGTCGTCGGCACGCCGGGCCGCCTGCGCGACCATATCACCCGCCGGGCGCTCGACCTGTCGGGCCTGCGCGCCGTCGTGCTGGACGAGGCCGACGAAATGCTCGACCTCGGCTTCCGCGAGGATCTCGAGTTCATTCTCGAGGCAGCACCGGACGACCGGCGCACGCTGATGTTCTCGGCCACCGTGCCGCGCTCGATCGCCGACCTCGCCAAGAGCTACCAGCGCAATGCCAAGCGCATCGAGACCGTTTCCGAGCGCAAGCAACACGTCGACATCGAATATCGCGCGCTGACCGTCGCCAATCCGGACCGCGAGAACGCCATCATCAACGTGCTGCGCTTCTACGAGGCGCGCAATGCCATTGTGTTCTGCTCGACCCGCGCCGCCGTCAACCACCTGACCGCACGGCTGCACAATCGCGGCTTCTCGGTCGTGGCACTGTCGGGCGAACTGTCGCAGAACGAGCGCACCCACGCGCTGCAGGCCATGCGTGACGGCCGCGCCCGGGTCTGCATCGCAACCGACGTCGCCGCCCGCGGCATCGACCTGCCCGGCCTCGAACTCGTCATCCATGCCGACCTGCCGACTAATTCGGAAACCCTGCTGCACCGCTCGGGCCGTACCGGCCGCGCCGGCAACAAGGGCGTTTCCGCCCTGATCGTGCCGATGAGCGGCCGGCGCAAGGCCGAGCGGCTGCTGACCGGCGCCAATGTGCAGCCGACCTGGGCGCTGCCGCCTTCGGCCGACGAGGTTCTCGCCCGCGACGACGAGCGCCTGCTCGCCGATCCGGCCCTGACCGAGACGATCAACGAGGACGAAGCGCCCTTCATCGCCACGCTGCTGTCCACCCATGGTGCCGAACAGGTGGCCGCCGCCTTCCTGCGCCTGCAGCGCGGCAAGCGCTCGGCCCCTGAAGACCTGATCCCGGTCAATCTGGAAGCCGCCAAGAAGCGCCGCGAACCGGACTATGCCAATCCGTCGAGTGCGGCGACCAAGCCGCGCTCGGATTTCGGCGCGAGCATCTGGTTCGCGCTGTCGGTCGGCCGCCGGCAGAATGCCGAGCCGCGCTGGCTGATCCCCATGCTCTGCCGCAACGGAAACATCACCAAGGCGGCGATCGGCGCGATCAAGATGCAGCCGGAAGAGACCTTCGTCGAGATCGCGGCCGACCACGCCGACGCATTTCTGGCGGCCATCGGCCCGAATGGAGCGATGGAGCGCGGCGTCACGGTAAAGCGGCTCGACGGAGCCCCGGACCTGAGCGGCGGCGGCCAGAGGGAAAAGCCCTTCAAGGACAAGAAGCCGTTTGGTGCGAAGAAGGCCTACGGCGACAAAAAGCCTTTCTCCGACAAGAAGCCCTTCGAGAAGAAGCCCTATGCCGGCAAGCGCGCCGACGACGATATGGTCAAGACCGACCGCGAGGTCTGGGGCGATCCCAAGCCCGTGAGCGACAAGCCTGCATGGACAAAGAAGCCCGGCAGGGCCGACTGGGAAGGAAAGCCGAAAGGCAAGTTCGGCGGGGCCGGCAACGGCGCCCCGAAGAAGGGAAAGCCCGGTAAGCCGAAAGGCTGATGGCGTTCCACCCTGCATACGGCTCTCGTCTTCCGACCGCGGCAGGGCTCGCCCGACCGGTGAGCCTGCGCGGCCGGAAGTTGCATCCATCACTTGACCATATCGGTCGCCGTCAGAGCTGCGCGGTGGACGACGACGTTAAGGGATCGCGCGCGCCTCACTTGCAGACACCGTCGAACTGCGGATGACGATCAGCATCCAGGCCAACCTATAGCCGCCGCCACCTTCGGCGGACTTGCCGTGCTGACGGCAGCCAAAGATCGAAATTTCAACACCTTAGCTGAAAGCTAAGTGTTAGAAGCTCCAAGTGAGGGGGCAGCCACCCTCACTCCGCTGCCGGAGCGACCTCCCGCATGTCCCGTTCCAGCATCTCGCCGTGCTTCTTCTTCGCCAAGAGTTCGCGGGCCTTGGCGTATTCCGGGTCGTTCCAGAACATGAGACACCCGTTGCAGCCGCGCCCGCAGCACCCCTCCGCACCCTTGCGCGAGGTCTTGGAGCGCTTCTCCATCACGTCCTCGGAGATCGCCTCCTGCAGCTTCTTCACGCCGTTGCGGTAGGCGCCCTCGTAGACCGTCTGGCCGAGCTCGATCTTCTGCGCCACCTTGTCGACGCGCAGCCGCTGCCATTCCTCCTCGGTGAGCGGCGCTTCCTTGCGGATGATGGTGAAAGGCGGGAACTTGGCGATCAGGTCCTCGACCTTCTCGCGGTCGAAGGCGGTAAACGGAACGAGGATCGGCCGCTGCGGCCCGGCATTGACGGTTTCGAGCGCCACGTCCGGCGCATCGGCATGGCGGAACTCGTAAAGCCGCAGGAAGACGGTCTCGTCCGTCGCCTTCGGCGGGATGAGTTCCAGCACGTCGCCGGCTTCGAGCTTGTTCTTCACCGAGACGACGAAGCCATCCTCGCGCACCTCCTGGATGATGCCGGCGAACTCCCAGGTGCCGAAGGTTTTGGTGTTCTCGTAGTTGTGCGCGTAGTTCTGCAACCGGCCCTCGTGGAAGGCGATGGTAAAGCCGCGGCTGCCGACGGTCTCCAGCTCGCGCATATAGGGTTCCGGCGACCAGTTCTCCGGATCGGCATAGTAGTCGTCGATCGCGCGGCGATAGGTGCGCGCCACCGTCGCCACGTAATAAGGTGACTTGTTGCGGCCTTCGACCTTCAGGCTATCGATGCCAAGCCTCAGGTAGTCGTCGAGCTTCGGCATCAGGCACATATCCTTGGAGTTCAGGATATAGGAGCCGCGCGAATCCTCCTCGATCGGCATCAGCTCGCCAGGACGCGCGCCCTCTTCCAGCACGAATTCGAAGAGGCCCTCGTTATGCTCGTTGATTTCGAGCTCCTTGATCGTGCCGTCGCGGAGCCTCAAGTGCACCTTGTACTGCCAGCGGCAGGAATTGGCGCAGTTGCCCTGGTTCGCGCCGCGCTCGGCCATGAAATTGGAAAGCAGGCACCGCCCGGAATAGGTCATGCACATGGCGCCGTGCACGAAAGTCTCGAGCCGCACGTCCGGGCATTTCTCGCGGATCTCGGTAAGTTCGGAGAACGTCACCTCGCGGGCGAGCACCACGAGTTCCGCACCCTGCTCTTTCCACGCTTCGACCGTCAGCCACGAACAGACATTGGCCTGCGTCGAGACATGCAGCTTCAGCTCCGGCGCGTGCTTGCGCAGGTAATGGAAAACGCCGGGATCGGCGACGATCACGCCGTCAGGCTGGACCTCCCTGAGCGTCGTGACATAGTCGGCGACCTTCGGCACGTCCTTGTTGTGGGTGAAGAGGTTCAGCGTCAGGTAGACCCGCACGCCATGCTCATGGGCGAAGCGGATGCCCTCCTTCACGTCGTCGAGCGAAAGCTGCGACTTGGTCCTGAGCGACATGTCGGGCGTGCCCATGTAGACGGCGTCCGCTCCATAGAGCACTGCCACCTTCAACCGTTCGAGCGAGCCGGCTGGCATCAGGAGTTCGGAACGTCTGGCATTTGCTGTCATCTGATGGGTCAACCTTCTCGCGCGCGCCCTTGGCGCGCAATCTGGCAGGCCTATACACCAGAAGCGACCATGGGACCAGCGAGACGCGACCTGTTCGCAGAAAGCCTGCGAGCGTCTATCCCCCGATCAGGGCCAGCCACTCGTCCTCGTCCATGATCTGGATATCGAGCTCGCGCGCCTTGTCGAGCTTTGACCCCGCGCCTGGACCTGCAACGACAATATCGGTCTTCTTGGAGACGGAACCGGCCACCTTGGCGCCGAGGCTTTCGGCGCGCGCCTTGGCCTCGTCTCGCGTCATCTTTTCGAGCGAACCAGTAAAGACCACTGTTTTGCCGACGACCGGGCTGCCGCTCGTAGTGGGCGCTTCGGCATCGATTGGCGTCACCTCCCCAAGAAGCCGCGATACCACTTCGAGATTGCGAGGCTCCTTGAAGAATTCGACGATCGAGGTCGCGACCACCTCACCGATGCCTTCGATGGCGTTGAGCTCGTTCCACGCCTCACCGTGCATAGGTACTGCCTCCTGCATGGCGCGCTGGAATGCGTCGTAGGTGCCGTAGGAGCGCGCGAGCAGCTTCGCCGTCGTCTCGCCCACATGGCGGATGCCGAGTGCGAAGATCAGGCGATGGAGCGCTATATCGCGCCGGCTGTTGATCGCCTCGAAGAGCTTGGTGACGCTGGTCCGGCCCCATCCATCGCGGTTTTCGAGTTTCGCGAGGGCCGCCTCCTGCCGCCGCTCGAGCGTGAAAATGTCTGGCGCGGTGCGGATCTGCAAGGCCGGATCCTCGCTCTCGAAAAAGAAATCGACCTGCTTGGTCCCGAGCCCCTCGATGTCGAAGGCGTTTCGAGAGACGAAGTGCTTCAGGTGCTCCTTCGCCTGCGCGCTGCACACGAAACCGCCCGTGCAGCGTCGAACCGCATCCATCCGGCCGGTCTTCTCATTGACTTCGCGGACCGCGTGGCTGCCGCAGACCGGGCAGGTCCTCGGAAATTCGTATGGCACCGCCCCTTCCGGCCGCTGGTCCATGACCACGTCGACGATCTGCGGGATGACGTCTCCGGCTCTCTGGACGATGACCATGTCACCGATGCGAATGTCGCGACCTTCCCGGATCGGCTCGCCGCCGTTGCCGATGCCCTTGATGTAATCCTCGTTGTGGAGCGTGGCATTGGTGACGACGACGCCGCCGACGGTGATCGGTTCCAAACGGGCAACGGGTGTGAGCGCACCGGTTCGTCCGACCTGGATGTCGATATCCAGAAGCCGCGTCAACGCCTGTTCGGCCGGAAACTTGTGCGCCGTCGCCCAGCGGGGGCTGCGCGAGCGGAAGCCGAGACGTTCCTGCAGATCGAGCCGGTCGACCTTGTAGACGACGCCGTCGATGTCGTAGTCGAGGTCGGCGCGCATCAGGCCGATCTGACGATAGTGGGCGAGAATTTCCTCGATCGAATGCAGCCGCTGCATCAGCGGATTGACCGGGAAGCCCCAGTCGCGGAACTTTTCCACCATGCCCATTTGCGTATCGGCCGGCATCTCCGGCGTCACGATCTCTCCCCAGGCATAGGCGAAGAATCTCAGCTTGCGGCTGGCCGTAACCTTGGGGTCAAGTTGGCGCAGCGATCCCGATGCGGTGTTGCGCGGATTGACATAGAGCTGCCTGCCCTCCGCCTCCATCTGCCGGTTCAACGCCAGAAAGTCGCTCTTCGCCATGTAGACTTCGCCGCGCACCTCGACGACCGGGGGAACCCCTGGCGGCAATTGCCGGGGGATTTCCTTGATGGTGAGGATATTGGCGGTGACGTTTTCCCCCGTGGTGCCGTCGCCACGGGTCGCCGCCGTGACGAGCCGGCCATTCTCGTAGCGGATCGACATCGAAAGGCCGTCAATCTTCGGTTCGGCGGTAAACGCGATCGAATTGTCCGGCAGATGCCCCAGGAATCGATAGACGGAAGCGACGAAATCGGTCACGTCCTCGTCGGAAAAGACGTTGTCAAGCGACAGCATCGGCTTGGCATGCCTCACCTGGGCAAAGGTCGCGGCCGGCGCCGCCCCTACCCTGAGCGTCGGGCTGTCGTCGCGCACAAGGCCTGGGAACCGAGCCTCGATGGCGTCGTTGCGCAGTTTCAGCGCGTCGTAGTCGGCATCCGAAATCTCAGGCCGGTCCTTGCCGTGATAGAGCACATCGTGATGGGCTATCTCTTTCGCTAGCCGCTCAAGCTCGGCGGCTGCCTGCGCTTCGGTCAGGTCTCCGACTGCAATCCTGTCATTCGCCATGGCCGCTCTCCAGAATGGGACCTGCCGGTATTAGCCGAATTCTCCAGAATGAAAAGACGGCATGAGGAAAACCCTCAGCCAAGGATGTCGGGCGAAAGATCGATCCTCGCCGTGATCGGCAGATGATCAGATGCCTCCCGCGCCAGCAGGGAATCATGAACAGCAATACCGGCGATCAGTCCCGCCCTGTTGGCCATGATCCGGTCAAGCGACAGCACGGGCAGCCGCGCCGGATAGCTCGGCAGGGGCGGCGGCAGGGGGCCAAAGACCTTCTCGAGCCGCACCAGCGACGACCCGTGACCGAGCCGCCATTCATTGAAATCCCCCATCAGCACGGTCGGTCTCTCCTCGCGCCCGCCCATGATATCGACGATGACGTCCGCCTGCTGACGCCGGGCCCAGCGCAGCAAGCCGAGATGCGCCGCGATCACGCGGAAGCCGGGCCCCTGTTCAAGATCGATCTCGGCAACCACGGCGCCGCGCGGCTCCAGCCCCGGCAAGGCGACCTGGTGGATGTCGCGGACAATCCCCTGCTTGAAGAGCAGCACATTGCCGCGCCAGCCATGGGACTTCGGCTTGTGCAGGACCGGTATGTGCATGAGCCCGGTCTCGAGCCTCAGGCGCGGCAGATCAAGGAGGCCCGATCTCTCCCCGAACCGCTCGTCGGCTTCCTGAAGGGCGATCACGTCCGGATCGATCTCGCGGATCACCTCGATGATGCGGTCAGGATCGAACCGGCCGTCGGTACCGACGCATTTGTGGACATTGTAGGAGGCCACCACCATGCTCGCGTCGCAACGCGGATGCGAAGCATGCTCGGACGGGCGATCGTGCCGGTTCTTGATCGAGGCGTACATCGTCCGGGCGATGTTGCCGGTCTTCTTCTTCATCGTGTGGCCGTCTTTTCCCAATGCGAACATCGTTTCCTCAAAGATAGGGCGATCCGAGCCAAAGGACACGGTCGAAGAATCGTAAAATGAACGGCCGGCTGCGTAGCTCTTCCAGCCGGACTTCCTCGGCACCGTCGAGCGCGTCGGCGATGCGTGCATCGACCCGTTGAGCAAATTCACGGTCATAGACCTCGATGTCCACCTCGAAATTAAGCCTCAGCGATCGCGAATCAAGATTGGAGGAACCGACAAACGCCCACTGACCGTCAACCGTCATCAGCTTCGAATGGTCGAAAGGCCCCTTCGCCTGCACGATACGGCAACCATCTTTCAGGATCTGGTCGAACTGCGCCGTCATGGCACGGCTGACGATCGCCAGATTGTTCTGCGAGGGAACAATGATATCGACGGCGACGCCGCGCCTTGCGGCCGTCGCAAGCGCGCTGAGGAAGACGTTGTCGGGAAGAAAATAGGGCGACATGATCCGGATCGAGCGCTCCGCGACCGAAAATGCCCCCATGATGATCTTGTGATTGGTTTCGATGTTGGTATCGGGGCCCGAAACGACGGTGCGCACGAATGACGGTCCCCCTTGGACCGCTCCCTCGACCGAGATCTCCCAAGCGTCCTCTTTCAGGACCTCCCCTGTCTCGAAATACCAGTCCTCCGCGGCAACGGCGAAAATGTCGGCAACGGCCGGTCCTGTGATGCGGAAATGGGTGTCGCGCGCACCGTCCTTTCCCGTGAAGCCCAGGCGGATATTCATCCCGCCCATAAAGGCGATCGCGCCATCGACAACGATGATCTTCCGGTGGGTGCGCAGATTGGCGTATGGGAGCCGCAGGCCCAGGATAACCTTGCCGTTGAAAGCCGCGACCGGAACGCCACCGTCCCTCAGATAGCCGAGTATGCTCGGGGCGCTGTAACGGGCACCGACCGCATCGACCAGAACCCGGACCGCCACCCCCCGCTTGTGGGCCGCGATCAGGCTATCGGCGATACGCAGACCCGCAGGATCGCGGTCGAATATGTAGGTTTCCAGAATAATGCTGCGCCGGGCGCCCTCGATGGCCGCCGCCATGGCGTCATAGGCTTCGTCGCCCGAGGCAAGCAGTCCGAGCGTGTTGCCCGAAGAAACCATATGCCCGGTGACACGATCGCCCAGCATCTTCATCGCCGCCATGCGCCGGCCGAATTGGCGATCGATCTCCTCCCCCGGCACCTCGAATTGGGAAAGCACCCGCCAGAGCGCCTCCTGCCGAAATGCGCGCCGCGAAAGAATCGAGGCACGGCGTATCCGATTTATCCCAGCCACGGCATAGATAAGCGCACCGACAATCGGCGACAGGATGATGACACTCACCCAGCCGATTGCGGAACGGACTTCCTGCTTCGTCATCGCGGCATGAACGGCGGCGACCGTGCCCATCGCAATCGAGAGCACGGCGAGGATTTGCGGCCAGTAGGTTTGCAGCGCTTCGAACATCAATCACCGAGGGAAACAGGTTTGCAGACCGAATGCAATCGGGACGTCGCCGCAGGCCTCTACCGCAATCAGTTTTCGCCTGATAGCAGCTTTGCCGCAGCCGCCCGCGCTTCCTCGGTAACCGAGGCGCCAGCCAGCATGCGGGCGATTTCTTCCTTGCGGTGTTCCGGCTCCATGGTCGCGACCTTCGTCGCAATCTTGTCGCCGCTGTCACCCGACGGTCCCTTGGAGATAAGCAGATGGGTCGCGGCCCGCGCGGCGACCTGGGGCGCATGGGTCACGGAGAGAACCTGCACACGATCCGAAAGCCGTTTCAGACGCTGCCCGATCGCATCCGCGACAGCGCCACCTACACCCGTGTCGATCTCATCGAAGACCAGGGTGGGGGCGGAGCCGCGATCGGCCAGCGCCACCTTGAGTGCCAGCAGGAAACGCGAAAGCTCGCCGCCAGAGGCCACCTTCATGATCGGCCCCGGCCGGGTGCCAGGATTCGTCTGCACATGGAATTCGACCGTGTCGATACCTTCGGATGTTGGTGCCGAAGGATCGGTGATCACCTCGACCATGAAGCGGGCGCGCTCGAGCTTCAATGCCGGAAGTTCCATCATGACAGCCTCGGACAGGGCCAGGGCTGCGTTCTGGCGCTTGGTCGAAAGCGACATGGCAAGATGGTCGTATTGGTCCCTGGTGTCTATTACCGACGCTTCCAAATGGCCAAGCCTTTCCTCGCCGGCATCGAGCTCGGCAAGTTCCGCGATCATTTTCTCGGCGAGTGCCGGAAGCCCTGTGACCGGTACGGAATATTTCCGCCCAGCGGCCCTTAGCGCGAAAAGCCGTTCCTCGACGCGTTCGAGTTCGTGGGGATCGAATTCCGTCCGCCGGAGCGCCGCCTCGACCTCCATCTGGGCATTGGAAAGGTTGTCTAGAGCCGTATCGAGCCATTGGACTGTATCCTCCAGCAAGCCAGGCGCCTCATGGCTCTTGCGCTCGAGCCTGCGCACCAGCGAAGCAATCAGCGGAACCGGCGAACTGTTTCCATTCAGGAATTCCGAGGCCTCGGCGATATCGCCGGCAATCCGCTCCGACTTCTGCATCTGCGCCCGCCGCTCGGCAAGCTCTTCCTCTTCGCCGTCCTGCGGCGAGAGCGTTTCGAGCTCTTCGACGGATACGCGCAGGTAGTCCGCTTCGCGCGCCGCCGCCTCGACGCGGGCCCGATGCGCCTTCAGCAGCCGCTCCGCATCCTTCCAGCGGCGATAGGCATCGCCAACCACGCCCGCCTCATCGCCAAGCCCTGCAAAGGCATCGAGCAGCATTCGGTGTGCGTCGGTATCGACCAGGGCCCGGTCGTCATGCTGCCCATGGATCTCGACAAGAAGCTGACCCGCCTGTCGCATCAGTTGCACGCTGACCGGCTGGTCGTTGATGAAAGCTCGGGTGCGCCCATCGGCGGATTGAACGCGACGGAAGATCAAGTCGCCGTCGTCATCGACACTGTTCTCGCGCAGCAATTCGCGGACCGGATGCATATTCGCAACGTCAAAGACGGCGGTCACCTGGCCCTTTTCTTCCCCATGGCGAACGAGCGAGCCGTCGCCACGACCTCCAAGCGCCAACGAGAGACTGTCCAGCAGGATGGATTTTCCGGCGCCAGTTTCTCCCGTCAGTACCGACAACCCTGCCTCAAAGGCAAGATCAAGCCGCTCGATCAATACGATATCGCGGATCGATAGCTGGACCAACATTGGCTCTCAAATCTCACGTGGATGGGGTTGTGGTTCAGCTCCCGATCAGGATCTTCTTGCCGGCCCTGGCGATCCAGGAGCCTGCATTTTCGCGCGGCTCGAGGCCGCCGGTCTGCAGGAGCTTGTAGGAGTCCGAATACCACTGGCTGTCGGGATAGTTATGCCCCAGGACCGCAGCAGCCGTCTGTGCTTCCTGAACAACGCCGAGCGCGAAATAGGCCTCGACGAGGCGGGCAAGCGCTTCCTCGACCTGGTTTGTCGTCGGATACTTCTCGACCACCACGCGGAAGCGCGAAATGGCGGCGAGATATTCCTTGCGCTCGAGGTAGTAGCGGCCGACCTGCATTTCCTTGCCAGCGAGTTGGTCGCGTGCAAAGCGGAGCTTGACCTGTGCATCTTCGACGTACTCGGAGTCCGGATAATTATCCACGACCGCCTGCATGGCCTCGATGGTCTGTATCGAACTCTTTTGGTCCTGCGTCACATTGACGATCTGCTTCCAGTACGAAAGACCGATTAGGTACTGCACATAGGCCGCATCGTCCGAGCGCGGATAAAGGTTGAGATAGCGTTTGCCCGTCGTGGTGGCCTCGGTGTAACGCCCGAGGCGATACTTTACGAAAGTGCTCATGACAAGCGCCTTACGCGACCATTCCGAGAATGGATGCTGGGCATCGACGGCATCGAACTTGCGGCCGGCCTCGGCCATATTGCCTGCCTTGATGTTGGCAAGTCCCTGATTGTACAGCACTTCGGGCGGATCCGTCTCGGCGGCGAGCTTGGTGATATCGATATCGGGATCGGACTGACATGCCGCCAGTATGGAACCGGTCACCGTCATCATCAAACATACACTGGCAATACGCGCTGCGTTCTTCACCATTACCGATCCTAAATGACTCATTCAACAGATCCCAATTGCAGCGCCGCCTGAAAACCGTCGCTTCCGAATGGCGTTTCTAGCCATAAAAGCGGGACGAGAGCAACGCAATGATGGTGATTTAACGCAAATTTGTGGCAGGCCATAAGTAATTCCGCGGAATCGTTGCCCATGTGCAGCGTCCAGAGCAGTAGTTATCCTGCTTTTCAACGCCTGTGTAGGCGGCCTTCCTGAGCGCTGGAATGCAATGACCGCTCCCAAATGATAAAAACCGCCCTGACAGGGCGGTTTTCAGAGAGAGGGGAAGTATTCACGCCGACCAGGGCGCAAATTCCGGAACATTTACCGCCACGAATTCCCTTGCCCGGACCTGCTGGCTGCGCGCCGGCGCCTCGACCACTTCATAGGCGTCACGGTTTTCGAGCAACGCCTTGAGCGCATTGGCGTTTAGCTTGTGTCCACCACGATAGGAGCGATAGCAGCCGATGAACTGGGCCCCGGCCAGCGCAAGGTCACCAACCGCGTCGAGCGTCTTATGGCGGACGAACTCGTCAGCGTAGCGAAGCCCCTCCATATTGATGACGGTGTTGTCGTCCGAAATCACCACGGAATTTTCGAGCGACGAGCCGAGCGCGAAACCGGCAGCCCAAAGCCGCTCGACATCACGCATGAAACCGAATGTGCGCGCCCGTGACAGTTCCGTGCGGAAGGCAGAAGCAGTCAGGTCGCCCTCCCAGCTCTGTCGGCCGATCAGCGGGCAATCGAAATCGATCTCCACCTCGAATCGCGTACCATCGTGGGGACGGAATTCCGCCCACGAGGCGCCTGATTCGATCCGCACGGGTTTGGTGACCCGGATATAGCGCCGCTTGACGCCCAAATTCTTGATGCCGACCTGATCGATGAGTTCGATGAACGGAGCCGAACTGCCATCCATGATCGGCATCTCAGCCCCATCGACCTCGACCACGAGATTGTCCAGACCAAGTGCATAGATGGCTGCCATGACATGTTCGACCGTCGCGATCGAACTCGCCGGCGAGAGGCCCAGAACCGTGCAAAGATCCGTGTTCCCGACCTGCGCCGAGACCGCCTTGAGCTCGGTAACGTTGCCATCGCCATGCAGACGGTTGAATACTACCCCCGTGCCGGCTTCGGCTGGGAGGAAAGTGATCGTCACCGGCGTACCCGAGTGCACCCCGATGCCCGTCAGACTGACCGGCGCAGCGATTGTGGTCTGAAAACCCAGCAATCCGATTGCCATGTAAAAATGCCTTCCATCATGCAGACCTCGAGCCATTCACCATTTCGGAAAAAGAAGCTCGTTCCCGCTCATGCTATCAAAGGGAAAGAAGGCGCAGCCTTGCGCCGATTCCGGCCCTGTCCCGATCTCATACATATGGACAGGCGCCTCATATTCCAAATCACTGTTTCTTTCGCTTTGTAACGAATGCAAGACATTGAAATAACAGAGCAATATAGACTGCTGACGCGACGCGCATAACAAAGCGCCCGGACCTTTTCGATCCGGGCGCCGGAACATTGAAATGCGTCAGATCAGTTCGACTGGCGGCGCAGGAAAGCCGGGATCTCGAGCTGATCATCCTCATGGGATACTCGCGACTGCGGAACGGCGCGGCCCTGATCGTCGAGCTGGCCGCGGCGCGGAGCATAGAGGCTGGCTTCCGGCGACAGAGTACGGCGCTGCTGGGAGGCAGCAGCCGGTGCCGGCGCGGTCATGTCGGCATTCACCGGCTCCTCGTCCTGATGACGGCCGAGAGAGTTGGTGATGCGCTTCAGGAGTCCCATCGGTCCGCGCTCGTCCTGTGCCGCCGGCGCAGCAGCATGGGCACGGTGATCCAACTCAGCGCGAACGACCGGCGGGAAATCCTCGACCTTCGGCATGCGGACCGGCTCGACAACCTGGCGGACTGGCTGGACATCAGGCTCGCTGCGAACCGGAGCCGGCTGCACCGGAGCAGCCGGACGGCTCATGACCGGAGCCGGAGCAGCAACGGGTTCTGCCGGCATACGGTTTACGGGCTGTGGCTCAACCGGAGCCATGGAGGTGAAGAGCTTGCTCTGAGGACGGAATTCCGGCTCGGCCGGCTGCGGAACGCTGGCCGTCTGGCGCGTCATTGCGATTTCGAGTTCGCGCTCCATCTCAGCTTCTGCGGAACGGATGGTTTCTGCGACCGAATCGACCTTTGGTGCCTGCGTCATGGCAGGCTGATATGCGGCCGGTGCCGGAGCAACGGCCGCGGAAGGACGGACAAGTGTCTTTGCGACAGGTGCCGCTTCGTAAGCCTTGCCGGCAGCCATGTTGGCTGCGCGATCGATCCCGGTAGCAACCACCGAGACGCGGATCAGGCCCTCGAGCGCTTCGTCGAAGGTCGCGCCGAGGATGATATTTGCGTCCGGAT
>JBAYTX010000022.1:0-65365 GCA_041675415.1 Rhizobium sp. | reverse complement strand
CGTTGTGTGCCTCACAGGCACATCCGGTGCATGATGCGGTGGCAGCACGGCAAGGCGGTTCCGTCGCCTTGTCCCGTCCGCCCCGCCACACCGGAGGGAGACCATTTTCCGCGGACCCCTGAATGCCGGACCTGCGTTTGCCCGAACCTCCAAGCGCCGGTTCCGTCTCGCCGGCCACGCACAGCCGGTGTATCCGAAAACGGAACGCGGGTATTATAGCGCCGGGCGAAAAGGGGTAAAAAGATTTTGCAGTGGCTTCGTTGATTCCATTGGGAAAACGCCGTTCAACATTCACCATATTTGGGCGATTTGGGGCCATTGCCGGTGGTCTCGGCCCGTCCTCGCCCGCGAAGAGGAGAGGGGGCGGCGACGCTCCGTGCTTGATGCCGCCGCTCTCAACGTCTAGTGAAGGGGTGGGCTGGCTATGCGAAGCAGCGAGGACAGGTGCGCAGTTGATCGATCCCTATGCGATGCTCGGACTGGAGCGTGACGCCGACGCGGCGGCCGTCAAGCGGGCCTACCGGAAGCTGGCCAAGACCGCCCATCCCGACGGCGGCGGCGACGCCGAGGCCTTTGGCAAGGTGACCGCCTCCTACGAGCTGCTCATCGACCCGGTGCGCCGCAAGGTCTATGACGATACCGGCTACGACCCGCAGCTGGCCGACGCGCTCGACCTCAAGGGCCTGATGATCCTGGAGACGCTGGTCAACGAGATCATCCTCGACGAGCGCGAGCCCGGCAGCTTCGACCCGGTGGCGGCGCTGCGCCGCAAGCTCACCGACGACATCCTGAAGGCCCGATTCCACATTCTCGAACTGGAACGCCACCGCAACCGCGTGCGCAAGCACATGGACCGGCTGGGCCGGCGGCCCGGCGCGGACGTGCTCGGCTCGATGCTGCGCGCCCGCTCGCAATCCATCGCCGACGCCATCAGGACCGCCGAGACGCAGATCGAGGCGATCGAGCAGGCCTATAGCATGATCGAGGGCTATTCCTACGAGCTGGAGATTGTGGCGAAGGCCGAGGCCGAAGCGGCGGAGTAGGGGGCCTCAGGCGTTGGCCGCCGGCTCCAGGGCGGCGACCGAAGCCGGAGTGTTCCTGCTTTTGCCGTCGAGCCTGGAGCGCACCAGTTCGACGCTGCCGCGCACATAGACGCTGGCCGGCTTGCCGCCCGCCGCCGTCACCGCCATGGCGATGATCGTCACCCCCTCCTCGAAGTGGGTGATGTAGAGCACTTGGTCCGGGTTGACGTAAACATCCTGGTTGTGGGTGTTCTTGAAGCCGACAAGTGCCATCCAACTCTCCTGTCCTGTTTGCCTGGCAGCAGTTCGCGACTCGCTTTCGCGGTTCCACATTCCTTATGGCGCAATGGTGGTGAACGGAAGATTACTGCGCCGCGATATTAGAGCGTTTCTGGCCAGTGCCATCGGGAGCGGCGAGGGTGGGGCAGGCGCGGGGCCTCAGGCGGTGGCGGAGGGGGGCGGAGTAGGGGTGGAGGATGGATGGGGGGATATTGGGTTTGTCTCCCGTGTCGAGTCCCGGGAGCTTTAATGTCTTTTGTGCCGGGGGCAGACTTGATGGACTAGCACTGGACGGCTTGTTAGTCTCCAGTAAACTCATCTGCATGGTGCCTAGGCAACCATCTATCTCTTAGCTCCGCTTCTCTCGTCAAAATTGCAGTAATTTGACGATTAATCTTGAAACGCTCAACGGCTTGTCCTTATATCTACCTTACGAGATGTCTCGGACGGAAGGTGGAGAGCGATTTCCGCCCCGGATCACGGTAACGCGTGAGTCAAGTGTTTACACTGTCAATAGGGAAGGCAGTGAAGATCGATGTGATCATTTGGATAACTCCTATGGTGACTCGGCTTCCAGGAATTCTCGCGACGATCCCGGCAACGGGTATCGCCTTGATGACAGTATATACGAAGTCGTTGAAAAGGGACTTCAGTGGCAGCAATGCCATGCTAAACTGGCGGAGGCGATGACAATATCCATGCCTATTGGTGTTATCGCCTCCACTCACTCACAAGACTGGGAGCCGCGTGAAAAAGATCTTAAGTGCTATTTTCACTTTGATAGGTTATTAGGCAAGAAGACTGCTATTAGGATCGCGAACGATCCAGATTCAGTGGCTAAACACTCTTTCTTTCCACTTATCAGATTTCACGAATCTTGGACCAAGTTTCGAAAAGACGCTAAGCCGAAGAAAAAAATTCGTCCACTCAGATATGCGGCGCATATAGATGCGGCAATCTATGCTCGATATCGCTCTCTCTTGTCTCCGCTTTACGAAAATGAACTTTCGAAACGGGGCATACCGAACGTTCCTGTGGCCTACAGGCGTATCTTGCAACAAGACGGAAAAGCGAAATCTAACATTGAGATAGCTAGAGAAGTGTTTGAACGAGTTCGCCAAATCGGAGATTGCATCGTGACTGTGGTGGATATCAAGTCATACTTCGAGAGTCTGGACCATCATATAATAAAAGAAAACTGGGAACTGCTTCTTGGTTATCCACTGCCTCCGGATCACCTGGCGGTCTACAAATCAGTCACGAAATACTCAGTGGTGGATTACGATAAGCTCATCAGTCGTTTGGAGCTGCTGGAAAAACCACGTGTTGGTTCTCGAAAAACCAGACGCCGCAGAAAAATCGACCAGCTTAGGGTCGACCGACTTAAGCAAATTTGCAGCCCGGCAGATTTTCGTAAACTAGTTGCTGGAGGCGAGGCTGGTAAGCCAAGCCTGATCCAAAAAAATGGATTCCCCTTCGGTATCCCCCAAGGAACTCCTATATCTGACCTCATAGCCAATTTTTATCTGCTAGATTTTGATTCAGAAATAAATGATTGGGCGGCGGCTCGAGGTGGCATTTACCGACGTTATTCCGACGATATTGTTGTTGTATTGCCCGTCTCTCAGGTGGAAACCCAGTACGAGTGCAAGAGTCACCTACAAGCGCGAATCGGCGACTACGGCCCTAAGCTTCGTATCCAGGATAAGAAAGTGTGTATAGTTGAGTTCTCCAGAAATGGAGAAGAAATGGATTTTACGAACGTATTCGGTACATCTTCAAGAAACGGTCTTGAATATCTTGGATTCGAGTTCGATGGAAAAGTTGTAAAAATTAAGAATTCTACATTGTCCAATGCATGGAGAAAAATGAAGCGTCAAGCTTATGGGTACGCTTTTCAATATGTGAAAAGATACAGCCTCAAAGGTGAGGGGTGGATTCGTTCAAACTATCCATATCGCCACCTTGAGACTAAAATCTTGCGCGATGTTACATATAATCAGGATACCGGATACGAGACATGGACTTTTGTAAAGTATGCAAGAAGGGCAAGTCGGGCATTTGTTGGATTTAAACCGATATTCTCAAAGCAGACGAAGCTATACAGATACTACACAAAAACAATGATTAGTGAAGCACTGGATCGGGCAATTAAGTCGGTGCTATAAGCGCATTTTTCGTATACGCGACTTCGCCCACCTCCCGATGGTCATGTGGCTGATGATATCGGATAAATTGGCGACGAGCCTTGCATGGATGCCTTCTCGATTACCCCCTCACCTGCAAAATCTGAGGTTTAACCTTCGGCTAAGCCCTCGATTTTGCTTTCTCTCCCTCAAGGGGAGAGATGGGGTGTCGCGGGTGGCGCTACTTCACCACGGCCAGATAGATCACCCAGCCGACGGCGCAGAGCACGAAGCCGAGGGCGGCGCCGACAAGCGCGCCCCGGAGACGGCGGCGCGACAGGAGCGCGCCGGCGAGCGCGCCCACGGCCAGACCGGGAGAGGCGGCGATCAGCAGCATCAGCGCAAGGTCGAGCGGGGTGAAGATGACGCCGATATCGGACATCAGCGTCCCGGTCGCCCGGTCTTGCCCTTGGTGCGGCCCTTGCGCTTCTGGTCCATCGGATCCTCGTAGGAGCCGGCGCCGGGGCGGGCGCGGGTGATGGGGCGGGGATCGTCGGAACCTGAGCGTGGGATACCCCCCTCTGTCGCCTGTGGCGACATCTCCCCCACACGGAGGGAGATCGGCTTGCCGCCGGCGTCGGGCTTCGGCTTCTCGGGCACCTTGCCAGTCACCGGTTTTTCGGTGCGGCCGACGGTCATTTCGTCGAGGGTGTTCTTGCGGAAGAGCGAGCGGCCGGACTCCTGGCCCTCGGAGCGCGGGCGGCCGGTCTTGGAGCGGCCGGAGAGCGAGACGCGGGGTTCACCCTCGCGCAAGGGGCGCGCCGTGTCCGTGCCCGGCCCCATGTCGTCGAGGGTGGGTTTGGCGAAGTAGGAGGCGTCGGGTGATCTCCCCCCTTGTGGGGGAGATGCCCCGATAGGGGCAGAGGGGGGTAAATCGCCGACGTCCGAGGGGGACGTGCCCCCCTCTGGGCTGCCGCCCATCTCCCCCACGCGGGGGGAGATCGACTCGCGGCTTCCGCCCCGCTTGCTGCTCTTGCCAGCGCCTTCCAGCGCCTTCGCCTCGCTTTTTCCACTCCCCCTTCCGCCTTCCAGCGTCTTCGCCTCCTCCCGCCCGATCGGGTCGTCCATGGCGGCGAGCTCGACGGCCTTGAGGCGCTTGATCTCGTCGCGCAGCCTTGCGGCGGTCTCGAAATCGAGATCGGCGGCGGCGTCGCGCATCTGCTTTTCCAGCGCGTTGAGATGGGTCTGGAGATTGGCCCCGACCAGATGGCCGCCATCGGCAAAGCCCTTGCCGGAGACGCCGGAGATATCGGCGCGGACATGGTCGCGCTCGTAGACCGAGTCGAGAATGTCGGAGATATGGGCCTTGACCGATTCCGGCGTGATGCCGTGTTCGATGTTGTAGGCCATCTGCTTTTCGCGGCGGCGCGACGTCTCGTCCATGGCGCGCTGCATCGAGCCGGTAATCTGGTCGGCATAGAGGATGACCTTGCCGTCGACGTTGCGTGCGGCGCGGCCGATGGTCTGGATCAGCGAGGTTTCGGAGCGCAGGAACCCTTCCTTGTCGGCGTCGAGGATGGCGACGAAGCCGCATTCGGGAATATCGAGGCCCTCGCGCAGGAGGTTGATGCCGACCAGCACGTCGAAGGCGCCCAGGCGGAGGTCGCGGATGATCTCGATGCGCTCCAGCGTGTCGATGTCGGAATGCATGTAGCGGACGCGCACGCCCTGTTCGTGCAGGTATTCGGTGAGGTCCTCGGCCATGCGCTTGGTGAGCACGGTGACGAGCGTGCGGTAACCCTTCAGCGCCGTGTCGCGGATCTCGCCGAGCACGTCGTCGACCTGGGAGCGGGCGGGGCGGATCTCGACCGGCGGGTCGATGAGGCCGGTGGGACGGATGACCTGTTCGGCGAAGACGCCGCCGGCCGCTTCCATCTCCCAGTTGCCCGGGGTGGCCGAAACCGCGACGGTATCGGGGCGCATGGCGTCCCATTCCTCGAAGCGCAGCGGCCGGTTGTCCATGCAGGACGGCAGGCGGAAGCCGTATTCGGCCAGCGTCGCCTTGCGGCGGAAGTCGCCGCGATACATGCCGCCGATCTGCGGGATGGTGACGTGGGACTCGTCGATGAAGAGGAGGGCGTTGTCGGGTATGTATTCGAACAGCGTCGGCGGCGGCTCGCCGGGCTTGCGGCCGGTGAGGTAGCGCGAATAGTTCTCGATGCCGGCGCAGGAGCCGGTGGCCTCCATCATCTCGACGTCGTAGCGGGTGCGCTGCTCCAGCCGCTGGGCCTCCAGCAGGCGGCCGGCGGCCTCGAGCTCGGAGAGGCGCCCTTTCAGCTCCTCCTTGATCGCCTTGATGGCGCCGTTGAGCGTCGGGCGGGGCGTGACGTAGTGCGAGTTGGCGTAGATCTTCACCGTCTTCATGTCGCCGGTCTTCTGGCCGGTCAGCGGATCGAACTCGGCGATGGCGTCGATCTCGTCGCCGAACATGGAGATGCGCCAGGCGGCATCCTCCAGGTGGGCGGGGAAGATTTCGATTGTGTCGCCGCGCACCCGGAAGGAGCCGCGGACGAAATTGATGTCCTGGCGCTTGTATTGCTGGGCGACGAGGTCGGCGAGCAATTGCCGCTGGTCGAGCCGGTCGCCGACCGACATCTGGAAGGTCATGGCGGTATAGGTCTCGACCGAGCCGATACCGTAGATGCAGGAAACCGAGGCGACGATGATGCAGTCGTCGCGCTCGAGGATGGCGCGGGTGGCGGCGTGGCGCATGCGGTCGATCTGTTCGTTGATCGACGATTCCTTCTCGATGAAGGTATCGGAGCGCGGCACATAGGCTTCCGGCTGGTAGTAGTCGTAATAGGAGACGAAATATTCGACCGCGTTGTCGGGGAAGAAGTTCTTGAACTCCGAATAGAGCTGGGCGGCGAGCGTCTTGTTGGGCGCGAGGATGACCGCCGGGCGTTGCGTCGCCTCGATCACCTTGGCCATGGTGAAGGTCTTGCCGGAGCCGGTGACGCCGAGCAGGACCTGGGTGCGGTCGTCGTTCTCAAGGCCCTCGACGAGGTCCTTGATGGCGGTCGGCTGGTCGCCGGCGGGCTCGTAGTCGGAGACCATGCGGATCGGAATGCCGCCCTCGGATTTTTCCGGCCGGGCGGGGCGGTGCGGCGTCCAGATCTGGCCGTCCTTGAACAGCGGATTGCCGCTCTCGATCAGCGCCGAGAGCGCCTCGACGGTTGCGGTGACGCCGCCCTTGGCGAGCGCGCCGGCCTCCTCGAGCGAAACATCCATGCCGGCGACGGGGTTGAGGCCTGCGGCGGCGCGGGTCTTTGGATCAGAGGAGGCGCCGATCGACACGCCGCGGGAGGTTTTCGCCATCGCGACCTTTTCCGACTGCTTGCGCGCCTCGATCTCGATCTTCTTGCGGTGCTTGCCGGCCTTCGAGGCGATTTCGCGCTGCGTCTCGACCGTGGAGGCTTCCGCCTCGGCCTCGAGCTGCTTCACCCAGTCGGCGACGGAGCCGGATAAGGGCGCGCCTTCCAGGGGCGACTGCGGAGCTTCCTCGAAACCATTCCTTGCATTCACGGCCGCGTCGCCCTTTGGGCGGTCCTCCATGCGGGGCGCGGAATTGTCCGCGACGGGCACTTGCCCTTGCCGGGCTTCGCCCGGGCGGGCGACGGAATTTTTCGGTGTCTTGGCCATCCGGCGAATATGGCGAGAGTCAGCGCGAAAGGAAAGGGGAGGCCCGGAAAAAATGAGTACAAAAGGGAAACGCCGAAGGGCGGCGCGTCAGGCGACCGCCTTGCAAGCCTCGCCGTCCTCGTGACGATCTGTCCCGATCCAGGCGAGCAGCGCCTCGACCGGCATGGGGCGGGCGAAGAGGTAGCCCTGGGCGACGCCGCAGCCGAGCATGCGCAGCACTTCCGCGTCCCGCTCGGTTTCCACGCCCTCGACGACGATATCGAGCGACAAGGCATGACCGAGCCCGACCAAAGCGGCGATGAGGTTCTGGTTGGTGCGGGTTTCGGCAACGCCCCTGACGAAGCTGCGGTCGATCTTCAGGCGGTCGATCTTCAGGCTGATCAGATAGGCGAGCGAGGAGTGGCCCATGCCGAAATCGTCGACCGCGAGCTTGTAGCCGGCGTTTTCAAGGCGCTTGAGCTGTTCGCCTGCGCCTTCCGTGTCGAGGATGGTCTCCTCGGTTATCTCGATCTCGAGGCGGGCCGGGTTGATGCCGTGCGCGGCGGTCACGCGTTCGAGCAGGTCGGCAACGGCGTAGAGTGAAAATTCGCGCGGCGAGATATTGAGCGCAACGGACGCCTCGGGCAGTCCCAATGCCGGCAGGCGGGTGATCAGCCCGCAGACGGCGTTCGCGATATGGAGGGTGAGGGTATCGGCCAGATGCATGGACTGTGCCGCCTGCACGATCTCCGGCGGAGATATGGCGCCGAAGCGGGGGTGAAACCATCGTACAAGGGCCTCGAATCCGGTGACCTCCCGGCTGCGGAGGCAGAGCTGCGGCTGGAACCACGTCTCGATGGCACCGTCGCGGATCGCCTGTTCCAGGTCCTGCTCGATGGCACGCTGGCGTTCGATGAGGGTTTTCAATCCCGGATCGAACTCCCTTATCCGGCGGCGGCCCGTATCCTTCGCCTCGTAGAGCGCCATGTCGGCGCAGGCCATGAGTTCCTCGGCGCTCGACGCCTGCGCGGGAAAGGAGGCTAGCCCCATGCTCAGGCTGACAACGGACGCGGTGCCCCCGACGGAAATCGGCTGGAGGCTTGCCTTGTGCAGGCGCTCGGCATGGGCGAGGGCGCGACCCCGGGCGTCCGTGCCGCACAGAATGACGCCGAACTCATCCCCTCCGAGACGGGCGATCAGGCCTTCTCCGCCGATCGTGCGCCTCAGACGTCCCGCGATCTCACGCAGGACGGCGTCGCCGGCGCTGTGACCGAAGGAATCGTTGATCGACTTGAAGCGATCGAGGTCAATGAGCAGGAGGGCGACAGGCTCGCCGAGCGTGACGGCGCGGGCAATATCGCCCGCAAGCCGGCCATTGAAATGCATGCGGTTCGCAAGTCCGGTGATCGTATCGCAATTGGCGAGTACCTCCAGACGGTTGCTCTTTTGCAGGATGTCCTCATTGGCGTGGGAAAGGGACTGGGCCAGAGCCGTTGCTTCGAGCTTGGCCAGCTCGTTGGCGACGAAAACCTGTTCGGCGGAAACGCTGTGGCGATAGAGAACGATCATCAGGCCGATGACGTTGATGGCCAGCAGGAAGGCGACGGCATTTCCAATCCACAGAAGCGAAACGACGATGGACAAAAGCATCGGCGTCGAAAAGGCCAGCGACAGCTGACTATAACCCATGCCCTTGATGATCGAGCCGGCCGAGGTGCCGACCATGATCAGGAGCAGGGGCGCATCCGCGCCGGCGCCATCGAAACCATCGACGCAGAAGGGCAATGCGGCCCAGGCCAGACCGGAGAGAAATGCCCCGAAGGACAGCAGAGTCAATGCATCGTCCGGCTGTGTCTCGGCGAAGCGGTTGAACACGAGGCCGCGGGATGCAAGGACCCGAAATCCGAGGGTGAGCAGCACGACGGCCGCCCATGCGGCGACGCCTTTTGAAGGTCCGTGATTGATCGTCGCGACAAACGCGGCCGACAAGGCGATAAGGCCATTGAACAACAGTGTCGAACAATGGCTGGACAGGATCAGATGCGCCTGGGATTGCCTAATGCCGTCCATGTGCGCGGACGCGGGGGGCTTTATCTCGTAATCCAAAATATCTTCCGCCTAGATTTTCAAATTTTCAAAATCTCTCAATATCGTCAAAGTAATGCGCCTGATTTTCAGTATCATCCGATATTGATAAAATTCATTTAACAGCGGACTGCGAGAACTGTACGGGCGATGCCGGAGGTGCTGGACAGGGTTTATTTTCCCTTACGGAACCGGTAGCCGGATGGACTGCGGCGAGGTAGGCTGCGAGCCAAGGCCATCAGGATGTTTGGCATTTTCCCCGGCTTGGGCGAATGTGCGTCGATGCCCGGCAGATTCGAGGGGTGCAACCACCACCCATCATCGAACTCGCCAGAGGCAGCGCCAACACTCCAGACCCATCCGGTGCCCCATGCCACAGCTACTCAACCCCGCGGCCATCTGGCCGATCCTGCTGCTCTCGCTCTCCAACGTGTTCATGACCTTTGCCTGGTATGGCCATCTGAAATTTCGCCACACAGCCATCTTCGCCGCGATCCTCGTCAGCTGGGGCATCGCCTTCTTCGAATATTGCCTTGCCGTTCCGGCCAATCGGATCGGCGCCCAGGTCTATTCCGCCGCGCAACTCAAGACGATCCAAGAGGTCATCACGCTGCTGGTGTTTTCCGGATTCTCGGTCGTCTGGCTGAAGGAAGCCCTGACCTGGAATCACGCCGCCGGATTTGCGCTGATCGCCATCGGCGCGGCGCTGATCTTTCGCGCCTAACCCTTGACTGCTCCGCCGGAACGGATGTCGGCCCGCGAGGGCGCTGAACCAACTTGACCGCGACGTCCAGACTGATCTTCTGATGCGGCCAGGTCGTCACTCATGGACGGAAAGTCCCAGGCCATGCTTGACTGTCTTGAGCGCGATGAGGCTCTTGTATTTTCGCACAAGCGCCTGTTGCTCGCTCATGAGCCGCTCGATGAAGTCATTGTATTCTTCGAGGTTGCGGACAGCCACAAGCAGGACAAAGTCCATATCGCCGGTGACATACCAGCATGATTGAACTTCCGGCGCACGGTCCAGCCATCGCTGGAATTGCTCCAGCGTGTGTCGATGTTCGTTCTGGATTTCAAGCTCAACCAGAATGGACAAGGTGCGATCTACGGCTTTCGGACTGACCACCGCTACGATCTTTTCGATGATCCCATCCTGCTTCAGTTTGTTGATGCGGCGCTCTACGGCTGAGGTCGAAAGATTGACAGCGTCAGCAATGACCTTGCCGGGAATATCGGCATTTTCCTGTAGTATCGAAAGAATAGTCCGATCAATATCGTCCACAGCGTGAAACCATCTCAATATGCAGATAATCCGCGACTACCACAGTTATGACGCGGCTTCTCCGCGCACAAAATTCTTAATATCTCGGCATGACAAAACAAGCTCCTCTCTCAGCCACCAACATCGACGATGCCCGCAAGCGGATCGCTCCGGTTTTCCTCAACTCCAGTGTGCTCCGTGCCGAAAGGCTCGGGCTGTCTCTTGTCGCCAAGGATGAAACAGACAACCCGATCCGCAGTTTCAAGGGGCGCGGTGCCGGGTTTTTTCTCGCCGATCTCGCTGGCGACAGAACTCCTCTCGTCACAGGATCAGCCGGGAACTTCGGTCAGGGACTTGCCTACAATGCCGCGCGGCATGGTCGAACCCTGGTCGTCTTCGCCAGTATGAACGCCAATCCGCTGAAGATCGAAGCCATGCGCCGGTTTGGGGCGGAGGTCTTTCTCGCAGGGGATGACTTTGACGCTGCGAAGGAGGCTGCCAGGATCTACGCCGGCGAACGAAGCCTGCAATTCGTCGAGGACGGCGCGAGCGCAGCCATCGCGGAAGGGGCAGGAACGATTGCGGCGGAACTGACTGACGAGGTCGAAGATATCGACGCCGTTTTCATTCCGCTCGGCAACGGTGCTCTGGCAGCCGGAACAGGATGCTGGTTCAAATCACGATCACCGCGAACAAGGGTCGTCGCCGTCGCCGCAAAGGGTGCGCCTTGCATGGCTCTGTCCTACAATGCAGGTGCGGTGATCTCGACGCCGGAGGCACGCACGATTGCCGATGGAATTGCCGTCCGGATTCCCGTGCCTTCCGCCATCGGCTGGCTCAAAGACACAATCGATGACGTCGTTCTCGTGGATGACGATCAGATCCTACATGCGATGCGCTTTGCGCATGAGACCTGGACCCGTCTCGTCGAACCAGCCGGGGCGGCGGGGCTGGCAGCCATCCTTGCGCAGGCATCTGACCTGAAAGGCTGCCGTGTAGCGACCATGTTGTGTGGTGCCAACCTCACGGATCAACAGATCCAGGCATGGCTTCCATCTGCCGTAAAGCACAACACGAACGCCGGCTAAGGCCGATCGACATTCAGGATTTGCAGCGCGGCATGAGGGAAAATCATTCATGTCCGGGAGCGAAACCGAAGGTGGAGCCGATCGCCGCCGCTCTGATATCCCGCGAATGCGCGGGCAAGGGGTGGCGATGGCGATTATTCGGCCGGAACGGGTGTCGGCCTGCCTTCCGCGTCGAGCGCCACCATGACGAAGGTCGCGGCGGTGACCTTCTCCATCGTGTGGGTGAGGTAGCGCTGGGCCCAGACCTCGACCGAAAGCGTGATCGAGGTGCGGCCGACCCTGGCGATGTCAGTGTAGACGCAGAGCGTGTCGCCGATCTTGACCGGCATGGCGAACGCCATTTCCTGAACCGCAGCAGTCACGACACGGCCCCGCGCGCGCTCCGCCGCACGGATGCCGCAGGCAAGGTCCATCTGGGCCATCACCCATCCGCCGAAAATGTCCCCGGCGGCATTGGCGTCGCCAGGCATGGCCAGTGTCCGAAGGGTGAGTTCGCCGCGCGGTGAAGGTGTGCCGGTCATGTGCATCGATCCTGATTGGACTACAGAGGGGGCGAGGAGCTTGGGAACGATCCCTTCCCCGACGGGGAAACTATGGAATATCGCTTCGGGTGGCAACAGGACAGCCAGCATCAGGACCCCTCAATTTTTGAGGGCCTACTATTATTTTTTACCCGATATTTCTGGCAGGGCTAAATTTACTAATTGTCGCATTCTCACGGGTATTCCTGTCGCAATCAGAACCTGGAAGAGGTACCCATGAGGAATTTCAACATATCCGTGAGGCTGTATGCCCTCGTCGCGCTGGCGCTCACCGTCCTTGCCGCCACGCTGACTTTCAGCCTGTTCCACTCTTACGATTCGCTCGCAAACGAGCGTCGGGCGGGCCTCGCGTCGATCGACCATACGGCCCTTTCAATTTTCGAAAAGTACTACAAACTCGAACAGTCCGGCAGCATCACGAAGGATGAAGCACAGGCGAAGGCACTCGAGGCCGTAAGCGCCATGCGCTACGGCACGGACGGCTATCTCTGGGTGAACGATATGCAGGCCCGGATGATCATGCATCCGATCAAGCCGGAACTAAACGGCAAGGATCTCTCGGCCTTTGAAGATCCAGACGGCAAGCGGATTTTCTCCGAGTTCGCGCGGGTGGCAAAGGAACAGAAGGAAGGCTTCGTCGACTATTACTGGCCGAAGCCCGGGTTCGAGGCGCCGGTCCAGAAGTTCTCGCATGTCGTCGGCTTCGAGCCCTGGGGCTGGGTTGTGGGTACCGGCGTCTATGCCGACGACCTCGCAGCGATCTTCCAGCGCGACCTGATGTGGTACGCCTCGATTTTCGCCGTGAGCTTCCTGGTCATCCTGGCTTGCGCCTATGCAGTCGTCAGAAGCGTCGTTTCTCCGATTTCCCGCCTGAAGGCAGCGATGGGCGATATTGCCGAGGAGAAGGTGGAGACGGAAATCGTCGATGCCGGACGCAAGGACGAGATCGGCGGAATGGCCGATGCCTTGCTGGTCCTGCGCGATTCCGTCCGGGAACGGATTTCGCTGCGGGGACGCGAGGCCGAACAGCAGCGTCGCATCGATGCGGAACGGCGCGGCAACGAGGAAGTCCTTCGTGACGCCTCCGAACGTCAGAACCACGCCATCCAGCAGATCGGCAATGCTCTGGAACGTCTCGCGAACGGCGACCTGACGGCCTATGTCGACGACATCGGCGAAGACTATGAAAAGCTGAGGCACGACTTCAACACCGCGGTGGACGCGCTTTCCGGCGTGATCTCGGCCATCAACCAGACCAGCGACGTCGTCAGCGAAAGCGCCGGCGGGATCAGCGAGGCGACCAACAACCTGTCGCGCCGGACCGAACAGCAGGCCGCCGCACTGGAGGAAACCGCCGCCGCGCTCGACGAAATCACCGCGACGGTGCGCACGGCAGCCGAGCGCGCCAACGAAGCCCGCGACATGGTGTCGGAAACCAAGCGCAGCGCCAACCGTTCCGGCGAGATCGTCCGCGATGCGGTCGACGCCATGGGCCGCATCGAAAGCTCCTCGAACAAGATCAGCCAGATCATCACGGTGATCGACGAGATCGCGTTCCAGACCAACCTGCTGGCGCTCAATGCAGGCGTTGAGGCGGCCCGTGCCGGCGAGGCGGGCCGCGGGTTTGCGGTGGTTGCCCAGGAAGTGCGCGAACTTGCCCAGCGCTCGGCCAACGCAGCCAAGGAGATCAAGACACTCATCAGCGCCTCGGCGACGGAAGTCGAAAGCGGCGTCGCCCTTGTCCGTTCTACCGGAGAAGCGCTGGTCGAAATCGAGAAGCTGGTCAACCAGGTCAACGAGCATGTGAACACCATCGCCACCGCGGCGCGGGAGCAGGCCACCGGCCTGCACGAGATCAACACCTCGGTCAACCACATGGACCAGATGACCCAGCAGAACGCCGCCATGGTCGAGGAAACCTCGGCCGCCGGACAGACGCTGGCCGAGGAAAGCCGGCATCTGCGTTCGCTGCTGTCGCAGCTTCGTCTGCAACCCAGCGCAGGCGGTCCGGTCAGGCATCGCCACGCCGCCTGACCGACCAGAATAGGGACGAAACGAGCCGCCGGGGATATTCTCCGGCGGCTTTTCGTTGTCCCGGGAATGGCTGCGAGGCACCGGGCCAGGGCAGGCGAACGCGGAGCGGGGGACGGGCCCGGGGGAACGCAACGAAACATTTACGGCTTTCGGCTAAAAGTTGAGTAATTTGCCGGCTATCCGGCAACGGCAGAGTGGTGTCTGGTATGGCGTTCGTATCCTTTCTGCAGCGTTCGGCGCTGGTTCTGGCCTCGGGAACGACGCTCGCGGGTTGCTCGGCCGACCGGCTGGTGCCGCCGGCGGAGATCGGCAGCATCTCTTCGGACCTAGTTCTGGAAGGGCCTGTTGGCAGCAAGCGGGCAGGGCGCGAGCTTCTCGGCCGCGTCGACAGGACGACCGCCTATGCGCGCGATCCGGTCCAGCAGAATGGCGCCATGCAGGCGATCGACTATCTCGACACGCCCAATCTGGCCGGCGTGGATAGTTCAGCCCCTTCCGCCGATCCGTCGCTCGACGGGAACGCGGAAGATGGCACGCAAGAGTTCGATGGCGGGGAGACGGCGCTGTCGACCGAAACGGGGCAGCCCGAAGCATCGACCGAGTATGTCATCCCCTCCGAAGGCATCAACATCGATGAAGGCCTGGGCGTCGCGAGCGAGGGGCAGACGCTTGCCGCCCCGGCGCCCACAAACGCTACAAGCGGCCCGATCACCATTCCCGAGGACAATACCAGCCAGCCGGTAGTGGATGGCGTCGGGACGGACAATCCTGTGCCGCTGATATTGCTGCCCAAAACAGCGGCAGCCGCTGACGACGCCGGCAACTAGCCGCAGGACGAGGCCGATCCGTCGAGGAAAAATACAGGCCGGCGTACCGCATCGGCACCTGCAAACCTTGTCAGCGCGATCCAATCGGATAGAACCGTCTCCAATTGGTAACCGGGGCGGGAAGCGGGGCTTTCCACGCGCTCCGACCGACGGAGAAACAGCACCCATGCCACCGCTGACGGAACTGATCATGTTTGCCGGGCTGCTGGCTCTTGCCGGGGCCGTCGCGGGACTTCTCGCCGGCGTCTTCGGGATTGGCGGAGGCGCGATACTGGTTCCGGTCTTCTATCAGATCTTTCCCCTGGTCGGCATCGACGATGCGGTGCGGATGCACCTTGCGGTCGGCACCTCGATTGCCGTCATCGTGCCGACCTCGATTCGGTCGTTCGCCGCGCACCGGCAGCGCGGCGCCGTGGATACCCGACTGCTCAGGGACTGGATCATTGCCGTCCCGCTCGGGGCCATCCTCGCCACGGTGATCGCCGCCAAGGCCTCCAGCGAGGCACTGCGCGGCATCTTCGCGGTGTTTGCGCTGCTTCTCGCCTTCCGGATGATCGCCAATCGCTCGCACTGGCATCTCGGCAATGAACTGCCGGGCGAGCCCGCCCGTTTCGCCGTCGGCACCGGGATCGGCGTGTTGTCCGGCCTCATGGGCATCGGCGGCGGCGTGCTGAACAACACGTTCATGACGCTCTACGGCCGTCCGATCCATCAGGCGATCGCGACGTCGTCGGCCGTCGGTGTGCTGATATCGCTGCCGGGCCTCTTCGGCTATATCTGGGCGGGATGGGGCGACACCCTCCTGCCGCCGTTTTCGACCGGGTTCGTCAACTGGATCGCGGTGGCGCTGATTATCCCGGTCACGCTTCTCATGGCGCCGATCGGCGCGCGCATCGCGCATGCGATGAGCAAGCGTCAGCTCGAGATCGGCTTCGGGATATTCCTGCTCACGGTGTCGGCGCGGTTCTTCTACAGCCTTCACGGCTGACGCCGCATCAGGCCATGACGGCCGTGCGATTGCCGGAGCCGGCCAGCTTGCGCTCGGCGCGTTCCTGCTGCGGCGAGCGATTGTAGACCTCGCGATAGCATTTAGAGAAATGCGAGGCCGACACGAAACCGCAGGCGACGGCGACCTCGACCACGGGCATCGAGGACTGGACGAGCAGGTGACGGGCGCGGTCAAGCCGGATCTCGAGATAGTATCGGGCCGGGGAGCGGCCCATCTCCTGACGGAACAGGCGCTCGATCTGACGGCGCGAGAGATCGGCATCGTCGGCGATCTCCAGCAGCGACAGCGGCTCGGCAAGATTGCTCTCCATCAGTTCGATGATCGACAGGACCTTGGAGTTCTGAACGCCGAGGCGCGCCCTCAGGGGAAGGCGCTGCCGGTCATTGGCGCTGCGGACACGGTCCGTCAGATGCTGCTCGCAGACCCGGTTCACGAGGCCTTCGCCAAAATCCTGGCCGATCAGGTTCAGCATCATGTCAAGCGAGGCGGTGCCGCCGGCGCAGGTATAGAGATTGCCGTCGACTTCGTAGAGATCGGCATAGACTTCCGCCTGCGGGAAGGCCTCGGAGAAACCGGGGAGGTTTTCCCAATGGATGGCGCAGCGCTTGCCGTTCAACAGTCCGGCCTGGGCGAGAACATGGGCGCCGGTGCATAGGCTCCCGATTGCGGCGCCGCGGTTATAGGCCTCGCGCAGCCAGGCATTCACCGACTTGTTGCTGAACTTCTCGACATCGATGCCGGAGCAAACCAGCACCATGTTCGGCCGGCCTTCCCCGGAGAGGTAGCGCCGCTCGTCGGCCAGCGAGGAATTCACCTCGATGCCGATGCCGCTCGACGACGAGACCCTCTGGCCATCGGCAGACGCGATCCGCCATTCGTAGGCCTCATAACCGAGCATGCGGTTGGCGATCCGCAGGGTCTCCACCGCGCCGGCAAAGGGCAGGAGCGTGAACTGCGGAACCAGAAAGAAAACCAGCGAACGTTTCTTGGACGGCGTTTTGCTCATGATGGAGACCCATGTTCCGCGACGACAATATTCCTCGCTTGGAAAAGGCGGCCCGGATATCCTTAAAGCGACAAGCGCATGGATAAATGCGGCACTGCCGCAATGTAAGCAGCAAAATCGCGACATTTATAAGTCAGCCCGCACGGGTCCGATAGGCAGCGCGGCGCGAACTTGAGCAAATGCGCACATACTGCTGAAATTGCGCGCAAAACCGGTGATGCCCCCGGAACGCTCTATTGTCCCCGGGGGCTTCCCGCAACGGACAGGCGAATGTCTCGCATGTCGCAATCACGCCGATCGGCGAGGTATCTCGCCATCTGCTGCCGCCGGCCAGCCCAGATCCTTGCGCAGATCGAAGGGCATGGCTTCGATCGCGCGCTCTTCGAGGCGGCGCCGATGCCACCGGTTTACACGGCCTGCTGCCGCCGCGAGGGGCCGGAAGACCCCGGAAATTGCCAGATGCCGGTGAGAAACCCGGCTGCCGGTCGTATCAAAAGCTGCCAGTGTCATAGCGATATCCCTTCCGACTTGGATGGTGGAGGCATTGTTGTTATGCGCGCCGCCAGCCCATCAATCCAACGAATGTTCTTCATTCGCGTCATCACAATCCGTGATGCGTAATATCCTCCATCCGGTTTCGACCCGGTGCAGATGCGATCTGATCCGGCCAACCGATATCGCGCTGGAGATGGAGCGGCATCGATTGCAGGTCGCGGATGGCCTTGCGGCGGCGGCGGCGTGACAGCATCCGACGTAGCGGATTGGCGATGCTCAGCCTGCCGGCGACGTGTGAAATATCCCCGATATTCATGGTTTCCTCCTGCGGTTGTGACTGTATGATGAACATTGATCCTCGATTGACATTCAATCAAACGAAATGATATGTTGTTTACGTTCAATTATATTGATGGAGCGATCCATGACCGTAACGATCCGCCAACCCTTGCCGCTGCTCGACAATGACGTGCTGCGGACCTTTGTCGCGATTGCCGAGACCGGCAGCTTCACCTCCGCCGCCGACGCGGTCTTCCGCACGCCGTCGGCCGTCTCGATGCAAATCAAGAAGCTCGAGGAGCAACTCAGCACCGTGCTCTTCCTGCGCGACGCGCGGTCAGTCAGGCTGACGGAGGGGGGCGAAGTGCTTCTGCCCTATGCGCGGCGGATGCTGGCGCTGTCCAACGAGGCGGTTGGCCGCTTCCGGATGCCCGACATGAAGGGCGTGGTACGGCTCGGCGCGCCGGACGATATCGGGGAACGTTTCATGCCGACCATTCTCAAGCGCTTTGCGGAAATCTACCCGCAGATCATGGTGGACCTGACGGTCGATAGCAGCGGCGCGCTCCGGCGGCGGCTGCAGGAGCAGAGGCTCGACCTGACGCTCATCAACTGCGCACCTGGAACGGTCTCGATCGAGGGCGAGGTCATCTACAAGGAACAGCTGGTCTGGGCCGGCGCCAAATGCGGCACGGCGCATCTGCGCGATCCCTTGCCTGTGTCGATATGGGAAGACGGTTGCTGCTGGCGGGCGGATGCCCTCTCGCGTCTAGACAAGGAGAAACGGCCCTATCGCATCGCCTATCTCAGCGCGCACACCATGGCGCAGCGCGCGGCGGTGATCGCGGACCTCGCGATCGCTCCGCTGCCCCGCAGCTACCTGACGGAGGACATGGTGGCGTTGGGCGCGAAGCAGGGATTGCCCGACCTCGGCAGTTTCGAAGTCCGGTTGCTGACAAATGGCGAATGCAGCGAGACGGCGCTGGCCGTGGCCGACAGCGTGCGCTTTGCGTTCTCCGACATGATCGGCATGGCGGCGTAGGGGGAGGGCCCGCCAATGTCAGCTACGACACTCGGCCGGGCACTTCAAACCGTTCTGTAAGGTATCCATCGGGCCACTGCCCAGCCTTTCTCTTGCCGCCGGCGCGGCGCACAGTGTGGGTTGCGCCGCTACTCCCGGCTTCGCCT
Source organism: Rhizobium sp. (assembly GCA_041675415.1). Taxonomy (GTDB): domain Bacteria; phylum Pseudomonadota; class Alphaproteobacteria; order Rhizobiales; family Rhizobiaceae; genus Allorhizobium. Next base: position 46,443 of record JBAYTX010000022.1, on the reverse strand, counting down.
CCGCCGCCGCCCGCCGCCTTCTCCGCCTTCGCCATCCGCATTTCCCTTGCGCTCGGGGAGCGTGACGACCGTCGAGAGCTTCGGGAAGCGGTCGACCTTGTTCGGCAGCGCCATGGCATAGACAAAATGCTCCTGGAACTTCGGTTCCAGCGCGGTTTCGATCTTCTCGATCCGCGTCACGGTTTCCTCGATCTCGCGGCGATAGCCGCGATTGAGGAGCGCCATGCGGGCGCCGGTGCCCGCCGCATTGCCGACCGCCTTGACATGATCGAGGTTGCAATCGGGGATCAGGCCCAGAACCATCGCGTATTTCGGATCGATGAAGGTGCCGAAGGCACCGGCCAGGCCGATGCGATCGACATGGCTAACACCCTGTTTGTCCATCAGCAGCTTCACGCCGGCATAGAGCGCGGCCTTGGCGAGCTGGATGGCGCGCACGTCGTTCTGGGTGACGGTGATCCTCGGCTCGCCGTCGTGCAGCAGGTAGGCGAAGGTGCGGCCGGTCGACAGGATGCGCGGCGACTTGCCCGCGAGTGTTCCGTCGACGACGCCGTCCTCGGAAATGATGCCGGTCAGATACATCTCGGCGATCACCTCGATGATGGCCGAACCGCAGATGCCCGTGACCCCGACCTTTTCGGCTTCCGCTGCAAAGCCCGGCTCATCCGACCACGGTTCGATGCCGATGACGCGAATGCGCGGCTCGAGCGTGACGGGATCGATGCGCACGCGCTCGATGGCGCCGGGGGCGGCGCGCTGGCCGGACGAGATTTCCGCGCCTTCGAAGGCGGGGCCGGTGGGAGAGGAGGCGGCGACGACACGTTTCCTGTTACCGAGTACGATCTCTGCATTGGTGCCGATGTCGACCAGCAGCATCATTTCGTCCTGGCGGTGCGGGCCCTCGCAGAGCGTCGCGGCGGCTGCATCCGCCCCGACATGGCCGGCGATGCAGGGCAGCATATAGACGCGCGTGCCGGCATTCATCGGCAGGCCGATCTCGGCGGATTTCAGGTGCACGGCCCCGGAGACTGCAAGCGCGAAGGGCGCGCCGCCAAGCTCGGTCGGATCGATGCCGAGGAACAGGTGGTGCATGATCGGGTTGCCGACGAAGACGCTGTCCAGAATGTCCTCGCGAGAGACCCCGCCATCGGCGCAAACCTGGTCGATCAGGCCATTCAGCGCCTCGCGCACGGCCGTCGTCATGGCCTCGCGGCCGTCCGGGTTCATCATCACGTAGGAGACGCGGCTCATCAGATCCTCGCCGAAGCGGATCTGCGGGTTCGACGTGCCGGCAGAGGCAACCGTGCGGCCCGAAAGCAGCGAGGACAGATGCATGGCGATCGTCGTCGAACCGATGTCGCAGGCGATGCCATAGGCCTCGTTCTTGAGGCCCGGATAGAGCGCGATCACATGGGGACGACCCGTCTCGTCGTCGCAATGGATGGCAGCCGTGACCTTCCATTCGCCCTTGCGCAGGATCTTCTGCACCTCAGGGATGAGGTGGAAATCGAATTCCAGATCGTCGTAGCGCCAGTCGTGGGCAAGGGCCGCCTTCAGCCGGTCGAGATCGCCGAGCGGCTTTTCCATGTCGGGCTCCTCGACTTCGACATAGCACATGTGGATCGCCGGATTGCGCTCGATGACGCGACCGTCCGAATCCTTGCGCACCACCTGGGCGTTGACGACCGTATCCTGCGGCACGTCGACGACCAGATCACCGAGGATCTGCGCAGAGCAGGAGAGGCGGCGGCCCTCGGCCAGCTGGCGGACGGCGGCGTAGCGCTGCTCCCTGGGGCCGATAGCGGAAATGTGGTCGTTGGACGAGGTGATCTGATGCTTGGCGAAATGTCCTTCCTGGACGGACACCTGGCAGCGGCCGCAGGTGGCGCGCCCGCCGCATACACTCTCGACATAGACGCCAAGCTGGCGGGCGGCATCGAGCACCGGCGTGCCAACGGGAAACCGGCCACGCTTGCCGGATGGCATGAAGAGGACGAGAGGATCGGTGTTTTTGTCGCTCATTCGATCAGTCCCTTCGCGCGCCTATTCCGTCGCCGCTCCTGCACCCGCCCGTGCAGCACGGCCGCCGCGGCGGCCCGAGGAGGCGGCAGGAGGGGTGGTTGAGGTCGAGCCGGCCTCCGCCGGTTTGTAGTCGCGATAGGTCATGATCCAGTTGCCGCAGTTCGGATCGGTGCCGTTCAGCACATTGGCGGCGCGCACGGCCTCCATTTCCTGCGGGCGGCAGGGGTTCATGATCGCCGACGTCATGCCGGCGCCGATCACCATCGGGATGAAGCCGGCATTGATGCCGTGGCGGTGCGGCAGGCCGAAAGAGATGTTTGAGAGACCGCAAGTGGTGTTGACCTTCAGCTCGTTGCGCAGGCGGTGGAGCAGCGCGAAGACCTGGCGGCCGGCGTCACCCAGCGCACCAATCGGCATGACCAGCGGATCGACGACGACGTCATGCGGCTTGATGCCGTGGTCCATGGCGCGCTCGACGATCTTCCTGGCCACCGCGAAACGAACATCGGGGTCCATCGATATGCCGGTCTCGTCGTTGGAAATCGCCACGACGGGCACGTCGTACTTCTTGCAGAGCGGCAGGATGGCTTCGAGCTTCTCTTCTTCGCCGGTCACCGAATTGACCAGAGGGCGACCCTTGGCGACCTTCAGCGCCGCCTCGATCGCGGCCGATACCGAACTGTCGATCGACAGCGGCACTTCGACCAGCCCCTGGACGATTTCGAGCGTCCTGACCAACAGACCGGGCTCCGTCTCGTTCGGGTTGACCGAGGTGACGCCGGCGTTGACGTCGAGCATGGTGGCCCCGGCTGCGACCTGTTCCAGCGCGTCCTTGATGACGGTGTCGAAATTGCCCTCGATCATCTCGGCGGCAAGTTTCTTGCGGCCGGTCGGGTTGATGCGCTCGCCGATGACGCAGAAGGGCTGGTCGAAGCCGATGACGACTTCTCTGGTTGCGGATGCGACGATGGTGCGGGTCATTTCCTGTCTCCGGTCGTGGCGCCGGCCATGAGGCGCAGCGTGGCGGGATGAGTGGCTGCAAGGGCGGGCGGTTGCATTGCGCGCCCCTGGATTCAATGCGGATGCTGAGCGGCGATGCCGGCAAGCTGCTGCTGGTTCTCGACCTTTTCCTCGCGGATCTGCTCCAGCCGTTCGGCAACGAGCGCGTCGGCGGGACTGGCCTCGCGCTGCCAGGGCTTTCGGCCCTTCAGCACGCCGGATTCATGGACGATCTCGGCGACATATTCCTCCTGCCGGTAGGCCATGACGTGAACGCCGGATACGCCTTCTATCTCCTTCACCTCGTTGATGATGTCGATGCAGAGCTGCTTGCCTTCCCGTCTCTGGTCCTGAGCACCTTCGAGGCGGGCGATGACGCTATCGGGGATATGAACGCCCGGAACGTTGGAGCGGATCCATTTCGCCGTTTTCGCCGAGGCAAGGGGTCCGACGCCGACGAGGATGAAGCACTGCTCGTGCAGGCCAAGGTCCCGGACCCTCTTCATATATTCGCGGAACATCGGCACGTCGTAGCAATACTGGCTCTGAACGAACTGGGCGCCGGCCGCGATCTTCTTGGCAAGCCGATAGGGGCGGAAATCGTAAGGCGGAGCGAAGGGGTTGATGGCCGCGCCGAGAAACACATGCGGCGGGGTCGAAAGCTTGCGGCCGGAGAGGAATTTCGCCTCGTCGCGCATGGTGCGTACGGTTTCGAGCAGCGACATGCAGTCGAGATCGAAAACCGGCTTTGCGCCCGGCTGGTCGCCGGCCTGCACGCCGTCGCCGGTCAGGCACAGGACATTCTGCACGCCCATGGCGGATGCGCCGAGCACGTCGCCCTGGATGGCGATGCGGTTCCTGTCGCGGCAGGCGATCTGCATGATCGGCGCATAGCCCATGCGCGTCAGCAGCGCACAGATGCCGACCGAGGACATATGACAGTTGGCGCCCGACGCATCGACGGCATTGATGCCGTCGACCCAGCCATCGAAGATAGCGGCGCGGTCATAGACGTCCTGCGGGTTTGCGCTGTCGGGCGGATTGAGCTCGGCGGTGACGGCGAACTCGCCGCGTCTGAGCACGCGCTCCAGCCGGCCGCGCGAGGAATGGCCGGGCAGGGGCGCAAGCGGCGCGCCGGGATCGTGGGGATTGATGTCCGGGCTCATGGCTTTCGTTCCGTGAGTTTCGCTTGACGGGCGGCGGCCTGCGCCGTCACGCGCAGCCAGGACGAGGTTTCCCTGAGCGACTGGTTCACCGGTTTCTGCACCGTCATGATTGCGTCGCCATGCACCATGTTGCGCGAGCCGTTCCAGGCCTGCACCCAGACGCAGGGCATGTCGGGCTCGACCTCGCAATTGCCATTGGCGCGCACACCGCCGCAGGGGCCGTTGCGCAACTGCTTGGGGCAGTTCATCGGGCAGGACATGCCGGTCGACGACAGCACGCACTGGCCGCACATGCGGCAGTCGAAGAGAAGCCCCTTGGCGTTGCGCTCGACGAAAGTGACGGGCCGTTCGACGCGGGCATAGCCGATGGCATTCCAGAGAGGGTGCAGGCGCATGAAGGCTTCGGCGAAAAGGCCGTAGAACCACTCGAGGAAGCGCGAATGGCGCACAGACCAGAGGCGGATCGTGTAGGAACGGCGGGCGCGGCGGTTCGGCGAGACGTTCGCAGGCGTATAGGCGCCGGTGGTGGCCTTGCTCGCCGGTGCGGCATTGCCCGGGGTGGGGCCGGTCGCGGGCTTGCCGTCAACCATTGTCACGGCCTCCGGCATGGACGAGAGCGGCAAGCCGGGCCTTGTCGTAGGCGGCCTCAAGTTCGGCCGCGGCCCTGTCCGCCTCGGCGTCGAGGTCGTCGGAAACGGGTGAGGGATCGCCCTTGCGCCATTCGGCGAGATAGTCGTCGGTTTCGGCCGCGCCGGAGCGCATGGCGGCCATGTCGATCGCCTCTGTGAAGCGCAAGGGAAGCTCGCGCCTGGCCGTTTTCCTGCCCTGCCTGACGATGACCTGGGCGGGTATGTCGCGCCAGTAGACAATGATCCTGTCGGCCATGCCGTCATTCTCCCTTTTCAGCCACAATGCACATGGGGAAACGGGCGGACTGCGCTTGCGACGACGTCGCATACGGCAAAAAGCGACGTCGCGGAGAATTACCAGATGCCCTTGGTCAAACCGTAGCGGAGCCAGGTCCAGACCGGCGGCGGAAAGCGCAGGACGGAGGGGCCCTCGGGCGTGAAAGGTTTCAGCTCTCCGTGGACCGCATCCTCGACGGCGCGAAGGACGATATCCTTGGCGGCGGCCGTGAGCACCATGGGATAGGTCGAGATGAAATCACCCTTCGACGGGGCGGCGCGTACCTCGTAGAGGGTGCCGCCGGTATCCGTGCCGGCGTCGACCAGATGAACCGTGGCGCCGAAGTTGCCGATGTCGTTTTCGACCAGCGACCAGTAGCCGCCCATCTGCCCACGATAGTTCGGGTTGATGCCGGAATGGAGATTGAGAACGGGGCAGGGGATTTCGGCGAGCACCTTCCTTGCCATAAGGCGAGTGCTGATCAGCAGGATGACCGAGGGCCGCAGGGAACGGACGAGCTCGAGGCATTTCGGACCGTTGATCGAGGGGACTTCGCTCACCGGGATCTGCGAGCCGATGACGGGATCGAGGCCCTGGCTGCCGCATATCGCGGCGATGCGGCGGCTCGCCATCCGGCGCAGCAGCCTTGCGGCAATCATCGTAGCAAGCTGCCCGAGCGAATTGATCCAGCCGAACCGCCGGGCGCGCCGCCTGGCAATGTCGAGCTTCGATTCCGGCGCTTCCATGATGACGTGGAGATCAGGCCACCGCGCGGCGAGCGCATTGATGATGACCGCCGGATTGGCACCTCCCGCGGTCATGACGACAACCTTCGCATCGCTTTCGTCTACTGGTGGTTTCGATGCCATGCCCGACCTATCGCCTTGAGTGGGTTCACAAAACCGGTACCAATATAGCAGCCGCCGTCAACACCACAAAGCCGGAAACCGTAAGCGATATCGCACCGGGGATGCGGCCGGTCACGACACGGGCACCGGCGCGTCCGGAGAAGACGAACTAGAGGGAGGTGAGTTCGGCGGTCAAATCGCCGTAGCCGGTATGGCGGTATTCGTAGGCAAGGCCGAGAAAACCGGCGGCGCGCCTTGCCCTCTCCTCCAGCTCCGGATCCTCCTCTTGGGAGAGATAGACGAGTTTCGTATAGTTGGAGAAATACATGTCACGCAGTTGCGGATGGCGGTCGAGCCCGAGCGGTTCGACAACGAAGGCCTCGAACTGGCGGGCGAGAAAATCGGTGAGAAAGAAGGCCGTCAAATCCTCCTCCCAGCGGGCGGCGAATTCCGCGTTTCCGGCAAAGAAGGAATAACAATGGGGGCCAGCAAGCCGGGCGATGCCCTCGCGCTCGCAGATGGCATCGATGGCGCCGCCGGTGCCGCAATCGGCATAGGCGACAAAGATTCGCTCGACGCCCTCGGCGCGGGCCGTTGCGATTGCTTCTTCCAGACCGGGCGCGATCTTTTCCGGGTAGGCATGCCAGATCGCGGGCAGGCAGGCAAGCTCGATATGGGCAAGCCGATTGAGCCGCTGCACGGCAAGGATTTCGCGGGCGATCGCGCCACAGGCGATCACGCGGATCTTTTTTGCAGTTGCGCGTTGGCCCGGCGAACGGTAACTCACGATCCCATCCTCAACATCAGCCATGGAATGACTCTATCATGATCGCCAGGAAAATTACCCTCGTCAGCGTTCTCTGCCTTGCCATCGTCTCGCTCAGCGCCTGCGGCAATACGCTTCGGGGCGTGGGCCAGGACACGACCAATGTCGGTCGAAGCATCAGCCGCGCGGTCCAGTAGGGCGGCGGGGCCGGACATCACAGCCCGGCCGTAACCGGCATCAGACGCGCGCGCCCAGCCTGTTGTGCCTGCGCGCGATGAATTCCTTGGCTGTCTCGACGGCCACGGCCGCGTCGCGGCAATAGGCGTCGGCGCCGACGGCCTTGCCGAATTCCTCGTTGAGGGGGGCGCCGCCGACAAGGACGATGTAGTCGTCGCGGATGCCCTTTTCCTTCAGCGTGTCGATGACCACCTTCATATAGGGCATGGTCGTGGTCAGAAGCGCCGACATGCCGACGATATCCGGCTTTTCGCGTTCGATCGCCTCGAGATAATTCTCGACCGGGTTGTTGATGCCGAGGTCGATCACGTCGAAACCGGCGCCTTCCATCATCATGCCGACGAGGTTCTTGCCGATATCGTGGATGTCGCCCTTGACCGTGCCGATGATCATCTTGCCCTGCTTCGGCGCGCCGGTGGCGGCAAGCAGCGGACGGAGAATGAACATGCCCGCCTTCATGGCATTGGCAGAGAGCAGCACCTCCGGCACGAACAGGATGCCGTCGCGGAAATCGATCCCGACGATGCGCATGCCCTCGACCAGCGCCTGGGTCAGGATATCGTAAGGAGCCCAGCCGCGTTTCAAGAGGATGTTCGTCGCTTCCTCGATCTCCTCCTTCAGCCCGTCATAGAGATCGTCGTGCATCTGCTGCACCAGCTCTTCGTCGGACAGGTCTTCGAGAATGATTTCGTCGTCTGACATTGTGATGCTTCCCGCCTGGCTTGAACGCGATCGCAGTCCCTGAGACTGCCTGATGCGCAGTTAAACCTCAATATCGCCGGAGACCGTTTTCGAATGCGACGTTGCGGCAGTGAAAAGCGACGGTGCCCGGAGCCAATGTCTGTCTGATGCAAATGGTTGGCGCATTGAGGAATGTCTCGCTTGGGAAAACGAATAGCATGAATGCGATCAGAAGCGCGATCAGCGCGAAAACGAGGAAACAGTCATGGACGACATCACACCACAGGCGGACGCGGCGACCGGCCGGCGCTCGCGCAGCGAAGGACGCGGGGCGGCGGCACGGCGGGCTTCACGCAGCGGCGCGGGTGCCGGACCGTCGATGCCCTATATCCAGCGCAAGATCGCCGTCTACGAAGTGCTGGACGAGGAAGGCCTGCAGATCATCGAGCACAACGCCGACACTGTTCTCGAGGAGATCGGCATCGAGTTCCGCGACGACGCCGAAGCTTTGGAGATGTGGAGACAGGCCGGCGCGGACGTCAAGGGCCATCGCGTTCACTTCCCGAAGGGCCTTTGCCGCGAATTGCTGAAGACCGCACCGTCGGTCTTTACCCAGCATGCCCGCAATCCGGAACGCAACGTCCAGATCGGCGGCAATGCCACCGTCTTCGCGCCGGTCTACGGCTCGCCCTTCGTGCGCGACCTCGACGGCAATCGCCGTTACGCAACGCTCGAAGACTTCCGCAACTTCGTGAAGCTGGCCTATATGGCGCCTTCGATCCATCATTCCGGCGGCACAGTGTGCGAGCCGGTGGACATTCCGGTGAACAAGCGCCACCTGGACATGGTCTACAGCCACATCAAATATTCCGACAAGCCGTTCATGGGCTCGGTCACCGCGCCGGAGCGCGCCGAGGATTCGGTGGCCATGGCCAAGCTGGTGTTCGGCGACGATTTCGTCGAGAACAATTGCGTCCTGCTGAACCTCATCAACGCCAATTCGCCGATGGTGTTCGACGAGACCATGCTGGGTGCGGCCAAGGTCTATGCGCGGCACAATCAGGCCTGCGTGCTCTCTCCCTTCATCCTGGCAGGCGCGATGAGCCCGGTCACGGTCGCGGGCACGCTGACGCAGATCCTTGCGGAAGTGCTGGCTGGCGCCGCCTTCACCCAGCTGGTGCGAAAGGGAGCGCCGGTGCTCTTCGGCACCTTTGCTGCCTCGATCTCGATGCAGTCGGGCGCGCCGACCTTCGGCACGCCGGAGCCTGCGCTTGTCTCCTACGGTGCTGCCCAGCTCGCCCGCCGCCTCGGCCTGCCGTTCCGCACCGGGGGTTCGCTCTGCGCCTCCAAGGTGCCGGATGCCCAGGCCGCGCACGAGAGCGCCAACACGCTCAACACGACGCTGCTTGCCGGCACGAACTTCGTGCTGCATGCCGCCGGCTGGCTGGAAGGCGGGCTTTCCGCCTGCTACGAGAAGTTCATGATCGACCAGGACCAGCTCGGCATGATGCAGAAGATGGCGATGGGCGTCGATCTGTCCGAGGACGGTCAGGCGATGGACGCGATCCGCGAAGTCGGCCCCGGCGCCCACTATCTCGGCTGCGCGCATACGCAAGCGAACTTCCAGACGGCCTTCTACCGCTCGGCGCTCGCCGACAACAACTCCTTCGAACAGTGGGAAATCGAGGGCAAAAAGCGCATCGAGGACAGAGCCAATGCCCTTTGCCGGTCGTGGCTCGACACCTACGAAGCGCCGCCGCTCGATCCGGCCATCGATGAAGCGCTGATTGCCTTTATCGCCAAGCGCAAAGATTCGATGCCCGACGCCTTCACCTGAAAGGATCCCGGCCCCGCCAGGGAGCAAGGCGGAGCGGCGAAGGTCGCGGACATCATCCAGGAATCGGTCTGGCGACCGCATTACAAATATGAAGGGCCGCGATGAGCGGTCCGGACGAAATTGCCGCAAGGATCGCAGAGGCTTTGTCGCCGCATGGGCTGCATCTGCGCGGCATTGCACGCTTTCCTTTAGGGGATGGTCCTCACCTTACGGAAGGCAAGGCGGCGCAATGCGTCGTATTGATCGGAAATGCGGGCGGATCGATGTGGTTCGCCTTTTGCCAATGGCGGAGCGGACAGCCAGACGGCGGGGGAAGAGACCCGCTCGACCGATGGTCCAAGGCAATCATCAGCCCGATAGCGACCGAATTCGGGGCGACCGCCTATTTCCCGTCCGAACCGCCGTATCAGCCTTTCCAGCAATGGGCGGTGAAGGCGCAAGGCCTCAGGACATCGCCGATCGGGATTTTGATCCATCCGGTCTTCGGGCTGTGGCACGGATACCGTGGCGCATTGGGATTTGCGATTCCAATCGGCGTCGCCGAGCTTCCGGTGGCCGCCGATATCTGCGGAGACTGCCGGGAAAAACCCTGCCTTTCGACCTGTCCGGCGATGGCCGTCGGTCAAGACGGCTTCGATGTCGTGCGTTGCCGCGATCACCTTGTAACCATTGCCGGGCAGGCAGGCTGCATGACGGCAGGTTGCCTTGCGCGGGCTGCCTGCCCGGTGGGCAGGCGCTACCGCTATCCGGAGGAACAGATCCGCTTTCATATGAAAGCACTGGATCTGCCTTCCGGATAGATAATCTCAGGCCGCCTTCTTCATGGGCTTGGCCGGCGCCTTGCGCGCGGCCGGGCGGGCGGTACGCTGCGGCAGGAGCGACAGCATCTCGTCGGCCAGACGCGCGGCATTTTCCAACGCCCTGCCCAGATTGCTGACCTCCGCCGGGTTCATGGCATAGAGCGAGCCGCCTTTGTCAAAGACGTCACGATAGGCAGCGCGTTCGGCAATCGGGGTTTCGAGCGTGTGAATGCGGCGCTGGGCGAGAAAATCCTTGGCCGCCTGGAGGGCGCGCGTCGTGACCGCCGCGTTGACGCGGGTGAGCACGATCGAATGGGGAATGCGCACGTCGCATTTCTCGTCGAGTTCCTTCAGGAGCTCGAGGACTTCGGCACCGCCGGCTGCGTCCATCGCACAGCCCTGGACCGGGATCAGCACGTGGTCGGCGAGGCCGATCGCCTTGGCAAGCAGGGCATCATGGTTGGACGGCAGGTCGATGAGGATATAACCGCCGCGCTTCTTGGCTTTGGCGGTCGCTTCCTCGATCGTTGCCTCGGTCACGCCGGAGACGACGGAGAGGAGCGATCCGGCACCCGCAATTGCGTGCCAACGGCTCATCCAGCCGCGCGGATCGGCGTCGATGATTGTCACGCGGTTGCCGCGATGAGCAAGTTCGGTTGCAAGAATCAGAGCCGCCGTGGTTTTTCCAGCGCCGCCCTTGGTATTGGCAAAAGTTATTGTTGGCATATTCGTTCCTTTAATAGAAAGGCTTCGAGCCAAGTCATCGCTCTCCAATTGCAGCCGACGAACATGCTGCATGTGGGGCATCTTTGGTATTTATGGTTAACGATTGGTAAATGACGGATTGCAAGATTAACACTTATGGCGAAAGTGGCGTCGACGGCAGCCGACGCGTGTTCAACTGCTGCTCCATGACCGAAAAGCCAGGCATATGCTCTTGATTCGGAATATCTTTCTCGGTGCGCTGGCATTGCTCGCGGCAGGCGTTGGCCCTGCATTGGCTGATTGCCGGGACGTCTCCTCCGGCACCGCCCGGTATACGGTCTGCAGCTTCGATCCCGCCGAAAGTGAGATCCGGATCTATCATCTCGATCCGGGAGGAACGCCCTTCGGCGGATTCGATTCCCTCATCCGGCAGTTGTGGACGGAGCGGCACTATCCGATCTTCGCGACCAATGGCGGGATGTATCACGACGACCTTTCGCCGGTCGGGCTCTTCGTCGAACATGGCTTCGAAAGGAAGGCGATCAGCACCAAGGACGGGTGGGGCAATTTCCACCTGCTGCCGAATGGCGTGTTCTACGTCGAGAAGGGGCGAGCAGGGGTGATCGAGACACGGCGCTTCCTGAAATCCGCACGAACGCCCGACTACGCGACGCAATCCGGCCCCATGCTGGTCATCGGCGGGAAGATCCATCCGCGTTTCCTGCCCGACAGCGACAGCCTCAAGATTCGCAACGGCATTGGGGTCGATGCAAAGGGACACGTCCATTTCGCGATTTCGAGCGTTCCGGTGCGATTCTACGATTTCGCGCTTCTGTTCAAGGACGTGCTGGACTGCGCGAACGCGCTCTATCTCGACGGTACCATATCCAGTGCCTACATTCCCGAACGGGGACGGCGGGACCGCTTCTTTCCGCTCGGACCGATCATCGCCGTGATCGGGACCGTGCCGCAGCGGCGATCAGACCGCTGACTTCGGATAGGCGCGATCGAGCCCGCCGGAACGCACGAGACCGTCGCGGAAGGCGAGATAGGCAGGGTGCTGGCTCGAGCGGGCCGCTTCCATCAGCCGAACCTGCAAACGCCCGGGAGCGTTTTCGCCGATCCATTCGCCACAGCGCTCAAGCTTCAACGAATTCAGGAAGCGAGCCTCGGAGGCGCGGCCCAGATGGAGATGAAGGCCTTCGAAAAGGCTCTCGTCCTGCTGGGGGTTCTCGAAGAGCAGCTTCAGGAACGCCTGATCGGCCTCCGCCAATCCGGAAAGCTTGCCGGCCACGGTTTCGCGGTCCGGGAAGGGCGTCTGGTGTGCGGACATCGCTCTGTTCCCCCGTCTTTTCGAGTCGCTGTCTTTTATCCGGGATAGGACAGGTGGAGATGCGGCGCAAGTTTTGGGCCGGATGCCCCATGGAGACAGCAGCGGCGGGTCTCCGGCGCGCGGTTGACAGAAAACCGGCGAACCGAAAGGCTGGAACCGCGTAGAGCCAACCGATTCGATGCTGGCAGCGCATGTCGCCGACACGCCCATTCGGAGCCGATTGATGCCTGAACTTTCCATTTGCATGCCGAGCCATCGAAACCTTGCCGATTCCCGGCAGGCGATCGAGAGCGCAATTGCCTATTGCGACGCGCGGGATGCCATTCTCATCGTATCCGACAATTCCGGCGACGCAGAAAAACAGGCCTGGCTCAAGGGGCTGTCACCGCGCCTCGTCTATGTCGACGGCGGCGACACATCCGCGACCGAGAACATGCTCACCTCGCTCGACGCGGCTTCGACGCCCTTCGTGCTGCCGATGGGAGACGACGACCAGATCTTCGCGGCCCCCGGCGAGACGGCCGTCGATCTGGCAAGCCTGCCATTCGACTATGTCGGCGTTCTGCCGGTCAGCGAGCCTTTCTCCGGAAAGCACGGAACACTCGGGCGCAAGGCGTTCGCGCTCACGGAAGAAGAAGCTGGCGAGCGCATGGCCAAATACGTCGCGGAAGCGCGCGGCAACAACAGTTGCTACTACAGCATCTACCGGCGGGACGTCTTCGTGGCGCTGACCCATCTGTTCCTGGAGCATCACCCGACCAAGGGAAGCTATTGCGACTGGGCCCTGTCACTCGCCCTCGTCTGCTATGGCAAGATGGCGCACGATCCGAGCACCATCTTCCGCTACAACATGGACAACTGGGATTCAGCGGAAAAGGTTGCCGAGATGTATGCGGGGCTGTTCCGCAACGCTGGCCTGCCGGATGGCGCGGAAAAATACGAGCGGCTGCTCATGTTCCTCGATCTCTTCGTGCTGGCGACCCGGGCCGGCTCGCCACTCAGCCAGGAACAGCGGCAAAAGGTCGGCAAGGAGGTCGTCAACCGGATGCTTGGCGAGTTCATCCGCCAGGTGGCCGACGCGCCGGAGAGCTATGACGGAACCGTCCGCCACCTCGCGACCATGGCGCTCGAGGAGCCCAACAGTTTTACCCAGTTCCAGATCGGCATGATGATGGCCGACCGGGTCCAGCCGGGCCTCAAGGACCGATATGTCCACTTCGTGAAGCAGGCGATGGGCGTGGCCTGAACGGGGCGCCTTCAGCCCCGGCGGCGGCCGCGGCGTTCATGGCTGGCGCCGGCGGACGCCTCACTCGCCGTCTTGTTGCGCAGCGGGCCGATCTTTTCGACGATGGTTTCGATGGTCGGACGAGGGCCGGGCGTATAGCCGTCGATCGCCTTGCGCATCGCGGCCAGGTGACCGCATGAGGTGCCGCAGCACCCGCCGATGATCCGGGCGCCCGCATCGCGCGCCAGTCTTGCATATTCCGCCATCAGCGGCGGCGTGCCGGAATAGTGGATCTCGGTGCCGCGGAATTCCGGAATGCCGCAATTGCCCTTGACGATGACGGTTGCGGCGGGTTCGGCAGCGGTCATGTCGAGGAGGCTCGCCAGGATGTCGGAAGCTCCGACGCCGCAATTGGCGCCGACGGCGAGCGGTCCGGAGCCGATGTCCTTCGCGACGCCGTGGATGTCCTTCGGATCGAGCCCCATCATCGTCTTGCCGGCCGTGTCGAACGAGCCGGTATAGGTATAGGGCAGGCCGACCTTGACGGCGGCTTCCGCGGCGGCACGGATCTCGTCGGGCGAGGACATGGTTTCTATCCATGCGACGTCGGCGCCGCCGGCCTTCAGGCCTTCCACCTGCTCGACGAAGGCGGCGACCGCCTCGTCATAGGTCATGGCGCCGAGCGGCACCAGCAGTTCGCCGGTCGGACCGACGGAGCCGCCGACGATCACCTTGCGCGGCGCCTTGTCGGCGACCGAGCGGGCGATTTCGGCCGCCTTCCTGTTGAGTTCGAAGACCCGGTCCTGCGCATTGTGCAGTTTCAGGCGGTGGCGCGTGCCGCCGAAGGAATTGGTCAGGATGATGTCCGCGCCGGCATCGACGAAATCCTGGTGCAGCTTGACGATCTTCTCCGGCTGGCTCTCGTTCCACAGTTCCGGGGCCTCGCCGGCCTCCAGCCCCATGGCGAAGAGATTGGTACCGGTCGCACCGTCGGCGAGCAGGACACCTTTTTCGGCCAGGAGTTCGGAAAGCGGATTGGCTGCGGCTTGCATGGGATGCCCCTCGAATGGGATGGAGCGTCGATATAAGATGTGCCGCGCCCGATCCGCAACATCCATATGCGACAAGCCGGGGCGTTGTCTGATACGCGGCCCGGCCCGTATGGCGATGATCTATTCGGCGGCGATCTGCCGATCGAGATGACTGGTCGGCGTCACCATGGAGGTGATGATAGCCGATAGGTCAATGGTCCCGATGGGCATGCCTTCCTTGTCGACCACATGGGCATCGGTCTGTCCCGCTTCCGTCATCGCGCGGGCGGCGACCTCAAGGACCGTGTTGCTCCTGATCGGCAGACCGAGCGGAGCCCCCTTGAGGGGCGACATGATGGTCTTGACCTGAATGACCCGTCCGCGGTTCACTTCCTTGACGAAGGCGGAAATGTATTCATCCGCCGGGCGCAGGACGATCTGCTGGCCCGTGCCCTGCTGCACCACTTCACCGTCGCGCAGGATTGTGATCATGTCGCCGAGCCGCAGCGCCTCGTCCAGATCGTGCGTGATGAAGACGATCGTCTTCTGCAACTCCTCCTGCAGATCAAGAAGCACGGACTGCATGTCGACACGGATGAGGGGATCGAGCGCCGAGAAGGCTTCGTCCATCAACAGGATGTCGGCGTCGTTGCTCAGCGCGCGAGCGAGCCCGACGCGCTGCTGCATCCCGCCGGAAAGCTGGTTCGGGTAGTTGTTCTCGAAACCTGCCAGACCGACGCGTTCAATCCAGTGGCCGCCCTTTTTCTCGCGCTCGCCGCGTGGCATTCCCTGGATCTCAAGGCCGTAGACGACGTTTTCCATCACCGTGCGATGGGGCAGAAGGGCGAACTTCTGGAAGACCATGGCCGTCTTGTGACGCCTGAACGCGCGCAGCGCAGCCTGGGACATCTGGCAAATATCGACATCCTCGTAGAGAACCTGGCCGGCGGTCGGATCGATCAGCCGGTTGATATGGCGGATCAGCGTGGACTTGCCCGAGCCGGAGAGGCCCATGATGACCGTGATACCGCCGGCGGGCATCGATATGTTGATGTCCTTGAGGCCGAGCACGTGATCGTGCCTGTCATTGAGCTCGGCCTTGGTCATGCCGGCCTTGACCAGATCGATATAGTTTTCGCCGCGCGGCCCGAAGATCTTGTAGAGTTCGCGGATCTCGATGCCGTGACTAGCCATGGATGACCTCCGTGTGTTTCTGGAGCCGCTTGCCAAAGGCCTGACTGGTGCGGTCGAACATGATGGCGATGGCGACCAGAGCGAAGCCGTTGAGGAAGCCGATCGTGAAGAACTGGTTGGTGATCGCCTGCAGGACATTCTTGCCCAGCCCGCCGACGCCGATCATCGAGGCAATGACCACCATGGAAAGCGACATCATGATGGTCTGGTTGATGCCGGCCATGATCGTGGGCAGTGCGAGCGGTATCTGCACATTGATCAGCTTCTGGTGCGACGAGGAGCCGAACGCATCGGCTGCTTCAAGCACCTCGCGATCCACGAGACGAATGCCGAGATTGGTAAGCCGGATCATCGGCGGAATTGCATAGATGACGACGGCGATCAGACCCGGCACCTTGCCGATGCCGAAGATCATGACGACGGGAATAAGATAGACGAAGCTCGGCATGGTCTGCATGACATCGAGGATCGGATTGACAATCGACTGCACCCGGTCGGAGCGAGCCATCACGATGCCGATCGGAATACCGACGACGATGGCCATCAGCGTACAGACGGTCACCATGGCGAGCGTCACCATCGTGTCTTCCCAGAGGCCGATCAGGCCGATGGCGATCATGGCGAGAAATGTGCCGATGGTGATCGCCACATTCCGGCCGGCAAGGTGAATGACGGCCGTCAACGCAAGCAGGAACAGAATCCAAGGCGCGTCGACGAAAAGGTCCTGTAGCCAGTTGAGGAACCATTGCAGCGGTTGGACGGCCGCATCCAACGTTTCGCCATAGGCGCGCACAAAGGACTTGAAGCCACTGTCGACGCCCTTCCTGAAGGCTCGGAGAAGACCGTTGTCTATGGACGGAAAAGTGCAGAGCAGTTCGGGAAGATAACTGCATATACCAGAAGCCATGTCATGGTCCCCCTTTGAAAAGCCCCGTCCGACCGCCAGGCCTGACGCCTAGCGGCCCCTCGAAGACACGACGCCGAAGGCAGTTGGCCAGACGGCAGACGCGAAGGCACGCGGGCGCCGAAGTGGAGCCTGCGACGGGTAATCAGAAACGAGACCGCCCATGAGGGCGGCGCAATGAAGTCGATAGAGGCGGGACGAAAGCGTCACCACCGCGCGGCGGCAGGTTCAGAGCTCCGCCTTCACCTTTCCGGCGATGTCTCCGGGAACCCATGTGGTCCACATGTCCGCGTAGTTTTCGAGGAAGTGTCTCGCAGCATCCTCGTTGGTCGCCTGGTTCTCGTCCATCCAGGCGAGAACCTTGCCGACCGTCTGGTTGTCCCACTTGCGGGCCTTGACGTAGTCCATGGCGACACTTGCCTTTTCTGCGAAACCTTTGGTCACGACGGTATAGACATCGGAGACCGGATAGGAGTTGACCTTGGGATCGGGGCAGTCCGGTACCGCCGTGCACTTGTCCCATTCAGCCTTGTCATGTTTGACGCCGAAAGAGAGCTTCACCATCTCATACTTGCCGAGGATGGCGGTCGGCGCCCAATAGTAGCCGAGCCAACCCGTCTTCTTCTCGAAGGCGCTGGCGATCGAGCCATCGAGGCCGGCCGCCGAACCTGTGTCGATCAGCTCGAAGCCCTTCTCCTTGGCGCCCAGCGCCTTGTAGAGATTGGCGGTCGAGATCTGGCAACTCCAGCCCGACGGACAATTGACAATGGCGGCCTTCGAGGGGTCTTCAGGAGCCGGGAACAATTCCGGATGGGCGAGGGCATCCTCCACGGTCTTTATCCCGGGATTGGCATCCGCAACGAACTTCGGGATCCACCATCCCTCGACCCCGCCATCGCTCAAGATCGGTGCGAGCTGCAAGAGCCGGCCCTCGGCGACGGCCTTCTCCAGCGGCTCGCGGGCGGAGTTGACCCACATTTCCGGCGCCATGTCCGGCTCGCCCTTCTCGTTCATCGATGTGAACGTCGGCATGGTGTCACCGGTCACAAGGGTGACTTTGCAGCCGTAGCCGCTCTCGAGGATCATCTTGTCGACATATGCGGCGACTCCGGCCGATGCCCAGTTCATTTCAGCAATCGATATATTGCCGCATTCTGCGGCCTGTGCAGAACCGGATACAGCGTAGAGGCCGGCCGCGAGGATGGTGGAAGCGAGTAGCTTCTTCATAATTCAATATCTCCCAGTCTCAAGCTCCTGCAACGTTTTCGTTCATCCATGCCGACCTACCTCGGAGCCAATCAATAAGGTGTCAAACTCGACATATTGCGCATCACGCGCTGCCGCATGACAGCAGGTCGCGCACGTGCCGGCGGGATGCCTATTTCCTGGGGCGCGACGCACTCGCCGCAGCCTAGCGTTGATTTAGCCGGCCGCTAAAGCCTACGGGTTCCCACGCAGAAATCAACCTCCGCGACGCCCGAGGAGGACAGAGAGGCCATCCAGAACCGGCCGCAACGCCTTGATTTGCCGCATCTTGCAGGCCTTGCAGGCCTTGCAGGAACGATTGCGGAAGAGCCCGGCGTGGATTTGCAGCGCAAACAGACATGCGAAGGCGCTATCGGCCAAGAGAGAAAAAATGCGGCAAGCGCCCCCGCCATAAACGTTCCGGTAAGGATGTCGAACTAAATGTGCTCATGCGGCATGTTCGCCGCTCGCGTTTCCGGATCAGGTATTGCGTGCCGGGACGCCAAATTTCCGCTCAGCAAGGGCGCAGGCAGGATCTGCAGCATATCAGCTTCCTAAATTCAATTCAGAGGATTTCCACATAATTCTCTGTTTTATATTACATTTCCAGCACCCAGATACATCTCGACCGCCATTCGCGCCAATGCTCGTTGCACGCCGGGACGCGCAATCGGGTGCCGCACCCCTTGCAGGCCCGGCATAATTTCGGCAGGAGGGAGGCCTCGTCGTGAGCATCAACGGGGTTCACGGATGCATTTGGCAGGAAGATCGGCACGATGACGAAAGCGGTCATGTTGCAGGGAACGGGGTCGGATGTCGGCAAGACGGTTCTGGTTGCAGGACTGTGCCGGCTCGCCGCCAACAAGGGTCTCAAGGTCCGTCCGTTCAAGCCGCAGAACATGTCGAACAATGCCGCCGTCGCCGAAGATGGCGGCGAGATCGGTCGCGCCCAATGGCTGCAGGCAATGGCTGCCCGCGTGCCATCCTCGGTGCACATGAACCCGGTGTTGCTGAAACCGCAATCGGAGACCGGCAGCCAGATCATCGTGCAGGGGCGCGTGTTCGGGCAGGCGAGGGGCCGTGACTTCCAGAGGCTGAAGCCGCAACTGCTCCCGGCGGTCATGGAAAGCTACGATATCGTAAGGCGCGACGCCGATCTCGTCATCGTCGAGGGCGCCGGCTCGCCGGCCGAGATCAACCTGCGCGGCGGCGACATCGCCAATATGGGCTTTGCGACGCGCGCCGGCGTACCTGTCGTACTCGTCGGCGACATCGACCGGGGAGGCGTGATCGCCTCGCTGGTCGGCACCCGCACGATTCTCACCGACGAGGACCGGGCCATGATCTCGGGCTATATCATCAACAAGTTCCGGGGCGACGTTTCGCTCTTTGCCGAGGGAATCAAGGCAATCGACAGGTTTACCGGATGGCCGTGTTTCGGCGTCGTGCCGTGGCTGAAGGCGGCGGGACGGTTGCCGGCGGAAGATTCGGTGGTGCTCGAACGGTTGGCCGGCGGCGGCTCCGCCGCGCTCAAGATCGCCGTACCGGTGCTTTCACGGATCGCCAATTTCGACGACTTCGATCCGCTCGCATCCGAGCCCCAGGTCGACCTCGTCTATGTGCGGGCAGGTGAGGCTATTCCGAGCGACGCCGGGCTCGTCATCCTGCCGGGATCGAAATCCACCATCGGAGATCTGCAAGACCTGAAGGCCCATGGCTGGGACGCCGACATCGCCGCCCATGTCCGGCGCGGCGGGCGCGTCATCGGTATCTGCGGCGGCTACCAGATGCTGGGGCGGACCGTATCCGATCCCCTCGGTATCGAGGGCGGAGCGCAGGACGTATCGGGTCTTGGCCTGCTCGACGTCGAAACGGTGATGGCGCCGGAAAAGACCGTCCGCAACAGCCACGCGCACTCGCTCGAATACGACGTTGCACTTTCCGGATACGAAATCCATCTCGGGGCAACCAGCGGCCCGGATTGCAGCCGGCCTTCAATCTCCATCGACGGCCGCATCGATGGTGCCATATCGCCGGACGGCCGCATCATGGGCACCTACCTGCATGGGCTCTTTTCGAGCGATGCCTATCGCGCCCGGCTGCTTGCAAGCTTCGGGATCGAGGGGGGTGGCCAGAACTATCGCCAGCGCATCGAAGATGCGCTCGACGAGGTCGCTGCCGGACTTGAAAAGGCCCTGGAGCCGGAATGGCTGCGGCAGTGGATGGGCTAGGGCCGCACAGCCAGGCCCAGCCGGCCTCACCGGCGCGGGGCGGCGTCGTTCAGCGAGGCCGTGAGCTGGTCCTGACCCAGAAGATTGCCGTTATGCTTGAAGACCGGGATGCTGAGAATCGAGGCGATCATTATGACGATGATGGCGCGCACTGATATCCTGCTCCTGATGCTCGCTGCTGGAGAGAGATTGCGGCAAGACTCGTTTTGGAACGCATAAATTGATCGGTAAAATCCGAAGGGATGTCGCATTATTCGGAACTGGCCGCGACTTCATGGACTTGGCATTGGCAACGGGGTGCCGCCCGGCCCTTCCCGGAGAGGTGTTCGCCAAGCTCCCGCTGCACCCATTCATGCAGCGGAAAGCCGGGCCCCGCAGCGTCGCTGATCGGGAAGGCATCACGAGGACGAGTATCCGGCGGACATAATTTCGCGAAACTTTCAGGGAACTTCTTCGTCGTCACCGCGTTTGGTGGGGCTATAATGGAGAACCTCATGACCGAACCGCAAATTTCCTGGCGCATCCCTGTCATCGCACGGCTTCAATCCGGCCTCATCCGGAGCTTTGCCGGCCCCTATGAAGCGCAGGATTTCCTGAGACACGAATGGCCGGTGCGGCATGGCCGTCACTATCGAAACGCAATCCGGCAATGCGAGGCCGCACTGAACCGGATCTGCCCGGCGGAAATCGCCAGGGAGGCCTTCATCGCCGCCTGCATCGAGGCGGATTGCCTCGACAACGGCATTGCGGCCAATTCCGAAGCCGCGGCCTGAGGGGATTGCGCAAGAAAGGCCGCTCCCCGACAATCGAATTGTCGCGGGGCGGCTTCCAAATATACCGATAAGCCATTGAAAATCATGGCGGAGAGGATGGGTCTGACGTCGAACCTTCTCCACTTAAGACAGCCTGGCATGGGGTGAAGGGACGATCGTCTTCATAAAATCGTATCGCTAACAGATGTCGTCCTTGAACTGGTCGATCTGGTGCATCCGGCGGCGATACGATCGCTGGTGATCCCGATATTGCCAATGCGCCCTGGACTGGCCCGGAACGGCGTCGCGGCACACCGGACCCAGGTGCACACCAAGGGCGATCAGCCCACGGTGCGCAGGTCTTTTCCGATCACGGTCCATGTCTTCAGTTCTTGAACACGTGTGTCTGTTTGAGGTACGCCACCATTTCGGGGCTCAGCGGCTTGACCAGTTCCGCATTGCACGACGCATGGTAGGGAACCGGAACCTCGGCGGTCGACAGGTCTTCGTAGTGGATTGACGGATCAAGGGCGGTCGGGTCGTCCTTTTGCGGACGGGTCGGGTCCATGCTGGGTATCGGCAGCGTCCCGCGCCCGCCAGCCGTCGCGAGGTTGGGGTTGTTGAGCTTGATGTCGTTCTGGATGATCTGCTGCGCCGCGATGGCGACCTTGCGGGACTGCGCCGCAGGCGTCCCCTCGGCCACGGCGACGTCCACGTTCACGGCCTCGATCGACACCGTGTAGTCGCTGTTCAGGTGGATGTCATAGGACCGGAACTGTTGCGGGAAGTCCCGCAGCGAGGCCGTCTCAACCTGCCAGAAGCCTTTCTCGGGGCGGCTTGCATCGGCCGAGGGGAAGGCCTTGACAACGTTCATGTGGCGATGTCCGGCAATCCACATCAGCAGGTTCGGCGCGCCTTGCAGGATCTCCACCAGCCCTGCCAGATCGATAGCATTTTCAAAGCCTGGCTTGGTATTCTGGTCGCCCATCCACCATTCCATGTGCGATCCGATGGCTGAAACGCCGATTGGAATGTGGGCCGCGATGATCATCAGCTGGTTGTTGGCCTGGCCGCTGGCGAGTTCGGCCTTGAGCCATTCCAGTCGCCTGGCGTCAAGGTAGCCGTGCCCGTGAATGTCGAACGAGCCATCGTCATTGGATTGCGTGACATCCAACACGATAACCTTCAGCGGGATGCCGGCCTTGGGCACAAAGCTGTAGCAGGCGAACGCGGCGTCCTCAGGGTTCCCGGTATCGCGGGCGATCAGATTGAAGCCATGGCCCACGGGTTGCGAAGTCGTCCTGAAGAATTCGTCCATCCATTCCGACAGGAGAAGCGGGCGGCGATCCGGGTCGGAAGCGACTTTTGGCGCCTGACCGCCAAAAGCCGGGTCGTCGAGGCTGCCCGCATGGATGATGTCGCCGTTTGCGGTGGTGCCGTCCAGCACGCCCGGATAGGACAGCGGATCGGCCCGCAGGTTGCGGTAGTCGAAGACCGGCGGGAAGGTAGCAAAATCCTCGACCCGGATCGGGGAGCCTGCGGCCCAGACGGTATCGGCGGTGTAGGATGCACGCAGGCCCAGCGACGGTTCGGCATCGAGCGGGAAAGAGCCGATGAACATGTGGTCGTGATTGCCAAGGACCATGTACCACGGGATGTCACTCGCCAGCCCTGCCGCCTGGAACGGCATCTGGTAATCGACGCTGTCCGCGCCCAGATGCGCGCCGCTGCTGGGGGTGATCAAATGTCCATCCATAACATCGAGGAACCATCTGGTCTCGTTGTAGGCGGCGTTGTTGCAGGCGTCGCCCAGGGTGACCCCGAAATCGAACGGATCGCGGCTATGCAGGTCGTTCACTGTCTGAACGGCGGCGTCCAGAACCTGCGTGCTGTAAAGCATGACACCGGAATAGATGGAGGTGTTCCTGTAGGAGGGGGGATCGATCTGCTGGAACAGGATCAACTGATTGGGCGCTTCCTTGTCGGTGATGTGGACATCCGCGAAGGCGAAGAACCTAAGCAGACGCGATTTTTCCAGATCGACGGGCCGCACATAGCCTGAAGGCATCAGGTCCAGACGTTCCGTCACCGGCAGGCCGGAACCGAAAGACCACTCACCATAGCCGAAGTCGGCATAGCGCGAAATCTGGGGCAGCTCGTTCTTCTCAAGGCCCGGCGTCAGCGTCTGGGGAAATGCCAGCATGCGTTCGCGCGTCGTGACTACAGGCGTTTCGATCAAATAGCGCCGGGCTTCATTCGCCCAGACCTTCAGTACCCCGAGGCCCCCCAGCGAGGTGGCGCCCAGGAAGGCTGCCGAGGATTTTAGCAACCACCGACGGGTCGTATATCCCGCACCGTCGGAGGACCGCCGGTCTGCTGACTCTGATCTGGACATAGTGGGAACCTTTCAGCGTTGAAGCATCGGGCCCTGCAAGGGTGGACCGACCTGCTTGCATTTGCAGCTGTAGAGACGGACACAAGACAATACCCCCCGCGTTGATATAGCGCAAATGACCACGCGGTGATCATGGCCATCTGGCGCCGCGGCAAGCCTGACAGCCTGTTGCACCACTTCAACCAAGGCAACGATTGCCTCCGACACCGGAGGCTATGGGTCGCAGACCCGAGGCTACAGCCATGGGGCAATAACCTCGACTATCGCTGCCGACGCGGAAGCGCAACCCAAAGTGAGCCTTGCGTAGATCTCAACGAAATCACAGGCTGATGTGGCTCAAACGAAAGTGGCGGAGGAGGTGGGATTCGAACCCACGGTACGGTTTCCCGCACGCCGGTTTTCAAGACCGGTTCCTTAAACCGCTCGGACACTCCTCCGGACCCTCGCCTTATGCGCAAAGCCATTGCGCTTTGCAAGACCATTTGCCGCCGCGGACGACAAATTGGTGCCGGCGGGGGTGCCATCAATATTGCACCGCAACGCCGCCAGAACAAAACGCCCGCCCGACAACACACAGGCTTCGCGCAAGCTATAATTTGCAATTTGTTAACCACAATTTTGGAGCGACTGTCGCATCCCGGATCATTGTCCGCAATTCTGCCATGTTGTGGACAAGTTTTTCTTTCTGTTATATGCGGAGCAACCAAGGGAGAGGGCAATGTTTCTTGGTTGCCGTGCGGACATGCCGTTTTGCGGTGTCAATGGATAAGTGGGACAGATGAATTTCAAAGCCGGCGGTGGAACTCTGAAGAGCGGAGCGAGGTGGCTTGCCTTGTCGCTGCTTTGCATCAGCGCCGCGTCGTGCGCCACCACAGACGGCAAGAAGAAGACCACCCGGTCGAAGGAATATTTCTCCGAATCCGAATACGGCGTGAAGGCCAGCCCGCGGGTGGCGACCGGTAATTCTGTGCCCAAGGGTGGCGGACGCTATCTCGTCGGCAAGCCATATGCGGTCAGGGGCAAGGTCTATGTGCCCAAGGACAATCCGCAATATGACAAGGTCGGCATGGCCTCGTGGTACGGTTCGGCTTTTCACGGCCGCAAGACCGCCAATGGGGAGGTCTACGATCAGTTCCATCTGTCCGCAGCCCATCCGACACTGCCGTTGCCGAGCTATGCGCGCGTGACCAATGTGGAGAACGGCAGCTCGGTGATCGTTCGGATCAACGACCGCGGCCCTTTTCATTCCGGGCGGATCATCGATCTGTCCGACAAGACGGCCGAACTTCTCGATATGAAGCATAGCGGTACCGCGAAGGTTCGGGTGCAATATGTCGGACAGGCGCGCATGGACGGGCACGACATGCCCTATCTGATGGCATCCTATGTGCAGAAGGGCGCCCGCTTCCCGCAGGTCAATCCCGAGGGCCAGATCGCGACCGGCGTGATGGTCGCCTCCAACGACGGCTCGATGCCGGGCTATCCCGCCGTGCCGGCCATACAGACAAGCCTTGCGGGTCCGACGCCGTCAGACGCCTTTGGCGCGCAGGCGACGCCTTCCGTTGCGGAACAGGCCTTCACGCAGTTCCTCCTGCTCCCCGAATTCGGTCCTGAGCCGCTGGAGCGTCCGATTTATGAGCCAGGCATCAGCGATCCGACGCTGAGCCTCGCGTCCGCCTATGCCGCAGAACCGGCTGCAACCGAGCAGCTTGCCTTCGACGCGATTTTGGTGCGCAATGACATCCTGACCGAGGAATCGATTCTGGCATATGCGCATCGTAGCGCCAACAAGGCGAAATCCGCGCCCTGACTGCCGCAGAAACGGCGCACCGGGCAGGCCAATGCCGAAGCGGAAGACGATGATCAGAAAATGCCTTGCCATAGCAGCCGTCCTGGTCGCGATCCTTGTTCCCGCCATCGCCAGCGCCCAGAAGGCTGCGCCTTCATTTGAAACGAAAGCCACGCAGGCCCTGTTGATCGAGGCCTCCACCGGGACGATCCTTCTGGCGAAGGACGAGGAAAAGCCTATCGCTCCGGCCTCGCTTGCGAAACTGATGACCATGGAAGTGGTCTTCGATGCGCTCAGGCGGCGTGAGATCGGCCTCGACACCACCTATACGGTTTCGGAATATGCATGGCGGACGGGCGGGGCACCGTCAGGGACCTCCACGATGTTCGCGGCGCTCAAATCGACGATCCGTGTCGAGGACCTGATCAGGGGCGTGACAGTGCAGATGGCCAATGACGGCTGCATCATCCTGGCGGAGGGCATGGCCGGAAGCGAGCAGAAATTCGCCGAGCGCATGACCGAACGGGCCAGGGCGCTCGGCCTCAAGGATAGCCGGTTCGCCAATTCCACCGGCCTGCCGGATCCGGGAAACCAGACGACAATCAGGGACATGGTGGCGCTGGCGCGGCATCTCCAGCAAGCCTATCCCGATTTCTACCGATACTTCTCCCTGGCGGAATTCGAGTGGAACAAGATCTTCCAGCGCAACCGCAATCCCATGCTCGCGCTCAATATCGGCGCCGACGGGCTTGCCACCGGCTATTCGAAGGAGGACGGCTATTCGGTCGTCACGTCCGTCGAGCGCAATGGCCGGCGGCTCTTTCTTGCAATGAGCGGGCTGGCGAGCGACAGGGAGCGCCGGGAAGAGGCAGTTCGGGTTCTGCAATGGGGACTCGACAGTTTCGATATGAAGACGCTTTTCAAGACTGGCGAGAGCATCGGCGCGGCAAGCGTTTACGGCGGGGCCCAAGGCAACGTCGATCTCATCGCCACGACCCCGGTCGACGTATTCGTCCCGGTCATCAATCCCGAGCGGCTTTCGGCGCGGATCGTCTATCGCTGGCCGTTGCGGGCGCCGGTCCGGGCGGGACAGGATGTTGGAGTGCTGCGCATTTTCGCCGGCGAAAGGCTGCTGCGAGAGGTGCCTCTTCAAACCGCCTCTTCGGTCGGGGTCGGGACCTTGCGCCAAAAGGCGACCGACGCACTGCTGGAACTGATGTTCTTCTGGCTGTAGAGCAGCCGGGCGGTGGTTTCACAGCCGGAAGAATTGGGCTAAACAGAAAACCGGCCGGTAATCATACCGACGTCATGGGATGCAAATTTTGTCGATCGGTAAGGGATTGTTCGTGAGTTTCGAGGGCGGCGAGGGGGCGGGAAAATCCACCCAGATCCGCCGGCTGGCCGATTCGCTGCGAGCGCTCGGCTTCAAGGTCCTGACCACGCGGGAGCCCGGCGGATCGCCCGGCGCGGAGGCGTTGCGGCATGTGCTGCTTTCGGGTGCGGCCGAAGACTACGGCATCCGAATGGAGGCTCTGCTTTTCGCGGCCGCACGCAACGACCATGTCGAGACGGTCATACGGCCCGCGCTTTCCAAAGGGACCATCGTCCTTTGCGACCGTTTCATGGATTCCTCGCGCGTCTACCAGGGCGTGACAGGCAATCTCGAATCGGAATTCATCGACACGCTGGAGCGTGTCGCGGTCAACGGCGTGGTTCCTGATCTCACCTTGATCTTCGATCTGCCGGCGGCGCGTGGGCTGGAGCGGGCGCTCGGCAGGACGCAGCCCGAAAGCCGGGGCGACGGCGGGCCCGACAGGTTCGAGAAGGAAGAGCTCGAGACCCATGAAAAGCGGAGGCAGGCCTTCCTTGACATTGCCGCATCGGATCCGAAGCGCTGCCGTGTCGTGGACGCCGGCCAACCGGTCGACAAGGTGGCAGAACAGGTTCAGGCGATCGTCGAACCTCTCGCGCTCAAGCTTCGCGCGGGCGAGCACCGGCAACCGGTCATCGCCCAATGAGCGAAGAGCGTCACGGCCTTCTCGAGGGTGCGGTCCAGCCGGCGCTCAACCCGAAACTTTTCGGCCATGAGGCGGCAGAACATTTCCTCGCCGAGAGCTACCGGTCCGGCAAGGGTCACCATGCGATCCTGATCGAAGGGCCGGAAGGCATAGGCAAGGCGACACTCGCCTTCCGCTTCGCCCATCATGTGCTCAGCCATCCCGATCCGCTATCCGCGCCTCCGGTGCTCGGCGACCCCGATCCCGCCTCCGCGCTCACGAGGCAGCTCGCCGCGGGCGCGAGCCATAACCTGCTGCATCTCACCCGCCCGGTGGATGAGAAGACGGGCAAGGTAAGGAGCGCGATCACCGTGGACGAAGTGCGCCGGGCAGGGCACTTCTTCTCTCAGACCTCAGGCACCGGCAACTGGCGTATCGTCATCATCGATCCGGCCGACGACCTCAACCGCAACGCCGCCAATGCGATCCTCAAGATCCTCGAGGAGCCGCCGAAGCGCGCAATGTTCCTGGTGCTATCCCACGCGCCGGGAAAACTGCTGCCGACGATACGCTCGCGCTGCCTGCCGCTGAAGCTGAACCCGCTCGGCGACGAGGCAATGGAGCGGGCGCTCGCCCAGCTCGGATTCGATCTCGGCGGGCAGGGGCGCGACGCAATTCTCGCCCTTGCCAAGGGCAGCGTCGCACAGGCACTGAAGGTCATCAACTACGGGGGAGCCGACATCATCGACGCCTTCGAGAAACTGCTGGAAAGCCGGGGGCCGGCCGCGCGCAAGACCATGCACAAGCTCGCCGATGCGCTGAGCGCCAAGGACAGCGACGTCGCCTTCGGCTTCTTCGTCGAACACCTCGGCGATTACCTGCTGGAGCGCGCACGGCGGGCGGCACATTCCGGCGACATCCACGAAGCAGATCGCTTCGCCCGGCTGTCGTCTTCGGTTACCGAGCGGCTTGCGGTGAGTGCTGCCTACAATCTCGACCGCAAGCAGACGATACTCGACACCTTGATCGAAATCACCCAATAGGGACAGGAGCCCCCGAAAGGCGTCGTACCGGCGAAACTTGTTGTTTCGCATAGCGGGAACATGCGCTAGAGCAGGACTTCAAAAAATCCGAGCAAAGCGGACACAGGGCCGACCATGAAAGACACCTTCTACATCACCACCGCCATCTCCTATCCCAACGGCCGGCCGCATATCGGCCACGCCTACGAGCTAATCGCCACCGACGCGATGGCGAGATTCCAGCGGCTGGATGGGCGGGACGTGTTCTTTCTGACGGGGACCGACGAGCACGGACAGAAGATGCAGCAGACGGCGCGGGCCGAAGGCCTTGCGCCCGAAGAACTGGCCAAGCGCAATTCCGACCAGTTCCGTGCCATGGGGCCGCTGCTCAACGCCTCGAACGACGACTTCATCCGCACGACGGAGAAGCGTCACCACGAGACCGTGCAGGAAGTCTGGCGGCGGATGGCGGCAAACGGCGACATCTACAAGGACAGCTATGCCGGATGGTATTCGGTCCGCGACGAGGCCTATTACCAGGAGGACGAAACGGAAGTTCGCGCCGACGGCGTGCGCTACGGACCGCAGGGAACGCCCGTCGAATGGGTCGAGGAGGAAAGCTATTTCTTCCGGCTTTCGGCCTATGAGGAGCCGCTTCTCAAATACTACG
Organism: Rhizobium sp.; assembly: GCA_041675415.1. GTDB lineage: Bacteria > Pseudomonadota > Alphaproteobacteria > Rhizobiales > Rhizobiaceae > Allorhizobium. Next base: position 17,688 of record JBAYTX010000022.1, on the reverse strand, counting down.
AGGAGAACCCGGACTTCATCGCACCAGTGGAGCGGCGCAACGAGGTGATTTCCTTCGTGAAATCGGGCCTCAAGGATCTCTCCATATCGCGCACCACCTTCGACTGGGGCATCAAGGTGCCGGACGATCCGAAGCACGTGATGTATGTCTGGGTCGACGCGCTGACGAACTACATCACCGCGACCGGCTATGTGGAGGACGAGAACGGTCCGCGCGCGAAGTACTGGCCGGCCGATATCCATGTCATCGGCAAGGACATCATCAGATTCCACGCGGTCTACTGGCCGGCGTTCCTGATGTCGGCGAAGCTGCCGCTGCCGAAAAAGGTCTTCGCCCACGGCTTCTTCCTCAACAAGGGCGAGAAGATGTCGAAATCGCTCGGCAATGTGGTCGATCCGTTCGATCTGGTGAACCATTTCGGCGTCGACCAGGTGCGCTATTTCGTCCTGCGCGAGGTCTCGTTCGGCCAGGACGGAAGCTACAGCGAGGAAGCGATCGCGACGCGCATCAATGCCGATCTCGCCAACGGCATCGGCAACCTCGCCAGCCGCTCGCTGTCGATGATCGTCAAGAACTGCGACGGCAAGATCCCGGAATGCGGCGAACTCACCGATGAGGACAAGGCCATGCTCGCTTCCGCCGATGGGCTGATCGCAACCTGCCGCGAGGAAATGAACAGGCAGATGATCCACAAGGCGGTCACGGCCATCATCGCCGTGGTATCGGAGGCCGACCGCTATTTCGCCGGCCAGGAACCATGGGCGCTGAAGAAGACCGATCCCGCGCGCATGGGGACCGTTCTCTACGTCACGGCCGAAGTCGTGCGCCAGATCGCCATCCTCTTGCAGCCGATCATGCCGGCTTCCTCGGCCAAACTGCTCGATCTCGTCGCCGCGCCCGCCGATGCCCGCGACTTCGCCCATCTTGGAGAAGCCGGAAGGCTTGCTCCCGGAACTCCACTCGAGGCACCGAAGCCGGTTTTCCCGCGCTATGTGGCGCCGGACGCCGAAGCGAAGGCCTGAACCAATGCTGATCGATACACACTGCCATCTGGATTTCGCCGATTTCGACGCCGAGCGCGACGAACTGATCGAGCGCGCGCATGCGGCGGGCGTTGCCCAGATGGTGACGATCTCGACCCGCGTGAAGAAGCTCGATACTTTGATCGCGCTGACCGAACGCTACCCCTCGGTGTTCTGCTCGGTCGGAACGCATCCCAACAATGCGGACGAGGAACTGGACGTAACGGCGGACGATCTCGTGCGTCTGGCCGCCCATCCCAAGGTCGTGGCAATCGGCGAGTGCGGACTGGACTACTTCTACGACACGCAGAAGCCGGAAGACCAGAAGACCGGCTTCCTGCGCCAGATCGAGGCGGCACGGCGCACGCAGCTGCCCCTTGTCATTCACGCCCGCAGCGCCGACGACGACATGGCCGCGATCCTGAGGGATGAAACAGGGAAGGGGGCCTTCCCCTTCATCCTGCATTGTTTTTCCTCCGGCGAAGCGCTGGCGAAGACGGGTATCGAGCTCGGCGGATATGTCTCCTTTTCCGGCATCCTGACCTTCCCCAAGTCGACGGAATTGCGTGATATCGCCAAGGGATTGCCGCTGGACCGGCTGCTGGTCGAAACGGATGCGCCCTATCTTGCGCCGAAGCCATGGCGCGGAAAGCGCAACGAACCTTCCTATGTCGTCAACACGGCGGAAGTGCTGGCCGAAACCAAGGGCGTCAGCTTCGAGGATATCGCCCGGATCACGACAGAGAACGCATTCCGGGTGTTTTCCAAGATGCCGAGGCTCTGACGCATGACCTACCGCCAACGCTTCACCATCCTCGGCTGTGCGTCGTCTCCCGGCGTGCCGAAAATCAACGGCGACTGGGGCGCCTGCGACCCGGGCAATCCACGCAACCGCCGCACGCGGGCGGCCTTCATGATTGAGCAGATCGCACCCGATGGCGGCACGACGACGGTGATCGTCGATACCGGCCCGGATTTTCGCGAACAGATGATCGCCGCGAAGGTCGGCCATATCGACGGCGTGATCTATACGCACGCCCATGCGGACCATCTGCACGGGATAGACGACCTGCGCGGATATTTCGTCCTGCAACATCATCGAATCCCGGTTTACGCCGAGGCGGAGACAATGGAGCGGATTCGCCGCGGCTTCGGCTACTGCCTGGAGACGCCCGCGGGCAGCAATTATCCACCGATCGCAGAGCCGCGGATCATCGAGGATTTCGACCGGCCGATTGAGATTGCCGGCAAGGGCGGAACGGTTCGGGTCATGCCGCTTGTTCAAAAGCACGGCGATATCCAGTCGCTTGGCCTGCGGATCGGCGACGTGGCTTATTGCTGCGATGTCAGTGACTTCCCGGAGGAAACTATCGCAAAACTTCAGGACCTTTCCGTGCTCGTCATCGATGCGCTTCAGTACCGGCATCATCCAAGCCATCTGTCGCTCGAACAGGCACTTGAATGGATCGAGCGACTCAAACCACGGCGGGCCATCCTTACTCATATGCATATACCGCTGGACTATGAGACCGTGATGGGAGAAACGCCGCCGCATGTCGAACCGGGCTACGACCAAATGATTTTCGAAACGGAGATCGAGGCGGCGCCCCTTTAGGGCCCCCACCGATCGCCCGACCGGCAGGACTGCCTGCCGGCCCGACCAATGCCGACTGGACACCATGCTGAACAAGCCATTCCGCTCGCCGACCACTGCCGGCTTCATGGAGAATATCCGTCTCTCGCGGCTGCAGGCGCTGTTTCGCCGCGGTGAAATCGGGCTGGTCATCGCCGGCGTTGTCGTCGGGATCATTTCGGGATTGCTTGTCGCGCTGATCAGCGGCATGAGCGCGGGGTTGCACTACGTCATTTTCGGCGTGACCGATACACTCAGCGGCAGTGGGGTATCGGGCCGCATCGTCCTGCTCGCGCCGGTCACGGGCGGGGTGATCCTCGGATTGATCTTTTTCATATTGTCCAAGCGCCGCAAGAAACCGATGATCGACCCCATCGAGGCGAACGCGCTGCATGGCGGCCGGCTCTCGCTCACAGACAGCGTCATCGTCTGCATCCAGAACGTCATTTCCAACGGCTTTGGCGCCTCTGTCGGGCTTGAAGCCGGGTATACGCAGATCGCGTCCGGCGTCGCCTCCAAGCTCGGGGTCAAACTAAAGCTCAGGCGAGGGGACCTTCGTATTCTCGTCGGCTGCGGCGCGGCGGGCGCGATCTCGGCAGCCTTCGGGGCACCGTTGACGGGTGCCTTTTACGCCATAGAACTGATCATCGGCACATATACCGTAGTGACGCTGGCTCCGGTCGTCGTATCGGCACTGGTGGCGACCCTGGTTGCCCAGCAGATCTCCGACCATACGCTTGCCATCGATGTCGGCAGTTTCGGACATGTGCAGACGGCCGATTATCTGCCCGCCATCATTCTCGGCGTGGTCTGCGCCGGGGTCGGCATCGCTCTCATGCAGACCGTGGCCTTCATCGAGGAAACAGCGCGCAAGAGTTCGATCACCTTGCCGTTCCGGCCGGCGCTGGGCGGGCTTGTCGTCGGCACGCTGGCACTGATTTCGCCGCAGGTGCTTTCGAGCGGGCACGGCGCACTGCATATCGACCTGAACAGCGATGCCACCATTCCGGTTCTGCTGGCGCTCTTCCTGATGAAATCCGTCGCTTCGGCGGTCTCGATCGGATCCGGTTTTCGCGGCGGCCTGTTCTTTGCCTCCTTGTTCATCGGAGCGCTCGTGGGCAAGATTTTTGCCCATGCGGCGCCTTACTTCGACGGAACGACACTGACGCCGGCCGTCTATGCGGTCGTCGGCATGAGCTCGTTTGCAGCGGCGGTGATCGGCGGTCCGCTGACGATGACGTTTCTGGCGCTTGAACTCACCGGCGACTTTCCGATCACCGCGTTGGTGCTGGCCTCGGTGATCGCAACCTCCATCGTGGTGCGCACATCCTTCGGCTATTCGTTCGCGACCTGGCGCTTTCACCTGCGTGGCGAGACCATCCGCAGCGCCCATGACGTCGGCTGGATCCGCGAACTGACCGTCGGCCGTATGATGCGTGCCGATGTGCGAACGGCAAATGTCGGCATCAGCCTTTCCGAGTTCCGCAGCCATTATCCGCTGGGCTCGACACAACGCGTCATCATGGTCAATGACAGCGGCCGTTATGCCGGAATCGTGCTGCTTCCGGACGTGTACGCCGATCACGGCGAAGGCGACCGGGGCATGGAGAACTTCCTGCGCTACCGCAACGATGTGCTGCTTCCGACGATGAACGCGAAACAGGCGGCGGCGATGTTCGACAAGACCGGAAGCGAAGCGCTGGCTGTCGTCAATGACCTGGTCGAAAACCGGCCGATCGGACTTTTGTCTGAAAGCCACACACTGAGGCGCTACAGCGAGGAACTCGATCTGCGCCGGCGCGAGGTTTCCGGGGAACTATGAACCGATCGCATCGGACTTGCGGCCCGCTGGACCGCCGACATTGGTGTCCGTTTTAGTTCCATAATCTATCTTATGCGATCTTTGTATGGACGCCGCTCCGCAAAGACGCGCGTTCTCCCCGTTCGCGCCACCTACTCCTCAAAGCGACCTGTGGCGTCCCGATTGCGGTCGTATCGTTTCATGCGCGGAAACGGCGGCAGCCAGGATTCGCGGCGGATGGTCCACAGTTCGTAGGTCGGCGTTAGCTGGTCAGGCGCATCCAGGGATCCGAGGTTCACTTCGACTTCGTCTCCGGTGCGCCCGAATACCGGCGAACCGCAGTTGGGACAGAAATGCCGCCCGGCATAGCTCCGCGTTTCGCCTTCGATCGTCACGGCATCCTCCCGGAAGATTGCGGATGCATGGAAAAGCGCCCCATGATGCTTGCGGCAATCGAGGCAGTGACAGATGCCGACCCGGTATGGGCGTCCTGACGCCACAATCCTGACGTTGCCGCACAGGCAACCGCCCGTGAATCGGTCCATGCCTCGTCTCCTCCAAATCATACCGGCAAATGTTTGCCGGAGCCACGATATGCGCTCCCGGGGTTAAGGCAATATCCTTTCCTCGGCCTCGTCGCGGTCCATCTCCATGACCTTCCGGCCGATCTCGAAGCTGAAGCCGTTGCGGGTAAATGCCGAGAGTTCCCTGGCTTGCCGTTTCTCGTCGCGCTCGACACGGCGAAACGGACCGAAGGCACGCTTGCGGGCGAATATCAGGGCCGCCTGAAGATCGTCGGCCTCGGCGAGCGCCTGATCGATGATCTGGCGGTCGACACCCCTGTCCATCAGCTTGCGGGCTATGGCCCGCTTCGACTTGCCGGCACGCGCCGAGGATTTCGCCCTGATCCCCGCATAGGATGCATCGTCGAGCGCCAGCATGGTGCGGCCGAACTCCACAGCCGCGGACTTCAATCGAACGAGCTGGGTCTCCGAAATGCCCTCGAACTTCTGTTTCGCCTTGCGGGCGATGGCATCCGCAAGTTCCCGCTCGGTCATCATTTTTCGCGACAACCGGTAAGCAGCGGAGTTGCGCACCCAGGCCAGCATACGCGGCGTCGGCGCGCTCGCTTCCTCATCGTCTGCCGGCGGTTCCGTCATCGCACCCCGGCGGCCGCTTTCGTGCACGTCGCGACGTTTCCAGAGTGAAAACGCCTCAGCATGCCTCGACGTCGCCCCTCGCCCACATTTCCTGCGTCTCGGCCATGAAATCGGCGAAACGCCCCTCCTCGATCGACTTGCGGATACCCTGCATCAGGTCCTGATAATAGGAGAGATTGTTCCACGACAACAACATGCCGCCAAGCGCCTCGTTGGAGCGGACAAGATGATGCAGGTAGGCGCGCGAATAATCGCGGGACGCCGGGCAGTTCGACTGCTCGTCGAGCGGGCGCATGTCCTCGGCATGCCGGGCGTTGCGGATGTTGATCTTGCCCCTGCGGGTGAATGCCAGTCCGTGGCGGCCAGAGCGGGTCGGCATCACGCAGTCGAACATGTCGACGCCGCGCGCCACCGACTTCAGGATATCATCGGGCGTTCCGACCCCCATCAGATAGCGCGGCTTTGTCGTCGGCAGGACCGGCAGCGTGATTTCGAGCATTTCAAGCATCACGGCCTGCGGCTCGCCGACGGCCAGTCCGCCGACCGCATAGCCTTTGAGATCAAGCTGTTTCAGGCCTTCCGCAGAGCGGATGCGCAGATCCGGAATATCGCCGCCCTGTACAATGCCAAACATGGCCTTGCCCGGCTGCGCTCCGAATGCGACGCGGCAACGCTCCGCCCAGCGCAACGACATTTCCATGGCGCGCTCGATCTCCTTGCGCTCGGCAGGCAGCGCCACGCATTCGTCGAGCTGCATCTGGATATCGCTGTCGAGCAGGCCCTGGATCTCGATCGAGCGTTCCGGCGACATGTGGTGCGTGCTGCCGTCGACATGGCTCTTAAAGGTGACACCCTTTTCGTCGAGCTTGCGCAGGCCGGACAGCGACATGACCTGAAACCCGCCGCTGTCGGTCAGGATCGGATATGGCCACCGGATGAGCTCGTGCAGGCCGCCGAGACGGGCGACGCGCTCCGGCCCTGGGCGGAGCATCAGATGGTAGGTGTTACCGAGAATGATGTCGGCGCCGAGTTCGCGGACCTGATCGAGATACATGGCCTTGACCGTGCCGACGGTGCCGACCGGCATGAAAGCGGGGGTGCGGACCATTCCGCGCGGCATGGAAATCTCGCCGAGCCGGGCGCCACCGTCCGTCGCTTTCAGGGTGAACTGGAAATTCTTGTTCATCTAGGCTTTCCGGAAAAGAAGGCTGGCATCGCCATAGGAATAGAAACGATAGCCGGTTTCGATCGCGTGGGCATAGGCCTTGCGCATCGTCTCGAGCCCGGCAAAGGCCGAAACCAGCATGAAGAGCGTCGATTTCGGCAGGTGAAAATTGGTCATCAGGATGTCCACCGCCCTGAAGCGGTAGCCGGGCGTGATGAAGATACCGGTCGCACCGGACCAGGGCCGGATCCGCCCGGCGTCATCGGCAGCACTTTCGATCAGCCTGAGCGAAGTCGTGCCGACGCAGACGATGCGCCCGCCGCTGGCCTTGACCGCATTCAGCCTTTCGGCCGTATCGGCGCTAACGTGGCCAAGCTCCAGATGCATCTTGTGATCGTCGGTATCGTCCGCCTTGACCGGAAGAAAGGTGCCTGCCCCGACATGCAGCGTGACGAAATGACGCTCGATGCCGGCGGCATCCAGCCTGGCGAAGAGATCGGGCGTGAAATGAAGCCCGGCGGTCGGAGCCGCGACCGCACCCTCCTCGCGTGCATACATGGTCTGGTAGTCGGTCCGATCCTTGTCGTCCTCGTCGCGCTTGGACGCGATATAGGGCGGCAGAGGGATATGGCCGACGGTAGCGATCGCCTCGTCGAGCGCGGGACCGGAAAAATCGAAACGCAGGGTCACCTCGCCCGCCTCACCCTTCTCTTCGACGACAGCGCCAAGGGTTCCAAGCAGGCAGGCATTGCCGGAATGGCCGAATTCGATACGGTCGCCGATCTTGATGCGTTTGCCAGGCCTCGCAAAGGCCTTCCAACGCTCCGGACCGGCGCGCATGTGAAGGGTCGCCGATACGGGCGTCTGGGGCGCGCCGTCGCGCAAACGCCGGCCTTCGAGCTGAGCCGGAATGACCTTCGTGTCGTTGAAGACCAATGCGTCGCCCGGTTTCAGGAACGACGGCAGCTCGCGGACATGCCGATCCTCGAGAACCGGTTCTCCATCCGGCCTGACGACAAGCATGCGCGCGCTGTCGCGCGGGCTTGCGGGCCGCAGCGCTATGCATTCCTCCGGCAGGTCGAAATCGAAAAGATCTACGCGCATGGGTTCTCGGGTCTCAGGAAAAACGCGAAACCCGCCCGGGCGTCAGGACGCCGAGGCGGGTTTGCAATTGGATAAGCCTTAGGCGTCGGCGGCGACCTTCATCGAGACGATCGAGTCGGGATCACGCACTGGCTCACCCTTCTTGATCTGGTCGATGACGTCCATGCCCTCGATGACCTGGCCCCAAACCGAATACTGCTTGTTGAGCCAGGGGGCGTCGGTGAAGCAGATGAAGAACTGCGAATTGGCCGAGTTCGGGCTCTGCGAGCGGGCCATGGAGCAGGTGCCACGAATATGCGGGGTTGCCGAGAATTCAGCCTTCAGGTCCGGCTTGGACGAGCCGCCCATGCCGGCGCGAGCCGGATTGAAGCTTGGGCCGCCCTGCTTGCCGAACTCAACGTCGCCGGTCTGGGCCATGAAGTCCTCGATCACCCGGTGGAAGACGACGCCGTCATAGGCCCCTTCCCGCGACAATTCCTTGATGCGGGCGACATGGCCGGGCGCGAGGTCCGGGAAGAGCGAGATGACGACCTTGCCCTTGGTGGTTTCCATGATGATGGTGTTTTCCGGATCCTTGATCTCGGCCATTTTTTCACTCCTCTTTCGGGCTATGGCCCACTTTCAGTTTCTGCCGACGGTGACCTTGATCATGGTGTCGGGGTCGGTAACTTCTCCATTGCCGCCCTCGCCGCGCTTGATCTTGTCGACATATTCCATGCCCGCAACGACCTTGCCGACAACGGTGTACTGACCGTTGAGGAAGCCGCCATCGGCGAACATGATGAAGAATTGCGAATTGGCGGAATTCGGGTCCTGAGCGCGGGCCATGCCGACGGTCCCGCGTTCAAAGGGCACGTTGGAAAATTCCGCCGGGAGGTCCGGAAGGCTGGAACCGCCCGTACCGGCACGGGCGGGATCATATCCATCCTTCACATCGCCGAACTGGACATCGCCGGTCTGGGCCATGAAGCCGTCGATCACGCGATGGAATGCGACATTGTCATATTCGCCCTTGGAGGCCAGTTCCTTGATCTGCGCGACATGCTTCGGCGCGATCTCCGGCAGCAGCTCCACGACCACCGGGCCATCCTTCAACTGGATGGTCAGAATGTTCTCGTTGGACTGGGCATTGGCCGATCCGTAAAGACCTGTGAATGCCAGGGCGGCTGCAAAGGCAAGTTGAAGCAGTTTCATGGTGGCTCCGTGGTGTTATTCGAAAAGCTCAGGACGCGAGCTTTGATTTCAGCGCCGCCAGAACCGGCGCCGGCACGAAAGCGCTGACATCTCCGCCCATGGAGGCGATCTGGCGAACCAATGTGGCGGTAATGGGCCGCGAGGCGGTACCGGCCGGCAGGAAAATCGTCTGGAGGTCGGGCGCCATCTGATAGTTCATGCCGGCCATCTGCATCTCATAGTCAAGATCGGTGCCGTCGCGCAAACCGCGCACCAGCAGCTTCGCTCCGTTGCGCCGCGCCGCGTCCACCGCAAGTCCGTCAAAGGATACGACCGAGATGTCGCCGGCCCGATCTGGCAGTACATCGCCCAGGGATTGCCGGATCAACCCGGCGCGCTCTTCATAGGAGAACATCGGCTTCTTTCCGGGATGGATGCCGATCGCGACGATAACCTTCGACACGACATTCAGCGACTGAACAAGAACGTCCAGATGCCCGTTGGTCATCGGATCGAAAGATCCAGGATAAAAAGCGATGGTCATGGCATCCCGACGATTGTTTTCACGCCTTTTGTCACGGAAGAGCGCAAATCGCAAGTGACTTGGCGGCCAAGTCCCCCTCCTACCAACGCCATGTCACGGGGCCGGGACAGGAAAGCCGCCAAGCGCGCCGCTCCCGCATACTCCTCAAATCCCCCTTCCCCGCCGACCGAATTAGGAGTAGCGGTTTCCGCAATCTTGCTGCACTGCGGGATGGCGACGCGGAAGATGAATGCAGGATGAACAAGCCATTAACGCGGGCTTCACGCAGGCCATGATATTAACATTTTCGCAGTGCAAGGGAACAAGCGCAGTTCCTGCGCATTCCCATCGCAGGAAACATTCCCTGCTTCCTGAAAGGATGACGACCATGCCTGACAAGGTGACACTTATTAACTGGGTTTGGATGGCAACGATGTCCACGATGCTCGCGACCTCGGTAGCGTTCTATATGAACGAAACGAGCGCCGCGAAATTCTACGGCCCGCCGATCACGGCGGTTTATCACACATTCGGGCACTGATCTTCAATTTTGCAGAGACCGCAGCAGGCACAAAAAGGGAGAGACCATGTTCATCACGTCGACCGTCCTCGCCGCCCTGATCAGCGGCATGTTCGTCGCCTCCATGGCCTCGACGATTTCTGCCCTGCGCCGCGAAAGCGAAGACTTCAAGTCCCCCACGGCAAGCCAAAACGCCCTTTGAGTATCACTCGGGCCAAAATCCCTTCAGGCCGCAAGTAGCATATCCTTGCGGCTGGCAGTCTTCGCCTGCGTAACTCGTGCGGTCCGCTGAGCCTCACAGCCCAAGAAATAAAAACCCGCCGGATTTCTCCGGCGGGTTTTATCGTTACTCCGGTTGGGTCTCGCCTTCGGCTGGCGGCTCGATGACCGCACCCTCCTCGAGAAGCGCCTCGACCTCCTCGTCGCCTTCGCTTTCCGGTTCACTGATCCGTTCCACCGACACCACCTTCTCGTCCTTGGCGGTCGAGAAGATCGTGACACCCTTGGTGGCGCGGCTGGCGATGCGGATGCCGTCGACCGGTACACGGATCAGCTGGCCGCCATCCGATACCAGCATGAGCTGATCCTTGTCCTCGACCGGGAAGGCGGCGACCAGCTCACCGATTTCCGTCGTCTTCGAGGTGTCGGTGGCACGGATGCCCTTGCCGCCACGGCCGGAGATGCGGAAATCATAAGAAGACGACCGCTTGCCATAGCCTCGCTCGGACACCGTCAGCACGAACTGTTCGCGGGCCTTAAGCTCTTCGTAGAACTGGTCGTCGAGTTGCCCTTCCTCGGTCACCTCTTCGCCCACAAGCGCGATATCCTCCTCATCCACGCCACTGGCGCGACGTTCGGCGGCCGAACGCTTGAGATAGGCGGCACGCTGCCACGGTTCGGCATCCACGTGATGCAGGATGGTCATCGAGATCAGGCGATCACCTTCGGCGAGCGTGATACCGCGAACGCCGATGGAATTGCGGCCGGCGAAGACGCGGACGTCATCAACCGGGAAGCGGATAGCCTGGCCGAGCGCCGTGGTGAGCAGCACGTCGTCCAATTCGGTGCAGGTTTCCACCGACAGAATCTCGTCGCCCTCTTCCTCGAGCTTCATGGCGATCTTGCCGTTGCGGTTCACCTGAACGAAGTCGGACAACTTGTTGCGGCGAACCGTTCCGCGGGTCGTCGAGAACATGACATCGAGGTTTGCCCAGGTCGTCTCGTCCTCGGGCAGCGGCATGATCGTGGTGATGCGCTCGCCGGGCTCCAGCGGCAGCATGTTGATGAGCGCCTTGCCGCGCGAGGTCGGGGTACCGATCGGCAGGCGCCAGACCTTCTCCTTGTAGACGATGCCACGCGAGGAGAAGAACAGGACAGGCGTATGCGTGTTGGCGACAAAAAGGCGGGTCGCGAAATCCTCGTCCTTCATCGCCATGCCGGAACGGCCCTTGCCGCCACGGCGTTGGGCCCTATAGGTGGCGAGCGGAACGCGCTTGATATAGCCGGCATGAGACACGGTAACGACCATGTCCTCGCGGGCAATCAGATCCTCGTCGTCCATCTCCGGACCGCCCTCGATGATCTGGGTACGACGGGGCGTACCGAATTCGTCGCGGACAGCTACAAGCTCGTCTTTGACAATCGCCTGTATCCGCAGACGTGAGGACAGAATGTCGAGATAGTCGCTGATCTCGGCACCTATTTTGTTCAGTTCCTCGTCGATTTCGTCGCGGCCCAGCGCCGTCAGGCGGGCCAGACGCAGTTCGAGAATGGCCCGCGCCTGCTCTTCCGAGAGGTTGTAGGTCATGTCGTCATTGATCCGGTGACGCGGATCGTCGATCAGCCGGATCAGCGCCTCGACATCAGAGGCCGGCCAGCGGCGCTCCATCAACTGCTCGCGCGCGGTCTGCGGATCGGGCGCATGGCGGATGAGACGGATGACCTCGTCAATGTTGGCGACGGCGATTGCAAGACCCACCAAGACGTGGGCCCGCTCACGCGCCTTGCGCAGCAGGTACTTCGTTCGCCGGCTCACGACCTCCTCGCGGAACGAGACGAAAGCGCGCAGCATGTCGAGCAGGGTGAGCTGCTCCGGCTTGCCGCCATTCAGCGCCACCATGTTGCAGCCGAAGGACGTCTGCAGCGGGGTATAACGGTAGAGCTGGTTCAGGATGACGTCCGCGTTGGCGTCCCGCTTCAACTCGATCACGACGCGATAGCCCTGGCGGTCGGATTCGTCGCGAAGATCTGAAATGCCCTCGATGCGCTTTTCACGCACAAGCTCGGCCATCTTCTCGATCATCGTCGCCTTGTTCACCTGATAGGGAATCTCAGTGATGATGATCTGCTCGCGGTCGCCGCGCATTGGCTCGATCCGCGCGACACCGCGCATGACGACCGAGCCGCGGCCGGTCTCATAAGCCGACCTGATCCCGGAGCGCCCGAGGATCATCGCGCCGGTCGGGAAATCCGGACCGGGAATGATCTGCATCAGGTCGAGCAGTTCGATAGCCGGATTTTCGATCACCGCGATGCAGCCGTCGATGACCTCGGACAGATTGTGCGGCGGGATATTGGTCGCCATGCCAACGGCGATGCCGCCGGCGCCATTGACCAGAAGGTTCGGGAATTTCGCCGGAACGACGACCGGTTCCTGCATCGTGCCGTCGTAGTTCTCGCGGAAATTGACCGTGTCCTTGTCAAGATCGTCGAGCAGCGAATGGGCCGCCTTCTGCAGGCGGCACTCCGTGTAACGCTGGGCCGCCGGCGGATCGCCATCGATCGAGCCGAAATTGCCCTGGCCGTCGATCAGCGGGAGCCTCAGCGACCAGTCCTGCGCCATGCGTGCCAGGGCATCGTAAATCGCAGCGTCGCCATGGGGATGGTATTTACCCATCACGTCACCGGTGACGCGGGCCGACTTCACATATTTCTTGTTCCAGTCGATCCCCATCTCGCTCATGGAAAAGAGGATGCGGCGATGGACTGGTTTCAGACCGTCGCGGACGTCTGGAAGGGCACGGCTCACGATCACGCTCATCGCGTAGTCGAGATACGACCGCTGCATTTCCTCCATGATGGAAATCGGCTCAATGCCTTGCGGGTACTTGCCGCCGGGAGTGCTTTGCTCAGTCAAATCAGATCACGATCTCTATTCAGAATCACTTGTTATTTTATAGCCGAAAGGGTGCTGGAGCGCCAATTTCGCACGAGGTTTTGAACAGGCTTTTGCGGCACGGGAAAGGCAAAGCGATCAAATGCCTAGACAAATGAGGCAGGGCTGATGCTAGTCTGCCCGAATTGTCTGGCGAAAGGGGTATTCAATGGCAACCACGGAAGCGCTGATCACGGCTTTCACGACGCTTTTGGTGACCGTCGACCCACCCGGTCTGGCGCCGCTCTTCGTCGGGCTGACGCAGGGAATGACGCCCAGCCAGCGCCGGCAGGTGGCGTTGCGCGGCTCGCTGATCGCCTTCTGCATTCTCGCGGTTTTCGCCGTCTTCGGGGCAAGCGTTCTCGGCCTCCTGGGGATTTCCATCGGCGCCTTCCGCATCGCCGGCGGCCTCATGCTGTTTGCCATCGCCTTCGAAATGATCTTCGAGAAGAGGCAGGAGCGGAAGGAAAAGACGAAGGAGGACGCGATCACCAAGGATCACATCCAGAACCTCGCCGTCTTTCCCCTCGCCCTGCCGCTGATCGCCGGTCCGGGGGCGATCTCGGCCACGATCCTGATCGCGGGATCAATGCCGGGCGCCATCGAGCGCACTCAGCTGATCGGCGTCATTGCGGTGTGCCTGCTGCTGGTCCTGGCGGCACTCCTTATCGCCGACCGGCTCGACCGGATCCTGGGGATCACCGGGCGAGCCATTCTCACGCGCCTTCTCGGCGTCATCCTAGCTGCGCTCTCGGTGCAGTTCGTGGTCGACGGGATCAAATCGGCGTTCCCGGTTTGAGACGCCGACCGGCATGACACCGGCCGGCGCCCATCATCAGCCGCGACGCAGGAAGTCGAGCAGCACTTCATCGAAGCGCTCTTGTTCCTCAAGCTGCATGGTGTGCCCGCTGCGCTCGAACATCTCGACCGTCAGCGCGGCGAAATCGGTCTTGAACGGTTCCCATGCCTCCGGCGGCGCGATGAGGTAGTCGTAGCGCCCGAGGGTCAGCAGCACCGGTGCAGCAACCGCGCGCGCTGTTGCATGCATGTCGAAATCACGAAAGACCTCGCCCCATAGATGATCGAAGCCGATGTCATTGGTCCACACGCCCTCCCAGAGTGGACGCGCATCGAAATCTGGATCGAACCAGCTGCGCGCGCCGAGCCGGATCAGCAGGTGCTTGAACCGCTCATGCGGGTGCGCCGCGATGTCGCCGGCAAGCCTTTCGATCTCGCGGGCAAATATCGCCTTGCGATGGGGCGATGCCTCGGACTCCCAACGACGCTCGGCCAGCTCTGCCATGTCCGGGCTCTGGCTGGGCCCCGTCCCGGCCATCACCACATGCGAGACGCGGTCGGGAAAGCGGCGCGCATATTCGAGCGCCATATAGCCATGGCCTGAATGACCGAGGATGGCGAAGCGCTGGAGGCCCAAGGTCTGCCGCGCCAGCTCGATGTCGGAGATAATCGTGTCGAGGGCGAAATCCGCCGTATTCACGCTGCCTACCGGTCGGGCGAAGCAGCGGTGATCGACAAAGCAAAAGCGGACCGAGCGGCGCAGAGCCTGCGAGAATGTCCGCGCGTAGTAGAGGTTGCTGCCGATCACCAGCAGCGGAATACCCTGCCCCTCGACGCTGTAGCCGAGCTCGAAGGCGCCCGAGCGAATGATGCCGCGCTCGACGCGGCCATAGATATGTTCTTCCATCATTTTATACCCGATAGTGCCGGATCGGGGCACCGCATGGCGGCCACAGAATCCGGTCGTTGACCAAAGATATGCGCCCGCGCTCGCTGCCCCTGGAGGTCAGCCAAGATCGCGGAACGGTTTCGTGGTCGGGGTCGCTAACGGATCAGGCGCATGAAGGTCACGAAAATCTGTCGGATTGGTACCGACCGCAAAGGCCGGTTTGGCGTCGAAGAATACACGCCATGCAAAAAGGATATCGCCTTCGCCGTCGCCAATCAAGTATCCGGACAGCCTTCCGACCGATGGCAAGCGGCAATCGAAAAGCGGCGCCGAAGCGCCGCTGCCGATCAGAACGGGATGTCGTCGTCGAGATCGCGGGAGAAGCCACCGGACGGAGCACCGCTCGCACCGCCCCGCTGCTGGCCACCGCGTTGGGTAGCAGGCGCGCCGTAATCGTCGCCGCCGAAATCGCTGCCGCCACGCGAGGCGCCACCGCCCTCGCCGCGACCGCCGAGCATAGTCAGGTTCGAATTGAAGCCCTGCAGGACGACTTCCGTGGAGTAGCGATCCTGGCCGCTCTGGTCCTGCCACTTGCGGGTCTGCAACTGGCCCTCGATATAGACCGTGGAGCCCTTCTTCAGATATTGCTCGGCGACTTTGCAGAGACCTTCATTGAAGATCACCACGGTGTGCCACTCGGTCTTTTCCTTGCGCTCGCCGGTATTCCGGTCGCGCCAGCTTTCCGAGGTCGCGATGCGCAGGTTGGCGATCGGGCGGCCATCCTGGGTGCGGCGGATTTCCGGATCCGCGCCGAGATTTCCGATCAGAATTACCTTGTTCACGCTACCAGCCATAACACACACCCTATAGATGCGCCGACCGCGCGGCGCCGAAAAATGGAAATCCCGATCACCTTAAACCAATCCCGGCGGGCTATGGGAATTCATCACCATTAATCCACAACGAAAATGTTCTTTATTTGTTCTAATGATCGCCTATGATCCTGTCAACCGAATCGAAATGTTACCGTCGAATTTCCATTCCGCCTCGACACAGGCGCACGCATGACTAAATAAGGACTGTTCTCCTGCCAATCGAGCCTTGTCCATGAGCGAACTGAAAACACTCTCCATCCGCGGCGCGCGCGAGCACAACCTCAAGGGGATCGACCTCGATCTGCCGCGCAACTCGCTGATCGTCATGACCGGGCTCTCCGGCTCGGGGAAATCGTCGCTTGCTTTCGACACAATCTATGCCGAAGGGCAGCGGCGCTATGTCGAGAGCCTCTCCGCCTATGCGCGGCAGTTCCTCGAAATGATGCAGAAACCGGACGTCGACCAGATCGACGGTCTTTCGCCGGCCATTTCCATCGAGCAGAAAACAACCTCACGCAACCCGCGTTCTACGGTCGGAACGGTCACCGAGATCTACGACTACATGCGCCTGCTGTTCGCACGCGTCGGCGTGCCCTATTCGCCGGCGACGGGTCTGCCGATCGAGAGCCAGACGGTCAGCCAGATGGTCGACCGGATCCTCGCCTTCGAGGAAGGCGCGAGACTTTATATACTGGCGCCGATGATCCGCGGGCGTAAGGGCGAATACAAAAAAGAACTCGCGGACCTGATGAAAAAGGGTTTCCAGCGGGTCAAGATCGACGGCCAGTTCTACGAGATCGCCGAAGCGCCGACGCTGGACAAGAAATACAAGCACGACATCGACATCGTGGTTGATCGCGTCGTGGTGCGCAACGACATCGGCACGCGGCTCGCAGACAGCCTGGAAACCTGCCTGCGGCTCGCCGACGGACTGGCGATTGCCGAGTTCGCGGACAAGCCACTGCCCCCCGAGGAGACATCCGCCGGCGGTTCGGCCAACAAGTCGCTGAACGAGACCCACGAGCGCGTGCTGTTCTCGGAAAAGTTCGCCTGTCCCGTCTCCGGCTTCACGATTTCCGAAATCGAGCCCAGGCTCTTTTCTTTCAACAATCCCTTCGGCGCCTGTCCGACCTGCGACGGTCTCGGCTCGCAACAGAAGATCGACGAGGCGCTGATCATACCGGAACCGCAGCGGCGACTGAACGACGGCGCCGTTGCACCCTGGGCGAAGTCTTCCTCACCCTACTACAACCAGACGCTGGAAGCGCTCGGCGCGGCCTTTGGGTTCAAGCTGTCAAACAAGTGGTCGGATCTGAGCGAGGCGGCGCAAAGGGCCATCCTGCACGGCACGGACGAGAAGATCGACTTCCACTATGCCGACGGGGCCCGCTCCTACACCACGACCAAGACATTCGAGGGCATCGTGCCCAATCTCGAGCGGCGCTGGAAGGAGACCGACAGCGCCTGGGCGCGCGAGGAGATCGAACGCTACATGTCCGCGGCCCCCTGCCCCGCCTGCGCCGGATACCGCCTCAAGCCGGAGGCGCTCGCCGTCAAGATCAACGGGCTGCATATCGGCGAAGTCACCGAAATGTCGATCCGGGTGGCGGGAAGCTGGTTCGAGGCGCTGCCCGAGAAACTCACCGACAAGCAGAACGAGATCGCGGTGCGCATCCTCAAGGAAATCCGTGAGCGCCTGCGCTTCCTGAACGATGTCGGCCTCGACTATCTGTCGATGTCGCGCAATTCCGGCACACTGTCCGGCGGCGAGAGCCAGCGCATCCGGCTTGCCTCGCAGATCGGCTCGGGGCTGACGGGCGTGCTCTACGTGCTCGACGAACCGTCGATCGGTCTGCATCAGCGCGACAATG
>JBAYTX010000021.1:0-68565 GCA_041675415.1 Rhizobium sp. | reverse complement strand
TGGGACCGCATCACGTCGACGCTTGCCGGCGTGGCAACAGCCATCGGTGAAGAGCTTGGTCCGGCTTTCGAGTTCTTGCGGCCCGTTCTGGATCCCATAGCGGCTGGACTCAACGCAATAGGCAATGCCGGCGCGGCAATCATGTCGAAGCTGTCAGGCCTGGGCGATTGGCTTGGTTCGCTCTTCGAGCGTGACGTGCTCGGCTACCATCACCAGCAGGCAATTGAATCCAACGCCTATGCCGTAACGCGACGGATCATCGACGCGTTCAAGACCGGAACGGCCGAAATGTTCGCGGCAGGCGATGCGCTCATTCAAAGCTTGTGGGACGGCGCGGTCGCAAAGTTCGACTCGCTCTTGGCATGGGTGAAGACCATCCCTTCACTGATCCGGAACGCCATTGGTCGCATCGACTTGTCCAACGTCATCCGCCTGCCTTCATTCCTTGGCGGTGGTGGTGATGCACCGGCCGCACCACCAGTTGATGGCGCGCGCGCTTCTGGCGGTCCTGTCCGTGGCGGCGGCACCTATCTCGTCGGCGAGCGTGGGCCGGAATTGTTCTCGCCTTCACGGTCGGGGCTCATCACGCCTAACAGCGCGCTGGCATCAGCGGCAGGCGCGTCGGGTGCATCCATCAGTGTCGTGAACAACTTCACCATCTCAGGTGCAGGCAATGCCGAGGCGGTGGCGCAAGCCGTCGTCGATCGTCAGGCGGAAGCGGTCAAGACGTCCGTCGAATCCGCTTACATGGACTAGCGACATGACCATCAAAATGCACTGGTCCGACAAGACGATGCTGAAGTTCGGGCGGTCGATAGACCGCCTGAACAAGCAGTTCCCAAAGGTCATCCCGCAAGAGATCAACAAGGTCGGCAACCGTGCGAAGACACAGGTAATTAGGCAACTGACTAAACAAACCGGCCTCAATCGCAAGGTGATTGTCGCCGCTGTCGGCAAGCCCAACCAAGCCAAGCCTGGCAAGCTTTCGTATGAGATGCGCACACGGGGCGGCAACATCCGCCTCAAGTACCTGAAGCCCAAAGAGACCGGCGGCGGTGTCGTGGCCAAGCCATTCGGCAAGGCAACGTTCTATCCTGGTGCCTTCATGATGGGCGGGGCAGTTGGCAATCGCAAGACCGTGGAGAAGTTCAACGGGCACGTGATGGTCAGGACCAAGGGGCGGCTCTACACCTTCGCCCGTTCTGGCGTGTTCATTCCAAAAGAGATGACACAGGGCGTAACCCTTGCTGCCTTTGAGAAGATCGCAGGGCCTTTGCTTCAAGAGCGCGTCGAGCGCGTCATCGCCAAGCTGTTGCAATAGTGCAACACAATGGGTTCGAACAAGCGGGTCCTCCCTACAAATCTAGGGGGCGGACCAGCGCGACCCCGGAATATCAATCTATGCAAGTTTTCCTATGTGATTTCCTTCCCGGAGAATAATATTCCAATGGAGCTAAAAATCCAAGCCATGGCGGGGCTTCTAGGTCTTTCCACTAGAAGAATAACCCAACTTCATGGGGAAGGCATCGCGATCAAGACAGGCGCCGGCACCTTCGACGCGGCTGTCACAATTCAGAACTACATCCGGCACATCAGCGCCAAGGCTGGCAACCAAGCCGCCACGCTGGACCTGAACGCAGAACGCGCCCGACTTGCCCGAGAACAAGCGGACGGCCAGTCGATGAAGAACGCCCAATTGCGCGGCGAACTGGTCGACGTCGAGGCCGTAGCGCAGACCTGGGAAAGCATCGTTGCCGAGGTTCGAAGCGCCATGCTGGCCGTTCCCGGCAGGCTTCGACGACGTGCCGGTGCTGCCCTAGATGCCGCCGCCATTTCCCTTGTAGATCACGAAATTAGAGAGGCGCTAAGTGCCCTTGCAAACGCTGATGCAGATCAGGCGGCGCGCCCTCATGAAGGCGAAGCCGCCACCGAAGACCAGACTGTCGAAATGGATTGAAAGCGAAATCCGCCTGCCGGAATCCGTCGCCGCTGTTGCCGGCAAGATCCGACTTTACAAACCACAGATCGAGATTGCCGACGCGATCGGCGACCCCAACATTGAGCGCGTCACCCTGGTAAAGCCGGTGCGCGTAGGCTTCACAACCCTACTAACCGGCGCCATCGCTGGCTTCGTCGCGAACGATCCGTCGCCTATACTTGTGGTGCTGCCGACCGAGGCCGATTGCCGCGACTATGTGGTCTCCGACATTGAACCAATCTTCGAAGCATCCCCGGCCATCCGAACATTGCTTTCCGGTGATACCCGCGAAGGCGAACGGGACACCATGCTTTCCCGGCGCTTTCCCGGCGGCTCGCTAAAGGTCGTCGCGGCCAAGTCTCCGAAGAACCTACGGCGCCACAATGTCCGCGTGCTGCTGATCGACGAAGCCGACGGCATGTCTATGACGGTCGAAGGCAACCCGATCCTGTTGGCCGAAAAACGCACGCTTTCCTTCGCGGACCGCAAGATCGTCATTGGCTCGACTCCGACCGATGCCGACACCTCGATTGTGCTGGCCCGGTACGAAGAGTCAGACAAGCGCGTTTTCGAATGCCCTTGCCCACATTGCGGATCGTTCCACGAGCTCAAGTGGGGCGACATCAAATGGCCCAAAGGAGAACCGGCGCTGGCCGCCTGGTGGTGCCCTGAGTGCGGCACGGAAACGGAAGAAAAGCATAAGCTCCAGATGGTCGACAACGGCCGCTGGAGGGCAACGGCGCCCGAAGTGAAGGGGCACGCCGGCTTCCGCCTGAACGCGCTTGTGTCGCTGCTGGAGAACGCCAGTTGGGGCAAGCTGGCCGTCGAGTTCGTCGCCGCTTCGAAAGACCCGGAAGACGTTAAGACCTTCATCAACACCATCCTCGCCGAAGGCACGACCGGAGGCGGCACGGAACTGGACGAAGCTGATCTGCTGTCGAAGCGCGAACCGTTCGGGCTGGAGGCAATCCCTGCCGAGATCCTGACCGTGACGGCAGGCGTCGACGTTCAGCACGACCGACTAGAAACCACCCTGATGGGCTGGGATCGCGCTGGCCTGCCGTATGTCCTCAAGCACGTCATTATCGACGGGCAGTGGAATGACGACGAAGTCTGGGCGGATCTTGACGACCTGCTGAAGACACGCTGGCCGCACCCGCACGGCGGCACGATTGGCATCGACGCGACCGCAGTTGATGCCGGCGACGGCGTGACCATGGACAAGGTGCTGGCCTTCTGCGGTCCGCGAGTTCGTCGCAAAGTCATGGCCATCAAAGGCCGCGGCGGGAACCTGCCGTGGATTGCGGCCAGCCGTTCAGCCAAGCGCCGCGGTCAGCTTTGGATCGTGGGTGTCGACGGCATCAAGGCGGCTTTGTTCGGGCGCTTGGCAAAAGGAGAGATGCGGTTCTCCGATAGCCTGGAGGCCGACTATTTCGAACAGTTGACCGGCGAGCGGATGCTTGTGCGCTACCGCCGCGGGGCGGCTGTATATGAGTTCGTACCAGTCACCGGGAAGCGGCATGAAACTTTGGACTGTGCCGTCTATGCAATCGCCGCTCACAAATCACTGACGATCAACTTCGACCGACGCGAGTCAGAACTACGCGTTGAACCACAAGCGCCGGCACGTCCGCGGCGCATTGAATGCGAGTGGGCAACGGCTCACCGGCAATAGGAGAGAAACATGACCATAGAAATCACCCGCTGGCAGCCGCTGAACCATGCAGGAAGCGGTATTGCATCCTTCAATTTCCGCATTCGTGGCGTTGCCGTGCGTGCCGCAATGTTCGTGAAGAGGGATGACGGGTTTGGCGTGACCATGCCGTTTACTCGCCACCGTCAAGAAAACGGCAATGAGCTAACCGCAGTCGGACTTGACTACGAAGACCTGCAGTCCGTGCTTGCTGCTGCGACGGCGAGGCACCTTGAGGATGAAGAGCCTGCCGACGCCGGATTGCGACGCGTGCTTGGTGCGGCCGAAAACGAGGCTTGCGAGATTGCCGGGCTGGGTGCATGAGCGGAATAAAGCCAATCAGCCTCCTAACATCGGTGCAATCGGCGATCGAGCGATGGGCGACGCCTAGCAAGCCTGTACCCCCGGAGCCCACAGAAGAGCCTGCCCCCCCCCCCGTCCGCAAGCGCCTACGCTCGTTCCACTGGCGGACGGCCTGATTGTTGGCGACCAAACGATTAGCAGCCTCACTCTTCGCGCCTTCGCCAACGATGGCGAGCAGAACCTCAAAGACGTCATATTGATCGACGCGATGCAATCCGGCTATCCGGGCGTGCTGCGCCTTGTCGAGAGCCTTTCAGGTGTCCCTTACGCCGACCTAGATCGAATGACTGCGCGTGATTTTTACGTCACTGCTCGGGCGGTATTGGCTCACCTCAGGGCTTATGATGACCACCTGAAAAAAGCGATACTCAACTATGGACGACCGAACGTCCTAATTCGCCCATAGCCTCGCCGAGGTCACTGCCGGCCGTGGCGGTGCCGTGCTTATTGGTGTATGTTCGCTCACTTGAATTGGTTTCAAGTGAGTACTTGATGCCATTAACAAAGGGCTGGGCTTTAGGTGACGGCTTAGCTGCGGGCGCACCATGGAGGAATTGTGGGCTTGTTCCCCTCCGGCTCCTGTTCACGTAAATTCGTGAAGAAGTAACCGCAAAAGTCATTTGCCGCATCTGATGCAGACATGTGCTCGGGGATACGATCGGCCGCGTAGAGGACGTCATCCAACCTACCTAATGCAGACGTCGTCGAGAAATTCGCGACTGCTTTTGGTGTGCGGTCGCCGTCGGTAGCAAGACGGACGGTGTTCACAATCAATGCCGTTTGGACGATGTAAAGAAAGTCTTCCCGCTTACCCATATCTTCCCCCTCCCGTTTCCAGCACCATCGCACCGGCCCTGCCGGTTGTCCAGCGCTGGACGGCACAACTCGACGGCAGCGGGACAAGCCGCAATCTTTTCTGAAAATACCAGCTTGACAAATTTGTTAAGATGGTTGACAGTGCAAATATAATTGGGCTACGCGTTTGTCACCAAAATCGCTTGACTCCACTGCGATTCGGCGCCATCATTCTGGCATCGAAACAGAGGGGACACGCAAATGAGCGACGAAATGAGAGACGCACTGATTACGGCCCGCAAGCGTCTGGAGATCTGCCTGGACCTGTTTGACGACGCTCTCGTCGCCAGCCGAAGCTATCATCATGGCGTCGAGGCGTGTTTCGATAGCGCGCATTTCATGGGGCACCAGACCCTTGAGGCAATTGCCGAGGCTCAACGGCTGGACGAACTCGAGATGGCATAAACAGTTTGCCCTCGTATCGGTCCGGGTGTTCTACCCCGCGAAGCCGTAGAGGATGACGCTGGTTCGAATCCAGCCGAGGGCTCCACTATGCGCTAGGCACCACTGGGCAATCCGGCCCTGAGCGCGGGCGCCGTGTCACCACCACGGCGCCATTTACTAACCGTTGCACAACCTGGGCTTGACTTTTCGGTCGAAATCCCATAAAGAGATGATCGGCTAAAAGCCCACGGCCCTTAGTGGCTATGTCTCGCTCGCAACCCATTTCGCGAGACTCCCAACGCAACGTTGAGCCTGCTTCGCAGGCATTGAGAACCCGCGTGTTCATGGTGAGCACACGGACAACGAGAACGCGCGCCTGTTTGGCCGCAAGCAATGAGGAGAATTGGGTTGTCCAAAGCGAATGACGATATGGCGACTGCACATCATGAAGCTGGCCACGCTGTGGCCGCATGGTTGTACGGGATTCCTATTTGCCACGTTGAGATCGATACGCAGACTGGACGAGGACACGTCCAACCTGAGGTGCGATACTTCACGACCGTAGCGTCTCATACTAAGTACAAAAATCTGCTAGCCCACATGTGCGCTGCCGGCCCGCTCGCCGAGTCGGCATACTACCACTCCACAGGGAAGCAACACGTCGAGGGGCTGCTGTGGTCGACAAGCGACTGGCACGGTCTGTCCGCGTTCAAGGGAGGGCCAAGCACTTACTGCGCTGAAACCCATCCTGTAACATGGGCAGTCAAAAGCTTGTTCACGCGTGAAGACGTGAAGATGGCTATCTGTGCACTAGCTGGCGCCCTACTTCTAAGTGGACGGCTCAATGGGCGAGAAGTTGATGGCATTATGAAGAGGTGTATTAGCAGCAAGGGCCGGTTGCCGTTGGCTCAACACCAAATTAAGTCAGATAGGATGTTTGCGCGGTTCGATCGTGCACTATCTGAGCAGCGCGCATCCCAAGCTGTGCCTCATTCGGCTTAGGCCGAACCCCTCCCCGCTGCCAATCGCCATGCGTAACCCACTGGAAGATTGCGGCGGGTAGGTACAACATACAGTACAACACGCCCTCGCCAGCCCTTGCCTTCTGGGCCGGTCCGTCCAGTCGATCATCGGTGCGACTGCGAATATCTTGGTTCCCGGTGCGTAGAGCGGTGCCTGTGTCATCGCCGGTCAGATAGACCGCCTGTGGCCGCTCCGCAAGTCCGGCGGGATCTGCGGTCGCTCCTCAGAGCAGGCCGAGTTCTGCCAGTTCGCGCTTCAGGTCTTCCGGCATGGCTTCCAGATCGGCGCCCGACGCGCCCAGGTCGCGGGGTGCCGCGTCCGGCTCGAGATAGCGCCAGCCCTGGAACGGACGGCGCGGCGCGGGTACGGTTTCGATGACTTCCGGCCCGAGGATCAGCTCGCAGCGGCTGATGCCGTCGCCACCGGTGAAGGTGACGATGTCGAGGAGCTTCTGGCGTGCCGCCACCTGTCCCTTGATGATCCAGTAGAGCGACCCGCCGTCGAGCAGCTCCTCTGCGCGTTTGGGCTGCATGCGCGTGACATGCGAGCTGTGCGGCTCGAGCCCGGCGGCGATCGCCGTAAGCGAGCGCTCGGCGACCCATTGCCTGAGGTCGTCGAGGGAGTCGGCCCCCACGCAGAGTTTGATCAGATGCAGTGCCATGGTGATCGTGATAGCCCTTTGCGGGGATCGGTCAAGTCCCGCGCTTTCCGCTCCACAGCCTCAGCATTCCACGACATTCACGGCCAGGCCGCCGAGCGAGGTTTCCTTGTACTTCTCGCTCATGTCGTTGCCGGTCTGTCGCATGGTCTCGATGCAGGCGTCGAGCGGCACGAAATGTTCGCCGTCCCCCTTGAGCGCCAGTGAAGCCGCGGTCACCGCCTTGACGGCGCCAAGCGCATTGCGCTCGATGCAGGGTACCTGGACGAGGCCCGCGACCGGATCGCAGGTCATGCCGAGATGATGCTCAAGCGCGATTTCGGCGGCGTTCTCGATCTGCTCGGGCGAGCCGCCCATGACGGCGGCAAGTCCCGCAGCCGCCATCGCGGACGCTGACCCCACCTCGCCCTGACAGCCGACCTCAGCGCCGGAGATCGAGGCATTGTGCTTGATGATGCCGCCGATGGCGGCAGCCGTGAGGAGATAGTCGCGAATGCCGTCGCGGTCGGCATCGGGGTGAAAATGCTGGTAGTAGCGGATCGTCGCCGGCACGACGCCGGCAGCGCCGTTGGTCGGCGCGGTCACAACCCTGCCGCCCGCCGCATTCTCTTCGTTGACCGCCATGGCATAGACGGAAAGCCAGTCATTCGCCAGCAACGGATTGGCGCGATTGCTGCGCCACTCCTCCTGCAGCTTCTCGTGGATCGTGCGCGCCCGGCGCCTGACGTTCAGTCCGCCGGGCAAGCGGCCTTCCTGGCGCAGGCCACGGTCGATGCATCCGCTCATTGCCTCCCAGAGGCGGTCGAGACCGGTATCGAGGGTCGCCCGATCCATCGTGGCTTCCTCATTGGCACGCTTCATCTGTGCGATCGTCAGACCGGAACTGCGCGCCATGTCCAGCATCTGCCTGGCCGTGGCGAATGGATAAGGCACGTTGGTGGACGGCGCGGCCTTCTTGCTCGCCTGCATCGCCTGCAGTTCGGTATCGGTGACCACAAACCCGCCGCCGATGGAATAATAGACCATGGTCAGCAGAACGCGGCCGTCGCGGTCGAGCGCGGTAAAGCGCATCCCGTTGGCGTGCCCCGGCAGTGTTACCTTCTTGTCGTAGACCAGATCGTCAGCGGGGCGGAAGTGATATGAAGGGTGTCCGGGCGGGGTCACGCGACCGCTCTTCTCGACCGCAGCCACGATGTCTTCCATCCGATCCGGATCGACGGTGTCTGGCTCTTCCCCCATCAGGCCGATGATCACCGCACGGCCGGTGCCGTGGCCGATGCCGGTATAGGCAAGCGATCCGTGCAAGCCGACCTTCAGCGCCGCGACGGCGGACGCGGAAGGACGGGGCCAGTCGTCAGACAGGATCAAGTCGAGGAATCGCCTGGCCGCGGTCATGGGTCCCATCGTATGGGAACTCGACGGGCCTATCCCTATCTTGAAGACATCGAAGACCGAAAGAAACATGAATGATTGCCCCTGCATGCACGATGAATCAGAAAGCTAGATTAGCATGCATTGCAAGCATGGTGGGCAACCGACATCCGTTTTGATTGCCGCGACACGAAATGGGCCAGGGGAAACGAAAACAGCGCGGCCGTTTCCGGACCGCGCTGCGAAACTCGCGACCATGAAGGTCAAATAGTTCCGAAAAGATAGGCTAGGAACAAGATGCCGGCAAATCCCACCAGGGCACGCAAGGTTACACCCCAGCAAGACTTCTGGATGCTGTTTTCCATTCTGACTCCGATTAACTCGCCTATGGCGAAAAGCCGTCCCCCGACCGCTTTCCTTGGGCAAGGGTCTATTGAAAAAGGAAGCACATCGCAATTGCAAAAATGGCGAAACGGTGACGCTTTGCGCATGGGAGCCATACGGTCACTGCATGGATGATCGAAGATTCAAAGGCTTGGAAGGCATATTAGAGTACGGAAAAACAAGTGGAAAACGCCTCAATTTGACCCAAACCATTACGAAAGTCTAAATCGCTTGCCTGCCGTCGATCCCCGGGCCTAAGGTTTTCGCACGGACCAACAGGGATTCGCGATGACGGTTATCGATCTCACGGCACTTTTGCTCTTCCTTGTTCTCTGGATCGTCTTCTCGTGGCTGACCAGCGGTGCGAAAATTCTGAGCCGTCCGAGCCTGACGCAGACCATGGCGGAGCGCCGGCGAGAATGGATCCGCAACTCGTTGAAGCGTGATCTGAAGATGATCGATACCCAGATCCTTGCCGGACTGCAGAATGGCACCGCCTTCTTTGCCTCGACCTCTATTTTTGCGATCGGTGGCTGTTTCGCGCTTCTGGGTGCAACGGAACAGGTCGATGCGGTGATCCGGGATCTGCCCTTCTTCATGTACGGCGACCGCACGGCTCTCGAAGTCAAGGTATTCGGCCTCATAGCGATCTTCGGCTATTCCTTCTTCAAATTCGGCTGGTCCTACAGACTCTTCAACTATTGCACGATCCTGTTCGGCACCCTGCCGATGTCCGCGGAAGCGCAACAGGACCCCGTGGCAACGGAACGGCTGGCCGAGCGTGTGATCCGCATGAACATCATCGCCGCAAAGCACTTCAATACCGGTCTGAGGGCGATTTTTCTGTCGATAGGTTACCTCGGCTGGTTCGTAAGCCCTTATGTCTTCATGGCGACGTCGGTTATCATCTTCTCCGTTCTGATCCGCCGCCAGTTTTTCTCCGATGCACGTCTCGCCCTGATGAACGATGCGGCGCCATGAAAAGGACTCGATTGACCGCTGTGGCATGAGCAGTTGAAGCGCACGACCGCGCGCTGGAAATCTCACACACGAAGGATGGATCGTGACGCCGCTCCCCGAAAGTGAAATCCCGCCGGCGAAGCCGTTGAGGATCGGCATTCTGGACACCGCACGGGGTGTCGCACTGCTCGCCATGGCATCCTATCACTTCACTTGGGATCTCGAATTCTTCGGCTATCTCGAACCCGGAACGGCCACCCAGGGCCTTTGGAAATTGTACGCCCGCGCAATCGCCAGCAGCTTCATCTTCATGGCGGGTGTCAGCCTGGTCCTGGCGCATTATCCCACGCTGAGGCTGCAATCCTTCTTTCGGCGGTTGGGCATGGTGGTCGCGGCAGCGATAGCCATCACCGTCGCAACGGCGATCGCAACGCCGCAAGGCATGGTTTTCTTCGGCATCCTGCACAATATTGCCGCCGCGAGCCTGATTGGCCTGCTCTTTCTCAGGCTGCCGCCGGCTCTCACCATTCTGGCGGCGGTATCGGCGATCACCCTGCCGAACATCTACCGCTCGGACATCTTCGATGCGCCCTACCTGCTCTGGGTCGGCTTGTCGCAGCGCCTGCCGCGCTCCAACGACTACGTGCCCATCTTGCCGTGGATCGGCGCGTTCCTGTTCGGCATGGCCACCGCACGAATCGCCCGCTCGGCGGGCTGGTTCGGAACCCTCGCCTCACTCCCGGCCGGACCGGCGATCCTGCGCTGGGGCGGACGCCACAGCCTGCTCGTCTACCTACTGCACCAGCCGCTGTTGATTGCTGTGGTTTATTTGACGTCGATCATCGCGCCGCCACAAAAGGCTGATCCAATCCAGTCCTATCTGCAGAGCTGCGAGACAGCCTGCCGCAACGAAGGTTCGCAAGCGGCAATATGCAGCCGCTTCTGCGCCTGCACCATGGATAAACTGATGGAACAGTCACTGTTTGAACCGCTCCAGTCTGGCGCAATCCAGCCGGATCAGGATGAGCGTGTGTTGCAGCTTGCCCGTGAATGTACCGCAGTCAGCCAATGACAGGACATGATCATGAACGCCTATCGACTGAAGCCGCTTAAATACCCTTGGCCGCCCCTGCTCTACGGACTTGCCATCGCCGCAGCGCTCTTGCTTGAGCGCTATGTCGGCCTCCTGCCGTCCGTGCCCAGCGATGGATATCTCTTCTGGATTATCGGCGGACTTCTGGTCGTCATCGCCGTGACGCTCGACGTATGGGCGATCAGGACCCTTCTCGTGAGCCACACGACGGTCATGCCCAATCGCTGCGCCCAGCGACTGGTCACCAACGGTCCGTTCCGCCTTACGAGAAATCCGATCTATCTCGGCTACACGCTGATGACGGTCGCCTTCGGTTTTCTGACCGGAAATAGCTGGTTCTTCGTCGCGGCCGCGGCCGCGGCCGTGGTTACCACGATCGTAGCCATCCGATGCGAGGAAATGCATCTGCTCGCCCGCTTCGGCATCGACTTCGAACGTTACTGCCAGCAGACCCGCCGCTGGATCTGAACGGGGGTCAGGTCCCGACGCCGATCTCGACCATTCGCGTGAGGCACGCCTCCTCGGCGTTGTCGAGTTCTGCAAGCGTCTCGTCGATGTCCTTGCGCTTCTGCCGGAGTTCGTCGCGCTTCTCGTCGATGCGCTTCATCATCAGCTTCAGCTGACCGATCTCACCGGGCGGTTCCTTGTAGACGTGGATAATTTCCCGGATTTCGGCTACAGTAAATCCAATACGCCGACCGCGCAGGATTTCCTGCAGCAATCGCCGGTCGGCAGCACGGTAAAGGCGCGTACGTCCCCGACGCTCGGGATGTAGCAGACCCTCATCCTCGTAGAACCTGAGGGTGCGGGTCGAAACCCCGAACTCACGCGTCAATTCTGTTATGCTGTAATACTTCTTCACTGCCGTTCCGATTCAATTTGGAATAGCCATTCTATTGACTTTTACGTAATAGTCAATTTAACCGCGTGCCAGGCTCCGGTTCACGTTCGAAACCACCAGGTCGCAAGTCCCAGAAACGTGAAGAAGCCCGTGATATCGGTCACCGTCGTGACGAAAACCGCAGATGCGACCGCCGGGTCCGTACCGATGCGGTCGAGGAACAGCGGAATAAGAATACCGGCAATCGCCGCAGCGAACATGTTGATCAGCATGGCGGTTGCGATGATGCCGCCGATATCCGCATCCTGGAACCAAAAGCCCGCGACAACACCGATGAGGATGCCGAAGATCATTCCGTTCAACAGGCCGACGCCGGCTTCGCGACGTACGACGCGCCACGCATTGTGGATATCGAGATCGCGCGTCGCGAGAGCGCGAACCGTCACGGTCATGGTCTGCGATCCCGCATTTCCGCCCATGCCGGCGACGATCGGCATGAGCACGGCAAGCGCAACGATCTGTTCGATTGTCGCCGAGAACAGGGAAATGACCGAGGCCGCAAGGATCGCCGTCAACAGGTTCACCAGCAACCATGGCACGCGGGACTTGGACGTTTCCGGAATCGTATCCGACAATTCCTCGTCACCGACGCCGCCAAGACGCATCAGGTCTTCTTCCGCTTCCTCCTGGATAACGTCGACAACGTCATCGATGGTCAGCACACCGACCAGACGGCCGTTCTCATCGACGACAGCCGCCGAGAGAAGGTCATACTGCTCGAAGACCTGCGCTGCCTCTTCCTGGTCCATCTCGGCGGGAATGGGGTGGCTCGTCTCGCGCATGATCGTTTCGACCTTGGCCTGCCTTTTGGTGCGCAGGATGCGGTCAAGGTCGATGGTGCCGAGCAGCTTGAAGGTCGGGTCGATGACGAAGATCTGGGTGAAACTTTCCGGCAGGTCCTCCTCGTCACGCATATAGTCGATGGTCTGGCCGACCGTCCAGAACGGCGGGACCGCGACGAATTCGGTCTGCATGCGCCGGCCGGCGGAGCTTTCCGGATAGTCGAGTGCGCGGCGCAGCCGCACCCGCTCGGTAAACGGCAACTGGGCGAGAATCTCCTCCCGATCCTCGTGATCGAGATCCTCCAGAATATAGACCGCGTCGTCCGAATCGAGATCGCCGATAGCCGTGGCGATCTGCTGATTGGACATCTGTTCGACGATCTGGAGACGGATTGCCTCGTCGACCTCGGTCAAGGCCGTAAGGTCGAAGTCGTCGCCGAGAATGCGGACGAGCGCCAGCCGTTGATCGGGTTGTATCGCCTCGATCAGGTCGCCGAGTTCGGACTCGTGCAGCCGCGCCACATGCTGGCGCAAGAAAAGCAGGTCGCGATCGGCGATCGCCGCACCGACAAGGGCCAGGAAATCGGAACGGATCGAGCCGTCTTCCGCGTAGATATCGGCGGAAGCATCATCCTGTGTGCTGTGAACGAGGATGTCTTCGCCGGTATCCGTCATGCTTGCGTCCTTGTCTTCGAGTTCTTTACGCCCTGCGTATCCCGGTTGCCATGGAGAATGGCGTCAAAAACCACATTGTCAACAACCGTGGACGGATATCGTTCCCGCCCGGTGTGCAATTGCGAACAAGGCCTGCTAACCTGTTGTTAGAACAAGGTCCAGCCGGGTTTTTCGTCGCTCACGGGATTGTCCTGTCCGATAGCGACAAGTACGCGAACGCAGCCTCGAGGACTCACAAGGAAAGCAAGCAGTGACATCGAAACCTCTGGTCTATTTTCCCGATCCCGCATTGAAGACGCCATGCATTGCGGTGGACTCCTATGATCAGCCGTTGCGAACGCTCGCCGACGATCTCTACGACACGATGCGCGCCGCACCCGGCGTCGGGATCACCGCGGCCCATATCGGGGTGCCCGTTCGCCTCGTCGTGCTCGACTTGCCCGAAATCGGCGGGCGGCGCGCCTATGTCAATCCGGAGATCTTGTCGGTCTCGGACGAGCTGATGAGCCATGCCGAGGGAAGCGTATCGATGCCTGGCGCCACCGAAACCGTCACGCGGCCGCGTGCGATAACACTTCGCTATCGGGATCTGGATGGACAGGCGCACGAGGAGCAGATGGATGGCTTTCCGGCCATCTGCATGCAGCACGAGATCGACCAGCTGGACGGGATATTCTGGATTCAGCGCCTGTCGAAGCTGAAGCGAGACCGGCTGACGAAGAAGTGGGAGAAGTCGCGGCGTTAGGCTCAGGGCGCGGTCGCCCGCCCGGTCCGCGTGCCGGTCAACTGTCGGACAGATATAAAAAAACCCGGCCGAAGCCGGGTTGATTTTGGTGCGGTCGAGAAGACTCGAACTTCCACGGGTTGCCCCACAGCGACCTCAACGCTGCGCGTCTACCAATTCCGCCACGACCGCATCGTGGTAGGCGCCGAATTGCTCCGGCGGGGCTGCATGTAGCAAAAGCATTCCGGGTGCACAAGGCCACCATGACCGATTTTTGATAAATCCCGAAGCAGCGAAAAACCTCTGCGAGGGACCGGCCGGAAAACCCGCTCTTGAAGTGAAAAAGCATTCTTGCCAAGTAAGGGAAAAGGATGGCCACGACATGCAGCGCACCGACATCGAGACGAATATGCTCCCCTCGCCCGGCTCCCCGCCGGTGCGCTGGCGAATCTCCGAAGGGCTGGTTCCCTATGAGGAGGCCGTCGCCGCCATGGAGGCGGAAGTCGCAGCCATCGCGGAAGGGCGCGCCGACGAACTGGTCTGGCTGCTCGAGCATCCGCCGCTTTATACCGCCGGCACCAGCGCCGATCCGGTCGACCTGATCGACCCGGACCGCTTTCCGGTCTTTGCCACGGGCCGCGGGGGTGAATACACCTATCACGGCCCCGGACAGCGCGTCGCCTATGTGATGCTGGACCTGAAGCGCCGGCGGCAGGACGTCCGCGCCTATGTAGCGGCGCTGGAAGAGGTGATCATCCGCACGCTTGATTCGATGAACGTGCGCGGCGAACAGCGCGAGGATCGCGTCGGCGTCTGGGTCCGCCGGCCGGAAAAGCCGCCATTGCCCGACGGCTCCATGGCCGAGGACAAGATCGCCGCGCTCGGCATCCGTCTGCGGCGCTGGGTGAGTTTTCACGGACTGGCGATCAATGTCGATCCGGACCTCGCGCATTTTTCCGGTATCGTTCCTTGCGGAATCAGTGCCTATGGGGTCACCAGCCTCGTTGATCTCGGCCTTCCTGTGATGATGCCCGATGTCGATATCCGGTTGCGCGATGCGTTCGAAGAGGTGTTCGGCGACACCGTTTCCGAAATCCCGGCCTGACCTTTCCAGCCATACGACAAGCGGTCACGGACGGCATCACCGGCGCTTGCACTGGCCGGCCCCGCGTGCTTGATGAGGTCGTTGCCCGGAACGCGGATCGCCATGACAGAGCCCAAGACAAGCAGCCAGCAAAATCCGCTCCAGGGCATGGCGCTGATGGCCGGCTGCATGCTGATCCTGCCGGCCATGGATGCGATCGCCAAATACATGGCGACTTTCGAGGGCATGTCTCCCGGACAGGTGACCTTCTACCGCTTCTTCTTCCAGATGGCCTGTACGCTCCCGGTCCTCTTCCTGCTGCAGGGCTGGCGGGCGCTGTCGGCGAAGCGTCCCTTTCTGAACTTGCTGCGCGGCGCCCTGCACGGCGCGGCCAGCCTGATGTTCTTCATCGCGGTCAAATACATGCCGCTGGCGGACGTCTTCGCGATCTACTTCGTCGAACCCTTCATCCTGACCGCGCTTTCGGCGCTGTTTCTCGGCGACAAGGTCGGCTGGCGGCGGTGGCTTGCCATCGTCATCGGCTTCGGCGGCGCGATGATCGTCATCCAGCCGAGCTACGAAATCTTCGGGCTGACGGCGCTGCTGCCGGTCGCCTGCGCCTTCCTCTTCGCGCTCTACATGTTCCTCAACCGGGCGCTCGGGGATGCCGATACGCCCATGACCATGCAGACCATGGCAGGCCTCGGCGGCACGCTTTTCATGGGGCTGGCGCTCGCCGCTGGCGGCGCCCTCGGCGAGGCCGATTTCAAGTTCTCGCTTCCAGGATCATGGCTCGGATTCGGCCTGCTCGTGCTTCTCGGCTCGATTTCCGGCTATATCCATCTCCTGGTCGTACGCGCCTTTCGCCTCGCGCCGCTTTCGGTGCTGGCGCCCTTCCAGTATTTCGAGATCATTGCCGCAACCATCCTTGGCTATGCGCTCTTCGGCGACTTTCCGACACCCTCGAAATGGCTCGGCATCCTCATCATCGTCGCCTCGGGCCTGTTCATCCTGTGGCGAGAGCACAAGCGCGCAAGAAACGTTGCTTTTTAGGCAACTGCATTACGCGGGCTTAACCGTCTTCATTAGAGAATTCACAATGGTCGATGCATTAGAGTCCGCCCCGGTTTCATGATGAAACAGGGACAAAAGATGAGCGAGTTCCGTCTCTCTTTTCCGGCATGTGTCGTCGCCGGGAAAAACGGCCTAACGGCCGACGATACCGTATTGCTGCGCAAATATACCTTTCCGGGCGGGGTGCGATCCCCCGACGACGTGGTGACTATTCTTGCGCTGAACCGGCTCTGCCCCGAACAATGCGACGAATGGAGGACCTACTTCGTAGAGTCGCTTGCCGGCTATATCGTCCATCACTGTTATCCGAGCGGAACGCTCGACGAGATCAACGTGGCGTGGATCGAATCGGTTTTCGCGACGCGCGGAATCATCTGGTCCGCGATGGAACTGGAACTGGTCCTGCATGTCATCGAAATCTCGCCCCATGTGCCCCCGGCCCTGACGGTGCTCGCGCTCGATCAGTTGCAGCACGCGATTGCCGGCGGCGACGGTGCATATCGGTCGATTCGCGGCTGTTCGGACAACGGTGTGACCGAATTCGATCTCCGCTACATCCATCGGGTCCTGCGTCACGCCTTCGACGGGAATGGCCTTCGGCTCACGGAAAGGGAAGCCGACGCCATTCGGCGAATCGACGCTGCCACGGTGCCCGGAGCAAGCCATCCGGACTGGCGCGATCTGGCGGCGGCGGCCGGCTGCGCAGCAGACCGCAAATCGGTGCATTCGGCGGAGAATCCCAGGCGCTGGCTTCGGGTACCCGACACCTTTTTCCTCGACGAAGAAATGTCGCCCGACCCGCATGCGGACACGTCATCGTCCCTGTCCGCGGTGCAGGCCGGGTAACCGGCCCTGACGACGGCACCGGAGAGCGATCCCTGCACAAAGACTTGAATAATCGGCTGTGGGGCAGTCTGCGACCTTGAGACTATTGGCCGACACGTGCAACAGTCTCCCCGACCAAAGTTCAAGAGGGAGATAAGACACCATGGATGTTCGCGCCGCTGTCGCCGTTCAGGCCGGTAAACCGCTCGAAATCATGACCGTGCAGCTTGAGGGCCCGAAGGCGGGCGAAGTGCTGATCGAGGTCAAGGCAACCGGTATCTGCCACACCGACGACTTCACCCTGTCCGGTGCAGACCCGGAAGGTCTGTTCCCGGCGATCCTCGGCCACGAGGGCGCGGGCATCGTCGTCGATGTCGGGCCGGGCGTGACGTCGGTGAGAAAGGGTGACCATGTGATCCCGCTCTACACGCCGGAATGCCGCGAATGCCCCTCCTGCCTCTCGCGCAAGACCAACCTGTGCACCGCGATCCGTTCGACGCAAGGGCAAGGCGTGATGCCGGACGGCACATCGCGCTTCTCCATCGGCAACGACAAGATCCACCACTACATGGGATGCTCGACCTTCGCCAATTACACGGTCCTCCCCGAAATTGCGGTCGCCAAGGTCAATCCCGACGCCCCCTTCGACAAGATCTGCTACATCGGCTGCGGGGTTACGACAGGAATCGGGGCCGTCATCAATACCGCCAAGGTGGAGATCGGCGCGACCGCAATCGTCTTCGGGCTCGGCGGTATCGGCCTCAACGTGATCCAGGGGCTCCGGCTCGCCGGTGCCGACATGATCATCGGCGTCGACTTAAACAATGACAAGAAGGAATGGGGAGAACGATTTGGAATGACACACTTTGTCAATCCAAAGGAAGTCGGCGAGGATATCGTTCCCTACCTCGTGAACATGACGAAACGAGGCGCCGACCAGATCGGCGGAGCCGACTACACCTTCGATTGCACCGGCAACACCAAGGTCATGCGCCAGGCGCTGGAAGCCAGCCATCGCGGCTGGGGCAAGTCGGTCGTCATCGGCGTCGCCGGCGCCGGGCAGGAAATCTCCACCCGGCCGTTCCAGCTTGTGACCGGCCGTTCCTGGATGGGCACTGCCTTCGGCGGCGCGCGCGGTCGCACTGACGTACCGAAGATCGTCGACTGGTACATGGACGGCAAGATCCAGATCGATCCGATGATCACCCACACAATGCCGCTCGAGGACATCAACAAGGGCTTCGAACTGATGCATTCCGGCGAAAGCATTCGCAGCGTGGTGCTGTACTGATCTGGTGCGAAGGGTGGTCAAATCCTCAAAATAGTCAGGAGCAAGACCACCCTCGTCCATCACTTTCGCATGGAAAATGATAGACTTTGCTCGCAATGAGTTTTCACAGGTGTTGGAGGGGCGAAGGATGTCTATTCGATCTATCGTTGCAGCATGCACATTGATATTGGCACCGGCGGCGGCATTTGCCGACCCGACCGGGAGCTTCGATGTGGTCGGAACCAATGCGTCCGGCGGACAATACGAGGGGACGGTCGATGTGGTCCGCAAGGGAGAGACCTATCAGGTCTACTGGAATATCGCGGGCAAGGAATACATCGGCACGGGAATTGGCGCGAAGTTTGTCGGCGACCGCTTCGAGATGGGGCCGGCCAGCGAGGATGACACGGCGATTTCGGTCGGCTATGTCGCGGAAGATTCCTTCGGAATCGCCATGTTCTTCGAACAGCCGGACGGCGTGTGGCAGGGCGTCTGGACCTATGCCGGCTCCGAAACCGTGATCGGGGAAAACTGGACCCGCAAGTAGTGCCATGCCGGATGCCGGCGTGGAAGGAAGGCACATCAAACCGTGATCTATGTCGATGCCGATGCATGCCCGGTGAAGCCGGAGATATTGAAAGTTGCCGAGAGGCACGGCTTCGAGGTTACGTTCGTCGCCAATTCCGGCTTGCGCCCGTCGCGCGACCCCATGGTGAAAAACGTCATCGTATCCAATGGCTTCGATGCGGCGGACAACTGGATCGCCGAGCGCGCTGGCCCGGGCGATATCGTCGTGACGGCTGATGTGCCGCTGGCCGGGCGCTGCGTCGCGACCGGCGCCATGGTCACGGGGCCGACAGGCAGAATCTTCGATCAGTCGAATATCGGAATGGCGACCGCGATGCGTGATCTCGGAGCCCATCTGCGCGAGACGGGAGAAAGCAAGGGCTATAATGCCGCCTTCGCGCCCCGCGACCGCTCGCAGTTCCTCGAGACCTTTGACAGGCTTTGCCGGCGCGTGAAAAAATGACCCCGTCACATCTGCAAGGGCGAAGGATCGAGGGCCGGTAAGCATGGGCAGTCTTCTCAATCGCCTGATCGTCCATCGGCACGGGCCATTCCTGGCGGCGCTTGCGTGCTCTCTCCTGTCCGGCAGCATCGCCATTTTCCTGAAGTCCAGATTCGCTGCGGAAATCGCCGCCGTTACCTTTTTTATCGTCTACCTCAGTCTGATAGGTCTGCGCCTGCCGGAACTGACGGCGGACTATCTGAAACGCCACGCTGAATCCGCTGACGAGCCAGCCCCGGTGATCATCGCTGTGACCGTGCTTGCCGTAACCGTTTCGGTGATTTCCCTGTTTCTCGCGCTCAACCGGCAGGGCGGTACCGGCGCTGTCCAACTCGTGCTGGCCTTCGCATCCGTCGTCCTGGGATGGCTGACGATCCATACGATGGCCGCGATCCACTACGCGCATCTTTACTGGCGCCCCGAAGCAACCGAGGCCGCCGAAACAAAGCGCCACAAGGGTGGCCTGGATTTTCCGGAGACGGCTGCCCCTTGCGGATATGACTTTCTCTACTTTTCATTCGTGATCGGCATGACGGCCCAGACCTCCGATACGGCAGTGACGACGACGGCAATGCGGCGCTTGAACCTGCTGCATTCGGTCATATCCTATTTCTTCAATACCGTGCTGGTGGCCGCCGCTGTGAACGCTGCAGTGTCGCTGGCTGGCTGAAACCAAAAGAGCAAGGAAACAAACATGAAGATCCTGTCGCAAAATACCGCTTTCGGCGGCATGCAGGGCGTTTTCGCCCACGAGTCCGACGCCTGCAAATGCGAGATGACCTTTGCGGTTTTCGTGCCGCCACAAGCGATCAAGGAG
Source organism: Rhizobium sp. (assembly GCA_041675415.1). Lineage (GTDB taxonomy): Bacteria > Pseudomonadota > Alphaproteobacteria > Rhizobiales > Rhizobiaceae > Allorhizobium. The sequence continues at coordinate 48,582 of JBAYTX010000021.1, read as the reverse complement.
CGGCGGCCGGTCCTCTGGTATCTGTCGGGCCTCACCTGCACCCATGCCAATGTCATGGAGAAGGGCGAATACCGGCGCATGGCCGCCGAACTCGGCCTCATCATCGTCTGCCCCGACACCAGTCCGCGCGGCAATGACGTTCCCGATGAACTCACCAACTGGAAGATGGGCAAGGGCGCGGGCATGTATCTCGACGCGACGGAAATGCCCTGGGCCGAGAACTATCACATGTACACCTACATCACCGAGGAACTGCCGGCGCTGGTCGCCGAGCATTTCAAGGTCGACATGGACCGGCAGGGCATCTTCGGCCATTCGATGGGCGGGCATGGCGCCATGACCATCGCGCTCAAGAACCCCGACCGATTCAAGAGCTGCTCGGCCTTTGCACCCATCGTCGAACCCTCGACAGCGGACTGGACTGTCGACGCCTTCGAGAAATATCTCGGTACCGACAAGGCGAAGTGGCGGCCATACGATGCCTGCGCTTTGGTCGAGGACGGCGCACGCTTCCCCGAATTCCTGGTCGACCAGGGCAAGGCCGACAGCTTCCTCGAAACCGGCCTGAGGCCATGGCTGTTCGAGGAGGCGATCAAGGGGACCGATATCGGGCTGACGCTCAGGATGCACGAGCGCTACGACCACTCCTACTACTTCATCTCGACCTTCATGGACGATCATCTGACGTGGCACGCCGAGCGGCTGGGGTGAGCTTGGTGGGCCTCTCTTCTCCCCAGCGGGAAGAAGAGAGAATCACATGTGCTCGGCTCGTTGCCCCGCCGAGTCGAAAGGGTTCCGGTGTCCGTCCCCCTCATCTGCGAAATCTGAGGTTTAGCTGCGCTAAGCCCTCGATTTTGCTTCTTCTCCCCCGCCGGGGAGAAGAAGGACGTCGGCCGCGCTCAGAGCCTTCGATAAACGAAGAAGTCGAAATCGGCGGTTTGGGCGCGCCCGCTGGTGTCAAACGTGAACATGCCAGCAAAGGCGCCAGTGAACGAACCGTGCTCGCCGCGCCCGCCCTCGTCGGAAATCACGCCGGCGTCGAGGACCGGGCCGAGCGCCTGCCAATTCCCCTCACTGGCCCCTTCCCCGGCCCCCTCGCGCACCGGCCGCCAGAAGAACTGAAGTTCGTTGTCGACCACTTCCATGGCCAGATCGATTGGGCCGTCGGGCACGGCCACGCCATGGCCCGCCGGAAAGCTTAGTCGGCTATCGGGATAGTCGCCGGGACATGAAAGGATGGTGACGACCCGGCCGAGCTTCTCATGCAGCGTCACGCCGAGGGCGTGCAGCTTGTGGCGATTGTAGTAGTGGGTCAGCCCCGCGACCTGCTGATAGGTGTCCGGTGCGAATTCGATGCGCGTTTCCGCCCGGAACCGGTGATCCTCCTGACGACGTGCCACCAAGGACTGCTCGAACCACGAGCCGAGACTTTCGCGGCCGAAGAGCCGCAGATGACCCGGCCGGGCGGCCAGCGAGAACAGACGGTTCGGCTCGGGGGTTCTCAGCCACTGGAATTCCGGCGGCAGCGCGGTGCTGTCGAAATCATGCCTGACAACTTCGGGGCGCTCGATCCGTTCCACGGGCCTTGGTGGCGCGACCTCGACCGACGGAACCGGACCGCCATCTTGGAGATAAAGCCAGCCGTCGTCCTTCCACACGCACTTCTGGATCGCGGTCTCGCGCCCCAATGTGCAGCGGCGCTGAGGCGCAAGCGGCCGGCCGCAAAGATGGGTATGATAGGCCTCGCCTTGCGGCGTATCGACATACTGACCGTGGCCCGCACGCTGAAGCGGTGCATCGGGATGATCCTTCGAAGTGATCAGATGGGTGTCCGGATGCAGTTCATAGGGCCCGTCGAGGGTGCTCGAGCGCGCCATGGTGACGGCATGGCCGTAGCCCGTGCCGCCCTCGGCGGTCGTCAGATAGTACCAGCCGTTGCGCTTGAAGAGATGTGGCCCCTCGACGAGACCGAGCGGACTGCCGGGAAAGATGTTCTTCACCGGCCCAATCAATGTCCGGGTCACCGGGTCCCATTCCTGCAACAGGATGCCGTCGAAAGCCGGATGCTTCGGCGAGCCGCCATAGCTCTCGGTACGGTGGTTCCACTGCATGTTGACGAACCATTTGCGTCCGTCGTCATCGTGGAAGAGCGACGGATCGAACCCCGATGAATTAACATAGAACGGATCGCTCCATTCGCCCTCGATGGACGGCGCGGTGACGATATAGTTGTGCGCGTCCTTGAAGTTACCGTCGAAGCGCTTGACGTCGGTATAGACGAGCCAGAAGAGACCATCCGCATAAGACAGGCACGGCGCCCAGATGCCGCAGCTGTCGGGATTGCCGCGCATGTCAAGCTGGGCCCTGCGCTCCAGCGGACGACGCAGCAGGGTCCAGTTGACCAGGTCGCGCGAATGGTGGATCTGCACGCCCGGATACCACTCGAAGGTGGAGGTGGCGATGTAATAGTCCTCGCCGACCCGGCAGATGGAGGGGTCCGGGTTGAAGCCCGGCAGGATGGGGTTCTGGATCATGCGCAATCTTATCCTCCCTTTGCGATTGCCCCTCATCCACCTGCATGCACCTTCTCCCCGTTTTGACGCGGAAAAGTGACAAGCGGCGCCGTCTCAGTTCCCTCTCCCCGCCTGCGGGGAAAAGGCTAGAGTAAGGGGCAATCTCGTTCACTTCGTCTTTCGCGCCGGTCCCTTCCGTTCGGCCGAGGCTGCCCAGAGGTTGATGTCGGCCTCCTTCGCGTAGATGTCGATCTCGGCCAGTTCCTCGGCCGTGAAATCCGGATTCTCCAGCGCCTTGACGCAATCCTCGACCTGGGACGGCTTCGATGCCCCGATAAGCGCCTTCGTAATCCGTCCGCCGCGCAACACCCAGGCAAGCGCCATCTGCGCAAGGGTCTGGCCCCGGCGTTCGGCGATCGCATTGAGCTTGCGGATGTTTTCGATATTCCGCTCGTTCAGGAAGTCTGGATTGAGCGATTTGTGCTGTGCCGCCCGGCTCTCCTCGGGAATGCCGCCCAGATATTTCGCGGTCAGCATGCCCTGCGCGAGCGGCGAGAAGACGATGGAGCCGATGCCCAGTTCCTCGAGCGTATCGACCAGACCGTCCTCCTCGATCCAGCGGTTGATCATCGAATAGCTCGGCTGGTGGATCAGCACGGGCGTGCCCATCGCCTTCAGGATTGCGTGGGCCTCGCGGGTGCGCTTCGAATTGTAGGAGGAGATGCCGATGTAAAGTGCCCTGCCCGAACGGATGATCTGATCGAGCGCGCCGCAGGTTTCCGCCAGCGGCGTGTCCGGATCGAAACGGTGGGAATAGAAGATGTCGACGTAATCGAGGCCCATGCGCTTGAGGCTCTGGTCGCACGACGCGATGAGGTATTTGCGGCTGCCCCATTCTCCGTACGGACCGGGCCACATGCCATAGCCCGCCTTGGACGAAATGATCAGCTCGTCGCGATAGCCGGCGAGATCGGTCTTCAGGATCTCGCCGAAGGCGAGTTCCGCGCTGCCGCCCGGCGGTCCGTAGTTGTTGGCGAGATCGAAATGGGTGATTCCAAGGTCGAAGGCCTTGCGGACAATCGCCTGCTTCGTCACATGCGGCGTGTCATCACCGAAATTATGCCAGAGCCCAAGCGAAATTGCCGGCAATTTCAATCCGCTCCGGCCACAGCGATTGTACTTCATCCGCTCATAGCGGTTATCCGACGGCTGCCACTGCATGATCTTCTCCGTTCCGTTCGATGGGTGCGGGCCAATCTATGCCGCCCCCATTGCCCAGCGCAACCGGCTCACTTGAGCAGCGCGCGCGCCTCTTCTATCCCGAGCGCCGCCGGCTGGGTGCATGTCGTCGAAAGGGTGACGAATTCCCCGATCTCGCCGGATTTGAGGATCGCCGTCATCACGTCGACGCCGTGGAGCGCCCGGTCGAGCGAGCAGCGGGCGTCGCGGCCTTCGAGGATGGCGACCGCCATGTCGGCGAGCCCGGCCGTGCGGTAGTTCGCCCGCGGACCGTTGGCATGGTCCTGATTGTTGACGCCGAACGGGTGCTCCCAGTTCTCCAGCGGCTGGATATCCTTGTTGCGCCCGCTCGCCTCGACGACACCGCCGAAGAAATTCGGGTCGGGCACAAAGAGCGACCCTTCAGTGCCGTAGAGTTCCATGTTGGCATGGCGATGCGACCAGACATCCCAACTGGCAGAAAGGGTAATCGTCGCGCCGTTCCGGAACTCCACAAGCGCATGGATGTTGGTCGGCGTCTTCACCGGTATCACCTCGCCCTCGCGCGGCCGGCTGGTGATCGTGCGGGTCTCGCTCGCCATCGAGGTCAAAGCGGCAACCCGCTTTACCGGGCCGATGAGGTTGATGAGGTTGGCGATGTAATAGGGACCCAGATCAAGGATCGGGCCCCCACCGGGCAGGAAAAAGAAATCGGGATTGGGATGCCACATCTCCATGCCCGGACTCATGACGTGACAGGTACCCGAGGTGACGCGGCCGATCCCGCCCTCATCGATGTACTTGCGGGCAAGCTGGTGGGAACCGCCGAGGAAGGTGTCGGGCGCGCAGCCGACCGACAAGCCTTTTTCCTTCGAGAGCTTCCGCAGGTCCTCGCCCGCCTCGAGACTGAGAACGAGCGGTTTTTCGGAATAGACATGCTTGCCGGCTTCGAGGATGCGTCTCGAGACTGCGTAATGGGCGTCCGGGATCGTCAGGTTTACGATGATGTCGAGTTCGTCATTGGCGAGCAGTTCGTCCATCGGCTGCGCCTTTACGCCGTATTCTTCCGCCCTGAGTTCGGCGGCATTCATGTTGAGGTCGGTGCAGGCGAGCACCTTCAGCCCCTTGAAGAGCGGAGCGAGGGAGAAATAGGTGGTCGAGATATTGCCGCATCCGATGATGCCGACGCCGAGTTCGCGTGCCATTGTGGGTTCCGGATTCTGGAGTGAGATCAGTAACTGTTGAAGGAAGCGATCGAGCGGTCGATCAGCCGGTCGATGTCTTTCGGGTTGTCGTGCTCGACGATGAAATGGCGAACCTCATACGCCTTCAGCGCCGTCATCAGACCGTTCCAGTCGACTGTGCCGTGACCGACATCGGCCCAGCCGTCCTCGTCGCTGTTCTCGCCCGCGGGCGCTATGTCCTTGACATGGACAGCGCTGATACGCTTGCCGTAGCTGGCGATCCAGGCAAAGGGGTCGGCGGCGCCACGAATGATCCATGCAATGTCCGCTTCCCAGGAAAGCTCCGGGCCTCCGGCAAAAATCTGTTCCTGCGGTGTGGATTCGTCATCCAGCGTGGCGAACTCGAAATCGTGATTGTGCCAGCCGAAGGTAAGCCCGGCGTCACGGAATGGCTTGCCTGCCTCCTGCAGCCTCTGCCCGAAGGCGAACCAGCCGGCCGCGTCGCGCGGACGCAGGTCTGCGATCAGATGCGGGCAATAGATGGCCTCGACCCCAAGCGTCTTCGCGATTTTCAGTGCGCGCGCGGGAGCCCCCTCCAGCATGTCCAGCCCGAAATGGGCGGTCGGCATGGCAAGCCCGTTGCGGTCGAGATCGGCCCGCAGCGCCGCAACGCCGGCATCGTCAAGCGAGGCATACATGGCGCCGTAGCCCTCGACCTCCTTGTAGCCGGCGGCGGAGAGCTTCGGAAAGACCTCGGAAAAGGGCTGGAAATTGCGGGCGCTGTAGAGCTGGAAGCCGAGTTTCGTCATTTATAGTCTCCTCGTAGGGATCGGGTGGTGCCCCGGGTTCTGGTCGTCGGGCCGCGGAAACGTCAGATCGCGGCCTGGCAGGAATAGAGGTCGTAGAGGGTGAAGTCCGGCACGGTACCCGGCGCGAGCGGCGCGGCCGGCGTGAAGGTCACCACGCGGCTTTCGCCGGCGGCGAGGTCGAAGGCGTTGTCGGAATAGCGGCCGGCGAGATCGGACTCGATCATCACGAAGAGCGCGAGGCCGCTGGCAGAGACGGTGATCTCGACCGTCCCGCCTTGCCCCGGCGCCGCCTGCAACGTCAGCCCCGAAGGCTCAAGCTCGAGCGCCTTGTAGGTGCCGTGGACATAGTGGCCCTCGCCGCTCGTGCCGTTGGCGATGAAGCTCCACGCCAGGATGCTGCCTGCCGGGATATCGTCCGCCGCAAGAATGAGCAGCGTTTCGGCCCGGTCGGGCGGGCACGTCCCGCTTGCCGTCCGCAGCGGGATCTTCTCGCCACCCAGTGTCACCGCGAAGAGGTTCATGTCGACCGCCGCCGGCTCCGGCGTGTCGTTGACCATCGAGAAACGAACCTCTTTGCCGCCTTCGGACGGGATCGCCGCGACCGCGACCGGCTGGAAGAAGCGGCGGGCCATGTAGTGCAGCGCCTTCCACCCGCCGCCGTAATCGAGGCTCGCCCAGGAGGCGACCGGCCAGGTGTCGTTGAGCTGCCAGTAGAGCGTGCCCATGCAATGCGGTTTGAGCGACCGCCAATAGTCGACTGCCGTCTTGATCGCCAGGCCCTGCTGGATCTGCGAGAGATAGACGAAATTGGCGAAATCCTTCGGGAAACGGAAATAGCGGAACATGGTGCCGGCGATCCGCTCGTTGCCGCCGGCATTCTTCTGGTGCAGCTCGATCACCGGCGAGGCAATGTTCATGTCGCCCTTGTCGGCGAAGGTCTCGATCACCGGCATCGAGGTGTAGGACTGGAAACCGAATTCCGAGCAGAAGCGCGGTTTGACAGTTCGGTAATTAGCGAAACTCTTATTCTCGTGCCAGACCGACCAGTAGTGCATGTCGCCGGAGCCGTCGGCATGCCAGGCGTCGCCAAAGTCGAGATAGCCCGAGGCCGGGCTCGACGGCCACCAGATGCCTTGGGGATAGGCCTTCCTGACCCCCTGCTCAATCACACGATTGAGGCGATCATAGGCGACGAGGTAGCGGTCGCGGTTGTCGCGGCTCTCCTCAAACCAGGTGAGCGCGCCGACGAGTTCGTTGTCGCCGCACCAGAGCGCGATCGATGGATGCGAGGACAGCCGCCGGACCTGATAGTCGACCTCGGCTGCGACATTCTCGAGAAAATCCTCGGTACAGGGATAAAGATTGCAGGCGAACATGAAGTCCTGCCAGACCATCAGGCCGAGCCGGTCGCAGAGGTCGTAGAATTGGTCCTGCTCGTAGAAGCCGCCGCCCCAGACGCGGATCATGTTCATGTGGGCGGCGACGGCCGATTGCAGCAAGTCCTCGGTCTTCTCAGAGCTGGTGCGAGAAAAGAGCGCGTCGGCCGGGATCCAGTTGGCGCCACGGCAGAAGATCTCGCGGCCGTTCACCCTGAAGGCGAAGCGCGAGCCGGCCTCGTCCGGGTCGGTGATGAGGGCGATGGTGCGCAGGCCGATCTGGCGGCTCAGTGTTTCGCCCGGAATATCCACGGAGAGCCGATAGAGCGCCTGCTCGCCGCTGCCCGCCGGCCACCAGAGGCGCGGACGCTCTATGTGGAAGACATGGGCGATCACGCTCTCGCCGGCGGGAATGCCGCAATCGAGGCGCTCGCGCAGGCCGTCGAACTCGAAATGCACCGGCACGACGCTCGGCTCGAAGGCATGGAGGGTGAGCTTCACATGCAGATCGACGCTGCCGTCGTCGTGATGGACCTGTTCGGTCTCCAGATGCTCAATGCGGGCCGGATCGAGCTTCTTCAGCGCAATGGTCCCGTAGAGCCCGAGCGGGGCCAACGCGATGTTCCAGTCCCAGCCGAAATGGCATTGCGGCTTGCGCAGCATGTTGCCGTTGGGGATCGGCGAATTACTGGTCGAATAGGGAACATAGAAGGGCTCGCGGGCCTGACGCTCGGCGCCGGCAACGACGCTCGAATGGATCAGGATGCGGATCTTGTTCTCACCCGGCTGGAGTGCTGCCGAGACGTCCGGCCGATAGCGCCGGAAGCAGTTGTCGGCAGAGAGCACCGGCACGTCGTTGACGAAGACGACGGCGACGGTGTCGAGATAGTCGATGTCGAGGTACCAATGGCCGTCGGCGTGATCGAGGAAGAAGGAGCGCTCCAGCGTCCAGTCGCGCTCCGCCACCCACTGCACCGCCTCCTCGTTGCGGCCAACATAGGGGTCCGGAATGATGCCGGCAGCGTGAAGCGCCGAATGCACGTCCCCCGGCAGCGTCATCGCCGCGCCGTGTTCGCCACCGGCAGATGACAGGCGCCATTCACCCGAGAGATCGATGGTCGAAGTGTTTGCGTTCCTCATGGGTCAATCCGAATCATTCATGTCGCGTAGCTCCGGAGGGCACCGGACCGCCGCTACGCGTCAGATCCTCTCCTCCGTCTCGGCATCGAACAGTGAGGCGACAGACATGTCGAAGCCGAGGCGCAGCCGCGTGCCGGGGCCGTAGCGGCGGGTGCCGGAGGTGCGCACCGACATGACGTGGCCGGCATGCTTCAGCCACAGCAGGTTGTCGGCCCCCATCGGTTCCTCGATATCGACCACGGCTTCGTGAGCCTCTGCGCCGGCGGGCACCTCGTCATCGATCAGCACATGTTCCGGGCGAACCCCGAGCACAACCTTGCGGCCGGCTGCGAGCGGACCAGCGGCCTCGTAGCCGTCGAGGAAGAAGTCGACACCATCGGTGGTGAACACCAGGCCGTTTTCCCGCGCGACCAGTTCGCCGCGCAGGAAATTCATCGATGGTGAACCGATGAAGCCGGCGACGAACAAGTTCTTCGGGCGGTTGTAGATGACCATCGGATCGTCGAGCTGCTGGATGACGCCGCTTTTCATGATGGCGATGCGGTCGGCGAGCGTCAGCGCCTCGATCTGGTCATGGGTGACGTAGATCATGGTGTTCTTCAGCGAATGATGCAGCCGCTTGATCTCGACGCGCAGTTCCGAGCGCAACTTGGCGTCGAGGTTCGAGAGCGGTTCGTCGAACAGGAAGACATCGACATCCCTGACCAGCGCGCGCCCGATCGCGACGCGCTGCCGCTGGCCGCCGGAGAGCTCGGCCGGCTTGCGTTTCAGCAAAGGCTCGATCTGCAGTATCCCGGCGGCGCGCGCCACCTTCTCGCGGATCTTGTCTTCCGACACCTTCGCGACCCTCAGCCCGAAGGACAGGTTCTTCTCCACCGTCATCTGCGGGTAGAGCGCGTAGGACTGGAAGACCATGCCGATGCCGCGGTCCTTCGGCTCTTCCCAGGTGACGTTTTTGTCCTTGATGAAAATCTGCCCGTCGGTCGGCTCGAGCAGGCCGGCGATGCAGTTGAGAAGCGTGGACTTCCCGCAGCCGGAAGAGCCAAGAAGAACGAGAAACTCACCGTCGCGGACGTCGAGATCGAGATTCTTCAGGACGTTGACCGCGCCGAAGGAAAGCGAGAGATCGCGGATGGATACGCTGTTGGACATGAACTAACCCTTCACTGCGCCGGCGGCGATGCCGCGGACAAAAAGCCGGCCGGAAACGAAATAGACGATGAGCGGAACGGCCCCCGTGAGCAGCGTCGCCGCCATGTTGACGTTGTATTCCTTCACACCCTGGACAGAGTTGACGATGTTGTTGAGCTGCACCGTCATCGGATAGGTGTCGGGTCGCGTGAACACGACGCCGAACAGAAAGTCGTTCCAGATCCCGGTAATCTGAATGATCATCGCGACGACGAAGATCGGAAGCGACATCGGCAGCATGATCCGGAGATAAATCTGCCAGAAGCCAGCGCCATCGATGCGCGCCGCCTTGAAGAGTTCAGCCGGCAAGGACGAGAAGTAGTTGCGAAACAGCAGCGTCAGGATCGGCATGCCGAAGATGGTATGGACGATGACCAGACCAGTGAGCGTGCCGTAGATGCCGAGTTCGCGAAGCGCGATCACGACGGGATAGATCATCACCTGATAGGGAATGAAGGCGCCGATGATCAGGATGGAGAAGAAGACCTCCGAACCCTTGAACCGCCAGTTGGCGAGCGAATAGCCGCTGACGGAGGCAACGAAGATCGAAATGACGACTGACGGAACCAGGATGCGGACGGAGTTCCAGAACCCACGTGAGAGCCCGTCGCAGTTGAGACCGGTACAAGCCTCCGCCCAAGCCTTGACCCACGGCTCGAAAGTGATCTCCATCGGTGGAGAGAAGATGTTGCCCATGCGCACTTCCGGCATACCCTTGAGAGAAGTCACCACCATCACGTAGAGCGGCAGCAGGTAGTAGAGCGCCGCAACGAAGAGCGTGCCGTAAAGAATGATATTGCGGCGCGACAGCGTGCGCCTCGGACGGCGGCCGCGCGGCCCGGAAACCTCGGCCGAAACGGCGTCGAAGCCAGCGCCGGCGGTGTTGAGTGTCGAGACGTTAGCCACGCTTCTTTCCTCCGAACTCGAGATAGGCCCACGGAATGATGATGATCCCGACAGTCAGCAGCATCATGGTGGACGCGGCGAAGCCCTGGCCGAGGTTCTGGGCCTGGAACATGTAGTCATAGACATATTTCGCGGGCACTTCGGACGCATTGCCGGGACCGCCGCTGGTCTGCGCCACCACGAGGTCGTAGACCTTGACGATACCGCTGGCGATGATGACGAGCGTGGTGATGAACACAGGCCGCATCATCGGGATGATGATGAAGAGATACGTCCGCCACATCGGAATGCCGTCGACCCGCGCCGCCTTCCAGATGTCCTCGTCGATTCCCCGCAAGCCGGCGAGCATCAGGCACATCACGAGCCCGGTCCCCTGCCACAGGCCGGCGATCAGGATGCCGTAGATGACGATATCGGCATTATAGAGCGGATCGAACCGGAAACTCTCCCAGCCGAGCGAACGAATGATGCCCTCCACTCCGAATTCCGGATTGAGAATCCACTGCCAGACGAGGCCGGTGACGATGAAGGACAGCGCAAAGGGATAGAGAAAAATCGTACGGAAAGCGTTCTCGAAACGGATCTTCTGGTCCATCAATGCGGCGAGCAGGAAGCCGATAACAAGGCTGAAAATGAGCGAGAGGATGCCGTAGATCGCCAGATTCTGGATTGAGATGATCCAACGCGACGTATTCCACAACCGCTCGTATTGGTCGAAGGCAACGAACGACATCCGCGGCAGGAGCTTGGAACCGGTAAAGGAATAGACGACGGTCCAGACCGAACCTCCGAAGAAGATTCCGAGGGCAATCAGGATCATCGGTATGGACGCAATCTTGGAATTGAGATTGCGGAAAAGCTGGTTGGGGCGCTTGGCAGGTGCGTAACCTGTCATATCGGTTCCTCCTCGAGCGCTTCATTGCGGCGCTGACGGGCGGACACGGCTGTCGAAGCCGGAGCCGGCCAAATGTGCGGGCAAGAGACGTGGACATCCGGCCGGAACCCGCCTCAGGCTCCGGCCGGATGCGGTTTCTCCTGATCAATCGGCCGAGGCGATGATCTCGGCGAACCGCTCCTGCGCCACTTCCGGCGTCATCGAGGTACCGGCGAAGAACTCCGTCAGTAGGTCTTCCTTCTGCTTCTGGCTGTCGGCCGAGAGCGCCTGGTCGGTGCTGGTAAGCGCGTTGCCCTTCGCCACAATTTCCAGGCCCTTCTTCATGCAGTCGTTGGCCGCCGCGAGATCGACGTCGCCACGAACCGGAAGCGAGCCCTTCTTGAGGTTGAAGGCGACCTGCGTCGCCGGCTCCAGCATCGATTGGGCCAGGGCGTCCTGAGCCTTCGACTTCTCTTCGTCCTTCAGCACGGGGAAGTAGAAGGCGTCACCGCCGGTGGTGATGTAGGGGCTGACGCCGAGACCCGGCAGGCAGCTGTAGTCCTTGCCGGCCACCTGACCGGCGACCTGGAACTCGCCCTGCGCCCAGTCGCCCATGACCTGACCGCCGGCCTTGCCGGTGATCACCAGGTTGGTCGCCTGGTTCCAGTCCTGGACATTGCTGCCGGCGGCAAGTTCACGAGCCTGGGCGGCTGCCTCAAAGACCTTCGCCATTTCAGGACCGGCCGCAACGTCCGCGTCCTTGGCGACATAGACGGACTCGTAGATGTCCTTCCCGCCGAGCGTGAGCACGAGCGTATCGAAAAGACCGCCCGACTGCCAGGCCTGACCTCCGAGGGCGAGCGGTTGGAGGCCGGCTTCACGCAGCTTTGGTCCCGCGGCGATGAACTCGTGCCAGTCCTTCGGAACCGGCACGCCGGCTTTTTCGAAGGCGGCGTTCGACAGCCACAGCCACTGCCAGGAATGGATGTTGATGGGCGCGCAATAGATCCGGCCGTCGATGGTGCAGCTGTCAAGCAAGGATGACGGTTTTATCACCTCTTTCCAGTTGCCGGCCTCCGCGACCTCGGTCAGGTCGCGCATCAGGCCAGCCTCGACCAGTTCCTGCGCCTGACGGCCATGGTTGAACTGCGTCGCGGCCATCGGGTCGCCGCCGGTGATGCGGCTGATCATGATCGGCCGGGCTGTGCTTCCGCCGCCTGCGATGGCGCCGTCGACCCACTTGTTGCCGGTGGCGTTGAAAGCCTTGGCGAGTTCGGCAACCGCTGCCGCCTCGCCGCCCGACGTCCACCAATGGGTGACTTCGAGATCCGCCGCATTGGCTACACCGAACGGCAATATGACGCTTGCGGCCAAAGCTGCCGCTACGCTACGAAAATTCATGAGTGTCCTCCCTCACTGAAACGTTGCCGTAAAAACGTAATCCAATCGATTTAAGCGCGCAACCGGCAGGGTCGATTAATTTTGCATTAAACGTATATTCTATCTCCGATTGAATACGATGGCCATGGATCTGGAGCCGGAACTGGTGTTGTCATTGCGCCGCAAAAGCCGATGTTCCTGCAAATATATCCGTAACATAGGGGAACTCTGGCGCATTCGCGGCCGGGCGGGCGGTGTACACGCCTTCGCATATGCAGAAATTTCACTCTGAACTCCGGATTCGACCGTCGGTGGCACGCGTCTAGATTTTATCGATGATAGCTCTCGACAAAGTTACTGTAACGATACAGATTTGAACGCCAGATCCTATACCAATTGACGGGCCGCATCGTTTGCAGCGCAATGAATGATGTCTATACTAACGATCATCGTAAGTGGCGGGGAACGTATGAAAGACGACAAGGCGGAGGACATTCCAGGTTCGGCCTCGGCGAAAGAGCGCCCTACCCTGAAGACGATCGCGTTCATGACGGGGCTCGGCATAACCACGGTGTCGCGGGCGCTCAAGGATGCGCCCGATATCGGGGCGGAAACCAAGAAGCGTGTGCGCATGGTCGCACACCAACTCGGATACCAGCCGAACCGCGCTGGCGTCAGGCTGAGAACCGGCAAGACCAATGTCATAGCGCTCGTTTTGAGCGTGTCGGAAGAGGTCATGGGTCTCACGACCAATCTCGTCTATGGCATCTCGGAGATCCTGGACGGGACCTCATACCATCTGGTGGTCACGCCGCATTTCCACAGCAACGACCCGATGGTGCCCATCCGCTATATCCTCGACACCGGATCCGCCGATGGCGTGATCATCTCGCGCACCGAACCGAATGACCCCAGGGTCCGTCTGATGACGGAGAGACACCTGCCGTTCGCCACCCATGGGCGGACATCCATGGGTATCGTCCACCCCTATCACGACTTCGATAACGAGACTTTTTCCCGTCAGGCCGTGGAAAGGCTGGCATCGCGCGGCCGGCGGCGCATTGCGATCCTCCAGCCGCCATCGCATCTGACATTCTGCTCCCACATCCGGGCCGGATTCGAGCGGGGCCTGAAAGCCAACGGATGCGAGGAAGTCCTAATTCCCGATGTTGATATCGATTCCAGGCTGCCGGTCATCCGGGACTCGATCGAGGTCTTGATGCGTGGCCCCGATGCACCGGATGGCATAATCTCATGCAGCGGCAATGCAACGATTGCGGCGATTGCCGGGATCGAGGCGGCAGGCAAGAAGATCGGCGTCGATGTCGACATGGTGTCGAAACAGTCGAGCGAGATCCTCAATTGGATCCGGCCTGACATCATCACCATGACCGAGGATATCCGCCAGGCGGGCCGCGAACTCGCGAAGGCCGTGATCGGATGCATCGACGGCGTCAGCCCGGAGAAGCTTCAGAGCATCAGCTCTCCGTCCTGGTCCGAGCCGGCCTGATCACTGACGTCGGAGCGGGATGTCACACCTCGCCGCTGCCCCAGGGTCCGTGCGGCCTGGCCACGCCATCGATACGCTGAAACCCATGCGCACCGAAGAAGTCACGCTGCGCCTGGATGAGGTTCGCGGTGCCGCGGGCCTGGCGGTAGGCGTCGAAATAGGAAAGCGCCGAGGAAAGCGCCGGGACCGGCAATCCCAAGGTGACTGCGGCGGCAACGACGCGGCGCAGTGACGGCAGGGACAGGTTGACCATCCCGGTGAAGGCCGGGGTCACGATCAGATTGGTGGCATCCGGCATCGCCGTGAAGGCGCGCATGATGTCGTCGAGGAATTGCGAGCGGATGATGCAACCGGCGCGCCATATCCGGGCGATCGTGGGCATCGGCAACGACCATCCGAACTCGCGGCTCGCCGCGGCCATGACCGCAAAGCCCTGCGCATAGGCGGCGATCTTGGCGGCAAAGAGCGCAAGTTCCAAGTCCGCCTCTAGGGCATGGCCCTCCGGCAGCCTGAATGCCGAGTGTTCGGCCGCAAAGATTGGCTCGGCTGTTTCGCGTTCGGCCTTCATGGCCGACAGGCTGCGCGCTGCGACGGCCGCTTCGATGGCGGTCGCCGGGACGCCCATCTGCTGCGCCTCGATAGCCGACCACCTGCCGGTTCCCTTCTGGCCCGCCATATCGACGATCATGTCGACCATCGGCTTTCCGGTCAGCGGGTCCATGGCAGCAAGGACCTTCCCGGTGATCTCAATGAGGTAGGAATTGAGCCGGCCCTTGTTCCAGCCGTCGAAGATGGCACCTATCTCCGGCGCTGACATGCCGAGTCCGTCCCGGAGGATGCCATAGATCTCGGCGATCATCTGCATGTCGGCATATTCGATGCCATTGTGGATGGTCTTGACGAAATGCCCTGCCCCGCCCTCGCCCAGCCAGGCGCAGCACGGATCGCCCTCGTAGCGGGCGGCTATCGAGCTGAGCACTTTCTCGACCCGGGCATAGGCTTCCGGCGTACCCCCGACCATGATCGAAGGGCCATGACGCGCGCCCTCCTCGCCACCCGACACCCCCATGCCGATGAAGGTCAAGCCGGTGTCCTTCAACCGCTCGAAGCGAACCATGGTATCGCGGAAATTGGCGTTTCCGGCATCGATCATGATATCGCCGGACGATAGAAAGGGCATGAGCGCGTCGATCTGCTGGTCGACGGCTTCACCGGCCTTGATCATTATGATGATCGGCCGCGGCGGGCGAATGGCAGCGACGAAGGCTTCGACCGTCTCACAGCCGATGATGCGTTCACTAAGAGCACCGGCTTCGCTGATAAACTCGCGGGTACGCGACGGCGTGCGGTTGAAGACCGCAATACGGCTGCCCTTTTCCGCGATATTGAGAGCCAGGTTCGATCCCATGACTCCGAGGCCAATCAGGCCAATTTCCGCAAACTCAGTCATGTGCCCCTCGACGCCTTGAATGTATGAGGAGCACTTTGTGGCACTCTGAAACGTTGCCGACAAGTCGCCAGATACGCTCGCCAATCACAATTCCGTCGACAGGATCAGTTGTCCGGCTTGTCGTCGTCGTCCGAGAGCACCCGCCACGCCGCGCCGTCGAGGTCGTCGTACTGACCACTCTTCAGCGACCACAGGAACGCGAAAAGCCCGAGGCCGCCGAGGAAGAGGGCGATCGGGATCAGGTAGATCAGCATGTTCATGAGGCGAGCCTCGCATTCGACGCGGCAAAGCCACTACCCGCGACCGGTTGACCGGTGCCCGCATCATCCTTCAGAGCGAGCCGATTGAGACGTAGCGCATTGACGACGACGACGATGGAGGAGGTCGACATGGCGACAGCGGCGATCAGCGGCGTCGCATAACCGAGGATGGCGACCGGCACGGCGATGATGTTGTAGCCGATCGCCAGCGCGAAGTTTTCGCGGATGAGACGGCCGGCCCGGCGCGAGGCCTCAATCGCAAAGGCGACCGAATCCAGGTTTTGCCGCATGAAGACGAAGTCCGCTGCCTGGCGGCCGATATCGGCTGCCGTCGCCGGAGCGATCGACACATGGGCTGCGGCAAGCGCTGGCGCGTCGTTGATGCCGTCTCCGACCATCAACAGCTTGTGGCCTTCCGCCTGAACCTTGGCGCAGAATTCGGCCTTGTCGCGCGGTGCGAGTTCGGCCTTCCAATTGTCGATGCCAAGGCGTCTGGCGAGATCCGACACGACGCCGGCCCGGTCGCCCGACAGGATGCCTACCGAGACGCCCTCACCCTTCAGCAACGCGATCGTCTTTTCAGCGCCGGACCGCAACGTGTCCTCGAAGCGGAAAGCCTGCAGTTCGCGGCCATCGAGCGACAGCACGACTTCCGAATAGGCGTGCTCACCTGCCTCGCTGGAGCTTTCGGCGCAGGCGAATTTGCGATTGCCGAGCCGATAGGTGCCTTCTGAACTCTCGGCTTCAATGCCGGCGCCCGGAATTTCCCGGACGGAATCGATCATGCTCACTGGCACGGTTGCCGCGCGCCACAGCGCCTGCGACAGCGGATGGCGCGAATGCTGGGCGAGGCCTGCGGCAATCGCGAAGGCCTTGGCGTCGATCGAGGCGGCATCGATGAGCCGCGGCTTTCCGAGGGTCAGCGTGCCGGTCTTGTCGAAGGCGACCGAGTCGATCTCGGCCAGCCGCTCCATGGCGGAACCGTCCTTGACCATGATGCCCGCCTTGAACAGGCGGCCGGCCGCGACGACCTGCACCACGGGTACGGCAAGGCCGAGCGCGCAGGGGCACGTGATGATCAGTACAGCCACGGCCACCAACAGCGCATGCTTCCAGTCGCCGTTATAGAAGCCCCACGCAAAGAAAGTGACGAGCGCAGTCAGATGCACGGCCGGCGCATAGAACTGCGCTGCACGGTCGGCGATGCGGCGATAGCGCGCGCGACCGCCTTCGGCTGCTTCCATCAGGTTCATCACCTCGGCGATGAATGAATTTTTCGCGGTCGCGGTCGCCTCGATCATCAGCGAACCGGTGAGGCTTAGCGTACCGGCCTGCACGGCATCGCCGACGGTCACCTGCTGGGGAGCGCTTTCGCCATTGATGATCGACACATCCATGTCGCTGGCGCCCGAGACGATCACACTGTCGACCGGGATACGGTCGCCGGCGGCGATCGCCATTCTGTCGCCCATGCGCACTTCTTCCAGCGCCCGGTACTCACGCGAACCATCCTCGCCGACGACCATGGCACCGCGCGGGGAGAGCCGCGCCAGTCCGCTGATCGCCGAGCGGGCCCGATCACGCATGATGTGGTCTAGAGTGCGGCCGATCAGCAGGAAAAACAGCAGCGAGACGGTCGCGTCGAAATAGGCATGCTCGCCGTGATGGATCGTTTCCCAAAGCGAAATGAAATAGGAGAGCGTGATGCCGATCGCGATCGGCACATCCATGTTGCTCCGGCCATGGCGAAGGGCGTTCCAGGCGGATTGATAGAAGAAACGTCCGGCATAGATCAATGCGGGCGCTGCGATCATCGCCGAGATCCAGTGGAACATGTCGCGCGTCGAAGCGTCAGCCCCTGACCATACCGATACCGAGAGCAACATGATGTTGGCCGCAGCGAAACCGGAAACGGCAACCGCCCGGATCAGTTGGTTGCGCAAGGCGTCGGAGGCCTCCTCCGCCGCAGTGAACAGATGCGATTCATAGCCGGTAGCGGCAATGGCACGGGCGAACTCGACCGGATCGGTCGCAGCCTCGCCTATCTTGTCCCTCCAGACGACGGAAACGCGCTTGGTCGAGAGATTGACCCTGGCGCGCTCCACCTCCGGCCGGGCTCTCAGCGCCCGCTCGATCGTGCTGATGCAGGTGCCGCAGTGCACGGCGGGAACGCTGAGGTCGGTCTGCAAGAGCCCTTCCCCCAAATCCCGGCTCGCGAGCTTCAGCTCTTCCGCCGTCGGAAGGGCATGGCCCGCACGCTCGATGTCGAGCGCGCCTTCGGTTCCGGCCGCGCAGCAACTCATCTCGGTGCTCCATGGACAGCGATGCGGTTGGCCTCATGCATGATCGTCTTGCCGTCCTTCACCGCGATGACTTCGACGATCCAGAAACCGGGCAGTACGGGATGCACGGCGCTGTAGCGGCCGGCGCCATCGGGTGCAAGTTCGGCAATAAAATCCTGATGTTCTCCGACCGGGCGCTTGAAATGGGCTGTCACCTTGTCCGCAAATACAGGCTGGTTGCCCGGAAGGGTCAGCGTATAGTGGATGTTCTCATCCTTGACCTCGAGCGCTCCCTTGATGCCAGTTGCCAGCATCTCGCGGATCGCTGCCGCCTTGCCGTTGAACTGCTGGCTGGCGACATAGGTATTCGGGACAACGAGGCCACTCCACGTGGCGGTGGCGTAATAGGCCATGACCATGTTCACGGTGATGATGGTGCCAAAGAACAGCACCAGCACACCGAACATGTGCCGCCCCGTGAAAACGAAGCCGGGCTTCTCGCCGCTCACGCTCATTTTCTCACTCCGGGTCCATTGAATACGGCCTTGTAGCTGTCCGTCTCATCGCTGTTCTCGTCCTTCGCGATGAAGTGGAAATGCTCGGAATCCCAAGCAACCGCGCTCCCGGGAAGCGTCACGAAGATCTTGAGCGTGGTGACTTCGTCAGGCTCGACCGAAACCGTGAAGGAGCGACGCGGTTCCTCGGATACGCCGTTGATCTGCATCGTAGCATCCGCCAATCCATCAATCGACAGAACAATATTGCGCGGCTGCGGGACCATATTCAAGAGACGAACGGTATATCCGTTACGTATCGAGCCATCCGACTCCAGCACATATTGCGGATTGCGGTCATGCAACACGTTGAGCTCGAGCCTGTCGCGGCCAAGCAGTGCCACGACAAGACCGATGCCGACAGCCGTCCAGACACCCATGTAGAGCAGCGTGCGCGGACGGAAAATGATACGCCAGTCGAAGTGACGGATCTTGTCGCTGAAGCTTCCATCCGGATTGTGCACATTCTCCGGATGGATAGAGGTGGTGCCGTTGTTGGTCGCCAGCGCCATGTTCGACTGGTACTCGTCCAGCGTAGCATAGGCGATCAGGCCGCGCGGCTTGCCGATCTTGTCCATGACATTGTCGCAGGCGTCGATGCACAGCGCGCAGGTGATGCATTCGAGCTGCTGGCCGTCACGGATGTCGATGCCCATCGGGCAAACGGCCACGCAGGCATTGCAGTCGACGCAATCGCCAACCGACATGCCGGCCGCCGCCGCCTTCTTGGAGCCTCTCGTGCGCGGTTCCCCGCGCCAGTCGTTATAGGTGACGACTAGCGAGTTCTCATCGAGCATCGCCGCCTGGATGCGGGGCCAGGGGCACATGTAGATGCAGACCTGTTCCCGCATGATGCCGCCGAACAGATAGGTCGTGGCCGTGAGGACCGCGACGGTCATGTAGGCAACCGGCGCTGCATAACCGGTGACGAAATCCATCGCGAGGGTCGGCGCGTCGGCGAAATAGAAGATCCACGCACCACCGGTCA
The DNA here is from genome assembly GCA_041675415.1 of Rhizobium sp. Lineage (GTDB taxonomy): Bacteria > Pseudomonadota > Alphaproteobacteria > Rhizobiales > Rhizobiaceae > Allorhizobium. The sequence goes on along the minus strand of JBAYTX010000021.1, from coordinate 28,947 downwards.
TAATGGAGATCGCCAGCCAGATCGCATGCTTGGACACACGTTTGAAGATCTTGTCGAACGTCCAGGGTGCGGTTTCGAGCTTCATGCGCGCGTTGCGGTCTCCTTCGATTGCCCGTTCGACGACGAGGAACAGATCGACCCAGACGGTCTGCGGACAGGTATAGCCGCACCATGCACGACCGACCGCGGAAGTAATCAGAAACAGCCCGAAGCCGGCCATGACCAGCAGCCCCGCTACGAAGAAGAATTCCTGTGGCCATATCTCGATGAAGAAGAAATAGAACCGCCGGTGGGCAAGGTCGATCAGAACCGCCTGGTCGGGGGCGAATTCGCCCCGGTCCCATCTAAGCCACGGGGTCAGATAATAGATGCCGAGCGTGACAAGCATCACCAGCCACTTGAACTGCCGGAAACGACCCGAGGCCCTCTTCGGAAAGATCTTCTTGCGCGCCACATAAAGCGGTTGCCGCACCTTGGCGGACATGACCGGCTCCGCCTCCAGGCGCTCGACCTCGTCGAAGGCTTCTGGCTTGCTCTTGTCTACGGGAAGATTCATGACTCGGACCTCGTGTTTCGGCGTTCCTTTTCCCATTTAGCGGTGGGCGCCGCCTTGACTTATATCAAGCAGCGTCGAACGGCCGCAACGCACAACGACACCCGCAAATGGCGGCAAAACGCCACGTAATCTCATGTAATCTTAGGTCTGTCATAACAAAAGAAAAACCACGCCCGCAGGCGTGGTTCCGAAACGGCCTCCTGGCCGATACTACTCCCCCGGCGGCCGCATGTCGCGCCCGCCGAGAAAATGACCTTGCCTTACTCGCCGCCGCCCAGCGAATGGACAAACACGGTAAGTTCCTTGACCGTGGTGTCGCCAAGGCGGGCGCTCCAGGCCGGCATGACACCATGCTTGGGCTGGGCGACCTGCTGGGCAATACCCTGCTCGCCCTGAGCCTTCAACCAAATCGCATCGGCCAGGTTCGGCGCGCCGAACTCGCGCAAGCCTTTGGCATCCTCACCATGGCAGGCCACGCAGTTCTCCACGAAGACCTGCTTGCCGGGCTCGACGAGGGCCGGGTCGGACGGTGTATTGGTCAGACTCCAGACGTATGCCGAAACCTGCTTGATCTGTTCCGGCTCCAAAATGTCGGCGAATGCCGGCATCTCGGATACGCGCGTGTCAGGATCGACGTCATAACGAATGCCGTGGGCAAGCGTCGTATGGATAGATTCCAGATCCCCCCCCCAAAGCCAGTCGTCGTCATTGAGGTTCGGATAGCCCATGCCACCCTGCGCGCCAGAACCGTGGCAGGGCGAGCAGTTGACCTTGAAGGCCGCCGCCCCGCCCGAGATTGCGAACTGGGCAAGCTCCTTGTCAGCGACGATCTCGTTCAGAGGCAGGGCTGCAATCTTGTCAAGATAGACCGCCTGGGCTGCCTTGGCGTCGCTGAGCTCGGCAGCGACCTGGGCACGGCTTGAATAGCCAAGCAAGCCTTTGGTGTTTTCCGTCAGAAGCGGCCAGGCCGGATAGGCGATCGTATAGCCGATGGCCCAGACAATCGTCATGTAGAAGGTCCACACCCACCAGCGCGGCATGGGGTTGTTCAGTTCGCGGATTCCGTCCCACTCATGGCCGGTGGTCTCGACGCCACTGATTTCGTCAATATGTTTCTCAGACATCGATTAGTCCTCCTTGAGAGGGATGCTTGCCGCTTCGTCAGCCAATTTCTTGCCGCCGGGCCGGAATGTGAAGAGGATTACGCCGACGAAAAACAAGACCATGCCAAGCAAGGCCCAGCTGTCAGCGAAATGGCGCATGGCTGTATAGGTTTCCATCGCCTCTCTCCTCAACGATACCCGGTTGCATCGTCATAGGTGGTGAAGTCGACCAGCGTGCCGAGCATCTGCAGATAGGCGACGAGTGCGTCCATCTCCGTCAGTTCGGCCGGATTGCCGTCGAAATCGCCGACCTTGGCCTTCGGATACCGTGCCAGCAGAGCTGTCGTATCCGCATTCGGGTCTGCCTGAGCGGCGAGATCGACCGCCGCATTCTCGACCATCTCGTCGCTGTATGGCACGCCTACGGTCCGGTTCGCCTTGAGATCCATGCTGATATCGGCGATCTTGAGCGGCGTCGTTTTCAGGAACGAATAGCTGGGCATCACCGATTCAGGAACCACGTCGCGCGGTTCCGTCAGATGCTGCACATGCCACTCGTTGGAGTACCGGTCGCCGACGCGGGCAAGATCGGGACCCGTACGCTTCGAACCCCACTGGAACGGGTGGTCGTACATCGACTCCGCAGCCAGCGAGTAGTGACCATAGCGTTCCACTTCGTCGCGGAACGGACGGATCATCTGGCTGTGACAGACATAGCAGCCTTCGCGAACGTAGATGTTGCGCCCGGCAAGCTCCAGCGGCGAGTAGGGCCGCATGCCTTCCACCTTTTCGATGGTGTTCTCGAGATAGAAGAGCGGTGCGATTTCCACGATGCCGCCGATGGTGACAACCAGCAGGGATCCGACGAACAAAAGGCTCGCGTTCTTCTCGAGGATTTGGTGTTTATCAAGAATAGACATGGAAGCCTTCCTTCTTATTCTGCCGGCTGCACGGCGGCGGGCACGACGGAACCGGGGATCGGAGCCTCCTGCCGTTCGTGGCCGAGGATCGTCATCGCGATATTGTAGGCCATGATGATGCCACCGGTGAGGTACATGATGCCGCCGACTGCGCGCAGCACGAAGTACGGGAACATGGCGGCAACCGATTCGGCGAATGAATAGACCAGGAAGCCCTGCTCGTCGTATTCACGCCACATCAGGCCCTGCTGGATACCGGCGACCCACATGACGGCGGCGTAGAGCACGATGCCGAGCGTGGCGAGCCAGAAGTGCCAGTTGACGAGCCGCAGCGAGTAGAGACGGTTGCGGTTCCACAGCTTCGGGGTCAGGTAGTAGACGGCACCGAAGGTGATCATGCCGACCCAGCCGAGAGCGCCGGAATGAACGTGACCAATGGTCCAGTCGGTGTAGTGGCTGAGCGAGTTGACGGCCTTGATCGACATCATCGGACCTTCGAAGGTCGACATGCCGTAGAAGGCGATGGCGATGACCATCATGCGGATGATCGGATCGGTACGGATCTTGTCCCATGCGCCAGAAAGCGTCATCAGACCGTTGATCATACCCCCCCAGGACGGCATCCACAGCATGATTGAGAAGGCCATGCCGAGCGTCTGCGCCCAATCCGGCAGAGCCGTATAGTGCAGGTGGTGCGGTCCGGCCCAGATATACATGAAGATCAGGGCCCAGAAGTGGATGATCGACAGGCGGTATGAATAGACCGGACGGCCGGCCTGCTTCGGAACGAAGTAGTACATCATGCCGAGGAAGCCGGCAGTCAGGAAGAAGCCCACGGCGTTGTGGCCGTACCACCACTGCGTCAGAGCGTCCTGTACGCCGGAGAAGGCGGAATAGCTCTTGGAGCCGAGGAACGACACCGGCATCGAGAGGTTGTTGACGATGTGGAGCATCGCAATCGTGATGATGAACGACAGGTAGAACCAGTTCGCCACGTAGATGTGCGATTCCTTCCGCGTCATGATCGTCCCGAGGAAGGTTATCAGATAGGCGACCCAGACGACGGTCAGCCACAGGTCGACATACCATTCCGGCTCCGCATATTCGCGGCCCTCGGTGATCCCGAGCAGGTAGCCGGTAGCAGCCATGACGATGAACAGCTGGTAGCCCCAGAACACGAACCATCCGAGGGAGCCGCCAAACAGGCGCTGGCGCGAGGTGCGCTGAACGACGTAGAAGGAAGTCGCAATCAGGGCGTTACCGCCGAACGCGAAAATAACGGCCGAGGTGTGCAGGGGACGCATCCGGCCGAAATTGAGCCAAGGTTCGATATTCAGGTCGGGAAATGCCAGTTGCGTGGCGACGATGACTCCGACGAGGAAACCGACGACGCCCCAGAAAACGGTTGCGATCACGCCGTACTTGACGACCTCGTCGAAATATTCCGATTTGATCTGGGCGGCGGTCTTGACGTTCGCAGGCGCAAACTTCATCCGGCGCAGCATCACGATCGTGCCCGCAGCGAGCGCGAAGAACGCGACCCACATGTGGACGGCGAATAGGCTGTCATGGGCGAACGCCACCCCGAGCAGCGCGGCGAATGCCAATATGGCCATCACCATTGTTTCTAATGCGTAATTCATTGTTGGAATCCCCCAACGGCTTGCTGATCACTCACAGGTGCATCCCCCTGGGAAGAGAATCCTCCTGCGTTGTTTGCAGAATTGACACCAGCGCCCAGAGGACACCTTGATTTAAATCAATGCAAGCGAACTCCGGTTTCGGGAAAAGTAATTATCTCTCATTGACGCTTCGCGAGCCGCTCGCACGGGATGCGGGGCGAATGGGATATCGCGTCAGCGCTTTGCGGACCCGAGGGGAACAACAACGACAAAGAAATCCATGACCAGAAAGTGGTCAACATACCGGAGAACGCGGTCATGAAGGCAAGAACGACGGAACCTGGTTCCGGGAACGGGGCGGGATCACCCCTGTCGTCCGGCGCGCTGAACGACAATCAGCGTTCGATTGCCTGGTTGCGCAGAGCTCATGAGCAACAACTCGCGCTCTGCGATCAACTCGAGGAAATCGCCGATTCGCTTCCCTCAAACGTGAACCGGCAAAAATGCATCTATGCGGCCAAGGCCCTCGAGCCCTTGATCCGCGCCGTCCACCAGTACGAGGAGACGATTCTCTTCCCGTGGCTGGCGACCCGGATCGAGAAAGAAGAACACCTTCTTGAAACTCTCGATCGCCTGAAATTCGAGCACTGCGAGGATGAGTGCTTTGCGGAAGAGCTGACCGACGCATTGCTCAAGCTGGGTTCAGGAGAGCCGTCCAATATGGAAGCCGTGGGTTACATGCTGCGGGGTTTCTTCGAGGGACTTCGCCGCCATATCGCGTTTGAGCGGGAACATCTCTTGATGCGACTGCCCGAGGATGCGGTTATCGAAGTCAGGCCCTGACTGAACCACACCACGCCGCACATACGGCAAACGATGACGTTATGCCGCAATATCGCCTGCCGCGCGCAGACAGCACTGGATCATTGCGACGGCGCCGATAATCTTCCCATCATGGGTCCGAAAAGGCGTCATCTGGCAACGTACAAGCGTGCGTTGCCCCTCTTCCCGTCGCCAGAATGTGTAGCTCACGGCCTCGCCATCGAAGCACCGGTCGAGTTTGGATCGGGTAGTGGTTTCGAATTCCGCGTCGCCCAGATAGTCGGCCACGTGACGGCCTATGAGATCGAGCGGCCTGCACTTGATGAATTCAGCGTGGGCCGGATTGGAGTAGAGATAGCGGTAGTCGGTCGTGATCACCGCCACCTGCTCGGGAAGACTGTTGAGTATCGATTCGTTGAGCAGATTGTCGTTGCCGACCATATGGCGCGCGGCGTCCAGTTCCGCCTTCGACTCCCTGTGTTCATCCGTGCCTATCCCCTCGCCTCCGAAATAGCGATCGAGGAGTACCGACAGCACGGCGGCATGCCGCACGACACAGGACTTGTCGTCCGCGTCTTCACGGATCAGGCTGCTCATGAAGCGCAGCTGCAAATGAATCTCATGCGTATCGGTGGCCTTGTAGTCGACAACCGCGGCGATTAACGGATCCAGCTCGCGATCAAGTAACCGCACAAGACGGTCATCGCCAACGCGGATTGCCTGCTGGAGCTGAACGTTTTTCAACGAAACGGCCTCAAACAATGGTAGTAAATTGTCTTCCCGCATTGTTCCAGACATCATTGGCAATACCACCCTAATACAATGGCTTTGTCGTACTTCAAGCAGATATCCGGATACCTCCGGTCGCCGTACATGCGCGCGATATGAAATAAGCGACTAACATGAATGCATCTCACATTCAACAACCCAAGTTTAGGGTATTGGCCGAGATTTCAATGCTTTATTCTACAGTGAAAGATCTTTTTACTGGTGGTTGGAGACTGACGTCGCCCTCGATTTCGCACAGCAAACCAGCCGCGCGAACCCCGCAATTGACGATACAATGTCTCGCCTTAAAGGTCTCGCTTGATGTCCCAGCGATCGTGGTACCACAGCCACTGTTCGGGATATTCGCGCACCCAGGACTCAACCTTGTCGTTGAGGTACTGGGCGGTGGCCTGCACGTCGATGCGGCCATTGGCGTCGTGCGGCAGGTCGACCCGCGGCTCGATTTCCAGCCGGTAGCGGTTGTTGGGTAGTCGGATGCAACGAGCCGGATAGACGTCGCAACCGAATTGCCTCACAAGTTTCGCGAGCAGCGGATTGGTGCGCACATCGCGACCAAAGAAGGTCGTCGGCTGGCCCTTTCTGAACTTCTGATCGACGAGTACGCCTACACCGGCCCCAGCCTCGAGCTGGCTGGCGAGCTGGAATGACGAGCCGGCGTGGGACGGAACGAGATTGCCCATCCGCGCGCGCCGGAAATTGAAGATCATGTCGGCGACATACGGATTGTTCGGCGGCCGGAACAGCACCGTCACATAGAGGCCGAAGGCGGCGCCGGCCACCGGCAGCATCTCGAAATTGCCGGTATGGCCCGTAAATACGATGAACGGGCGCGGATTGTTGAGAAGGTCGAGGAAGATCGGAATGCCGGACACTTCCACCCGTCCCTCACCCGGGCGTTCGGGATCGAAGTCGAACAACTCGTCGAGAAAGATGTATTCCGCGAATTGACGGCCCATATGCCCCCAGGCATCCGCCGCAATCCTCTGAATTTCGGCCTCGCTCTTTTCCGGAAAGGAATCGCGCAGATTCGTCAGCATCAGCTTGTGGCGTCCGGTCTTCGGCCCGATGAAGCGCACCAGTCGGTCGGCGGCATTGATCGCAGCATCCGCCGGCAGAACCTTCAGAACCTTCAGCAAGGCAAGGATCAGCTTAGCCACCAGCCACTGCGGGAAACGCCTGAACGCCAGAACGATCTTTGTAACGATCTGCCTCAACCGTCAGTCCATCCTGAGGACGATCTTGCCGAAGACCTGGCGGCCTTCCATGCGCAGCAGGGCACGGTCGATGTCCTCGAACGTCACCTCGGTGTCGATCACCGGATGCACGATCCCGCGCGCCATCTTCTGCATGGCATTGGCCATGTTCTCCATACGGCAACCGAAGGAACCGAGCAGCTTCAGTTGCTGCTGAAACAGCATCATCAGGTTCATGTCGGTCGAGACGCCCGAGGTGGAGCCGCAAGTGACAAGGCGGCCGCCGCGCTTCAGGCAGAGCATAGAGCCTGCCCACGTATCCTTGCCGACATGCTCGAAGACGACGTCGACGCCCTTCTTCTTGGTCAGCTTTCGCACGACACCCTCGAACCGGTCGGTGCGATAGTTGATCACGTGGTCGGCGCCGAGCGCCTTGGCCGGCTCGATCTTGTCATCCGATCCGACGGTGGTAATGACCGTGCAGCCCATCTTCTTGGCAAGCTGGATCGCGGCAGTGCCGATCCCCGAGCCGCCGGCATGGACGAGGATAGTCTCGCCGGGTTCGAGCCTGGCATTGTCGAAGAGCATGTGCTCGACCGTACCGAAGGTCACTGGCGCAAGGGCTGCCGCCACCGCATCGACACCGGGAGGCGCGGGAACGAGCAGACGGGCCGGCAGATTGATTTTCTCCTGCGCGAAGCCGTCGAGATGGAATCCATGAACGCCGCCGACATGTTCGCAGAGGTTGTCGCGGCCCTCGCGGCAAGGCTTGCACAGCCCGCAGGTGCGCGCGCCGTAGACGGCGGCAAGCTGACCGGGAAGGATGTTGCCCACGCCCGGACCGATGGCCTCGACGACGCCCGAGGCCTCAGCCCCGATGACCAGCGGCATCTTGCGTTTGGCAAAGGCCATGCCACGCCAGCCCCAGACATCGATATGGTTGAGGGCGACCGCCTTGACCCTGAGTGTGACCTCGCCGGGGCTTGGAGCCTCCGGTTCAGGCAGATCGCAGATCTCCAGCTTGCGGTCGTCGACCAGTTGCAATGCGCGCATGAATCCCGTCCTTCGCCCGGAGGCGTCCTCTAAATCCAATTCCAAAATACGGAGTTCCGATTAAGCCGGTTCGCGCATCATGACAAGGCTGGCGTTCTGTCCGCCGAACCCGAAGGAGTTCGACAACACGGCTGACACGTCCGCTTCGCGCTTCACGTTCGGGACGACATCGAGGTCCATCGTGGGATCGGGAATGATGTAGTTGATCGTCGGCGGTATCGTCCCCGTCAGCATGGTCTGCAGGGAAAACACCGCTTCGACCGCGCCGGCCGCCGTCAGCGTATGGCCGATCATCGACTTGTTCGACGAAACCGGAATTTGCTTCAACCGATCCCCGAAGACTGCCAGCATGGCCCCGTATTCCATCTTGTCGTTTTCCGGCGTCGACGTTCCGTGCGCGTTGACATAGTCGATATCGCCCTCCCCGATCCCGGCATCGGCAAGTGCCGCGCGGATGGTCGCGATCGCCGGTCCGCCATCCGGAGACGAGCGGGTGCGATGAAAATGGTCGGCCTTTTCGCCACACCCTTTCATGACGCCAAGTATTTTCGCGCCACGGGCAATCGCCGATTCCAGCGATTCGAGCACCAGCGTTGCAGCACCCTCGGCGATGACGAAGCCATCGCGATCCTTGCTGAACGGTTTCGAGGCCTTTTCGGGATGATCGTTCTGCGTCGACAAGGCGGAAAGCAGCGAGAAGCGGATAACAGCCTCGACACTGATCGATCCGTCGGTTGCAACCGTGAGCGCCCGGTCGGTACGGCCTTGCCGGATTGCTTCCACGCCAAGCTGGATGGCGGTGGCGCCCGATGCACAGGCAGTCGAGAGTGTGACCGGCAGTCCGCGGGTTCCGAAGCGATCGGCAAGACGTTCCGAAATCGAACCGAACTGCACGGCCTCGAGGAAGACGGGATCGGGCTTGGCCCGCATGGCGGCGAGGAACCGCTCATACACGTCGCCGTCATGGGCTGGCGGCGGTGCGCGCTCGGCCAGTGCGAAGCGGTCGGACCATTCTGGCTCGACGGGCGGAGCGGCGAGGAACAGCGGGCCGCTGAAGTCGCCAGACAAACCGGCCTGCGCCAGTGCCTCAAGGGTCGTCTCGCGGGCGAGTGCATAGGAACGCTCGACCGCATTGCCCGCCGGAATATCGATGAAATCAACCGTCCCGCCGATCCGCGTCGGCATGCCCTCGGTCGGAAAGCGCGTGATGGCATGGATGCCGGACTTGCCGGCCGTCAATGCGTTCCAGTTGTCGGCAAGCCCCTGACCGAGCGATGTGATCACGCCCATGCCCGTAACGGCGACGATCGGGCGACCGAGATGATCCTTGAAGCGGTTTTCTGTCATGGATCCGTTACTCCTCACACATCAGCCGAAATGAGGGCGACGCCCTCGCCGCGGATATAGCCCACCGTAGTCACGACTGCATGGCGCGCCGCCGTCGTCATTGGACGCTCGTGGCCGGTATCGAATGGCGGAGCCTTGGCGCCGCTGTCGATCGCCAGCGCCGCAAGCGCCAATCCGAGCGGAAACTGCGCCTCGAGCGCGTGGCCGGTGGTCCCACCGTAACCGCGAAGGGGCGATGCCGGGAACCGGCGATCTAACACGGCCCTCTCCCTTGCTGCCAGATCATGCAGACCGCTGGAACCGCTGAAGACGACGGTATCGTCCGCCGGAACCCCGCCGGCGTTTGACAGAAGGCGCTCCAGACGTTCCTCGAACTTGCCCTCCTCGCGGCTGCCCCGGTCGCCCTCGACAGCCTCCAGAACGGCATAGATATGCGCGCCGCGGGCCTCGGCATGCGCGCGCGTCTCGAGCATCAGGAATGCCCCGACCGTACCCATGATCATGCCGCCGCCCTCGTCTTCGGAACGCGACCAGAGCGGATGCCACTCGCCGGTCGCATGCGCACGGATCCCCTCGACAAGCAGCAGGATATCCGGCCGTTCCGCGATAAATGCGCCGCCGACGAGCGTATGGGTCGACTGACCGGCCCTCAGGCGCGCAAATGCCGTTTCGATCGCCGAGATCCCGGCCGATTCCTCGCCCATGAAAGTGCGGGAGGAACCTGTGACCTTGTGCACGATGGAGATGTTGCCGGCCATGAGGTTGGAAAGCTGGGCGAGAAACAGGGTCGGACGCAGCTCGGTCGTCAGCTTCTCGATCAGCAGCTTGTCGCGGTCGTTGCGGCGCAATCCTTCGTTGACGATCAGGGTGTCGACACTGACGTCGCGCTCCCCACCGCCCGCTGCAACGATTAGGTCCATCGACCCGCAAGCATCCGGATCGTCCTTCAGCCCTGCATCGTCGAGAGCAAGGCCAGCCGTATAGACGCCGAGCCTCTGCCAGTTCTCCATCTGGCGCTGGTCCCCGCGCTTCGGAATCTGCGCCGACCAGTCGATTTCCGGCAGGCGGTGCACCGGATACGGTTTGAACTTCTCCGTTTCCACGTTCGGCATGGGGGCTGTGGAGGAGGAAAGCAGAGCAATATGAGGCTCTTTGCCGGTTCCATGGCAGGTCACGATGCCAATCCCGGTGATCACCACGTCGTTCGGCTTCTTATCCATTTCTCTTCCTCTTGCCCGGAATCCATCCGGCGCATCCCTACGCCCATCCAGCAGGCAGGGGCAATACTTCGATCCAGATTTTCCGTCTCGTCTACGAGCCCGAATGGGCCCCGGAACTGCTATCCACTTCAATGGCGGCCATGAGCCCGACATCGACGGCTCGCCCGCGCACGATATCGGCAAGAGGCACTTCATTGAAAGGCATGGTGCGGAGTTTCAGTTGCGCGTCGCAAATCTTCTTGCCCGCCGAACTGATCTTCGCCCTGGTCACGGCAAAACCGGAGCCATCGTGCTCGAGATGGGCTTCTATCTCGAGCACGGCGCCAGGCTCGACAAAGCTCCGCATCTTGGCGCCATCGACCGACATTAGAAAAGGCATCGCATTGAAATCGGTCACGGCAAGCACGAGAAAACCGGACGCCTGGGCCATGGTCTCAATCAGGAGCACGCCTGGAACGAGCGGCATGCCCGGGAAATGTCCCTCGAAAACAGGGCTCGCCTCAGGCACGACCGATCGCGCCTTGAGCGTTCCGTCGCGGAGGCTGATAGCCTCCACCTTGTCAATCATCTGGAAATATTCGAGCAGCATCGATGCCTCCGACAGCCGTCGGGCTGATCAGCCCTTGGCGGCCCGGAGTTCGTCGATCTTTGCGCAGAGGTTCTTCAACACGAAGTATTCTTCGGTCGATACCTTGCCCTCGTTGACTTCCTGGGTCCACTGCTCGAGCGGGATCTTGATTCCGAATTCCTTGTCGATCGCGAATACGATATCGAGGAAATCGAGGCTGTCGATGCCAAGGTCGTCGATCGTGTGGCTTTCCGGCGTAATCGTCTCGCGGTCGATTTCGCTCGTCTCAGCGATGATGTCAGCAACTTTGTCGAATGTAGCGGTCACGCCAATTACCTCATATGTCCAAAATTCAGAGTTCCACATAGGGAAAACTCGTCCAAAAGCCAATGCCCAGATTGGACCTTTGCAAAATTGACGTCGAAGTGTTGCCTAAACAGCAATCGAATGCCGGCCCTTGCCGGAGGCCAGGTAGCTGTCGAACATCGCTGCCACGCTGCGTGCAAAGGGCTTGCCCGCCTCTGTAATCCGGAATTCATCCCCGTCGATTTCGCAGATGCCGTCCCTGTTGCCGGCTGCGAAGAGCTTCGCCTCCGAAATCACGGTCTCGGCGAGTTCCGGAAACAGGGCCCTCGCCTCACCGAATGAGAAGGCGAAGCGGCACATCAACTGCTCGATTACATGAGCGCGCAGCCGGTCGTCCTCGCTGAGCGCTATCCCGCGCACGACGGCAAGCCCCTGAGTGGCGGCAAGCTTCTGGTATTCCCCGGTCGCCGGCATATTCTGGACATAGCCTTGGGGCAACTGCCCGATCGACGAGGCGCCGAGCCCGATGAGCGCATCGGCGGCATCGTCGGTATAGCCCTGAAAGTTGCGGCGCAGCCGCACGCTCCGGCTGGCGATCGCCAACTTGTCCTCCGGCCTGGCGAAGTGATCGATCCCGATCGCCTCGTAACCAGCTTCGACCAGCATTTCGGCGGCACGCGTCATCTGAAGAAAGCGCATCCCGACATCGGGAAGGGCATCCTCGGGGATCATCGTCTGATGCTTCTTCATCCACGGCACATGCGCATATCCGAATAGAGCGATGCGGTCGGGAGAGAGCGATAGGATATCCCGCACCGTCGCCTCGAGCGTTTCGAGCGTCTGATACGGCAAGCCATAGAGAATGTCGCAGTTGACGGAACGTACACCCCTCGCCCGCACGGCCTCGACCACGCTGCGCGTGTGCTCGAAGGTCTGTATCCGGTTGATGGCCTTCTGCACGGTGGGATTGAAATCCTGCACACCGAGACTGGCGCGCGTCATTCCGATGGCGGCCAGAGCGTCATAACGAGCGTCATCAAGATCGTTCGGGTCCATTTCGACGCTGATCTCCGCATCGTCGCGGAAGCTGAACGCGGCACGAAGCGCGGCCATCAAAGCGATTATGTCGTCCGGCGTCAGCATCGTCGGGGAGCCGCCGCCAAGGTGTACGGCGCTCACCTTCGCGCCACGGTCCACGAACTCTCCGACGCGCGCGATCTCCTTGTAGAGAGATTCGAGATAGAGAGTGATCGGCTCGTATTTCAGTGTGTGTTTCGTGTGGCAGGCGCAGAACCAGCAGAGCCGGTCGCAATACGGAATATGGATATAGAGGGATAAGTCCTGACCGGAGCCAAGCGTCTGAAGCCATTGCGCATATATGTCGCAGCCGATGCCATCGTGAAAATGTGGCGCGGTCGGATAACTCGTGTAGCGTGGCACCGCACCCGAATACTTGACCAACAGGCTATCTTGCATTGATTTCACCGCAATCCTCAAAAGCGAAATTGCTTGTTTGATAACCCCAGGACGCACCGCAGCCTTTGACTTCGATCAATTTGCTGGTAGATTTGGATCATAGAAGTCTGGTCGGTGCTTGGCACAATTCGGGTATGAACGGGGTTTCCAGATTCCGGAACGCGGGACAGGAAATTGCAGGCAGATGGGACCGGGTAACACTATGGATGCTCAAAAGAGAAATGGCCTCGAATGCGAAGGGCCAACCGTTTGCAAGTTCTGCGAGGCACGCAATGGTGGCGTATGTGCCAGCCTGAGTGTGGCGCAGCTCATAGAGCTCAACAAGCATTCGTCCCGCCGCAGGGTAGAGGCAGGTAACGAGGTTATCGGTCAGGGCGAGCAGGTCGCAACCTACAGCAATATTCTCAAGGGCGTCGTGAAGCTATCCAAGATGATGGCCGACGGGCGCCAGCAGATCGTCGGTCTCCAGTTCGCGCCCGATTTTCTGGGCCGCCCCCATCAATACGAAAGCACGATTACAGCGGAGGCTGCGACCGAAACCGAGATCTGCACCTTTCCGCGCGCATTGATCGACCGGATCGTCAGCGAGGTTCCCGACTTTGAGCGCTTGCTGCATGCTCAGTCCCTGAAGGAGCTGGACGAGGCCCGCGACTGGATGTTGACGCTCGGGCGAAAGACCGCACAAGAAAAGGTCGCAAGCTTCCTTTACCTCATCGCGACCCACATCGACCCCGAGAATTCCCAGGTACGAACCTTCGACCTTCCGCTGTCGCGTGCCGACATCGCCGACTTTCTCGGTCTGACCATCGAGACGGTGAGCCGCCAGATGACCAAGCTGAGGAAAGAAGGCATCGTCGTTATCGAGAACAACCGGCACGTCACCGTTCCCGACCTGAACCGGTTACGCTACATCGCAGGCAACGACTGACGTCACGTTGCCCGCGCACCTCTGGAACTCGATATGATCGGACTGCTGATCGCCTTCAGCGACTGATGATGATTCTCGTGTTGCTGAGACCATTGGCTTTCGCAAGTGAAAAGAGACGCGCCGCATTGTCGGGATGCAGACGCACGCAACCATGCGAGACCGGTCGTCCCAAATTCTTTAAGTCGTAGGTCCCGTGCACCGCATATCCGCCTTTGAAGAAGATCGCATAAGGCATCGGCGCATTGTCGTACTTGCGCGAACGGTGGTACCGGGACAACCATTTGGCGGAGAAGCTGCCCGTCGGCGTCACATAGCCCTTGCGAGCAGTGGAAACTTTCCATCGATAGGTCACGATTCCATTCTGCGAGACCGTCATCGTCTGCTTGGACAGATTGATTCTCGCAATGATCGTGCCCGCCTCCGCAGGCAGCGCGTGGAATTGAAGTGACAAGAAAGCGAAAGCAACGAAAAGCAGCTTGCGCATGATTTCCCCCTTGTTCCCATGGTTGTCTCGCGCAACCTTTCAAAGGTTCTATCGGAAATAATACTCTTTTCGATTAAAACGGAAAGCAAACAATCGGTTAGACGTTTCGGCCCGAAAAGCCCCCTGTGGCGCCGCCTATACGATCTGCGCGAAGAACAGCAGGACAGCGGGGATCAAGGCAAGTGCCGTGCAGGCGGCGTGGAAAACGCCGATTGCCTCACCGACATCGACCGCGGTTGCGTTCGTCCGCCCTGCCCCGTTGATCATCGGCTCGCTCACCAGTAGTCCGGCATAAATGCGAGGTCCGGCAAGGCGGATATCGAGCCCGCCCGCCATGGCCGCCTCGGGCCAGCCGGAGTTCGGCGAACGATGGAGGCCGCTGTCGCGCAACGCTACTGAAAGCGACCGGCGCGCGCGCGTCCAATCTTCGCGCCAATAGACCCCGGCGGCGATCAACAGGCTCGACAGGCGCGCCGCCGGCCAGTTGGCGAGATCGTCGAGCCGCGCCGATGCCCATCCGAAATCAACGTACTTCTCGTTTCGATGACCGATCATTGAATCAGCGGTATTGAGCATCTTGTAGGCAAGGATACCGGGAAGGCCAGCCACGGCGTACCAAAATGCGGGTGCCACGACGCCGTCGGCGAAATTCTCGGCGAGGCTTTCGATCGCGGCGCGGCAGACGCCACCCTCCTCCAGCGACTGCGGATCACGACCGACGATCAGAGAAACCGCCTTGCGCCCGCCCTCGAGCCCTCCGGACCTGAGCCCGGACGCGACTGCGGCGACATGGTCGCTCAGGCTCTTCTGCGCCAGGAAGACCGCAACGAGAACAACCTCAAGGAAGAAACCGGATACGCCGAGAGCCGCAAAGAGGCCGTGCAGCAAGACGCCCGCCAGGGCGCTGAGGACCAACAATGCCGAGATGGCGACGATGCCGTTGCGGCGCCGGACCGAATCCGCCAGACCTTCGTCGTTCAACCGCCGGTCCAAGTACGCAATCGCCGCACCAAAGATCGTCACCGGATGCGGCAGGCGCGACCAGAGCCATGGCGGATCGCCAACGAGCCGGTCAAGGATCAATGCAAGGAGCAGGATGGCGAGGACTTCGGTATTCATATCCGTTTCCACGCGCCAAGCGCTTGCGCCAAACGCCCCTCAGCAGTGGCATCCGGCGCAAGCCCGATGCGCAGCCACGCGGGTGCGTAGTCGAATTTCCGGGTCAGGATATGCTGTCGGCAGAGATGTTCATGCAGATCGCTCGCCCTCGGATTTTCCACCAGGGCGAAGAGCGAACTGCCGCCCGCGACCATCAGTCCGGCATTGGAGAGGACCTGACCTAGCGCTGTCCGTCTCTCGTTGATCTGCTCGCGCAATCCATTCGGGTCCTCCGACATAAGACTGGCGGCCATTGCGAGCGCCGGACCCGAAACGGCCCAGGGACCAAGCCAATCGGCCATTCGTTCGAGGACATGACCCTGTGCGACGACGAAACCGAGCCGCACGCCGGCCATGCCGAAGAACTTGCCAAAGGACCTGAAGACGACGAGGCCCGGCGTTTCCTCCACCAGACCCGCGACGGTGGTCTCCGGCGTGCAATCCGCAAAGGCCTCGTCAACGATCAGCAACCCACCCTGCCGGGCAAGTCGCTCGGCAATCGCTTTCAGTTCGGCTCTGGATTGCGTTCGTCCGTCCGGATTGTTCGGATTGACCACGACTGCCAATCCATGCTCAGGCCCGACTTGTGAAAGATCGCCGATCGCATCGACCGTATAGCCGTTGTGCGCGAAGACACGAGCGTATTCGCCATAGGTCGGGGACAGGATAGCGGCGCGGCGGCCAGGGTCGACAAGCCGCGGCAAAAGCTGGATCGCCGACTGTGTGCCGGGAACGGGAAGCGGCAGGATGGTGCCGGAACGGTAGAAATCACGTGCGGCAAGGCGCGCCGAATGTTCCAGATGCCGATCCGGCAGCCGATGCCAGACTTCGGGCGCGATCAGGGGAATGGCCGGAGGACAGGGATTGAGACCAGTAGACAGGTCGAGCCAGTCTTCCACCCGGCCACCATATCGAGCCGCCGCGGCGCTGATGCCGCCGCCATGGACGATCGCCGTTTTCATGCCGGCTCGCCGCGAATATCGATCAGGTGGATGAACGAGCCAGCAAGGTTTCCCCGCTGGAGGCCGACATCGCCAAGCGAATTGCCAAGCGCATCCTCGGCGGCGAACAGCCGGTCTCCCTCGCCCTCCGAGACGATTGTCGCGTAGTGAAATTCATGCGCAACCATCGGCGCGGCAAAGAAGGAATTTCCGAGCGGGCGCACCCGCCGATAGCCGAGCTGGCGCCGGCGCGTGGCGAAACTCGTCACCAATGGCAGGAGGCCGAGCATCCGGTGGCTCTCCCCACCGCCATCGATCAGACTGTCGCCCATCACCATGTAGCCGCCACACTCGCCGAAGATGCGCGCCCCACGCGCTTCTGCCGCCCGCATACCGGCCCGGAAGGTTTCCGCCGCCGCGATCCGTCCCGCGAAAAGTTCGGGATAGCCGCCCGGAAGATAGACGGCATCGGCGTCCGCCATGGGCGCCTCATCCGCAAGCGGAGAGAAAAAACTGATTTCCGCCCCGCGCCGGCGCCAGCCCAACAGCATGTGTTCGTAGGAAAAGGCGAACGCGTTGTCGCGCGCCACGGCGATCTTCTGCCCGATCGGCATGAGCCTGGCGATATTGGCTTGCGACGTGCGGTCCGGGATATGACGCGCCGTCCGGATCAAGGCGTCGATGTCGCAAGCGCCCGCTATCATCTCCGCGGCCCTGTCGATGAAGGTTTCGAGGGCGCCATGCTCGCCTGCCTGCACGAGACCGAGGTGACGCTCCGGCAATTCGAGTGCCTTTTCCGCTCGGATCACGCCGAAAACAGGCATGCGGATGGACGCCATGGCATCGCGCAGCATGGCCTCGTGCCGGTCGCTTCCGACCCGGTTGAGGATCACGCCGACGATTCGGGTATCGACGCGGTAGTTGGCGAATCCGCTGACGAGCGCGGCAATCGAATGGGATGTTTTGGCACAATCGACCACGAGCAGCACGGAAAGCCCAAGAATGGAGGCAAGGTCGGCGGCCGATCCGCGTCCGTCGGCGGCGCCGTCGAAGAGTCCCATCATCGCCTCGATCACAAGATCCTTGCCGCCGGACTTGTGTAGGGCTGCATTGGCGAGCAGCAGTTCCCGCCGCATCGCCCAGGGATCGAAATTGAGGCAGATCTCGCCGCTTGCGGCAGCATGAAACGCCGGGTCGATATAATCAGGCCCCGCCTTGCCGGGCGCAATCGCATGTCCCTTGTTTCTCAGCGCACGCAGAAGTCCAAGCGTTACCGTCGTCTTGCCCGATCCGGTCGAAGGTGCCGCGATCATCAATCCGCTCATGCCCGCTCCTTCCGATCGCGATCGACAAACGGATCGGGGACGAGCGTTCTGCCCGAAAG
Source organism: Rhizobium sp. (assembly GCA_041675415.1). GTDB lineage: Bacteria > Pseudomonadota > Alphaproteobacteria > Rhizobiales > Rhizobiaceae > Allorhizobium. The sequence continues at coordinate 11,077 of JBAYTX010000021.1, read as the reverse complement.
CGCACCCAGCCAGTCGAGCGACGGCCGCAGCCGCACCACCTCTCCGACGACCACGATCGCCGGCGGTTCGATGCCCGATGCAACGACTGCATTTTCGGCTTGGCCGAGGGTGGTCTCGATAACCTTCTGTGACGGTGTCGCGGCGTCGCAGACGAAAGCGACGGGCTCCTCCGCCGAACGGCCGGACGCAATCAATTGGGCGCTGATCCGGCCTATGTGTTTCATCGCCATGTACATCACGATGACAGGCGATCCCTTCGCGATGGCGTCCCAGTCGATGCGGTCCGGAACAAGGCCGGACGAATCATGTCCCGTGAGGAAGGTCACCGCATGATTGATCTCGCGATGGGTGACCGGAATGCCCGCATAGGCAAGTCCGCCGATACCCGCGGTTATTCCAGGGACAATGCGAAACGGAATGCCGTGCTCGATCAGCGTCAGGGCTTCCTCACCGCCACGGCCAAAGACGAAGGGATCGCCGCCCTTCAGGCGCAGAACCCGCAAGCCCGATTTCGCAAGCTCCACGAGGCGCAGCGATATATCCCGCTGTTGGGCGGAGGGCTTGCCGCCGCGTTTGCCGGCATATTCGACAAGCGCACCGGGACGCGCCAGCTCCAGGCAATGCTCATTGACCAGCGCGTCGTGGACGATGACGTCAGCCTCGCCCAAGGCCTTTGCCACGAGCAGCGTCAAAAGCCCGGGATCGCCCGGACCTGCACCCGCCAGCCAGACATGGCCGGGCGCGATAGACGGCAGGTGCGAAAAGGGAGTTTCAGTCATTGTCCTGCTCTATGCCCGGCGCGACGAAATTGCAATCGCGCAAACCCTCGACCTGCTGCTTTCGAAGGCCGCGCCACTCGCCTATAAGGGAGGCATGAACGACGACGACAACGAACCAACAGAAGACAATGCCGGTCCAGAAAACCGCAATAAGCCGGAAGGTCCGCTCCGTAGCGGCTGGACGACCGGCGCCTGCGCGACCGCGGCCACCAAGGCGGCGCTGACCGCGCTCCTGACTGGAGAGTTTCCCGATCCGGTGAGCATTCGCCTTCCGCGCGGACAAGAGCCCGCGTTTGCGCTCGCGTTCGAAAGCCTCGGAGAAGGCTATGCCATGGCCGGCATCGTCAAGGATGCCGGTGACGATCCGGATGTGACCCATGGTGCGACCGTAGTCGCGATGGTGCGTCCGTTGCGGCCCGGAAGCGGTATCCGCTTTGTTGCCGGCGACGGCGTCGGCACAGTCACGAAGCACGGCCTGCCAGTCGGCGTCGGCGAGCCGGCCATCAATCCTGTCCCGCGCGCCATGATGACGGCGGAGGTCGAGGTGCTTTGCGCAGAACATGGCCTTCCCGCCGACCTCGAGATCACCATATCGATCCCCGGCGGCGAAGAGATCGCAAAGCAGACCTGGAACCCGCGCCTTGGCATTCTGGGCGGATTGTCCATCCTCGGGACGACAGGCATAGTCCATCCATTCTCCTGCGCGGCCTGGATCCATTCCATCCATCGCGGCATCGACGTTGCCCGCGCCGAGGGCCTGACACACGTCCTGGGCGCGACCGGTTCCACGTCTGAAAACACGGCTCAGGAACTCTACCGCCTTCCCGAGGGGGCACTTCTCGACATGGGCGACTTTGCCGGCGGGCTGCTGAAATATCTGCGCGTCCACCCCATTCCGCGGCTCACGATTGCCGGCGGCTTCGGCAAGATGACCAAGCTGGCTCAGGGGGCGCTCGATCTGCATTCCTCCCGCAGCCAGGTCGACAATAAATTCCTGGAATCCCTGATTGCAGAAGACAAACTCACTCAAGCTCTGAGCAAGCGGATTCAATCTGCGAACACTGCGCTCGAAATATATGAAATAGCAAAGGAAGACGGTATAGACCTGGCTCCCGCCGTGGCCGCAGGAGCGCGGGAAACGGCAGCTGCCACGCTGCGCGACGCTCCCGTCACGGTGGACGTGATCGTGACCGACAGGAAGGGCAAGATCATTGGCCGCGCGGGGTAATCACAGGGCAAGAATCCTGATCCTCGGCGGCACGGCGGAGGCGGCGGACCTGGCCGCACGGCTCGTGGCGCAAGGCGAAACGGACGTGATCACTTCGTTGGCGGGTCGCACGGCCAATCCGGCGCCTCTCGCCGGAAAGGTTCGCATCGGCGGCTTCGGCGGGGTAGCGGGCCTGACACGCTACATCGCCGAAAACAGCATCACCAAGGTGATCGACGCGACGCATCCCTTCGCAAGCCGGATCTCGGAAAATGCCCGGCTTGCCTGTGCAGCGGCGGGGATACCGCTCGAACGGGCGGAGCGCCCCGTCTGGCAAAGGCAGCCCGGCGACACCTGGATCGAGGTGCCGACGCTCGACGAGGCCGCGGCTGCGTTGCCTGCGGGCGCCAGCGTCTTCCTGGCGCTGGGAAGGCAGCATCTGTCGGCGTTCGAGGCCCGGCCGGATTGCCATTTCATCGTCCGCATGATCGACCCGCCGGAAGTGCCGCCTGCCTTCGCAAACTCCGACCTTGTCCTTGGCAAGCCGGGCATCAACCCGGAAGACGAGATTGCATTGTTGCGGGATCATGCGATCACCCATCTCGTCTGCCGCAATTCCGGGGGCGCCGCCGGCTACGGAAAGATCATCGCCGCGCGAAGACTGGGCCTCCCGGTCATCATGATCGGAAGGCCGAAGGAGCCCTTGCCGGCTCCGGGCTGATCAGTCCTCCTTGATCGACACGATCGTGTCGTGGATCAGCTTCAGTACGCCGCCGGGATCGATTCCGGTACAGATCTTCTGGCTCGGCAGGTGATCCCAGACGCTCGGGCCGAAGCGCATGTAGTCCGGCTTCTGGATCGTCTGTCCGTCGGCAATGCCGCCACAGACCACGCGAACTGAGCCGGACCGCGTCTTGAACAGGTGCGGCGCAACCACATAGGCACAGGCGCAGCTGTCATGCACCACCATGCCGTCCGGTATGCGGCTCTCGTAGAACTTGATGTAGAACTGCGACAGGTCGAACAAAAGGCGCGCCCGGCTCGTACCTGCGGCGTCCCGTATGTCAGCGAGCTGCTGACGGGTCATGACGGTTTGCGTCGTGACGTCGAGGCCGACGATCACAACCGGCCAGTTTGCCGTGAAGACCACATCGGCGGCTTCCGGATCCCCGTGGATATTGGCCTCGGCCGCCGGCGTCACATTGCCATTGACGTCGAAGGCGCCACCCATGACGACGATCTCCTTTACAAGATCGACGATCTCCGGGTCTTCCTTGAGCGCATTGGCGAGGTTGGTCATCCGGCCGACGGCGATCAGGGTCACCTCGCCCGGATGGGCGCGGATCGTTTCCGCGATGAAGCGATGGGCAGGGCGGGGATCGAGCGGCAGGTCGATGACTTCCGGCACGCCGATATTGCCGAGCCCGTCGTCACCATGGATGAACTTCGGCGGCTCGCGGCTGACACGATGGGGAATGAAGGTTTCGCCGGCGCCGCGGGCTACGGGCGAGTCGATCTTCCATTCGCGCTTGAGGAAGAGCGCATTGCGCGTGGTCATCTCTATCGTGGCATTGCCGAAAACAGTGGTGATGCCGAGCAGGTCGATATCGCGGTGGTGATGGAGGAAGAGCAGCGCCATGGCGTCGTCGACGCCGGGGTCCGTATCGAAGATGACCTTGTGCTTCATGTTTTTCCTGGACTGTTTCGTTGCGGTAATCCGGCTCGGATCGTTGCAGCTTAGCCGCGTATGCCAAAAGGGCAATGTCGGTGTTGCCTCTGCGGCGTCGTCCTACTGCGCCGCCGCCTTCTTCTTCTTCTTGCCGACGTTCCGCAACACGTGGCTGAACTGCGAATTGTAGAGATCGCTGTCGCGGAACTCGACATGGCCGAAGACCATGCCGACCATGATGAGGGCCGTGCGGGTAATCTTCGCCTCGCGCACGGCGGCCTGCATATCCTTGAGCGTCGTGCGGATGAACTGCTCGTCCGGCCATGTCGCGCGATAGGCGATGATCACCGGGCAATCCTCGCCGTAGTAGGGCGTCAGCACCTCGCGAATATGCGGCAGGTTGCGGATCGACAGATGGATCGCGAGCGTCGCCCGCGACTTGCCGAGGATTTCCAGCGTCTCGAATTCCGGCATCGAGGAAGCCTTCATCTCGGTGCGGGTGATGATGATCGTCTGGGCGATTTCGGGAAGCGTCAGCTCGGTCTTGAGACGGGCGGCGGTTGCGGCGAAGGCCGGAACGCCCGGCACGACGTCATAGGGAATGCCAAGCGCCTCGAGCCTTCGCATCTGCTCGGCGATCGCGCCATAGATCGACGGATCGCCGGAATGGACACGCGCCACGTCCTCGCCACGGGCATGCGCTGCCTCCATCTCCGCAACGATCGCGTCGAGGTGCATCGGCGCGGTATCCTTGACGATCGCCCCTTCGGGAGCAGCGTGCACGATCTCCTCCGGCACCAGCGAGCCGGCATAGAGGCAAACCGGGCAACGCTCGATCAGCCTGAGGCCCCGTACGGTGATGAGGTCGGGCGCGCCGGGGCCGGCACCGATGAAATAGACGGTCATTTTGAAGCTTCCTTGCTCATCCCGCTATCCGACTTTCCCGAATAGCCGCGCGGGGTATAGACCCAGGTCTTGCCGTCACCGGTCGTCACCGTCCGGCTTTCCGACGAACCGACCACGACGACGGTCAGCATGTCGACATCGTCGACATTCAACTCACCGAGCGGGACGGTGCGCACCAGTTCGCCCGGACGGCCGAGATTCGTGGCGAGAATGACCGGTGTAGTGGACGGACGGTACTCCAGCAGTTTTTCGCGCGCCCAGGCAAGCTGGGTGCGGCGCTTCATCGACACCGGGTTGTAGAAGGCCACGACGAAGTCGCCCTCACCCGCCGCCTTCACCCGTCGCTGGATGTGCTCCCAGGGGGTCAAGAGGTCGGAGAGCGAAATGGTGCAGAAATCATGGCCGAGCGGCGCACCGATGCGGGCGGCGGCGGCCTGAAGCGCCGAAATGCCAGGCGAGACCTGCACTTCGATACGCGATGCCGCCGCCGAGATTCCGCCCTTGTCGAACAGTTCGAACACCAGCGTCGCCATGGCATAGATGCCGGCATCTCCCGAGCAGACCAGAGCGACGGACTTGCCCTCGCCGGCGAGCTCCATGGCGTGGACGACGCGGGCCTCTTCCTTACCGAGATCGAAGTCGTGCCGCGTCTTGCCCTTGGCCAGCGGACCGAGCAGATCGAGATAGAGCGAATAGCCGACCAGGTCGGTCGAGGCTGTCACCATGGCCGAGACCTCCGGCGAGCGCCAGCCCTCCGAACCGGGGCCGATGCCGACAACGAAGAGCCTCCCGCGAGCCCGCCCGATGGTTTCCGCGTCTACGATCGCCGGTGCGCGGGCGATCGCCGCCGTCGCCCCCTTCGACTTGATCTTGCCGAACACCAGTTTCCCTTCCGGACCGACGGCGGCAAGCGCCGCACCCTCGGCGACGCCGTGGCAGCCAACCTCGGCAAAAACGATATCCGACGGGTTATTCAGGCGTGGCGCTTCCTGTTCGAGCCGCGCGGCAGCGAAGAAGCGGGCCGGCACGCCGAAATGATCGGCAACGGCGTGGATCGCAGCCTCGTCGGCCTTCACGTCGATCGAGGCGGCGCAACTCAAGCTTTCACGGGCAAAGCCACTGCCGGCGAGCGCTCGCTCGGCCAGCGCGATCGCCTCCTCGCTGGAGGCGTCGCGCTCACAGCCCATGCCGAGCACCAAGGTTCGGGGGTGATAGATGAGTTCCAGCGGCCCGGCGCTTTTGGGCCTGTCGGTGATGGTCAGAGTGACCGAGCCATCTGGGGAAAATGGGATGCGCGAGGAGGTGAGCCATTCGGCTCCCCCGTTCAGCCTGGCCGAACCGCCTGCCACAAGTTCGGCCATGACGGCCTTGGCGCTCTCCGGATTGGCCAGCACATAGCCCTCCGGCGGCTGGTCGAGCGCCACCCCGAATCTAAGGTCGCCGGCGGTGGTGATTGCGGCCTGGGCTCCAAGCGCATGAGCAATGGTCCGCGCGAGATCGTTGGCGCCGTGGTGGCCGCCGAGGAGCGGCACGACCGAGGCGCCATCCTCGGAGACACAGAGCACCGGCGGCTCGGCCTGCTTGTCGGAGAGGAGCGGCGCGAGCAGACGGATGACGGCGCCAGAAGCCATCACCGCGATGATCGGCCGGCCCTCGGCGAAGAGCCCCGCCAGATGCGCCTTTATGTCATCGAACAGGCAGTCGGCCGAGGATATCCGCGCGCGGGCGCCATGCAGCTCGCCGCCCGCGAGCGTCGCGATGCGCATGCCGAGCTCATGGGCGGAATTCGAGAGGATGACGACGGCGGGTCGGCGGGCTTTCGTCATAGGGACCTTCCATCGGGAGAATGGGCCGAAGGCATGGCATGCCAGCCTTCATCGCCCTTGTAGATCAGGATCATCGAAAAATACGGCGCGGCGTCTTCCGTGACGTCGGAAAGCGGCACAACGCGCTGTTCGGCAAGGCTGACACGCTCGAGATAACCGGCGCTCCCAACCAGATTCATTTTCTTAAGAAGTTCCCGTATCCTATTGAAATGACGACCGACCTTGATAATCGCAACTGCGTCAGCCTGTTCGATCCTCGACCGCATGGTCACGTCGTCGACCGGCCCAGGAATGACGCTCAGAACATCATTGCGCGCTGCAAGCGGCCGACCGAGGGCAGCGGCCGCCGCCATCATCGAGGAGACACCCGGCACGATTTCCGTCTGGTAACGGCCCGAAAGGCGGTCGAACAGGTACATGAAGGAGCCATAGAAGAAGGGATCGCCCTCGCAGAGCACTGCCACGTCCGCTCCGCTTTCGAGATGGTGCGAGAGCGTTTTCGCCGCCTTGTCATATGTCTCCTGAGCCGGAATACGCTCGACACGCATGGGGACGACGATCGGCACTTCCACCTGACCGGCGGTGATGAAGGATGACGCGATCTGCCGCGCGAAGCTCGGCCCGGTATCGGGCGCCGGATAGGCAATAACCGGAGCGCTCGTCAGGATGCGATGGGCTTTCAACGTGATCAGTTCCGGATCACCGGGGCCGAGGCCGAGGCCATAGAGTTTGCCGGTCATTGGTTTGCTACCTTCGTCACCGCCCAGATCGTCACGGGCATCAGCGACTTCCAGCCAAAATAGCGTCCGACCGACGCCGCGCGCGCCACCGAAATGCGGGTCAGTTCGCCACCGTATTGGCTGTGCAGGTGAACCAATCTCGCTTCGCCTTCGATGGTCACGGCATTGGCAACGAGCCTGCCGCCGGGCGCAAGGGCCTCCCAGCAGGCTTCGAACAAACCGGCATTTGTCAGTCCGCCGCCGATGAAGACGACGTCGGGCCGGTCCAGCCCCTCCAGCCCTTCAGGCGCTCCCGCCTCGACGATGTGCAGGTCCGGAGTGCCGAGGCCTTCGGCATTGGCGCGGATCATCGCGACGCGTTCGGATTTGGCCTCGATGGCGATCGCCTGCGTACCCATGCCCGAGCGCATCCATTCGATCGCGATCGAACCGCAGCCGGCGCCGACATCCCAGAGCAATGCGTTGGGAAACGGTGACAACAGCGAAAGCGTCACCGCCCTCACCTCGCGCTTGGTCAATTGGCCGTCATGATGGAAGGCTTCGTCGGGAAGGCCGGGCATCGGAGAAAGGAGCGGACCATCCCACGCGCAGTCGATAGCAAGCGTATTGAACTCCGACAGTGCAGGGCGCACTCTGACAACGTCCTCGGCAGTCATTGCAAGGACGCGCTCCTCCGCGCCGCCGAGATGCTCCAGCACGCTGACCATTGACGCGCCGAAGCCACGTTCGACGAGAAGCGCTGCCGCCTCGTAGACGGTGTCGGAACCGGACGTCAGCGCCAGGATGCGGGCGCGCGGCAGGATGTGCCGACCGAGATGTGCAAGCGGACGTCCGTGCAGGGATATCTGCGCGACCGACTGCAGCGGCCAGCCGAGCCTTGCCGCGGCGAGCGAAAAAGCCGAGGGAGATGGCAAGACAAGCATTTCCTCCGGCTCGACGTATCGGCGCAGCGTCGCGCCGATACCGAAGTGCATGGGGTCGCCGGTAGCCAGAACAGTCACCGGCGTGCCACGCAGCTTCAGGACCTCATCAAGGGTCTCGCGAAATCCCGCACCCCAGTTGAGAATGCGCTTAAGGCCGGGTAGCGCGCCGCCCTGGAGAACGGTTTCGAGGCGTTCGCCGACGACGACGGTCTCCGCCTGCCAGAGCACGGCTTGCGCTTCCGGCGTCAGGCTTGCAAGGCCGTTGTCGCCGATACCGATGATGGTGAGCCAGGGGCTACTCATTGGCGCCGAGCCCTCCCGCAAGAGCGTTGACCGCAGCGGACGCCATGGCCGAACCGCCGCGGCGCCCGCGCACGGCGATGTAGGGCACACCGCGCGGATCAGCGATCAGAGCCTCCTTCGATTCCGCAGCACCGACAAACCCGACAGGAAAGCCGAGGATGAGGGCCGGCTTCGGAGCGCCAGCATCGAGCCGTTCCAGCAGCCGGAACAGAGCCGTTGGTGCATTGCCGATTGCGACCACTGCACCGGCCAGCCTCTCATTCCAGACATCGACCTGAGCAGCCGAGCGGGTGTTGCCGATCTCTATCGCCCTCGGTCGAACGCGCTCATCGTTGAGCATGCAGATCACGTCATTTCCGGCAGGAAGCAACCGGCGGATCACGCCCTGCCGAACCATTTCCGCGTCACAGAGCACCGGAACGCCGGATCGGAGGGCCGCCGCCCCGGCCTCGAACGCGCCATCCGCAAAGGCGATGTCGGAGGCGAGATCCGTCATGCCGCAGGCATGAATCAGACGGATCGCCAGAGCCTCTATCCCACCCGAAAACCGCGACAGATCGGCCTCGCGCCGGATCGTCTCAAAGGACTGGCGGTAGATCTCGGCAGGCTCGCGGATGTATTCGAGATGGTCCACGGAGCCTCACTTTTTCTTCATCGAGTTCGGACCAAGCGGATGATCCGCATGCGGGTAAGGCGCGTGATGGTGGCCGTGATCGTGATCATGGCTGTCCCCGTGGCCATGATGGTGTGCATGTCCATGGTCATGATGGTGGTGATGATCGCGACCATGGTGATGATGGCCGCAGCCGCAGTTCGGGCCATGCTCGTGGACATGCGCCTTGCCGCTCGACGGCGCGTTCATCACGGCCTCCAATTCGGCGTCGGGAGCCGCATTCATCAGGTGGCTATACTTGCCGCCCAGCGTCGTCGAGGCCCCGTAGTCGAAAGCGGGTTCAAGGTCGTTCGGCTCGGCATGGGAATGAATGGGGGTCCAGGGCAAGCCATGCTCCTTGCAGAAATCGGGATCGCGGCAGGAGGCGTCGCAGTCGCCCTTGCACGGACAGTTTTCCAGGCCGCCGCCAATGCCTTCGACATGGTGGTGATGGCTCTCCTGCGGCTGGCCGATATCGGCCTCGAAGCCGAGCACCTGTTCGCGGTACTTGCACATCTGGCAGTTCATCACCGCAGCGCCCTCGAGGATTTCCTTGACCCGGTCCTGGAAGGCGTCGAGAACCAGCGGATGGTCGTTGAGATAGCTCGCCTTGACGAACTGGATTTCGGGATTCCGCGCGGCGACCTCGTCGGTGTAGGAGTAGATGCGTTTCACCAGCACGCCGGTGAAGAGGAAATAGGGAAAGACGATGATGCGCTTGTAGCCGAGCTTCGCGGCATGCGTCAGCCCCGGCTCGACCAACGGAAAGGTGACGCCGGAATAACACGTCTCGCCCCAGCCAAAGCCCATGCCCTCCCAGAGCATGCGCATCACCTTGGTGGCGTTGGAATTGGCATCCGGATCGGAAGAACCACGCCCGACGACCATCAGAAGCGTATCATGCCTGTCGACGAGACCGAGCGTATCGTTCGCCTCATCGACGGCTTCCTGTATCCGGTCGCCGGCGGCACGGATCATCTTGAGGTCTATGCCAAGTTCTCTGCCATAGTTGATGACCATGCCGGGATTCTGCGCCTGATAGGTGTTGAGCACCGAGGGAATGTCGTTTTTGGCATGACCGGCGGCAAACAGCATCCCGGGAATGGCGAGCACCCGCGTGACCCCCTGGTCCCGCAGCCTGTCCAGCCCCGCCGAAATCACCGGATTGCAGAACTCGAGATAGCCGTATTCAACCGGCATGTCGGGGTTTCTGGCGCGCAGCGCTTCGGCGATGATGGCAAATTCGCGCGCCGCGTTCTGGTTGCGGCTGCCATGCCCGCAGACCATTATCCCTAGTTTTTCAGCCATCTTCCGGCCTCCCTGCTTCGTCAATACGTCATGTACGAAGCGCCAGAACCTGAGAACGGTTCTGCGGCCATTGGGACAGCTCCGGACTTGGCCCCCGACTTGGGTCGGCCGCACCGGACTATTTCCAGCCTGTCAAACAGGCGCCGTCGCACATTGGGCAGAGGTTTAGCGGAGCAGGAGGATACGGTCAAATCGGATTGCGCCGGAATATGTGGAGGATGCGGCAGATCGGCCATTTGGACGTTGTCAAGCATCGGCAATCCGGTTGTCGCCGGCACTGCGGTGGTGCAAGAGTGGAAGCAGTTTCATCCATCCATCTTGAGTCGTTTCGTGACCGATCTCGCCTTTCATGCGCTCCTTCTGCTTTTCATCGCCGCCTTCGTTGCCGGGTTTATCGACTCGATTGCCGGCGGCGGCGGGTTGATCACCATCCCGGCCATGCTGATTGCCGGCATCCCTCCCCTCGAAACGCTCGGCACAAACAAGCTGCAATCGCAATTCGGCGCCGCCTCGGCGACCATCGCCTATGCGCGGCGCGGTCATGTCGATCTCAAGGCGCAATTGCCGATGGCAGCCATGGCCGTATTCGGAGGCGCTCTGGGGGCCGTGATGGCGACAATCGTTCCGACGGAAGTCCTTCGCGTTCTTCTGCCGTTCCTGCTTGTGGCAATCGCGCTCTATTTCGCGCTCAAACCGAGCCTCAGCGACGACGACCGCCACCGCCGCATAAGCCACTTCGCCTTCGGAGTGACCTTCGTGCCCC
>JBAYTX010000020.1:0-68636 GCA_041675415.1 Rhizobium sp. | reverse complement strand
TGGTGCCCCCGGCAGGATTCGAACCCGCGACCCCCTGATTACAAATCAGGTGCTCTACCAACTGAGCTACAAGGGCATCTTCGGCCTGTCGGATAACAGATTTTGCCCGACTGTAAAGGAAAATCTACCAAAACGAGATGCCGTGATCACGCCAACGCGACGCCGGCTAGAACTGAATCCGGCGCGAAACACCTTGTAGCTCAAGACCTTTTTCATGTACCACAGGCGCCAACTGCAAAGGGCTGCCTGATGTCTCGTTCGTTCCAGTCGCTTTCCTTCATCGCTTCCAGCGCCGACGAAGCGCAGCACTCGCGCAAGGAGTTGATTCGCCTCTACGGAAATGTGGAGCCGGAGAATGCAGACGTCATAGTCGCGCTGGGCGGCGACGGTTTCATGCTGCAGACCTTGCACGACACGATGAACTCGGGAAAGCTGGTCTACGGCATGAACAGGGGATCCGTCGGCTTCCTGATGAACGACTTCCGGGTCGAGAACCTGCGGGAGAGGATCAGCGCCGCGGTCGAGAACGATTTTCATCCTCTCAAGATGACGACGGAAAATGCCGACGGGACGACTTCGGTCGCGCTTGCAATCAACGAAGTCTCGCTGCTCAGGCAATCCTATCAGGCCGCAAAGCTGCGCGTCATCATCGACGGCAAGGTGCGGCTCGACGAACTCATATGCGACGGGCTCATGGTGGCAACGCCCGCCGGATCGACCGCCTACAATCTCTCCGCCCACGGGCCGATCCTGCCTCTCGAAGCCCCGCTGCTGGCCCTGACGCCGGTCAGCCCCTTCCGGCCCCGCCGCTGGCGCGGCGCGCTCTTGCCGAACAAGGTGAGCGTCGATATCCTCGTGCTCGAGGCCGACAAGCGTCCCGTCAACGCGGTTGCCGATCACACCGAGGTGAAATCCGTGGTCCGCGTAAAGATCGCCCAGTCGGAAGATACGACAGCGCGAATCTTGTCCGATCCGGACCGTTCGTGGTCCGACCGTATACTTGCGGAACAGTTTTCCAACTGAACGAGGTTTCCGGATGGCCCCTGCCCTTTTTTCCCGACTCGCCGTGGCGGCCCTACTGTTGAGCGCGACCCCGGTCATGGCCGACGACATCGATCTCTTGCCGGTCACGGCGATATTCGTCGTCAGCGGCGGCTTCTGGGAAGAGATCGGCGAAACGGCAGGCGGCGAAGAATCGCGGGAGAAGGCCGAGACACCCGCGAAACCGGAAGCGCCGGAAGAGGCTGCGCGGCGTGGCTATTACAAGCTCGTGGCCATCCGCCAGCCCGACCGCACGGCAAAAATCTATCTCCAGCAAATCGCGCTTGGCGATGCCGGTCCGCAACTGGCCGAAAGCGTGGAACTGGAGGAATTCTCCATGATCAAGCCCTATGTGACCGATATCCGGCCGGAGGATTCCACCGGAGTGAGCCGCCAGCCAGGGTTCTTCGCGACCGTCTACCTGAAAACCGACCCGGCTGCGGTCGAGCCCGAAAGCTGGACGGTCCTGATAGACGAGTTCGGCGAGATCAAGGTCGAAAAGGCGACAAATTAGAGCCTATCGCTTCGCGAAGGCCCGCAGGAAGGTCTTCACTGCATTGGCCGCCACGGCGTCGATTTCTTCGTCCGACGTCTTTATTCCGAGCTGAAGGTCGCTGCGGATATCAGCAACGGCGAGTGCCATATACTGGCGCGCCGCCAGTGCCGGATCGTCGAGATCCAGATAGCCGGCAAGCACCAACTGCGCAAGGCGAGCGGCGACCGCCGGATACTTCTTGCCTGGCCCGTATTCGCGCCACGTCGTGAAAAGCTCAGGGTAGCGGGCGCCTTCCCGCTCCACAAGCCGCACAAGCCAACGGCCATTCGGATCACAGACCGCTTTTCGCAACAGACGGGCGGTAAAAGCCGTAAGTTCTGCTTCCAAATTCTGCGGTCGATCGGGAAAGGTGTCCAGAACCGCGAAAAAGCCGGCGCTGGAGCGCTGGGTGATCTCCGCGACGACCGCCTTGAAGACTTTTTCCTTGTCGCCGATCTGGTTGTAGACGGTCTGGCGCGAAACGCCGGCTCGCGAGGCGATCGCATCGATACTCGCGGCAGCGTATCCCGCCTCCGCGAATATATCCGCGGCAGCCTCGATGATGGCTTCGCGCTTGCTGGCAGGCCCCGTTGGGCGGGGAATCTCCTGATTGAGTTCGGCTAGGGAATTTTTCATGCCCCCAACATAAGGGGGCTTGACCGATTGGACAATGGTGTCCAAAATATTAGACATGATACGGGCGAAATTCCTCCCGCCGTCACATGCCCGGTCATTCCAGTATTCCCGCAACTGACCAACTGCCTCGCCAACCCACGGCGATGCGGCTGACGTGAAAGGTTCTTCCATGAAGACGCGATTCCTATCCCATGCCGTCATGCTGGGCCTGCTCTCTGCAATCGGCCTCTTTGCCATCGACATGTATCTGCCGGCGCTGCCGACGATCAGCCTTGAGCTCCATGCCGACAGCCATCAGGTCCAGGCGAGCCTGATGTCCTATTTCATCGCAATGGCTGTCTCCCAACTCTTCTATGGCCCCCTGTCCGACATGTTCGGCCGCAAGCGGCCGCTCTATATCGGACTTGGCCTCTATGTCGCAGGCGCGATCGGATGTGCCCTATCTCCCAATATCGAGAGCCTCATCGCCTTTCGTTTCCTGCAGGGCATGGGCGCATGCGCCGGCGTCGTCATATCGCGCGCAATCGTGCGCGATCTCCATACGGGAGTGGCGGCCGCACAACTGATGTCCAGGCTCATGCTGGTGTTCAGCGTCTCACCAATCCTGGCGCCGCTCGCCGGCAGCATCGTCACCGTATTCGGCGACTGGCGGCTCATATTCGGCGTCATGGTTGCGGCCGCGGGACTTGGCCTCCTCATCGCAATTTTCTTCCTGGAGGAAACGCGGCCTACCGAAAAGCGCCGAGAGAGCAGTCTGGCCAGCGCCCTCGAAGCCTATCGCACACTGCTCCGGGACCCCTACTATCTCGGACTGGTGATGATCGCCTCGTTCGGCATGTCGAGCTACATGATCTATGTCGCGAACTCATCCTTCGTGCTGATAGAGCATTACGGCTTGTCGCCGTCCTTCTACAGCGCCGTGTTCTCGATCAATGCGGTCGCCTTCATCGGCATGTCGCAGATGAATGGCTGGCTGTCGCGCAAATATGGCCTCAGGCGCGTGATCCGCAGCGCAATTGGCGGCTATGCAGCGGTCATGACAATGCTGTTTGCCGTCACAGCACTCGGCACCGACCGGCTGGAAGTGATGAGCCTGTTCCTGTTTGCCGGCTATGGCTTTCTCGGCCTCGTCATTCCGACAGCGGCCGTCTTGGCGCTTGAGGCGCACGGACGGATTGCTGGGACAGCCTCGGCTCTGATGGGCACACTGCAATTCGTGACGTCCGCCATCGTAATCGGCGTCGGCGGCCTGTTCTTCGACGGAACGTCGCTGCCGATGATCGGTGTGATCGCTATCTGCAGCCTGGCCGTCTTCAGCCTGTCATTGTTCGTTCTGCGTGCAGATCGCGTTGCCGCAGCAGCCGAATAAGCGCACCCCAAAAAGGTCTCGATAAAAAAGGCGGCGGGGCAAAGAATGTCCCGCCGCCTTTCTCGCTATCAGGTCAAGCGATACGGTCAGTCGATATCGCCCACTTCCACATTCGCGCCGCCTTCGATGCGGTGCGCAAGGGCGGCCTCCATGAACTTGTTCAGGTCGCCGTTCAGGACGCTGTCCGGATCGGTGCTCTCGACGCCGGTCCGCAGGTCTTTTACCAACTGATAGGGCTGCAGGACGTAGGAGCGGATCTGGTGCCCCCATCCGATATCGGTCTTGGATGCGGCCTCCGCATTGGCTGCGGCTTCCCGCTTCATCAACTCCGCCTCGTACATGCGGGCGCGCAGCATCTCCCACGCGGTTGCACGGTTCTTGTGCTGCGAACGTTCCTGCTGGCAGGCGACCACGATGCCGGTCGGAATGTGGGTGATACGCACTGCCGAGTCGGTGGTGTTGACGTGCTGGCCACCCGCGCCCGACGAACGATATGTATCGATGCGGCAATCGCTTTCATTGATCTCGATATTGATCGAATCGTCAACGACCGGGTAGACCCAGACACTCGAGAATGAGGTGTGGCGGCGGGCATTGCTGTCATACGGCGAGATGCGTACCAGACGATGGACGCCTGACTCGGTCTTCAGCCAGCCATAGGCGTTGCGGCCCTTGACGTGAATCGTCGCTGACTTGATGCCTGCCTCTTCGCCTTCATGGACTTCCATGACCTCGACCTTGAAGCCCTGCTTCTCGGCCCAGCGGATATACATGCGCAACAGCATGTTGGCCCAGTCCTGGCTCTCGGTGCCACCTGCTCCGGAATGAACTTCGAGATAGGTGTCGTTGCCGTCCGCCTCGCCGGAAAGCATGGCCTCGACCTGCAACCGACCAGACTCTGCCTTCAGCGCCTTCAGTGCGTTCTCGGCCTCCTTGACGATACCCTCGTCGCCCTCTTCCTCGCCAAGCTCGATCAGTTCGATATTGTCGTTGAGTTGGCTCTCCAACGCCTTGACGCCATTGATGCTGTCGTCAAGCTGCTGGCGCTCGCGCATCAGTTTTTGCGCTTCGGCAGCATCGTTCCAGAGGTTCGGATCCTCTGCCTTGTTGTTCAACCAGTCCAGTCGCCTTATCGCCTGGTCCCAGTCAAAGATGCCTCCTCAGCAGGCTTATGGCCTGCTTGATTTCGTCGACGACATTCTCGATTTCCGTACGCATAACGCTGCTTCTTCACCTCGATCAAAAACTGGCCCGTGCATAATTGCGGCTGCCTCCGATGTAAAGAGGCGGCTTTTGGTGCAACCCGTAACGACTATCAGAAGAGTCCACCCGAACCGGAAGTCACAGCATCATTGGCCTGAGGCGAGGATTTGAGGATTTCCTCGGGCGCCATGTACTCTTCCATGCCGATAACAGAGAACGTGTCGGCGGGTCCTGTCCCCGGCTTGAAGGCTTCGATGATGGTATCGGGTTCGCCAGCAAAGGCCTGCATCCCCGTCTTGCGGTTGACTGGGATGAGGCTCATGCCATCGGGAATATGAAACTTGCCCGGCGGCGTGCCAGCCACCGCCGCCTGCATAAACTCATTGAAAATCGGGGCCGCCAGGCCACCACCGGTCGCACCACGACCAAGCGGCGCGGGACTGTCAAATCCAAGATACAGGCCGGCGACGAGATCGGGCGTATAGCCGACGAACCACGCATCCTTTTCATCGTTGGTCGTGCCGGTCTTGCCGGCCGTCGGACGTTCGAGCTTGATCTTGCCGGCTGCCGTGCCGCGCGAAACCACGCCTTCCATCATCGATGTAATCTGATAGGCGGTCATCGGGTCGAGTACTTGCTCGCGGTTGTCGACAATCACCGGTTCTTCCTGACTGCTCCAGCCACTTGCGTTGCACCCTTCGCAAACGCGCTCCTCATGGCGGAAGATGGTCTTGCCATAACGGTCCTGGATGCGGTCGATCAGGGTGGGCTTGATCTGCTTTCCGCCATTGGCGAAAACGGAATAGGCCGAGACCATGCGCAACACAGTCGTCTCACCTGATCCGAGCGACATGGCGAGAACCGGCGACATCTTGTCGTACACGCCGAAACGCTCGGCATATTCGGCGACAAGGTTCATGCCCATATCGTTGGCCAGACGAACGGTCATCTGGTTACGGGACTTCTCGATCCCGAGACGCAGGGTGGACGGTCCCGCCGAGCCACCGCCGTAGTTCTGCGGGCGCCACACCTGGCCGCCCTGCACGATTTCTATCGGTGCATCGAGAATTACAGAGGCCGGCGTATAACCGTTGTCGAGCGCGGCGGCATAGACAAAGGGCTTGAAGGACGAGCCGGGCTGGCGCATTGCCTGGGTAGCACGATTGAATTCCGACTGTGCATAGGAGAAGCCGCCGACCATGGCAAGCACACGTCCCGTATGCGGATCCATCGCGACTAGCCCGCCCTGCACTTTCGGCGGCTGGCGAAGCCGATAGCTTCCGGCCTCACCGTCCTTGAGGGGCTCGACGAAGACGACGTCACCTGGCTGCAGAACGCCTTCGGGCGATTTTGCCGTCTTGCGGTCGCCGGTCGCCGAGCGATAGGCCCATTCCATATTCTCGGCGAGGATCTTGCCGGTCTTCCGCTCCGCAACAACCTTGCCGTCTGCTTCCTTGGCGGGCTGCAGCCCGATGTCGACCCGGTCGGTGGACACAGCGAGGACCACGGCCAGCTTCCACTCAGGCACATCGCTCAAGCCGTTGACCTTCGCCAATCCGGCGCCCCAATCCCCCGCGACGCTGATCTGCGCCACCGGCGCGCGATAGCCGCGCCGCTCATCATAGTTGATCAAGCCGTCCTGCAGCGCCTTGCGGGCAAACATCTGCATCTTCGGGTCGAGAGATGTGCGGACGGAAAGCCCGCCTTCGTAAAGTGCCTTGTCACCGTAACGCTCGATGATCTGGCGGCGGACCTCCTCGGAAAAATAGTCGGAGGCGAACAGATGGGAGCCGGTACGCCGGAGCGTTACCCCCAGCGGCTGCTTCTTGGCTTCGGCGCCATCTGCCGCGCTGACGAAGCCGTTCTCCACCATGCGATCGATCACCCAGTTGCGCCGCTCGATCGCGGCATCAGGATGGCGGAAGGGATGGTAATTGGAAGGCCCCTTGGGTAGCGACGCGAGATAGGCGGCCTCGGCGACCGTAAGTTCGGTCACGGCCTTGTCGAAATAGGTCAACGCCGCACCGGCAATGCCGTAGGCGTTCATTCCGAAAAAGATCTCGTTGAGATAAAGTTCAAGGATCTTGTCCTTGCTGTAAGTCTGCTCGATCCGGAACGACAGGATCGCTTCCTTTACCTTGCGGTCGATCGTCTGATCGGACGAAAGAAGAAAGTTCTTGGCAACCTGCTGGGTGATGGTCGAGGCGCCGACGGGGCGTCGTCCGGAACCCAGATTCTGAAGATTGGTCACGACCGCGCGGGCAAGGCCATAAACATCGACACCGGGATGGTTGTAGAAGTTCTTGTCTTCAGCGGAGAGGAAGGCGGCCTTTACTCGATCGGGGACGGCCTGGATGGGTAGGAAGAGACGGCGTTCGCGCGCATATTCGGCCATAAGGGCGCCGTTGTCTGCGTGAATGCGGGTCGCAACCGGCGGCTCGTAACTGCTGAGGACCGCGTAGTCGGGCAAATCCTTCGATACGCCGTTCAGGTATACCGCAACGACGACCGCGACGCCGAGTGCCAGAACGGATGCTAGTCCGAAGAAATATCCAATCAGTCTGATCATATTCGAGCTACCGGCGTTCGCTTTTGGTTCGGCGCGCAATGGCAAATATCGCACATATCGTCGCGTTTTGCACGTCGTGCGCCCATTGGCAAGACTAAGGGGACTGCAATGAAACCAGTATGGTTGCAGCAGACCGCCCATTTCGGAGTAACGGCCCGATTGTGAGGAAAATAGGGCCAGCATATGCGCGACGGCAATTCATTCCGCATCGGCGAAATCCGTGGTCGCAGACGACGCCGGCGAACGTCCGGCCAATTATCCTCCATTGGCAATGATGGGCGCGCGATAGCGCTTGATCGCTTCGGTAACGAGATCTGCGATCTTGGCGCGCCATTTCTCATCGAGCAGAACCTTTTCGTCTTCCTTGTTGGACAGAAAGCCCAATTCCAGCAGGACAGACGGCACGTCATGGGCCTGCAAGACCCGGAAACCGGCATAGCGATGGGGGTTGTTGATCAGAGCCACCTGGCCCTCGAAAGAGCGCACCACCGCATTGGCCATCGAGATCGAAAAGGCCTGGGTTTCGCGCCGGGTAAAATCAAGTAGGATGTCCGTCACTTCCGCCGGTTCGCTGGCAAGATCGACGCCTCCGACTTCGTCCGCGAGATTTTCGCGTTCGGCGAGGTCTGCCGCCATGTTGTCGGAGGCCTTGTCGGAAATGGTGTAGACTGTGGCCCCCCGGATATAGGGCTGGCGCAACTTGTCGGCATGCAGGGAGATAAACAGGTTCGCCCGATGCTGGCGGGCGATCGTGACGCGCTCTGATAGGGACAGGAACTCGTCTCCCTCGCGCGTCAGGAAGGCCTTGATCCCCCTCTCGCCGGAGAGACGCTTCAGCAATGCCTTGGCAAAGGCGAGCGTGATCTCCTTTTCCGGAGTCTTCGTTTCGGTGGCAATAGCCCCGTTGTCGATCCCGCCATGCCCGGCATCGATGGCGATGACGAAATCGTTTGCTGATCCTTCCTCCGGCTCACCGATCCGGTCACCCCGTGTTGCAGCTACAGGCACCGCCTGAGAGTTCCATGCCTGGCTTTTGACGAGGCCGGAGAAGACCTCTTCGGTCACCATCTCGGAATCGAGAACGAGCCGGTAGCCTTTTCCCGCCTCATCGACCTGCACCTCCGCGAGCGCCAGCTTCGCGGGACGCTCAGCCGTGAGCACGATTCTGGCCGAATCGGGGCCCATCGAACCGTAGCGGATATCGTTGAAAAGCCCGCGCGCCTTCAGGTCGTCCTGCCCGAATGCAAACGCGGTCGCGGGCAGATCGACGACGATGCGGTCCGGCTTCGCGATATAGCGAACCTCGAAGCTTGGCTTGCGGTCGAAATCGATCACGATGCGCGTGCGGGCCCGGTCACCGGCAATCCGCGCCGCATAGGCGACCAAAGGGCTGCCTTCGGCCGCGCTCGCCTGCACAACAGGAATCAATATCGATATCGACACCATCAGGCAGGCCAGCAGCGCCGTGCTCCACCGCCCAAGAGGGCCGCCGATCCAAGAATGGTTCACACTCGCCCCTTTCCGCCCGTTCCCTCGTACACTCCCGCCGCCGCGGGACCATGATCACGCATTTGATTCGAAACTGCGGAAAATCAAATCCGCACCATAACGAATCGACTCTGCGCCCGGATGATAGGCCACTTTCGGAGGCCTTTTGCGTTTCACAATACGCAGAATATAACCAATGCGTGAAACGCCATTAATCCATCGTTAATATGGCGCAATTGGGTTTTCCCTTGCTATTGCGATAGAGAAAACATACAAGGCACACGAGGGATAAAAGTGCCCACGGGATAGAATCATTGCCGCGGCTGCCAACCTACAAGAGTTTGGCGCCAAGCTTGCCGGACATTCATCCGCCGTCACTGCATTTCTATCCTGAAACTGGATTACAGGCCGGCAATTGGCCGGTTTTGGTAAATGGTGGGCAACCACCAAATGCTCTTCAGAGCACTCATCGGGCCCAAGGGCCTATGGCATTGTCGTTTTCGTTCGGTCATTGATGTCGTTGCAGCAGGTTCCTAAAAACGTTGGCAGACTTGGGGATTTCAATGTCCCGGAAGCTGTACAGCTGCTGCTCGCGCACCCCGCCGGACGTGAACATCTATATCCGGCGCTTTGTCCGCAAGACATCTCTCGCACGTTCATGCAACGAGCGACCCGGTCTCTTCGAGGCAGCGCCGAGGAGCACACCTTAAATGGCAGACAAAATGCTTATCGACGCGTCTCACGAAGAAGAGACGCGCGTTGTCGTCGTACGCGGTAACCGGATAGAAGAGTTCGATTTCGAGTCCCAGCACAAGAAGCAGATCAGGGGCAACATCTATCTGGCTAAGGTTACGCGGGTCGAACCCTCGCTGCAGGCCGCATTCGTTGACTACGGCGGCAATCGCCACGGCTTCCTGGCATTCGCCGAAATCCATCCCGATTACTATCAGATCCCGCTCGCGGACCGTCAGGCACTTTTGAGCGCAGAGGCGGAAGAGCATCGCCGCGATGATGACGGCGAAACGGAGGCGCCCGTTGCCGACCTCGCCAAGCAGGAACAGCCGGATATCGGCATTGTTCCTGTCAAGGAAGAGGTGGAAGAAGCAACCGTATCGGCCGAACCGACAGAGGAGACCGCCGAAGAACCGGCGCCCAAGCCGAAGGCACGCCGCGCACGCAAGCCGCGTGGCAAGAAAGCAACCGAGGTCGCAGAAGCAGCTGAAACAACCGCCGAGGCTTCCGAAGGCGCAGACGCCGCCGAGGACGAGGGCGGCAATGGCAGCATGGCTGCCATGGTCGACATGGACGAGATTTCGGAAGAAGCCGGCGGCCGCCGCCGTGGCGGCAACGACGATTTCGACGATGATGACGACGACCACGACCATGACGGCGAGAAGGAAGAAATCGAATCCGTCGGCGCCGAAGACGCGATGGAGGAAGTCCCCGATCGCGTCGTACGCAAGCCCCGCAAGCAGTACCGCATCCAGGAAGTCATCAAGCGCCGGCAGATCCTGCTGGTCCAGGTGGCCAAGGAAGAACGCGGCAACAAGGGCGCGGCTCTGACCACCTACCTGTCGCTTGCCGGCCGCTACTCCGTCCTGATGCCGAATACGGCGCGCGGCGGCGGTATTTCGCGCAAGATCGTCAGTCCGCAAGACCGCAAACGGCTGAAGGAAATCGCTCGCGGGCTCGAAGTGCCGCAAGGCATGGGAGTGATCCTGCGCACAGCCGGGGCCAATCGCACCAAGGTCGAGGTCAAGCGCGACTTCGAGTATCTGATGCGCCTTTGGGAAAACGTTCGCACGCTAACACTGAACTCCACTGCCCCCTGCCTCGTCTACGAGGAAGGAAGCCTGATCAAGCGCTCGATCCGTGACCTTTACAACAAGGACATCAACGAGATCGTCGTTGCCGGCGAGGAAGGCTATCGCGAGGCGAAGGACTTCATGAAGATGCTGATGCCGAGCCACGCAAAGGTGGTTCAGCCGTATCGCGACCTTCATCCGATCTTCTCGCGCTCCGGCATCGAGGGACAGCTCGACCGGATGCTTCAGCCGCAGGTGACGCTGAAGTCCGGTGGCTACATCATCATAAACCAGACCGAAGCTCTGGTGGCCATCGACGTCAACTCGGGCCGCTCGACACGCGAATATTCCATCGAGGATACGGCCCTTCAGACCAACCTCGAGGCCGCCGAAGAAGTGGCCCGCCAGCTTCGCCTGCGCGACCTCGCGGGCCTGATCGTCATCGACTTCATCGACATGGAAGAAAAGCGCAACAACCGCGCCGTCGAGAAGAAGCTGAAGGACTGCCTGAAGAACGATCGCGCCCGCATCCAGGTCGGCCGGATCTCGCATTTCGGCCTCCTGGAAATGTCGCGCCAGCGTATCCGGGCTTCGGTTCTGGAATCGACGACCCAGCTCTGCCCCCATTGCGGCGGCACAGGGCTTATCCGCTCGCAGTCCTCGGTCGCACTGCACGTGCTTCGCGGCATCGAGGAATTCCTGCTGAAGAGCACGACGCATGACATCACGGTTCGCACGACGCCGGAAACCGCGCTCTACCTGCTCAACCAGAAGCGTGGCACCATTGTCGATTACGAGCACCGCTTTGGCGTAACGATCGTGATCGATTCCGACGACAGCGTCGGTTCCCAGCATTTCGCGATCGATCGCGGCGAACCGGTACCCAACCCGGTCAAGATCGAGACTCTCATGCAACTCCTTCCCGAGCCTGAGGAGGACGAAGTCTACGTCGAGCTTGAGGAAGAAGAGGAAGACGAAGAGGCCATCGAATCCGCTGCCGCTGCGAAGGCGGAATTGCCCGCCGCCAGCGACGAACAGGCGGGACGCAAGCGCAAACGCCGCCGTCGCCGCCGCAACAAGAACGGCAATGGCGAAGGCGTTTCTGCCCAGGCCGTGAATGGCGAAGCCGAGATGGACGAGGAAGAGGGCGACGAGGGCGAGGAGGAAGCTGCGTCTGACGTTTCCACCGAAGCCGGCGAACTGGCCTCTGAGGACGGTCAGAAGCGCAAGCGCCGCCGGCGCGGCAAGCGCGGCGGACGGCGGAACCGTCCTGGCGAGGAAACGGGCGACGAGAGTGAATCGCCTGCAGAGGGCGAGGAGAGTGGCCCCGAAACCGAGGCCGAACTGATCGAGGAAATCGCGGATCAGAGCGTCACGGCGGAGCAGCCCGCCATGGCAGCCATCGAATCGTCCGAAATAGCAAGCGAAGAAGTCGTGGCACCGAAGCCGCGCCGGAGTCGCAAGGCAAAGGTCGCCGTTTCTCCGGTCGAGGAACCGATCATCGCCGAAGACAAGCCGGCGGCGGAAGCCGAGGTCACCGCAAAGCGCGCCGAACAACCAGTGACGGAATCGGAAGAAGCGATCGAAAAGGCTGCGGAAGCCGAAAAGCCGGCGCGCGCAAATCGCCAGTCGAACGTCTCGACCTCCGAGCCGGTTGTCACATCGGCCAAGACGGCGGCGGAAGGTGAAGGGGAGCAGCCGAAGCCGAAAAAAGGCGGCTGGTGGCAAAAGCGCGGATTTTTCTGATCTCCTAGTTGAACATTGAGAAAACGGCCGCGCATTGCGCGGCCGTTTTGCATTCCACGATCTCTTCTACAAGGCCTTGGACCTCAGCCGGTTGTGGGTCTTTCCATTATCAAGGTCGGCTGGTTCGCATACTCGGCCAGGCATTTTTCGACGTAGCCGTTCTTCAGTGCCACACGGATGGATGCCGAATGTTCAGGATCGAAAAGACACGCGGTCTTGCCGCCTAGAAAATTCCTATCACCCCACTGCACGGCTGCCGCGACCGCTTCGGTTGCAAGGCCCATGCCGTGCGCACTTGCAACCAGCGCCCAGCCGATTTCGGGAATTCCATCCAACGGTGGGTCTATATCCCGCTTGTAATCGGCAAAGCCAACCTCCCCCAGAAATTGCCCGGTATCCCTGTCTTCCACGACCCAATAGCCGAATCCCAGAGCCTGCCAATGGCCAATATACCGCAGCAGACGCGACCACGATTCCGATGCTGTCGATGGCTTTCCGGTAATATACCGAACGATGCGCTCGTCTGCCCACATTGCTGCCACAGCGTCGAAATCACCGGCCCGATGACCGCGCATCCTGGTCCTGGGAGTCAGCATTTCTGGTGCGGAATATATGGGGTCTCTGACTAGAATTGCTGACATCTGTCTCATCACTGGCGCCTCGGCACGGCTATCACAATACCGCGCTGAGAGATTGATTCAACTGGCGACCAAACTGATTCAGGAAATGGCTCCACGACACTGATATCCTTGTCGTATTAACGAAGCCAGGTCTCGATCCGGTCCAGCGCCTCCACCATTTCCGCCTTGGTCCCGGCATAGGAGAACCGCATGGCCCGGTGGCCGTCCACGGGATCGAAATCGAGCCCGGGTGTGGCCGCCACATTGATCGCGGCAAGCATTTCGCGCGCAAACGCCATGCTGTCATTGGTATACCGGCTGACATCGACATAGGCGTAGAAGGCGCCATCCATCGGCGACAGCAGCGGCAGGCCGAGTTGCGGCAAGCGTTGCAGCAGGTAGTCGCGATTGTCCCGGCAGCTCTGCTTGTACTGCTCCAGTTCCTCACCCGCGCCGAGCGCGGCAAGGGCGGCGATCTGCGACAGTTCTGGCGCGGAAATATAGAGGCTCTGGGCCAGGCATTCGAGCGGACGGACGAGGTTTTCCGGAACCACCATCCATCCGATCCGCCACCCGGTCATGCAGTAGTACTTCGAGAAGGAGTTGATGATGACCGCCTCATTGCCAATCTCCAGCGCGCTCGTTTCGTCGCCGGAAAAGGTCAGCCCGTGGTAGATCTCGTCTGATATCAGGGTGATCCCCTCCCCGTCGCAGTAAGACGTCAGTTCCCGCAGCTGCTGGCGCCCCGTCACCGTACCGGTCGGATTCGCGGGACTCGCAACCAGAACGCCCTTCAGCCGCGTTCCGGTCTCCTTCTGTGCCGCCTCGAGACTTTCGGGCGTGAGCGTGAAATACGTGCCGGCATTCACCGGCACCTCGACGACCTTCAGCCCAAGGGCCTTCAGGATGTTGCGATAAGCGGGATATCCGGGCCGGGCGATGGCAACAGCGTCGCCCGCATCGAAGAGCGCCAGGAAAGCGAGATTGAAGGCGGCCGACGAACCGGTAGTGACGACAATGCGTTGTGGATCCATGCTGATGCCGTGTCGTGTCTGGTAATAACCAGCAAGCGCACGGCGCAGTTCGATCATGCCAAGCGCATCGGTATAGCCGATGCGTCCGTGGGCCAGTGCCTCGCGCGCCGCGGCAAGGGCCGCAGCCGGCGCAGGATGTCCCGGCTGGCCGACCGCCATGGAAATGACGGGGAAGCCGGCCTGGCGGCGCTTCGTCGCTTCGGCAAGGACGTCCATCGCATGAAAGGGTTCGACTGCGCTGCGCTTGGAAATGGAAACCACGGACAACTCTCTCTCTTTTGGGGAAAAGGCGCCCGACATTTGCCGCATTATTGCGGTCATCACAATGGCGCGATTGGCTTGGCGCGACCAATTTTCCAATTTCCCTTTCGGGCTTGGGTCATTAGACTGGACGATGGCTCGATTATCGGCTCAAAGGCGAGCCAGCGCGCTTTCCGCATGGGCGGACAGCCAACAAGAGGAATGACATGGCCCTGAAGTTGAAATATCTCGCCGCCGCGGCGCTCATGATGCTGCCGGTATCGCTTCCGACAGCGGTGAATGCCCTCGACGACCAGCAGAAGAAGGAGTTCGGCGAGTTCATCAAGGAATACCTCCTCGCCAATCCGGAAATCATGCTGGACGTGCAGGATGCCCTTGAGAAGAAGCAGAACGACGCCCGCCTCAAGCAAGCTTCCGCCGCAGTCGAGGAGAACAAGGACGCGCTGTTTTCTTCCAAACACGACATATCCCTTGGCAATCCGAACGGCGATGTGACCATCGTCGAGTTCTTCGACTACAATTGCGGCTACTGCAAACGGGCCCTGTCGGACATGGAAGAAATCCTGTCGAAGGACAAGAATGTCCGCTTCGTTCTCAAGGAATTCCCGATCCTCGGACCGGAATCGCTTGCCGCCCACAAGGTCTCCGATGCCTTCCGCAAGCTCGCGCCGGAAAAATACGGCGATTTCCACCGTGCATTGCTCGGGGCCGAGGGTCGTGCGAGCGAGGAAAGCGCGATCGAGGTCGCCACGTCGCTTGGCGTGGCCGAGGCAGACATCCGCAAGATGATGGCCGACAATCCGAACGACGAAGCTGTCAAGGAGGCCTACCAGTTGGCAACGAGCCTCGGCATCACCGGCACGCCATCCTACATCGTCGGCAACGAGGCTGTCTTTGGCGCCATCGGTTCGGAGTCCATCGAGCAGAAGGTCGCCAACGTCCGCACCTGCGGTCAGACCGCCTGCTGATCCCCGCGCTACCGATGATTCCGTCGCATCGCCCGCATTTTCAATGAACCTGGACCTCAGGCACGCAGGGGGCTTTCCCTTGCGAGCCTCTCAGTCTATAGGAGGCGGTTGAAAAGCGACGGATGCTCGGATGACCAAAACCATATTCGTACTGAATGGCCCCAATCTGAACATGCTTGGCAAACGCGAGCCGGGTATCTATGGCGGCAAGACGCTTGTCGACATCGAGGCAGATTGCAAGGATGCCGGCGATGCGCTCGGTTTCACGATCGATTTCCGGCAAAGCAATCACGAGGGAAAGTTGGTCGACTGGTTGCACGAGGCGAACGACAAGGCAATCGGCGTCGCCATCAATCCTGGCGCCTATGGGCATACCTCCATCGCTTTGCATGACGCGATCCGCGCGATCGCCGTGCCGGTGGTCGAAGTTCACATCTCCAACATTCATGCTCGGGAAGAATTCCGGCACAAATCGATGATAGCGCCAGCCGCCAAAGGCATGATCTGCGGCTTCGGCCCACATAGCTACATCCTGGCGCTACACGCGCTGAAGAACATCACGCAATAACAAGAATATAGGACCCTTTTCCATGGCAGACAAGAAATCGGGAATTGATCAGTCGCTGATCCGTGATCTGGCGAACATCCTCAACGAAACCGATCTCACCGAGATCGAGGTCGAACAGGACGAATTGAGGATCCGCGTATCGCGCGCCGGGCCGCAAATGATGACCATGCCCCAGATGCAGTCCTATCAGGTCCCGCAGCCGTCCGCCGTCGCTCCTGCCGCCGCGCCCGTTGCTGCTGCTGAACCCGCCCGCAATCTCTCCAACGCCGTCACCGCTCCAATGGTCGGAACCGTCTATTTGGCGCCGGCTCCCGGTTCGCGCCCGTTCGTCGAAGTCGGCTCGATCGTCAAGGAAGGCCAGACGCTCCTGATCATCGAGGCCATGAAAACCATGAACCAGATTCCGGCGCCGCGCTCGGGCAAGGTCGTTGAGATTCTCGCCCAGGACGCCCATCCCGTCGAATACGGCGAACCCCTGGTGGTTATCGAGTGAGCCAATGAGCGGTATATCAAAGATACTCATAGCCAATCGCGGCGAAATCGCACTTCGCGTCCTGCGTGCCTGCAAGGAGCTTGGAATTGCTTCCGTAGCGGTGCACTCGACAGCCGATGCCGATGCCATGCATGTGCGGTTGGCCGACGAGAGCGTCTGCATCGGCCCTCCGCCGTCGCGTGAAAGCTATCTCAACATCCACCAGATCGTCTCGGCCTGCGAGATCACCGGCGCCGATGCGGTCCATCCGGGCTATGGCTTCCTGTCGGAGAACGCCAAGTTCGCCGATATCCTGGATGCTCACGGCATCACGTTTATCGGGCCAACCGCCGAGCACATCCGCCTGATGGGTGACAAGATCACCGCCAAGAAGACGGCCGAAGCGCTGGGTATCCCGGTCGTTCCCGGGTCCGAGGGCGAAGTGAAGCCGGAAAACGCGCTCGAGATCGCAAGAAAGATCGGCTTCCCTGTCCTCATCAAGGCCACCGCCGGCGGCGGCGGGCGCGGCATGAAGATCGCCAACAATGAGTCGGAAGTCGAGGAAGCAGTTTCCACCGCCCGTTCCGAAGCCCTGGCGGCCTTCGGCAACGATGCTGTTTATATGGAAAAATATCTTGGCAAGCCGCGTCATATCGAGGTGCAGGTTCTCGGCGATGGCGAAGGCAATGCCATCCATCTCGGCGAGCGCGACTGCTCCTTGCAGCGGCGTCACCAGAAGGTCTGGGAAGAAGCCAATTCTCCGGCTCTCAATGTCGAACAGCGCATGGCGATCGGCAAGGTCTGCGCCGATGCGATGAAGAAGTTGAAATATCGCGGCGCCGGCACGATCGAGTTCCTCTACGAGAACGGCGAATTCTATTTCATCGAAATGAACACCCGGCTGCAGGTCGAGCATCCCATCACCGAGGCAATTACCGGCATAGACCTCGTGCATGAGCAGATCCGCATCGCTTCCGGCGGCGGACTTTCGGTGACGCAGGACGAGGTCGTTTTCTCCGGCCATGCCATCGAATGCCGCATCAATGCCGAGGACCCGCGCTCATTCGTGCCCTGCCCCGGCACGATCACGCATTTCCATGCGCCCGGCGGTCTCGGCGTGCGCGTCGATTCCGGAGTCTATCAAGGCTACAGGATTCCGCCCTACTACGACAGCCTGATCGGCAAGCTGATCGTTCACGGACGAACACGCGTCGAATGCATGATGCGCCTCAGGCGCGTGCTGGACGAGTTCGTGATCGACGGCATCAAGACGACCCTGCCGTTGTTCCAAGACCTGATCGCCAATCAGGATATCGCCAACGGGGACTACGACATCCACTGGCTGGAAGACTATCTGGCCAGGACTTCCGCATAGGATTCCGATGGCCGGGCGGCGCAGCAGAGACAACACTTTAACGCCTGACATCCTGCTGCGCGCCTACTCCATCGGGCTCTTCCCGATGGCGGAATCGGCTGACGATCCGGATATATTCTGGGTCGAGCCGGAGTTGCGGGGGATCCTGCCGCTCGACAGCTTCCATATCTCCAAAAGCCTTGCCAAGGCGGTGCGTCAAAAGCCCTTCGATATTCGCTATAATACGGCCTTCGACGCCGTGGTCGAGAAATGCGCTGAATCGGCGAAGGATCGGCCGACCACATGGATCAACGAGACGATCAAGAGCCTATATGGTGCCCTGCACCGCATGGGCCACGCCCATTCTGTCGAGGCGTGGGAGGGCGACGAACTCGTCGGCGGACTGTATGGCGTCTCGCTCGGAAGCGCCTTCTTCGGAGAAAGCATGTTCTCCCGGCGAAGCAATGCCTCCAAGATCTGCCTCGTTCATCTCGTCGAACGCCTGAAGGAGCGTGGCTTCACGCTGCTCGACACGCAGTTCACGACCGAGCACCTGATGACCTTCGGCGCGATCGATGTGTCGAGAGAGCAGTATGCGCGCTTGTTGGAAAGGGCCGTGGCAGGACCGGACGTCGCGTTCACCTGATAGAACGAATCTGACGTTGGCGTCAGGGCTTTAGAACAACCCGACACTTCCAGGTTTCGTCACCGGTGGCTGCGGCACCGGCTGCCCTTCTTCGCCACCCTGAGGAATGTCGAGCGGCGGCAGGAGGTCTCCCGGCGCATTGTCCGGCACCTGTTGGGGATTGTCGAGCGGTGGCAAAGCGTTGCCGGAAGAGATTCCCGGTATCTCCCGCGGAGCGTCTAGGGGAGGAACAGAATCCGGCTGCCGCAAGGTACCGGTATCCTGCGCTGGGGCGGCTGTCGCGGGGGGCGTCACGTCGCCGCCCGCCTGCTCCGGCTGCCCGCTCACGGCCGGCACCGGGGTCCCGGCGGGTTTCTGAGTCTCGGCCGCTTCCTGCGCCTCCGAAACCGGCACGGGAGCGGGATGAGCGGCCACGACGCCTTCGGGAGCCGGGATGTCCGACGACCGCTTGCAGCCGGTCAGCCACACGTCGTAGATCGCGTGTTCGACCGCATTGAGAGCCGGACTGTCGGCGAACATCCAGCCGGAAAAGATGCGGCGGATCTTGCGGTCGAGAGTGATCTCGTCGACTTCAACGAAGGCATCAACCTTCTGGGCCTCAGCATCGTCGCGGGAATAGCAGACCTTCGGCGTCACCTGCAGCGCGCCAAACTGGACGGTCTCATCCACGTAGACGTCGAAGGAAGTGATGCGCCCGGTGATCTTGTCGATGCCGGCGAATTCCGCGACCGGATTGGCGATCCGCTCGGCATGTGCCGGCGCGACCGGCATCAGCAGGGAAACAGCGGTCGTCAGCGCAAGAAGACCTTTTGCGCCCCGTTCGATACCGTTCCCGAAAAGCTTCATTCGTCCAGTCTCCAGCCCTTATACCCGCGGATGCTCCGAATGTTAGCCATCCCGAGACTCAAGCGGCTAAACTGCAATTGTGGCTAAAACTGGTGTCAGTTGCCCGGCGTCCAGGCATCGTAGTCGCCGGTGACGCGCGGGCGTTCGCCCGGAACGGCAATGGAGCCCGGCGGGCGGTAGGCCAGGGATGTACCCGTCCGGTTGGCCCGATGCGGCCTTTGCCATTCGCGCGCCTTGTAGTCATCCTTCGGCGGCGGCACATCGGTCCGGTGGTGCATCCAGCCATGCCAGCCGGGCGGAATGGAGGACGCGTCGGCATAGCCCTTGTAGATCACCCAGCGGCGCGGCAGGCCGAAGGTGGTCGTGCCGCCCTCGTAATAGACATTGCCGAACTCGTCCTCGCCGACGCGCTTTCCGTTGCGCCAGGTGAAGAAACGCGTTCCCATGGTTTGTCCGTTCCACCAGGTGAAAAGTTCCAACAGAAGCTGCTTCATGTCTCGTCCTTGGCTCCGCCGCCATCCGGCAACCGGCTTGAATTTCCAATCCCGCTTATGCCGCCTCATGGGCTGATTGTCCAGTGATTCGCGGCACGGACCTTTTCATTTCAGCTTGAACTTGAAGCCGAGATGGCTCGGTGTGAAACCGAGGCGCTCGTAGAACCGGTGGGCGTCCTTGCGCGCCAAATTCGATGTCAGCTGAACGAGCCGCATGCCCGTTCGCTCGGCCTCGCCGAGACAGAAGCGGATCATCGCCTCGCCAATCCCCTGCCCCCGGCAATCAGCGCGCGTATGGACCGCCTCGACGATCATCGACGACGATCCCCGCCCCGTCAGCGCGGTCGTGACAACGGTCTGGAAGGTTCCGACCACTTCGCCATCGCGCTCCACCACATAGAGGGTCTCGTTCGGGGAGGCTCCAATCCTGCGGAAGGCGGCGATATAATCGGCGAGCGCCGACGGATCCGTGGTGTCTCCATGACCGCCGATGGCATCGGAGGCGAACATTGCGACAATGGCCGGTACGTCTTCCTCGCGTGGCTGCCTGATGATGATCGCCGAAGCTTGCATATTTTTCCCTTCCGCGCGTTACTCTTGGCGAGGTTTAGGGCGAATGCAGGAGCACCGTATGACGGCCAGAAGGTTTTGCACGACTATTTTCGCGATCGCATTCTCGGCCGCAGGTGCATTCGCGCAAGAAGGGGGCCGCCTTGGCATCGCCTTCGTCCAGGCACCGGAGATGTCGAGCGGGGTTTGCACGGGCAAGGACGCCGCGGATGCCTTCGGCTGCGCCAAGCAACAGTGCATCGACGGAGGAGGAACGGCGGAGGATTGCCTCGAGGCCGCTTACTGCTTCCCGGCACGCTTCAGCGTCGACGTCTTCATGCAGTCGATCGATGGACCACACTGGCATGAATATTTCTGCGGCTGGGACACGAAAGAACTCGCGCTCGCCGCGTCCAAGGTCGCCTGCGACAACATCAAGCGGCCCTATCTGATCGAATGCACGCCAGTGCTGATCTATGACGAGGACGGCAATTCGGAAGAAGTTCCGATGGACAACTGACCGGAAACGCGACCGGTTACAGTCCGTTCAGCCGAGCGTTTTCTCCATGATGATAGCCGGTAACCCGGAATCCGGGCCGCCGCAACTGGTCGTGCGATCAACCTCGATGAAACCGTGCGCCGTGTAGAAGGCGATTGCGGCTTCATTGCGTGGCTCGACCTCCAGCCGCATGATCTCGGCATCGGGAAAACAGGTCTCGACTTCGGCGAAAAGATCGCGGCCGATCCCCATGCGCTGGCACGAGGGGCGCACATAAAGCTGATGCAACATGGCGGTTTTCGCCATCTTCGGCGACATGGCGGCATATGCCATGCCGCCAAGCTGCTTGCCGTCGTCAGCGACAAGGAACTCACCACCCTTCTTTCCCATGCGTGCTTTCAGCGCCGGCAGCGAATGCCAAGCGTCGATCAGTTGTTGCACCTTCTCCGGACCATAGAACCGGTCGTAGGTGACGTGGAACGTCTCCGACAGCAGGCTGCGAAGCGCTTCCGCGTCCTGAGGGCCGGCTGTGCGGACGAAGAACAAGGCTTAATCCTCGATGCCGAGTTTGGCCTTGACGAGGGCCTGCACGGCTTGCGGATTGGCCTTGCCGCCGGTCGCCTTCATCACCTGGCCGACGAACCAGCCGGCAAGTGTGGGCTTGGCCAGAACCTTGGCGACCTGATCGGGATTGGCCGCGATGATCTCGTCGACGGCCTTCTCAATGGCGCCGCTGTCGGTCACCTGCTTCATGCCGCGGGCCTCGACGATCTCTGCCGGATCACCGCCCTCGTTCCAGACGATTTCGAAGAGATCCTTGGCGATCTTACCCGAGATCGTTTCGGCCTTGATGAGGTCGATGATGCCGCCGAGCTGGGCAGGCGAAACCGGAGTCTCTTCAATGCCTTTTCCGGCTTTGTTCAAGGCGCCCAGCAGGTCGTTGATGACCCAGTTGGCGGCCGTCTTGCCGTCGCGGCCCTCGGCCACGGCCTCGAAATAGTCGGCGATCGCCTTTTCCGACACGAGCACCGAAGCATCGTAGACCGAGAGGCCGAGATCGCGTACGAAACGGGCCTTCTTGTCGTCGGGCAGTTCCGGCAGATCCTTCTTCAACTCCTCTACGAAGGCATCGTCGAATTCGAGCGGCAGGAGGTCCGGATCCGGGAAGTAGCGATAATCGTGAGCCTCCTCCTTAGACCGCATCGAGCGGGTCTCGCCCTTGCCGGGGTCGAAGAGGCGGGTCTCCTGATCTATCGAACCCCCGTCTTCAAGAATGGCGATCTGGCGGCGCGCCTCGTATTCGATCGCTTGACCGATGAAGCGGATCGAATTGACGTTCTTGATCTCGCAGCGCGTGCCGAATTCGCCACCCGGGCGGCGGACCGAAACGTTGACGTCGGCGCGCATCGAGCCCTCGTCCATGTTGCCATCGCACGTGCCGAGATAGCGCACGATCGAACGCAGCTTGGTCATGTAGGCCTTCGCTTCGTCGGACGAGCGCATGTCAGGCTTGGAGACGATTTCCATCAGCGCCACGCCTGAACGGTTGAGGTCGACATAGGACATTGTCGGGTGCTGGTCGTGAATGGACTTGCCGGCATCCTGTTCCAGGTGCAGGCGCTCGATACCGATCTCGATATCCTCGAAATTGCCCTGGCGGTCGGGGCCGAGCGAAATGACGATCTTGCCCTCGCCGACGATCGGGTCCTTGAACTGCGAGATCTGGTAGCCCTGCGGCAGGTCGGGATAGAAGTAGTTCTTGCGGTCGAAGATCGAACGGTTGTTGATCTTCGCCTTCAGCCCAAGTCCGGTGCGAACCGCCTGGCGGACGCATTCCTCGTTGATCACCGGCAGCATGCCCGGCATGGCCGCATCGACCAGCGAGACATTGGAGTTCGGTGCGTTGCCGAATGTCGTCGAAGCGCCGGAAAAGAGCTTGGAATTGCTCGTCACCTGGGCATGCACCTCCATGCCGATAATGACTTCCCAATCGCCAGTGGCCCCGGGAATGAAGCGTTTCGGGTCGGGCGTGCGCGTGTCAACTAGGGTCATCTGGAGCTCTTGTCATGCGTGGTTTTCAGACCTCGTGAGGTAGAGCAAATGGCGCGGCGGCGCAAGGCTTGTCACATAGGCTCACCGACGCAAAACGTCCCCCGGAAAGGTCTCATTCATCGAAACAGGGTAGATTGCGGTCGATGACAGTAGACAACATTCTGCCCCTGATGACGATTACGGCGCTCTATAACGTTGTGGTATTCTACGTCTACTGGTGGGACAAGAACGCAGCGAGGTACGGACAACGGCGCATCAGCGAAAACACGCTGCTGGGGTTCGCCTTGTTTGCCGGGAGCCCCGGCGCGCTCGTTGCTCAAAAGGCCCTGCGGCACAAAACCCGCAAACAACCCTTTGCCGCGTCCCTGAAGGCCATCGTGGCCCTGCATTGTATACTTACCGCAATTGCCCTCACCGTCACGGTGGCGCCTGATTTCACGCTTCAGGTCGTCCGGGCCATTGCCATGAGCCTCAGCTAGAACTCCTGTCCGTAGCCCCCAGGCTCATCCTCCACCAAAGGCTTGGAAAGCCCGACCGTCTGTACGTCGCGGTCGAGTTTCGGATTATAGGCGATCGTCAGCCAATGCACCGCGTAGCCATGCTTCTCGAAGAATTCGACGGCTTCCCTGTTCCTCGCATGGGTCTCAAGCGTCGCCTTGTTGAAGCCCTGGCGCAGGATTTCCTTTTCGACCTCATCCAGAAGAGTGGTACCGAGACCCTGCCTTTGAAAATCGGGATCGATCCAGAAATCGGTAATGTTCTCGTCGAGTTCCTCGCGCGCGGCCCACCCGGCGGCATCACCATTCACCTCGATCACAGAAATTGTCAGCCATCCGGTGCGGGTAAAATTCGCAAATGCCGTACGGGCGTTTTCAACCATGGCCTTGGTCTCACCCACCGGGATCATCGCCTTCTCCCAGGCGCGAAAGCCGATATCGGTGAGGATTGCGGCCTCATCGAGCCGCGCGCTGCGTATGGTGATCATCAATGCCCCACCTTTCCGCGATAGTAGACCATCGGACCGCCGGTTTTTCCAGCCTGCCGCCGACCGCCGACAGAGAACGGGATATTCTCTCTTGTTTTCAGATGGTTGTAGGTAGCCTTGCGACCGACGCGAGGGTGCAAGAGATCGCTTCCGATAGACGAAACCGTCCTGTGACCGATTCGACACGAGAGCGGAAAAGGGTGCCTTTGCGCCACGTCCGCCGCTTGACCATATCGCCCGGCATGCACATCTTTGTAGCGTAACCCATGGAGTTTGGATGTTCGGTCAGTCGGAGTCCCGGTAAAGGCCCCTGCCCGCGATCGTCATGATCCGCGCGCTCGGGCCCATAAAAAGCGAAGCCCCGACGCCCCTGCGGCGCCGGTATCGTTTTTGCGCGCTCGGCTCAGAGCGCTTATCCGGATCGACACCATGGACATTTCCCGCGCCGAACAGCGCATCCTCCACCTGCTCGCCCAGGGCGGGCGCATCGAACTCACCCGTGACGAAAGCCACAAGATCGAGAAGATCCAGCTCTTCACCCGCGAAGGCTGGGTGTTTGGAGGTCTCGACGTCATCGCCTTCCGCAAGCTGAAGCAGAAGAAGGCGATCAAGTCACAAGGTGGCAAGCCCTACCGCATCACCGAACGCGGTCTGGTGCTGGTCAGGTCACAGCCGGACAACCGTTAAGACAAACGCAAAGCGGCGCCCTCGGGCGCCGCCAATCCCTACTCAAATCAGCAGAATATCACCACCACTTCGCCGGCGTGAACCGGCCTGCAGCCTGCTCGATGACGTGGGCAGTCTTGAACAGTGTGCTCTCCTCGAACGGGCGGCCGATCAGCTGCAGGCCGAGCGGCAGGCCCTTGGCGTCGAGACCGGCGGGGACGGAGAGGCCCGGCAAGCCGGCCATGTTCACGGTCACGGTGAAGATGTCGTTGAGGTACATCTTCACTGGATCGGACGCGAGGTCCTCGTCGGCTATACCG
Organism: Rhizobium sp.; assembly: GCA_041675415.1. Lineage (GTDB taxonomy): Bacteria > Pseudomonadota > Alphaproteobacteria > Rhizobiales > Rhizobiaceae > Allorhizobium. Next base: position 43,910 of record JBAYTX010000020.1, on the reverse strand, counting down.
AAGGCGGAAGACGGCGTGGCGGGCGTCAGGATGGTATCGACGTCATTGAAAGCCAGCTCGAAATCGCGCTTGATCAGGGTGCGGACCTTCTGGGCCCGCAGATAATAGGCGTCGTAGTAGCCGGCCGAGAGCACATAGGTACCAATCATGATACGGCGCTTGACCTCGGTTCCGAAGCCTGCTGCACGGGTCTTTTCGTACATGTCGGCAATATCCTTGCCGTCGACGCGCAGTCCGTAGCGAACCCCGTCATAGCGGGCAAGGTTCGAGGAGGCTTCGGCTGGTGCCACGATGTAATAGGCCGGCAGCGCGTATTTCGTGTGCGGCAGGGAAATGTCGACGATCTCGGCGCCGGCGTCCTTCAGCCATGCGATGCCTTGGCTCCAGAGGGTTTCGATCTCGTCGGGCATGCCGTCGACACGATACTCCTTCGGGATGCCGATCCGCATACCCTTCAGCGACTGGCCGAGCGCAGCCTCATAGTTCGGCACGGGAATGTCGACCGAGGTCGTATCCTTGTCGTCGACGCTCGCCATCGATTTCAGAAGGATGGCAGCGTCGCGCACGTCGCGCGCAATCGGACCGGCCTGATCGAGCGAGGATGCAAAAGCGACCGTACCCCAGCGCGAGCAGCGGCCATAGGTCGGCTTGATGCCGACGGTGCCGGTAAAGGCGGCCGGCTGGCGGATCGAGCCGCCGGTATCGGTTGCCGTGGCTCCGGCGCACAGATGCGCGGCGACAGCAGCGGCCGAACCGCCGGACGAACCGCCCGGAACGAGCTGCTGGTTGGAGCCGCTCGCCTTCCATGGGTTGACGACCGGCCCGTAATGCGAAGTCTCGTTGGACGAGCCCATGGCGAACTCGTCCATGTTGAGCTTGCCGAGCATGACAGCACCATCGTCCCATAAATTCTGGGTGACCGTCGATTCATACTTCGGCTTGAACCGGTTCAGGATGCCCGAGCAGGCCTGGGTATGCACATCGCGCGTCGCAAACAGGTCTTTGATGCCGAGCGGAATGCCTTCGAGCGCGCCTGCCTTGCCTTCGGCGATACGCGCGTCCGAAGCCTTGGCCATCTCGCGGGCCTTGTCACCCGTCACTGTCACATAGGCGTTGATGACATCGTTGGCGGCCTCTATCGCCTGGATATAGGCTTCGGTCAGTTCGACGGCTTTGATTTCCTTCGCCGCCAGTTTGGCGCGGGCTTCGGCAATGGTCAGACTGGTCAGTTCGCTCATGATGTCGGTTCGCTTTGGATGAACGGCGCTTCAAATACGCCTGAAATGCATGTTGTGGACGGCGAAAGAACAACCGCCCGTGGCGGTAGCCGTGCGGCTATTCCACGACCTTCGGCACGAGGAAGAAATTGCGATCGGTCTCCGGTGCGTTGGCGACGATATCGTCGGCTTTGCCGCCGTCGGTGACCACGTCTTGACGCTTCTTCATCGCCATCGGCGTGACCGAGGTCATCGGCTCGACGCCGGAGACATCGACCTCGGAAAGCTGTTCGACGAAACCGAGAATGCCGTTGAGTTCGCCCATCATGCGGTCGGCCTCCTCATCGCTCAAGGCAATGCGGGCAAGATGCGCGACGCGCTTCACGGTGGCGAGATCAACGGACATCGGTATTCTCCAGGTAGACTTCTTCCCCCGCTATAATGGCCACGCGACGCGGGCGCAACGGGGATTTGTCAGACGGTCAGGCTATCGCCCGGCTTCGGGGTCGCAACCCTTGTTCTGGTGCCTTCCATACCGATGACGAATTTCTCCGGCGTCTGGTCTACCATCGAAAACGAAGCGTAGTGGCAGGGAATAGCCGTCTTGAAGTCGAAGTAGCGCTGACAGGCGAGTGCGGCCACCGCACCACCCATGGTGAAGCGGTCCCCGATCGGCACGATGCCGATGTCGGGCTGGTGCAGCTCGTTGATCAGAGACATGTCGGAGAAGATATCGGTATCGCCCATGTGCAGCAGGGATGCCTCGCCGTCGACGTGGAGCATCAGGCCGTTCGCACTGCCAAGGCTATGGGAAACGCCGTCTTCCGTGATCGCAGCGGAGGAATGAAGGGCATTGGTGAAGGTGACCGTGAAGCCATCCATGCCGATGGTTCCGCCAGTATTTCCGGGCGAGTAGTTCTTGAGCCCCTTGTGTGCCAGCCACATACACAAATCGAAATTGGCGACTACTGTTGCGCCGGTCTCCTGGGCAAGATTCAGCGTATCGCCGACATGGTCGCCATGACCGTGGGTCAATAGAATATGGGTGACCCCGTTCGCCCACTCCTTCGCATCCAGGCCGGCAAAGCCCGGATTCCCGGTGAAGAACGGATCGATCAGGATGCTCGCCTTGGCGGTATCGAGACGGAAAGCGGAATGGCCGAGCCACGTGATCTTCATGGAAGCTTCCTCGATGAACAGAAAACAAATGCGGTTTCGTCCCCTTCATATATGGCATAAGGCCGTGACAGAAAGTAGCGTGTGGCGCACGTGCCAGAGGGAATTGCGCAATGACAATCATGACGATCGAGGAGCTGGGTGCCGTGCTGAAGCCCGGTCATGCCATTGCCGGCCTCGATCTCGGTACGAAGACGATAGGAATTGCGATGTCGGATCTTGGGCGACGGTTTTCCACGCCCCGCCCGGTCATAAAGCGCGTCAAGTTCACCAAGGATGCCGAAATCCTGCTTTCCTTTGCCGAGAAAGAAAAGGTGGCCGCATTCATCATCGGGCTGCCGGTGAACATGGACGGATCTTCCGGGCCTCGCGTGCAGGCAACGCGGGCCTTCGTTCGCGCCATGTCCGAGAAGACGGATATCCCGTTCGTGTTCTGGGACGAGAGGCTTTCAACCGTTGCCGCCGAACGCGCGCTCCTGGAAATGGATGTTTCGCGGGCCAAGCGTGCCGAACGCATCGATTCGGCGGCGGCCAGCTTCATTCTTCAGGGCGCGCTGGACAGGCTCTCGGCGTTGGGAAGGATTGCCGATTCAGCCGACGAGGCCGACTGACGGTTCCGCCACCAGGCCGCGATCTTGCGGCGGCGGCGAAAGCCAATGATAGAAAAGACAACAATGCTGTCCACGACAATGGCGCGGGCCACGAGCGGCGGGATGGTTTCCGGCGGCAATCCGAGCGCGTTTCCATAAACCGCGAAGACGAGGTCATGAGCCTGCCGCGTCAGCATGAAGATGCCGAAGTTCATGTCATTATAGGAAAGACTATACCAGCTGCCGAGCAACAGGATGGGCAGCGCCCACAAGACCAGAAACACCTTCATGCGGTTCTCCCCTTCCATCGCTGCGGCGGCGCCCAGGACTGTACGAGCCAGTTGGAAATCGCCATCGCACTCAGAACCATCGCCGGAACGGCGATATCCATCGCGAGACCCGCGAAAAACGCCACCATGACAAAAGTCCATGCAATTCGTGCCGTACCGTTTACCATTGCGCTATAGATCCCGGACTGTCCGGGAGCAAAACTGGCTCTTTAGCAGGGCGCGCGCAACGTAAACCCTTTGTTAAGGTTAACGCGGCCTGGGGATAAGGCAAGGACAGGTTGATATGTAGGCACCGGCCGGTGGATGCCATTGCGCGTTACCCCGCCGGGCAGTATCGAAGGAAACCAAGCCTCCTGCCCTGCGATGGAAATCCGCCCCCATGCTGATCATATTCGAGAGCATCCTGCCCATCTTCCTGATCGTGCTGTTCGGCGCCGCGTTGAAGCGGGCGCCGGTCTTCGAGCAATCGCTCTGGGACGGGCTCGAGAAGTTCGGATACTACGTGCTCTTCCCCGCCCTCCTCTTCCTCACGCTGGCGCGCGCCGATTTCTCGGCCATGGCGACCGGCGCGGTGACGGGGGTCACCATCCTCGCGGTGCTGGTCATGAGCCTCCTCGTGCTGGCGCTCTGGCCGTTGGCGAGACGTTCCGGCGTCAGCGGGCCGAGCTTCACCACGATCTTCCAGACCGCGACGCGCTGGAACGGCTTCATGGCGCTCGCAATTGCCGAGAAGCTCGCCGGAACGACCGGGCTGACGATCGTCGCGATCGTCATGGCCTCCGTCATTATCCCGATCAACTTTCTAAATGTCGGGGTCCTGGTCTGGTTCTCCGGCGGACGGCGCGACTTCGGCGGCTTTGCGCGGCGTGTCGCCCAAAATCCGATCATCCTCGGATCCGCGACCGGCGTGCTGGCCAATGCGAGCGGCGTCACGATCTACGAGCCACTGATGGTGGGCATCGATCTCGTCGCCCGTTCGTCGCTCGGGCTCGGCCTGATCATGGTCGGTGCGGGCCTCAGGATCGCGGACGCACTGAAGCCTCATCCGGCAGCGCTGGGCGCGGTCGTTCTGAAGCTCATGGTCTTTCCGGCGTTGATGGTGGCGCTCGGCCTCGCATTCGGGCTCACCGGGGAGGTGCTGGTGATGCTCGCGCTCTCGGCCGGCGTACCGACCGCAATGAATGGCTATCTGCTCGCCAAGCAGATGGGCGGCGACGCGCCGCTCTATGCGGCGATCGCCACCTTACAGACGGGGGCGGCCTTCTTCACCATTCCGGCCGTACTCTTCGTGGCCGGCTATATCGCCGCGGGATAGAGAAGGTCGAGAACGTAGCGGGCGTCGAAGCGCGCGTCGAGGACACCGTAGGTATGGCGCCATCCACCGGCCAGCCGCGATTCGAGAAAGGCGTCGGCGATCTTCCCCGCACCAAGCCGATAGAGTTCGGCGGCGGCGGCGGCAAGTGCCATCTGCTCGACTAGGAGACGGGCAGCACCCTCGTCACGCTCGGCAAGCGCCATTGCCGCCCGTAGCACGTCGACCGTCTTCTTTCCCGATGGACCGAGATCGCGTTCGATACCCGCGAAAATCGTCTCGAAAAGGTCCTTGCCGCGATTGAGAACCCGCAAGACATCGAGCGCCATGACGTTTCCGGAACCTTCCCAGATCGCATTGACCGGGGCTTCGCGATAATGGCGGGCGATTGCGCGCTCCTCGATATAGCCGCTGCCGCCAATGCACTCCATCGCCTCGTAAATAAGGGCAGGCGCAATCTTGCAGATCCAGTATTTGACGACCGGCGTCATGACCCGGGCATAGGCTGCGTCAGCCGGATTGTCGCGTGCCCGGTCGAAGGATTCGGCCAGACGGAAGGCAAGCGCGGTCGCGCCAGCGACGTCGAGCGCCATGTCGGCAAGCACGCGCGTCATGATCGGCTGGTCGATCAGTTTCTTGCCAAACACATTGCGCCCCCGGACGTGATGAACCGCCTCCGCTATGGATGCCCGCATGATGCCAGCCGATGCCAGCGCGCAATCGAGACGCGTCAGCGTCACCATGTCGAGGATGGTGCGGATCCCGTCGCCGGGGCCGCCAAGCAGGTAGCCGAAAGCATCGGTGAACTCGACTTCCGACGACGCGTTCGAACGGTTTCCGATCTTGTCCTTCAGGCGCTGGAACTCGAGGCCGTTGGCGGATCCGTCCTCCAGAAGCCGCGGCACCAGAAAGCAGCCCATGCCTTCCTTGGTCTGCGCAAGCATGACGAAGCCGTCGCTCATGGGTGCCGACATGAACCATTTGTGGCCGGAGAGCCGGTAGACCCCTTCGCCCACCCGCTCGCCGCGCGAGGTATTGGCCCGCACGTCCGTGCCACCCTGCTTTTCCGTCATGCCCATGCCGAGAGTCACTGCAGTCTTCTGCATGGCAGGCTTGTTGGACGAGTCGTATTTCCGCGAAAGGATTTTCGGCACCCATTCCTTCTGCACCTGCGGCGAAGCCATCAGGGCCGCAACCGAGGCGCTGGTCATGGTCAACGGGCAGAGATGACCGCATTCGAGCTGCGCCGTCAGAAAGAAACGCACGGCACGCGCAACATGCTCATGGCCCTTGGTCTCCGGCCGGTTTTCCCATGCGGAGGAATGCAATCCGCTCGCCATCGAACGGCGCATCAACGCGTGCCATGCCGGATGATATTCCACCACGTCCAGACGCTCGCCGCGAACCCCGTGGGTGCGAAGTTGCGGCGGGCTCTGGTTGGCCATGCGCGCCAGTTCCTGGGCCTCGTGCGAGGTCACATAGCGGCCGATAGCGTCATATTCCTCGCGGAGGCCGCGGTGAAGTCCCGAAGTCAGGTCGACGATCAGCGGATCGGATCTGTAGGCATTGACACCGGACCAGGGTTTCGGCTGGTTCAGTTCAGCAAGTTTTTCTTCAATCCGGTTCATCTGCCTCATTTCGGTCTTCTAGCGGGATTTGATTCGTTTAACATGGGGAACAAGGTTCAATCCACATAGCATATGCTTGCCCCCCCGCCTGGCAATCATTATAGACCGCGTGACTACTCCCGGAGGACAGTCCCATGGTCTTCTTTCCCCATCGCCATCTCATCGGCATCAAGGGCCTTACGGAACAGGACATAACCTTCCTGCTCGACAAGGCCGACGAGGCCGTCAAAATCAGCCGCCAGAGGGAAAAAAAGACCTCCACACTGCGCGGGCTGACCCAGATAAACCTCTTCTTCGAAGCCTCCACACGCACCCAGTCGTCCTTCGAACTGGCGGGCAAGCGGCTCGGCGCCGACGTCATGAACATGTCGGTCAGCAACTCGTCGGTCAAAAAGGGCGAGACCCTGATCGACACGGCAATGACCCTCAATGCGATGCGGCCGGATGTGCTGGTGGTGCGCCATTCCTCGGCGGGCGCGGCAGCGCTTCTATCCCAAAAAGTCGCATGCTCAGTCGTCAATGCCGGTGACGGCCAGCATGAGCATCCGACCCAAGCGCTTCTCGATGCGCTGACAATTCGCCGCGCCAAGGGCAAGCTCTCGCGCATCATCGTCGCCATCTGTGGCGACGTGCTGCACTCGCGGGTCGCCCGTTCCAACATCCTGCTCCTGAACGCCATGGGCGCACGGGTTCGAGTCGTGGCGCCCGCAACGCTGCTCCCTTCGGGGATCGCCAACATGGGCGTCGAAGTATTCCACGACATGAAGGAAGGACTGAAGGGCGCCGATGTAGTGATGATGCTCAGGCTTCAGCGCGAGCGCATGTCCGGATCCTTCGTCCCCTCTGTCCGCGAGTATTTTTACTTCTACGGGCTCGACGCCGAAAAGCTCAAAGCGGCCAAGGATGACGCCCTTGTCATGCATCCGGGCCCGATGAATCGTGGTGTCGAGATCGCCTCCGAAGTGGCCGACGGCCCGCAGAGCGTCATCGAGCAACAGGTCGAGATGGGGGTCGCGGTCCGCATGGCCGTCATGGAAACCCTGCTTGTCTCCCAGAACCGGGGTCCGAGAGCGGAAGGAATGGGCGCATGAACATGAACACGCCCCTCGTCCTGAACAATGTTCACATAGTCGACCCCTCGCGGAGCCTCGACGAAATCGGCGCGATCATCGTCGGCGACGACGGCCGGATTCTCGCGGCTGGCGCCGACGCCCTGAACCAGGGTATTCCCGGCGGCGCGGAAGTGCGCGACTGCGCCGGCCTCACCGCTGTTCCCGGCCTTGTCGACGCCCGTGTATTCACAGGCGAACCGGGCAGCGAGTATCGCGAGACGATTGCCTCGGCCAGCCGCTCTGCAGCCGCCGGCGGCGTGACCTCTTTCATCATGATGCCGGACACCGATCCTGTCATCGACGACATCGCGCTGGTAGAGTTCGTCAAGAAGGCCGCGCGCGACAACGCGATCGTCAACGTCTACCCCGCCGCGGCCCTCACCAAGGGGCTTGACGGCATCGAGATGACCGAGATGGGCCTGTTGCAGGAAGCGGGGGCGGTCGCCTTCACCAATGGCCGCCGGGGCCTCAGCGATACGCAGGTCCTGCGGCGTGCCATGACCTACGCCCGGGAGTTTTCCGCTGTCGTCGCGCTGGAGCCGAAAGACAAATATCTGGGCGCCAACGGCGTGATGAACGAGGGATTGTTCGCGAGCTGGCTGGGGCTTTCAGGGATTCCCAGGGAAGCCGAAATCATCCCGCTCGAGCGTGACCTCCGGATCGCGGCGCTCACCCGCGCCAAATATCATGCGGCCAAGATCTCCGTTCCGGAATCTGCCGAGGCGATCCGCACGGCCCGCGAACGCGGAGCGAACGTGACCTGCGCGGTATCGATCAACCACCTCTCGCTGAACGAAAATGACATCGGCGAATACCGCACTTTCTTCAAGCTGTCGCCGCCGCTTCGCTCCGAGGATGACCGCATGGCGATGGTAAACGCCGTTGCCGACGGATCGGTCGATATCATCGTTTCATCGCATGATCCTCAGGACGTCGACACCAAGAGGCTTCCCTTCGCGGATGCAGCCGATGGCGCCATCGGGCTCGAAACCATGCTTGCCGCCGCGCTTCGCCTTCACCACAGCGGACAGGTGTCGCTGATGCGGCTCATCGACGCCATGTCGACACGCCCGGCCCATATATTCGGACTGGACGCCGGCACGTTGAAGCCTGGCGCGCGGGCGGACATCACACTGATCGATCTCGACGAGCCCTGGCTTGTCTCCAAGGACATGATCGTGTCACGATCGAAAAACACGCCGTTCGAAGATGCGCGGTTCTCCGGCCGCGCGGTTTCGACCTATGTCAGCGGGCGATGCGTGCATTCACACTGAGCCGAAAACGGGGGGTATCTTGGCGAGCGTGAACTTTCTCGAAATTGGCCTGCCGGCGCTGATCGCCGTGCTCAGCCTCGGCTATCTTCTTGGTTCCATCCCCTTCGGCCTCATCCTAACGCGGATGGCGGGTCATGGCGACCTGCGTTCGATCGGTTCCGGCAATATCGGCGCGACGAATGTACTGCGCACCGGCAACAAGAAGCTTGCCGCTGCAACGCTCCTGCTCGACGCGCTGAAGGCGACGGCGGCAGCGGTCGCCGCGCAAGCCGTCTTCGGCGGCAATGCCGGTTTGCTTGCAGGCTTCGCGGCCTTCATCGGCCATCTTTTTCCGGTCTGGCTCGGCTTCAAGGGCGGCAAGGGCGTGGCAACCTACATCGGCACGCTCCTCGGCGTGGCGCCCCTCATGGTCCTCGTCTTTGCGGCGATCTGGCTTACGGTCGCCGTCGTCAGCCGGATTTCTTCTCTATCCGCTCTGGTTGCAATGCTTGTCATTCCGGTTGTGCTGTGGATACTGGGCGCCCAGGAAACCTCGCTGGCAACCGCAGTCATGACCGCCATCTCTTGGTGGAGGCACAAGGCCAATATCGAACGGCTGATCGCGGGAACGGAAAGCAGGATCGGGCAAAAGGGATAGGTCCATGCCGGACAGCGGCGCAAGACGGACAGGAATTGCGCTGACGGAACGGCAAAGGATCGCCTGGCTCAGGCTGATCAGAAGCGACAATGTGGGGCCTGCCACCTTTCGCGACCTCATCAATCATTTCGGCACCGCCGAGACAGCGCTTACCATGCTGCCGGAGCTTTCCCGGCGCGGCGGCTCAACGCGCGCCATCCGCATTGCCACGGAAAGTGAAGCCCTACGCGAGCTTGAGATCGCCGATCGTTTCGGCGCATCTTTCGTCGGTATCGGCGAGCCGGACTATCCGCCACCGCTGCGTCAGATCGACGGAGCCCCGCCGCTTCTCGCCGTCAAGGGCGATCCAACGACCGCGAGCCTGCCCAGCGTCGGCGTAGTCGGATCGCGCAATGCCTCGATCAGTGGCGCGAAATTTGCGGCGATGATTGCCCGCGATGTCGGCAGGGCCGGCTACTCCGTCATATCCGGCCTTGCCCGCGGGATCGATACCGCCGCCCACCGGGCAAGCCTTCAGACAGGCACAATTGCCGCCATGGCCGGCGGGCTCGACCAGCCTTATCCGCCCGAAAACATCGACCTCCTCCACGAGATCTGGGACGGTTGCGGGCTGGCGATCAGCGAAATGCCCTTCGGCTGGGAAGCGCGAGCGCGCGATTTCCCCCGCCGCAACCGACTGATCGCCGGCGTCGCGCTTGGCGTCGTGGTTGTGGAGGCAGCCAGCCGTTCCGGCTCCTTGATCACCGCCCGGCTTGCCGCCGATTTCGGGCGCCTTGTCTTTGCCGTGCCCGGCTCACCGCTCGATCCCCGCTGCCATGGCACTAACGGCTTGCTCAAGGACGGAGCAATTGTAACGACCGGACCGGAAGACGTATTGCAGGCTCTCGCACCGATTTCGCGTGTCGACTTCCTATCGCCGCCCGAAGCCAATGAACCCGCCGGCCAAGAAGAAAGACCGCAGTTGCTACCGCCAAACGATACCGACAGGGCAAGGATTACCGATGCGCTCGGACCCACGCCGGTCGAGGTCGACGATATCATTCGCCATACCGGGCTGCCAGCTTCCGCAGTCTACCTTGTGCTTCTGGAACTCGATATCGCCGGCCGCCTGCACCGGCACCCCGGTGGATTAGTTTCGCTTGGGATGGTTGATTGACAGCGCTCGCCGGCCAGCCTGGATGTCGCCGGCCTCTGCGTAAGCCATCTCGAGGAGATAACAGAGCATCTCGGCGCCTTCCTTCTGGGCGACCTGATGCAACTCTGCCAGCATCTGCCGAATATAGGCGATCTTCTCCCGTTTGCGTGCCTCATCACGTTCAGAGTTCACAGATTTCGGGACCATTTTTTTTCCTACAGGCAGAGCACCCGGACCAGCCGGAGCATCCACAAACCAGTACGTGCGAAAAGGATAGACTATTTATCTATAATTGCAACTTCTGCGAAATCGCGCATTGGTTGTGTAGCGTTGCAGGTAGCATAAAATCGCACATCCCCCTTGACCGCAGACGAATCCCTGTCCATGTCGGGGGAACCGATTGCGCGGTTCAGGCAGTGCGCGCCCCTGCCGAAGTTGAAAGCACGTTTGCATGTTCAGAGAAAAACAATGAATCTCGTCGTCGTAGAATCTCCCGCCAAGGCCAAGACGATCAACAAGTATCTCGGTCCGGGATACAAGGTGCTCGCCTCCTTCGGGCATGTCCGCGACCTTCCGGCAAAGGACGGGTCCGTGCGCCCCGACGATGATTTCGAGATGCTCTGGGAAGTGGACAGCGCGTCGGCAAAGCGCATGAAAGACATCGCAGACGCGGCAAAAGGATCGGACAGTGTATTTCTGGCAACCGACCCTGATCGCGAGGGTGAAGCAATCTCCTGGCATGTTCTCGACCTCCTGAAGAAGAAGAAGGTGATCGGCGACAAACCGGTCAAGCGCGTTGTCTTCAACGCCATCACCAAGAAAGCCGTCCTCGATGCGATGGCGGATCCAAGAGAGATCGACGGTGCCCTGGTCGATGCCTATCTCGCCCGCCGCGCACTCGATTACCTCGTCGGCTTCAATCTTTCCCCGGTCCTCTGGCGCAAACTGCCGGGCGCCCGCTCGGCCGGCCGGGTTCAATCCGTCGCGCTGCGGCTCGTCTGCGACCGCGAGACGGAAATCGAACGCTTCGTCGCCGAGGAATACTGGAACATTTCCGCGCTTCTGAAGACGCCGCGCGGCGACGAATTCGAGGCACGTCTCGTTTCGGCCGGCGGCAAGCGCATCCAGAAGAACTCGATCACCAACGGCGAAGCGGCGGGCAAGATAAAGGACCTGCTGGAAGGCGCAAACTACGCCGTCGACAACGTCGAGGCGAAGCCCGTCAAGCGCAATCCAGGGCCGCCCTTCACGACATCGACATTGCAGCAGGCGGCCTCGTCAAAGCTGGGCTTTTCCGCGTCCCGCACCATGCAGGTCGCCCAGAAGCTCTACGAGGGTATCGACATCGGCGGCGAGACCGTTGGTCTCATTACCTATATGCGAACCGACGGTGTGCAGATGGCGCCCGAGGCGATCGACGCGGCGCGAAACGCGGTCGCCGACCAGTTCGGCCCGCGCTACGTGCCGGAGAAGCCACGTTTCTATTCCACCAAGGCGAAGAACGCCCAGGAGGCTCACGAGGCGATCCGTCCAACCGACTTCAGCCGCTCGCCGGACAAGGTGCGCCGGTTCCTCGATGCCGACCAGCTGCGCCTCTATGACCTGATCTGGAAGCGCGGCATCGCGAGCCAGATGGCCTCGGCGGAGATCGAACGGACAACGGTCGAGATTCTCGCCGACCGCAACGGCGAGAAAGCAGGATTGCGCGCCGTGGGCTCCGTCATCCGATTCGACGGCTTCATAGCTGCCTATACCGATCAGAAGGAAGAGGGAGAACCGAGCGAGGACGGCGACGATGAAGGCCGCCTGCCCGAAATCAATGCCCGCGAGGCTCTAGCCAAGCAGAAGGTAAACGCTACACAGCATTTCACCGAACCGCCGCCACGTTATTCGGAAGCGACCCTCATCAAGAAGATGGAAGAGCTCGGCATCGGTCGTCCGTCGACCTATGCGTCGACGCTGGCAACGCTTCGCGACCGAGACTATGTGACGATCGACAAGCGCAAGCTCGTTCCGCAAACCAAGGGCCGGCTGGTGACGGCTTTCCTCGAAAGCTTCTTCACCCGCTACGTCGAATACGACTTCACGGCCGACCTGGAAGAAAAGCTCGACCGGATTTCCGCCGGCGAACTCAACTGGAAGGATGTGTTGCGGGAATTCTGGACCGCCTTTTTCGCCCAGATAGAGGACACCAAGGAACTGCGCGTCACCAACGTGCTCGACGCACTGAACGAGGCGCTGGCGCCGCTCGTCTTCCCAAAGCGGGAAGATGGCAGCGATCCGCGCATCTGCCAGGTCTGCGGCACGGGGCAGCTGTCGCTGAAACTCGGCAAGTATGGCGCCTTCGTCGGCTGCTCCAATTATCCCGAATGCAACTACACCCGGCAGCTCTCGTCCGAGAACGGTGCTGACGCAGACGCCTCTACCCTGAACGAAACGAAGAACCTCGGCAAGGATCCTGTCACCGGCGATGAAATCACCCTTCGCAACGGGCGCTTTGGACCTTATGTCCAACGCGGAGACGGCAAGGAAGCCAAGCGCTCCTCGCTGCCCAAGGGCTGGACGCCGGATTCGATCGACTATGAAAAGGCGCAGGCGCTGCTCTCGCTGCCGCGCGACGTCGGGCAGCATCCGGAGACAGGAAAGATCATTTCGGCCGGCCTCGGCCGCTACGGGCCCTTCGTGCTGCATGACGGGACCTATGCCAATCTCGAAAGCATCGAGGATGTCTTTTCGATCGGGCTCAACCGCGCCGTCACAGTTTTGGCGGAAAAGCAGAGCAAGGGACCCGGCGGACGCGGGCGTGGAACGCCGGCGGCGCTCAAGGAAATCGGAGAACACCCCGATGGCGGTCCGATCACCGTTCGCGATGGAAAATACGGTCCCTATGTCAATTGGGCCAAGGTCAATGCTACTCTGCCCAAGGGCAAGGACCCGCAATCGGTGACACTCGAGGAAGCCCTCCTGCTCATCGCCGAAAAAGCGGGCAAGAGCGGCGGCAAGGCGAAGAAGGCACCGGCGAAAACGGCAAAGGCAAAGTCCGACGGCGCGACCAAGACCAAAGCCAAGACCGCCGCCAAGCCCAAGGCCAAGACGACGGCCAAAACAAAGAAGAGCTAAGAAGTGACAAAGCCACCGCGCGACAGAAGCCGTCCGACCGGGCCTCGCACCAGCAGGACCCGACGCGCGGATGGTGTTGCCGGAGGCGAGATCCTGCCGATCATCCACGGCGCGGTACCGTCGCGCGACGTGCTGCTGCGCTTCATCGCGGAAAATCCGGACCGTGCCTCCAAGCGCGAGATCGCCAAGGCCTTCGGCCTCAAGGGCGAAGCGCGTGTCGAACTGAAGGAGGTTCTTCGCGCGCTGGAGGATGACGGGCTCGTTCAGAAGAACCGCAAGACGCTGACGCGACCCGGCGCGCTCCCTCCCGTCACCGTTCTGGACATCACCACCCGCGACAAGGACGGCGAACTTATCGCACGGCCGGCCGAGTGGTCCGAGGAACTCGGGGTGGCGCCCGCCGTGGCGATCCGGCAATCGATCGCCGACCGCGCCAAGGGCAAGGCGCCGGTGGGCGGTCTCGGCGACCGCGTGCTCGCCAAGATCTTCGTGTCCAAGGACCGGGCGGGACCCGCCTATACGGCACGTATCATCAAGGTCATCGACAAGCGCCGCAACGCCATGCTCGGCGTGTTTCGTGAGACGCCCGGCGGCGGCGGCCGACTGATGCCGATCGAACGCCGTGGCGAGGAGATGCTGATCGACTCCTCCGATCTCGGCGAAGCCAGAGACGGCGATCTCGTCGAGGTCGAGATTGCGAGATCAGGACGGTTCGGTCTGCCGCGAGCGCGCGTTCTGACTGTCATCGGTTCGGTGGCCTCGGAAAAGGCGATTTCGATGATCGCCATCCATGCCCATGGAATTCCCCACATCTTTCCTCAGTCCGTCCTTTCGGAAGCGGAAGAGGCCAGGCCCGCGACCATGGCGCACCGCGAGGACTGGCGCGATCTTCCGTTGATCACCATAGATCCGGCGGATGCCAAGGACCATGACGACGCGGTTTTTGCAGAAGAAGACCCCTCCCCCGACAATCCTGGCGGCGTCATCGTTACCGTGGCGATCGCTGACGTGTCATGGTATATCCGCCCGAAATCCGCCCTCGACCGCGAGGCCCTGAAGCGCGGCAATTCGGTGTATTTTCCCGACCGGGTCGTGCCGATGCTGCCCGAGCGCATTTCAAATGACCTCTGCTCGCTCCGGGAAGGCGTGGACCGGCCGGCGCTTGCCGTGCGCATGGTGTTTTCCAAGGAAGGCCGCAAGGCCAGCCATACCTTCCACCGCATCATGATGAAGAGCGCGGCCAAACTCTCCTATCAGCAGGCGCAAGCGGCCATCGACGGCGCCCCGGATGACAAGTCCGGGCCGATCCTCGAGACAATCCTCAAGCCTCTCTGGCACGCCTTCGAGGTCATGAAGCGCGGCCGCGACCGGCGCCAACCGCTCGAACTCGACATGCCGGAGCGCAAGATCATTCTGAAGCCCGACGGAACGGTCGACCGTGTGCACATTCCCGAACGCCTCGATGCGCACAAGTTGATCGAGGAGATGATGATCCAGGCCAACGTATCGGCCGCCGAAACGCTGGAGAAGAAGCGCCAGCCCCTGGTCTACCGCATTCACGACGCACCGACGCTTTCCAAGCAGGAAGCCCTGCGCGAGTTTCTAGGGACGATCGGCCTCACTCTCGCCAAGGGCGGCAATCTGCGCTCGAACAGTTTCAACGGCATTCTCGCCAGCGCGCTGGACACGCCGCACCAGACCATGGTCAACGAAATGGTGCTGCGCGCGCAGAGCCAGGCGATCTACAGCCCGGAGAATATCGGCCATTTCGGCCTCAACCTGATGAAATACGCGCATTTCACGTCGCCTATCCGGCGCTATGCCGACCTGATCGTGCATCGTGCTCTGGTCGGCTCGCTCGGGCTTGGCGAAGGCGGCATTACCCCCGACGAGGAGGCCGCGCTCGATGACATCGCGGCGGAAATCTCGACCTTCGAGCGGCGAGCGATGGCAGCGGAACGCGATACCGTCAACCGGCTGATCGCCCATCACCTCGCGGGCCGTATCGGCGACGAATTCGACGCGCGGATCTCCGGCGTGACCAAGGCGGGCCTATTTGTCACATTGCCACAGTTCGGCGCGGATGGTTTTGTCCCGATATCCACGCTTGGACGGGACTACTATATCTACGACGAAGCACATCAGGCATTGTCGGGAGAAAGAACCGGACTCGGCTACCGTTTGGGTGACGCGGTACTGGTCAAGCTCGCCGAGGCCGTGCCGCTGGCCGGCGCACTCAGGTTCGAAATGCTGAGCGAGGGACGCGCAATGCCCACGGCCGTGCGCTCATTCCACAAGACGACCCGTCGCGCCGGAAAGCAGCCCGGCACGCGGCCAAGACGTGGACGGCGCTGACGGCGTCCGCGAAAGAGGAGTTTCAGATGCAGAGCAACCCAGCGGATTCGATCGTGCGCTTCGGCGGCGAGCCGGAAGTCCAGCGCCCCCTTGCCCGATCCATTATGCGCGGCATGCTGAACACCTGCCCGGGCTGCGGCAGCGGCAAGCTTTTCAAGGCGTATCTGAAGCCGGTCGACCACTGTGCCGCATGCGGCGAGGAAATATTTCATCACCGCGCTGATGATCTCCCGCCCTATCTGGCGATCCTTGTGCTCGGCCATGTGCTACTCGGCGGGTTCATGATGACTGACCTCATCTTCCCGGCATCGAGCTGGATCCATCTGGCTATCTGGGCTCCACTCGGGATCATCTCGACGCTCCTGACGCTCCAGCCGATCAAGGGCGGTGTCATCGGCCTGCAATGGGCACTCAGGATGCATGGCTTCGGCGGAGAGAGCGACGAGCCGGAAGAATTCGGTCCGCAGACGAAGGACCTATGAGCCGCCATCCTTTTGACAAGCAGGATCCTGCCTCCGCGTCTGCCCTACGGATGAGGCCGAAGGATGCTGCAACATTGATGCTGATCGATCGAAGAGCGAGCGGTTTGCGCGTGCTTCTTGGCAAACGCGGCCAGGGCCATGTCTTCATGCCCAATCTCTACGTCTTTCCAGGCGGGCGCAGGGATCGGTCGGACCATGGATTGCCGTTCATGCGCGATCTTCATCCCGACGTCATCGGGAAGCTGAGTGCCGGTGCCCCGGAACCTGCAGCCCAGCGTCGCGCCCGCGCGCTCGCGCTCGCCGCAATACGGGAATTGCGCGAAGAGACGGGATTGGTGATCGGTCGCCTGGAGGTTTCTTGCGACGGGCAGGAGCGGCTTTCCGCAGATCTTGGCTGCCTGCGTTACGTGGCACGTGCGATCACGCCGCCCGGCAATGTCCGCCGCTTCGATACCCGATTTTTTCTCGCCTTTACCGACGAAGCAGGTATCGACCCGGCAGACGTCCGTGATTCCAACGAACTGCACGATCTTACATGGCTTGACATAGAAGCGATTGCCAGTCTGAACATGCCGCAGATAACCAGGACAATTCTGGAAGACGTCATAACCCAGATGAACGCTGATCCGAATTTGCCATTTGGGAACCAGGGACCGTTCTACTTCAGCCGGCGCGGCCAATTTATGCGCGGCAACATCTAAGGATCACTCGATGTCCCAGCCGACAAACGGCGCAAACGGTCACCGCGAAGACATTCACTGGCCCTCGCTCGTGGCGGCCATTTCCGCAATCAGCGTGGTCGGGATCGCGATTGGTCTCGGACTGCCGCTTCTAAGTATCATCCTTGAAAAACGCGGCATCCCGTCAACCCTGATCGGGCTCAATTCCGCCATGGCAGGCATTGCCGCGATGATCGCCGCCCCGATCACCACCAAGCTCGCGCACAAGCTGGGAGTTGCGCCGACCATGCTCTGGGCTGTCGTGCTGTCGGCCATGAGCGCGCTCGGATTCTACTATGCCGAAGCCTTCTGGATGTGGTTCCCGCTTCGCATCGTCTTCCACGGGGCAACGACGACGCTGTTCATCCTGTCGGAATTCTGGATCAACGCAGCAGCCCCACCATCGCGCCGCGGTCTGGTGCTCGGGATATACGCCACCGTCCTGTCGGTCGGCTTCGCGAGCGGCCCGCTGCTGTTTTCACTGCTCGGCAGCGACGGCGTCATGCCCTTCGCAGTCGGCGCTCTCGCGATCCTCGTTGCCGCCATCCCGATCTATATCGCCCGAGGGGAAAGCCCGGTTCTCGACGCCAAGCCGGAACGTCATTTTCTGCGCTATATCTTTCTTGTGCCCACAGCAACCGCGGCCGTATTCGTATTCGGCGCGGTGGAGGCCGGCGGATTGTCGCTCTTTCCGATCTACGCGACCCGCACGGGCTTCAGCGAGACGCAGGCGGCCCTTCTGCTCACCGTGATGGGCATCGGCAACATGGTATTCCAGATCCCGCTGGGCATGCTCTCAGACCGGCTTACGGACCGTCGGCTTCTGCTGTCGATCATGGCAGTCGTCGGGCTCGCCGGGTCGCTCGCGCTACCGTGGCTGTCCGAAAGCTGGCTTCTAATGGCGATCGTGCTGCTCTTTTGGGGCGGCAGCGTCTCCGGTCTTTATACTGTGGGTCTCGCCCATCTCGGGTCACGACTCACCGGCGCGGACCTGGCAGCCGCCAACGCTGCGTTCATATTCTGCTATGCGGTAGGAACGGTAGCGGGGCCTCAAGCCATCGGCGCAGCCATCGACATATCCGGCAATCACGGTTTTGCCTGGGCAATTGCGGGCTTCTTTGCACTTTACGTGGCTGTTTCCGCCGGCAGGCTCCTTTTTAAACCTAAACGGACTTGACTTTTCGAGCGTGATTTGTAGTTTC
Source organism: Rhizobium sp. (assembly GCA_041675415.1). Classification (GTDB taxonomy): domain Bacteria; phylum Pseudomonadota; class Alphaproteobacteria; order Rhizobiales; family Rhizobiaceae; genus Allorhizobium. The sequence continues at coordinate 25,661 of JBAYTX010000020.1, read as the reverse complement.
GCGCCAGAATTTGCCGTGGGCTCCTTCCGGTCGTCCACGGCTTGATTATTATTAGAGGCAGGACGACCATGGCGAAAGCTACAACAATCAAGATCAAGCTGCTGTCGACAGCCGACACGGGCACCTTCTACGTCACGACGAAGAACAGCCGCACCATGACCGACAAGATGACCAAGACGAAGTACGATCCGGTCGTCAGGAAGCATGTCGAATTCAAGGAAACCAAGATCAAGTAAGACTTGATCTTCTCCGAACGATGAAGGCGCGGACTCTCGGTCACGCGCCTTTTTTTGCATTCAGCGCACCCTGCGCCCGCCCCACCCGCACGAGACAATGAAATGAAAAAGCACCGTCTCCTGATCGGAGGACGGTGCTTTTCCTTCAATAAGGGGGTCGGTCAGCACGCAATTGCGGTACGAGGAACCGCAGTGAACTTGCATACTGACCGACCGACCCCACGACCCAGGAGATGCGGCGGACCTGAGCATCATGGGGTATTTCTGCGCCTTTGAGAGGCGTTTTTCTTGTCGGGGTCAAACTCGCCCAACTGAGAAAAAAAATCAACAATTTCTTAACTGTCTTATTCTTTCTCTGTAGCTATGGTTAAAACTGACTGGTTCATTCTGGAACGAAACCGCCACTGGCCAGAATATACAATCCGGCAATAGTAACAATAATTTCGGTATACTGTCCCGAAGATCGCCCGAAAGCCAGCAATACCGAAAAATCGGAGCCATTTGACGCAATCAACATCAAAAATACGGCGCGCTTATTGTGGTATTCGGATGAACCCAAACCCCGGGAGACACTTACAAGGCATAAGGCAGCGATGATGATCTCGCTGAATATACTGTCTATTCCGCAATATATTCAAAAGTATTCTTATCCTGGCACAGCAGGTATAAGCACGGCACCGTCAAAGCGGTGCTCCAAGATTCTTTGCAGGCTGATTTTTATTCGCCGCCGCAACGGGCGCAATCCCCCAAAAAGGGAAGTTGACAATATTCAAAAAATGGAGAATCCGCCCGGAGTGTTCGAAATCAGGCTGCGGCAGCCACGACGCGGTTACGACCCGAGCTTTTCGCCTGATACAGCGCACGGTCCGCCTGCTTGAGCAGTTGTTCAGGCGTATCTACACCAGGGGCGAAGGTGGCAATCCCCATCGAAGCCGTCACATGGAGCGTGGCTGGTGATGCACGCAAGGTGAACGGCCTATCCTCGATCATGCCTCGCAGGCGCTCAGCGATCGCGGCAGCTGCTTCCGCCGAGGTGTCGGGCATAACCACAACGAACTCCTCGCCGCCATACCGGCATGCAAGATCGGCTCCGCGCACAGTCGCACGGATGCGGGCGGCGAATTCGCGCAATACATCGTCGCCGGCGTCGTGGCCATAGCTATCGTTCACCTGCTTGAAGCGATCTATGTCGGTGATGCAGACCGAGAGCGGGCGCCCCCTCGCCTGCGCGCGGTTGAACAGAATTCTCAGATGGCTGTCGAGATAGCGACGATTGTGAAGGCCGGTCAGACCATCGGTCACGGCCAGCTCAATCGTCTGCTTCACGCTCATCCTTAGACGGTCATTGTAGCGCTTGCGGCGGATCTGCGTCAGCGAACGTGCCACAAGTTCGTTCGTGTCTATGGGACGTGCGATATAGTCGTTCACACCAAGATCAAGCGCGCGCACGATCATCGCTTCGCTCCCGCGATCCGTGATCAGGAGGATGGGTATGAAGCGTGTTCGCTCCAGCGAGCGCAGCTGCGAGCACAGCCGCAAGGGATCGTAGTCGTCGAAATTGGCGTTGACAATCACGAGATCGAAGGGATTCTCGGCCGCTTCGAAGAGAGCCGCCTGGGGATCGGATATGGCAGTGACCGCACCGATCGGCTTCAGTGCTTTGACGATCCGCTCCTGGGTATTCCCACGGCCATCGACCAGGAGGATCTGGGCGGTATCCTCAATGCGGCCATCCGACATCCGCAGCATATCCTCTATGCCGATGTTCTGCGCGGATTCCATGCGGATGCGAAGTTCGTCGCTCAGCATCTTCAGGCGCACGAGGCTCTTGACCCGAGAAATCAGTTGCAGATCGTTCACGGGCTTGGTCAGGAAGTCGTCGGCACCGGCTTTCAGGCCGCGCACGCGGTCGGACGGCTGATCGAGAGCCGTTACCATGACAACGGGGATGTGGGCGGTGCGCGGATTGGCCTTCAAACGCTCGCAGACCTCGAAACCGTCCATGCCGGGCATCATGATGTCGAGGAGTATGAGATCGACCTGGGTTCGGTCACAGATATCGAGCGCGGAGGGACCATCCTCAGCCGTCAGAACATCGAAGTATTCAGCGAGCAGCCGGGCCTCGAGCAGTTTGACATTGGCGGGAATGTCATCGACGATCAGAATTCTTGCGGTCATGAGTGTATTCCCGATCCTTCAAGCATCGCCAAGGTAAATCTTGATCGTCTCGATGAATTTTGGCACAGAAATCGGTTTGGATACATAGGCTTCGCAACCGCCCTGGCGAATCCGCTCCTCATCGCCCTTCATGGCGAAGGCCGTCACTGCGATAACCGGAATGACATGAAGCTCCGGATCTTCCTTGAGCCACTTCGTCACCTCCAGGCCAGAGACCTCGGGCAACTGGATATCCATCAGGATGAGGTCGGGGCGATGTTTGCGAGCAAGATCCAATGCTTCCATACCGTTGCGGGTCTGGATCGTCTCATAGCCCGAAGCTTCGATAAGATCGCGGAAGAGCTTCATGTTGAGCTCGTTGTCTTCGACAATCATTACCTTCTTCGGCATGCATTTTACCCTTCAGTCCCGTCCGGTGCCAATGCCTCCGGCAAATTGCCGAAACTGGATTGCACTCTCCCCTGGATGACATGCTAGATTCATTTGGTTGAGAAATAGGTAACCCAGTTAAGAATACGGAACGATTCATGAAAACTGCAAACAAGACCGTCGGGCACGAGGAAACGGCTGTGGCCATACTTTCCTGGCTTGCCGGCGAACCGGATATGCTTGGCCGCTTCCTTGCGCTGACCGGCACGCGCCCGGATCAGCTGCGCCAATCGGTCAACGACCCCGGCTTTCTCGCGGGCATGCTCGATTTCCTGATGGGTCATGAACCCACCCTGATGGCGTTTTGTACCGCAACCGACACGAAGCCCGAAACGGTCGTCGAGACATGGCGCCATTATTCCGGTGCTGGCCTCGATTCGGGCGAATACTGACACGCTTCGCAACCGAGCCTCCCCGCCAACGGCATGGCGCCTATAGAAAAAGGCGCATCAATGGTCTTCCTTCCTTGCGCAAGGCAACCTCCTCAAATCCCGCAGCAGTGAAAATACGCGTCGACCCGACATACAGGGTCACCGATTTCGACTGCTTGGTGCGATCAATGGGGCACGCTTCGACGGCGATCGCACCATTGTCCCGCGCCTGGCGGATCGCCGCATCCAGCATACGATGGGTCAGTCCCCTTCCCCGCCGCGCTGATACGATGAAGAAACAGCTGATCGCCCAAACGCCGGGATCGGTCGCATCCTTGTCGTCAAGCGGCCTCGAAACGGTTCGCGGCGAATTCCAGTTCGGCACGTCGGCGCGAGGCCCGACCTGAACCCAGGCCACCGGGCGCCCGTCAAGATAGCCGATCAATCCCGGCGGCGAGCCCGTGCGCACGCGATCATGCATATACTCCTTCTTTTCATCACCGCCATAGGTCCTACGATCTGCGGGCGAGAGGCGAAAATGCGTGCACCAGCAGTCGAAACACGCGCCGCGCGGCCCCATCACCGCTTCGAAATCCTCCCAGCGGTCCGGCGTCAGCGGTTTCGCATTGAATTGATCCGTCATCGGTTCGCCTTTTGTCACTTGTGTCTGGAAAGAGTAGCGCCTAGTCTGCCGATGTTCAATATTTGTTCCCGAAATGACAACCAACCAGTCACACTTCCCGGGCTTTTGCCGCGATTGCCTGAAAGGGCAGCCGGAGGGCAGGACGCGTTGTAGCGCCTGTGGCAGTCCGCGCCTCGTCTATCACCCCGAACTCTATCGCCTGACGCTTGCCCATATCGACTGCGACGCGTTCTATGCTTCCGTCGAGAAGCGCGACAATCCCGAGCTTGCCGACAAGCCGGTAATCATCGGCGGCGGCAAGCGGGGTGTAGTTTCCACGGCCTGCTACATCGCCCGCATTCACGGCGTACGCTCGGCCATGCCAATGTTCAAAGCTCTGGAGGCCTGTCCGCAGGCCGTTGTCATCAAGCCTGATATGGAGAAATACGCCCGCGTCGGACGCGAGGTGCGGACGATGATGGGGGAACTCACGCCGCTCGTGCAGCCGCTGTCTATCGACGAGGCGTTTCTTGAGCTCGCGGGGACCGCGAAACTGCATCACGATCCGCCGGCGCGGGTTCTGGCGCGCTTTGCTCAAAGAGTGGAACGGGAAATCGGGATCACCGTTTCCGTCGGCTTGTCCTATTGCAAGTTTCTGGCAAAGGTGGCCTCCGACCTGCAGAAGCCGCGCGGCTTTTCGGTGATAGGCGAGGAGGAGGCGCTACCCTTCCTTGCGCCGCGCCCCGTGACCACCATCTGGGGCGTCGGGAAGGCCTTTGCCGCGACGCTGGAGCGCGACGGCATCCGCACGGTCGGCCAGTTGCAGACGATGGAGGAAGGCGACCTGATGCGGCGCTACGGCGTGATGGGGCAGCGTCTGTTCCGATTGTCGCGCGGTATCGATGACCGCGAGGTGCATGTCAACGACGCCGCCAAGAGCGTGTCGTCCGAAACAACCTTCTTTGACGATATCTGGCGCTACGAGGATCTGGTCGCCCATCTGCGCTCGCTGTCGGAAAAGGTCGCCTGGCGGCTGAAGAAGACGGGCATCGCCGGACAGACGGTCGTCCTGAAGCTAAAGACCGCCGATTTCAAGGGGCGGACCCGCAACCGGCGGCTTGAGGACCCGACACAACTCGCCGACAGAATTTTTCGCACGGGGCTTTCGCTTCTCGAAAAGGAGACGGATGGCACGCGTTTCAGGCTGATCGGCATCGGCGTTACCGACCTCAGGGACGCCGCGGTCGCAGACCCGCCGGATCTAGTGGACGATCAGGTCGGGCGGCGCGCGGCGGCAGAAGCAGCAATGGACAAGCTTCGCGAGAAATTCGGCCGGGCGACGGTCGAGACCGGATATACGTTTTCCGGCAAACCCAGGGACGAATGATGGAATCATGCGTCCTCACGCATCAAGAAGCGGACCTCGGTATCCCGGACACGAAAAATCGTCCATCCGGCAACCCGGGGACGCAGCCACGCGCAGTACACTAGATTGTGAGTACCGGCTCCTTCAAAACTTCCTTAAACATCACCATCTATTCTAACCGGACATGTACTGCGTAAGAGATCGCCTGCCATGACCAAGACCCTGACCTTTGCAATTTGTCTTTTGTCGGCGACCACATTCACCTTTCCTGCCTTGGCAGCAGGTGAAGGCACGCTGCAATTGTTCGTTTCGAAGGCAGAGCAGTCGCTCAAGGTCTATGATGGCGGCCGGGTCGTCGCTACGTCGAGAGTGTCGACAGGAAAGCCGGGATACTCGACCCCATCGGGGATCTTCTCGATCCTCGAGAAACGCAGATATCACGAATCCAATCTCTATTCGAATGCCCCGATGCCGTGGATGCAGCGGATCACCTGGTCCGGTGTGGCGCTGCATGAATCCAACAGCGTCCCGAAATATCCGGCCTCTCATGGCTGTGTCCGGCTGCCGCGTGATTTTGCCAAGACGCTCTACCAGATGACTGAGCGCGGCATGCACGTTATCATCACCGACGAGCCGGTCGTTCCGGCGCTCATCAGCCACCCCACCCTCTTCAGGCCCGAAATCCCGGCCGGCGACGGACAATTGCTGTCGGATGCAGACCTTCGAAGGTCGACGGTCGAAGGAGGGTCGGCACCCGTCGAGGTGGCGATGATCAAAGAGACGGCGGAAGGTGCTTCGGATGCTTCTGCAGTGCTCGAGGACGTGCCGCCGATCCGTATCCTCATCACGCGGCGCGGCCTTCGGGAGACGGTCGTCGACGTCCAGACCCTGTTGAACGATCTGGGTTTCGATTCCGGCGTCGTCGACGGCATTGTCGGCCGCCGAACGGTCAGTGCGATCAACGGCTTCAAACGCTGGAAAGGGCTGGATACCAACGGCGAGGCACTCACCGCCGAATTTCTGAAGCTGCTCTATACCAGCGCCGGCAAGGGCGAGCCGCCCCTCGGGCAGATCATGGTCCGGCAGAAATTCAAGCCGGTTTTCGAGGCTCCGATCTCCATCTCCGATCCGCAGACTGCGCTCGGAACGCATTTCATCGAGGCAACCGAGGTAAACCGTCTGGCCGGGACGGCCGAATGGCATGCCGTAACGCTTGAAAACCACCTGTCGGACGCAACGATGAAACGTCTGGGTATTGTCACTCCGGCCGACGATACCGCCGTCTTTACCGTCGCGAATGCACTCGACCGCATCACCATCCCGGAGCCGATTCGCAAGAAGATCGATCTGATGCTGGGTGAAGGAAGTTCAATCACGATTTCCGATACCGGCGTTGGACCGCAAACAGGGCCGGGTACCGATTTCATCACCATTACGCGCCGCGCGCCGGGCGACTGAAGCGGCACGCGCTCAGAACGATCGCGCGCCGCAGTCGTGGTCGCGCGAAGTCCGATGCCGCTGCCCGTCACACGAGCTCGACATCGATGATCCCTGGGGCTGAACGAAGCGCTGCGGCAATTTCAGGCGAAATCCGGTACTTCTCAGTCAGTTCGACTTCGATTTCGCGCTTGCCGTCTTCCTTGATCACGATGAATGAAACCAACCCGTCGCCCCTGGTGTTCAAATGCGCTGCGACCGCCTTGAGCGGTCCTGAATCGCGAACATAGACGCGAAGCGCTTTCTGCATCTGCAGCGATTTTTCCTCCAGCGACTGGGCGGTCTGAATGCGCAGGCCAATGCCTTCCGGCCGCTCCTCGGCCACGACAGTGATCACCAGCGATTTGCCAGCCTCAAGCAGGTCCCGATACTGGTTCAGCCCCTCGGAGAACAAAATCGCCTCGAACTGGCCGGAAGAATCCGAGAAGGTCACGATCCCCATCTTGTTGCCGGTACGGGTCTTGCGTTCCTGACGCGCGATCACGGTTCCCGCGAGCCTTCCGGCCGTCGCGCCCTGCTTCACTGCTGCGGAAAAATCGGCGAAGGTCTGGACACGCATCTTCTGAAGAAGCGAGCGATAGGTGTCGAGTGGATGGGCAGACAGGTAAAAGCCGAGCACCTGAAATTCACGATGCAGCATTTCCGAGGCCAGCCAGGGTGTATAGGACGGATAGGCAATCCTTTCCGGGCCGCTTGCCGCTCCCGCGCCGAACATGTCCGACTGGCCGCTGACGGCGTTTTCCTGGGCGCGCTGCGCGTAGCCGATGATGCGATCGAGCCCCCCGATCAATTCGGCGCGATCGTGACCGAAACAATCGAAGGCGCCGGCGCAGATCAGGCTCTCAAAGACTCGGCGATTGACCTGTTTCGGATCGATGCGAATGCAGAAATCCTCGATATCGGCAAAGGGCCTGTCGCCGCGCACTCCGACGATGTGCTCCACGGCGGATTCGCCAACGCCCTTGATGGCGGCAAGCGCATAGTAGATACAGTTGTCGCCGGTCTGGAAATGGCGGAATGAGGTCTGGACCGAAGGCGGGACGATCTCGATGCCGAGACGGCCGGCATCCTGCCGGAAGTCGTTCAGCTTTTCCGTGTTCGCCATATCGAGCGTCATCGACGCGGCAAGGAACTCGACCGGGAAATGCGCCTTCATATAGGCGGTCTGATAGGAGACGATCGCGTAAGCGGCGGCATGCGACTTGTTGAAGCCGTAGTTGGCGAACTTGGCAAGCAGTTCGAAGATGTTTTCGGCCTGCGGCTTCGAGACGCCGTTCTTCATTGCACCCTCGACGAAACGGGCGCTCTGCTGGTCCATCTCCGCCTTGATCTTCTTGCCCATGGCGCGGCGCAGAAGGTCGGCTTCGCCGAGCGAATAGCCCGACAGAACCTGGGCGATCTGCATGACCTGCTCCTGGTAGACGATAACCCCCTGCGTCTCCTTCAGCAGGTAATCGATCTGCGGATGAATGGAGGCAACTTCCTCCTCGCCGTGCTTGCGGGCGTTATAGACCGGGATGTTCTCCATCGGACCCGGGCGGTAAAGAGCCACCAGGGCAATGATGTCCTCGATGCAGTCCGGCCGCATGCCGAACAGCGCCTTGCGCATGCCCGCGCTTTCCACCTGGAACACGCCGACCGTTTCGCCCCGCGACAGCATCTCGTAGGTCGGCACGTCATCGAGCGGAATCGCGGCAAGGTCCACCTTGACGCCGCGCTGTTCAAAGACGAAATCGACCGCCGTCTTCAGGACCGTCAGGGTCTTGAGGCCGAGGAAGTCGAACTTCACGAGGCCTGCCTGCTCCACCCATTTCATGTTGAATTGCGTGACCGGCATGTCGGAGCGCGGATCGCGATACATCGGCACCAGCTTCGACAGCGGCCGGTCGCCGATCACGATACCGGCGGCGTGCGTCGATGCGTGGCGGTAAAGGCCTTCAATCTTCTGGGCGATGTCGAGGAGGCGCGCGACGACAGGCTCTTCGTCGGCCGCTTCCTGCAGCTTCGGTTCCTCCTCGATAGCCTTGGAAAGGGGCGTCGGATTAGCCGGATTGTTCGGCACCAGCTTGCAAATCTTGTCGACCTGGCCATAGGGCATTTCGAGAACGCGCCCGACGTCACGGAGAGCAGCGCGCGCCTGCAGCGAACCGAAAGTGATGATCTGCGCCACCTGCTCCCGGCCATATTTCTGCTGCACGTAGCGGATCACCTCTTCGCGGCGGTCCTGGCAGAAGTCGATGTCAAAGTCCGGCATCGAGACGCGTTCGGGATTGAGGAAGCGCTCGAACAGCAGCGAAAAGCGTAGCGGATCGACGTCCGTGATGGTGAGCGCGTAGGCGACCAGCGAGCCCGCGCCCGAGCCGCGGCCCGGGCCTACCGGGATATCATGCTGCTTCGCCCATTTAATGAAGTCGGAAACGATGAGGAAGTAGCCGGGGAACTTCATGCGCTCGATAACGCCAAGTTCGAATTCCAATCGCTCGCGGTAATCCTTCACTTCATAACCCGGCGCAATGCCGAGCGCCTCGATGCGACGCTCCAGACCTTCGACGGCTTGGCTTCTGAGCTCCAGCGCTTCGGCGCGCTCGGCTTCGGCCGGATCATCGCTGGCGCCCGTAAAGCGCGGCAGGATCGGTTTGCGGGTGTCGAGAACGAAGGAACAGCGGCGCGCGATCTCGACGGTATTGTCGAGCGCTTCGGGCAGGTCGGCAAAGAGCGCCAGCATCTCCTCCCGGCTCTTCAGATAGTGATCCGGCGTCAGGCGGAAGCGCCTGTCGTCGGAAACGATGGCGTTGTGCGCTACTGCCATCAGCGCGTCATGCGCATCATAATCGGCGCGCGTGGGAAAGAATGCTTCGTTGGTCGCCACCAGCGGCAGGTCATGCTCATAGGCAAGCGCCACGATCTTGGCTTCGTGCTTGCGATCGTAGTTTCCGTGGCGCTGCAGTTCGACATAGAGCCTGTCGCCAAAGAGGCGCTTCAACAAAAGGAGCCGCGCCTCGGCCTGTGCGCGATGGCCCTCCTTTACCGCAAGATCCACGGGACCGCCGGACGCGCCGGTCAGCGCGATCAGCCCCTCCGTGCCGCCCTCCTCCAGCCAGGATGCGCAGATATGCACTGCCTGGCTGCTCTCGCCACCAAGATAGGCGCGACTGACGAGATCGACCAGCCGTTCGTAGCCCTTGGCCGTAGCGGCCAGCAGAACGATTGCCGGAAACTTGGCGAGAGTGGCGTGGCTGCCCCGCTTTTCTTCGCCACTGTCCTCCATATCGATCGACAACTGGCACCCGATGATCGGCTGCAACCCCTCTTCGATGGCTTTTTGCGAGAATTCCAACGCGACGAAGAGATTATTGGTGTCCGTCACGGCAATAGCCGGCTGGCTATCGGCCACGGCCTTGCCGAGGATCTTTTTCAGCGGTAAGGCGCCTTCGAGCAGCGAATAGGCCGAATGGACGCGCAAATGCACGAATCCCGGCGAACTATCCGCTCGTCCGCGCTGCCCGCCGGTGCCGCTCGCCTCGTCCATATCCGCACTTTCCGCATCTCGTGAATCGGCGGGATTTTCGGCCGGCAGCGAGGCGAAGTCCAGTACAGATTGCGAGAACGGCCCGCGCTCTACAGGAAAAGCAGTGCGGCCTCTCAGAACGCCGAGACGATCACCGAAAAGCTGGCGAGAAACATGGCAATCGAGGCGAATGCGGCGACATCACGAATAATATCAGTCATGGCTCACTCCTTACTCTTTATGTTTTCATTTTGTTCTTTTTATGTTCCGTTGTCAACCAAAAAAAGGCCGATTGGATGCGGCCGGTATCCGAGGCGGCGCCTTGCGTGTGGGGATGGTGAAATGTGGCGGCCGTCGCCGCGCATTCCCGTTGCCGGACGGGCAGACTGTTGAAGCCATGGGCGCGCACTGCGCACGCGCGCCGGGACGCTAGCAAATGTCCCCGGAAAGGGGCCTTTTCCAGTCTATCTGAACACGCATCAGCTCAGGCCGGACGCCGCGACTTCCGCCAGGTCAGGCCATGTACTCGACGATCCTGCCGTCTTCGATCGTGACGCAGCGGTCCATCTTCCGGGCAAGCTCGTGATTGTGCGTGGCGATCAGGGCAGCCAGCCCCGATTGGCGGACCAGCGCCCCAAGCGCGGAAAACACATAGGACGCCGTCTCCGGATCGAGATTGCCGGTCGGCTCGTCCGCAAGCAGGATCAGTGGTGCATTGGCCACGGCGCGGGCGATGGCCACGCGCTGCTGTTCGCCCCCCGAAAGTTCGCCCGGACGGTGATCGGCGCGATGGCCGATCCGCATGTAGTCCAGCAACTGGGCGGCGCGTTCGCGCGCTTCTGCCATTGGAAGACCGGCGATCATCTGCGGCATCATGATGTTCTCGAGCGCCGAGAACTCCGGCAGAAGGTGATGAAACTGATAGACGAAACCAATCGAACCACGCCGGACTGCCGTGCGGCGCTCGTCAGAAAGAGCGGTGCATAACTGGCCGCCGACCTCGACTTCTCCACCATCGGGATGCTCGAGCAGGCCGGCGATGTGCAGCAGTGTCGACTTGCCCGTGCCCGACGGCGCGACCAAGGCTACGGTTTCGCCGCTCGTCAGGCTGAAATTCGCATCCTTGAGGATAGTCAGCAGGGTCTCGCCCTGTCCGTAGTGCCGGCTGATCCCGGTGAGCGATAGGACAGTATCGGTTGCCATTGAATGCGGGATCCTTATTCGTATCGGAGAGCCTGGACGGGGTCGAGGCGGGAAGCTCGCCAGGCGGGAAACAGCGTAGCCAGGAAGGACAGCGTGAGCGCCATGACGACGACTGAGACCGTCTCGCCGATATTCATGTCGGCCGGCAATTGGCTGAGGAAGTAGAGTTCAGGATCAAACAGGACGGTTCCCGAGACCCATGAGAAGAAGCCGCGGATCGATTCGATATTGAGGCAGACAACCACCCCGAGTGCGACCCCTGCGAATGTCCCCGTCACGCCGATGGCAGCACCCGTCATAAAGAAGATGCGCATTATGGACCCGGCTGTCGCCCCCATGGTGCGCAGGATCGCGATGTCGCTGCCCTTGTCCTTCACCAGCATGATGAGCCCGGATATGATGTTGAGTGCGGCGACCAGCACGATCAGCGTCAAGATCATGAACATCACGTTTCGCTCCACCTGCAGGGCGGAGAAGAAAGTCTGGTTGCGTTGCCGCCAGTCGGTGATGAATATCTGCCGGCCGGCCGCCTGTTCGACGAGCGGCCTCAAGCTGTCGACGGCATCGGGATCGGAGACGAAAAGTTCGATCGACTGGACGATCCCCTGGACGTTGAAATAGAGCTGCGATTCCTCCAGCGGCATATAGATGATCGTGGAGTCATATTCCGACATACCGATCTCGAAGACACCGGATACGGGATAGGACTTAACGCGCGGATTGACGCCGAGCGGGGTCACGTCGCCTTCCGGCGAGACCAGAGTGATCATGTCGCCTGCCGAAATCCCGAGTTCCGTGGCCATGCGCGAGCCGATCAGAACCCCCTGCCCGGCCGCAAAGCCAACCATGTCGCCGGAACGGATATTGCTGGATACGGTCTTGAGCTTGATGAGATCCTCCGGCCTGATGCCGCGCACGAGCGCGCCGGTTCCCGCGCCGCCGCGGCCGGAGGCGAGCGTTTGCCCCTCGACCAGCGGGAGCGACATGGTGATGCCGGGAATGTTCGAGAACTTTTCCGCAAGCTCGGCATAATTATCCAGCGGGCCGTCGACCGGCTGGACAATCATGTGGCCGTTGATCCCGAGGATGCGGGAAATGAGTTCGGTTCGGAAACCGTTCATCACCGCCATTACGATGATCAGAGTGGCAACACCGAGCATGATGCCGACGAATGAGAAGCCGGCAATGACCGAAATGAAGGCCTCCTTGCGCCGGGCACGCAGATAGCGCCACGCAACGATGCGCTCGAAGGCCGAAAAAGGTCGGGCGGACGGGCTGTTCTTGGCCGTGTCCGCCTCTTTGCCCTCGACTGCGCTTGTCATTTCATCTCCTCGATCGTCGTTCAGCCGACAAGCCTGTTGATAGCGGCCTCGATGGTCATGGTCTCGCGCGCACCCGTCTTGCGGTCCTTCAGCTCGATCTCGCCATTGGCGACCGAACGGGGTCCGGCGATGATCTGCAGCGGAACGCCGATCAGGTCGGCGGTCGCGAATTTCGTGCCGGCGCGATCGTCCGTGTCGTCGTAGAGCACGTCCTTGCCGGCCTTGCTCAGCGCCGCATAGAGACCTTCGCAAGTCGCGTCGCAGGCCGCGTCACCCGCCTTCATGTTGATGACCACGCAATCGAAGGGCGCGACCGAGGCCGGCCAGATGATTCCGTTCTCGTCATGCGAGGCTTCAATGATGGCGGGAACAAGGCGGGTCGGGCCGATGCCGTAGGATCCCATGTGGACGACGTGTTCCTTACCGTCCGGACCCTGCACCTTGGCGCCCATCGGCTCAGAATATTTCGTGCCAAAATAGAAGATGTGGCCGACCTCGATACCGCGCGCGGACAACCGGTCACCTTCCGGGATCGCAACGAAGGCGGCCTCGTCATGCATCTCCGAGGTCGCGGCATAGACCGACGTCCACTGGTCAAAGATCTTCTTCAGGCCCGCGACGTCATCGAAATCGGTGTCTTCAGCCGGGATGTCGAAATCCACGAAGTTCTTGTGGCAGAAGACCTCCGATTCACCGGTTTCGGCGAGGATGATGAATTCGTGGCTGTGATTGCCGCCGATTGGGCCGGTATCGGCGCGCATCGGGATCGCCCGCAGGCCAAGGCGTGCAAAAGTCCGTAGATACGCTGCGAACATCTTGTTGTAGGAGTGGATTGCGTCATCCTGGGTCAGATCGAAAGAATAGGCATCCTTCATCATGAACTCACGCGAGCGCATGGTGCCGAAACGCGGACGGATCTCGTCGCGGAATTTCAGCTGGATGTGATAGAGGTTCAGCGGCAGGTCCTTGTACGACTTGACGTAGGACCGGAAGATGTCCGTCACCATCTCCTCGTTGGTCGGACCGTAGAGCATCGGACGGTCCTGTCGGTCGGTGATGCGCAACATCTCCTTGCCGTAGTCTTCGTAACGACCGCTTTCTTGCCAGAGCTCGGCCGATTGCAGGGTCGGCATCAGGAGTTCGATGGCGCCGGCGCGGTTCTGCTCCTCGCGGATGATGCCGTTGACTTTGTCGAGTACGCGCTTGCCGAGCGGCAGCCAGGAATAGATCCCCTGGGACTGCTGGCGGATCATGCCGGCGCGCAGCATCAACCGATGGGAGACGATTTCCGCCTCCTTGGGATTTTCCTTGAGAATGGGCAAAAAATAGCGTGACAGACGCATAACGACTTCCAGACAAATAGGGCCCTCCGCGATCTTCGCGGAATCAGCCATGACAACGGTTAATCTCGCAGGCTTCATAGCGGTTTCCAACGGCGAAGAAAACCCGCTTGACCCACTGGCTCCAAACGCCTTCACCGCCGCGAATCCTCGCTTGGCCGCGACCACTGCCGGCAGGCGAAATCGGGACTTAGGACGATTTCAAGTGCGACAATTATGTCAACAGCGATTTTTTTGCCAACTGTATCAAAAATGCAAAAATTCGGGGTGACAACGCCCAGATATTCGGCTAGCGTGAGCCCACAAAAGAGGCAGGGAGCTTAAATTCTTGCCGTTTCGCGGTTAAGTCTTGGGAGGATCAGATCTTAGGCGCGCTTGCCGCAGCCCCTTAATTGGTGAAGGATCACGCGATACTTTAAAACAAGGTCTTTGGGCCTTGTTTTTTTTTGATTTTCAAGTTCAGAACGCTCCCAATCCAGGTCTCGCGACCTGCCTGCAACGGGCGATGCAAGGCAGACTATATCCTCTCACGGCCGATGACGGGACAAATGTCGCCGACGTTGAAATGTTGAACCCGTGCTGTGGCGTTTGCCACATCGTCCTCTCCCCCAGCATCAAGGACGCGGCGTGGTCGCCACTGACCTATATCGCACGCGGGAGGTCCCGAGAGCTGTGATGCTCAGGACCAGGCTCGCACAGCCGCGATCAGCTTTCAGTTCACAAGGACACTGTGGCTTTCCCCGACCTTTCTGTAGGCCGACACGGGCATGGGGCAGAAGGTTGAAATCGCCAATCGCGCCGATGGTCGCGCGATCAGGCAGACCGCGCATAGCGCTGGGCAATCAGCGCGCACACCATCAACTGGATCTGGTGGAATAGCATCAGAGGCAAAACGATGGCGCCGACGCTCTGGCCAGCGAAAATCGCGCCAGCCATCGGCACGCCGCTGGCGAGGCTCTTCTTTGAACCGCAAAAGGTGATCGTGATTTCGTCTTCCCTGGAAAATCCGAGGGAACGGCTGCCGAGCATGGTGATCGTGAGCACGGTTGCCAAGAGGACGACGTCGACAACGACGACGATGCCGAGATCACGAAGCGACAGCGTCCGCCATAAACCCTCGACGACGGCGGAGCTGAAGGCGAGATAGACGACCATCAGGATCGAACCACGGTCGACGGGAGACAAGAGCTTCTTGCGGGCGCGGATCCAATCGCCGATCCATGGCTGCAGGATCTGCCCGAGAATGAAGGGCGCCAGCAGCTGCATGAGGATTTGCTCAAGCGCGGTCATCGAAAATCCACCGCTTCCCGACGCCGACAGCAGCAGACCGACCAGCAGCGGCGTCAGGAACATGCCAAGAATATTGGAGGCGGACGCGGCGCAGATGGCGGCCGGCACGTTGCCGCCGGCCATCGAGGTAAAGGCAATCGACGACTGTACCGTCGAGGGCAATACGCAGAGAAACAGGATTCCGGTATAGAGCGCCGGCGGAAGCGATGCCGGCAGCAGCAGACCGATGGCGACCCCGAGCAGCGGAAAGACCACGAAGCTCACGAACAGGATCACTCCGTGCAGTCGCCAGTGCAACAGGCCGGCGATGACCACATCGCGCGACAGCCGGGCTCCGTGGAGAAAGAAGAGGAGAGCGATAGCCAGTTTCGTGGCGAGCGCCATCCACAGCTGCGCCTCGCCGGTGATTGGCAAGACCGAGGCCAGAAGCACTGCCGCTACAAGCAGCATGGTGAACGTATCGGGGAGGAAACGGCGCATCTTTTCTTTCCAATGGACGGGATCGCCCTCACTCCATTATTGCGATACAAGATGCAATAGATAACACTCATCACGAAATGAGATAACCAATGCTCGATCTTGTGCAATTGCGCAGCTTCCTTGCCGTCCAGCAGACAGGAAGCTTCACCCGCGCCGCGGAGAATCTCGGACTAAGGCAGTCCACGGTCAGCCAGCATATCCAGAGGCTCGAAGGCGCTCTCGGCCGCCGGCTCATCTTTCGCGACACCCACCGTGTCGGCTTGACGCCCGACGGCGAGGTTCTGGCGGGCCATGCCCGCGCAATGCTTTCGATCGATGCGCAAGTCTTCGGCCTTTTTGCCGAGAACAAGTTGCGCGGGCAGTTGCGGCTCGGTGTTTCGGAAGATTTCGCAACCAGCCGTCTGACGGCGGTCCTCGAAGATTTCATCCGTGCTTATCCGTCCGTGGATCTGCAATTGACCGTCGCATTGAGCGGCGTGCTGTACCAGATGCAGGATTCCGGAGAAATCGATCTCGTATTCGCCAAGCGGCGCCTCGGCGATCAGCGCGGGCGCCTCGTCTATCGTGAGCCGCTGATCTGGCTGGCGCGCGATCCGAAGCAATTGGCAGATCCTTCGATCCCTGTGCCGTTGATCGCGTTCCCGCCGCCAAGCATCACCCGCAACATTGCTCTCGAAGCACTGAATGCGAACCAGATCCCCTGGCGCGTTGTCTGCACATGCGGCAGTTTGAGCGGATTGACCGCCGCGGCACGCGCCGGAATGGGCGTGCTTGTGCAGCCCCGCAGCATGGCGCCCGCCGGACTGAAGGAACTTCCCCCGGGCACCTTGCCGTCGCTGGAGGATGTCGAGTTCGTGCTGGTGCCGCGCAACGGAGCCGACCAGGCTCTCGTCACGGCGCTTTCGAACGAGATCTTCTCCAAAGTCGGCGGCAATCTCGAGATCGCCTGAAATTCCGGCTGGACGTTGCGCATCCATGGGATCGTGGCACGGCCCTATAATTATGCTGCTCCAAAAAGCGGCACCAGTGCAGCCATTTTGAACGACCTCGCATCGATTTGCCCGCTATTTGTGCAACTAAGAAATTGCACAAAAAACATCTTGACGGACGTGGGAAATCGGCATTGACTGAACCAATCGGAAATTGGTTCGGACCAATCATGCCAGATAAGCCGCCCATGGAAAATTCGAACTATGCCCTCGAGAGGCTGCGCGATCTTCTGCGGAATGGCGACTTCGGGACCGACGGAAAACTGCCGACCGAGCGTACACTTGCGGACAGACTGGGCTTGAGCCGTCGGGCGATCCGCCGGGCCCTCGAAGTGTTCGAGGCGGAAGGATCCATCTGGCGCAAGCAGGGATCCGGCACCTATGTAGGCCAGAAGCCGAGCGAGTGGAACGATCATGTCGAGACCATCGTGGCCGGGACCAATTTCATGGAAATCATGGAGGTCCGACTTCGCATAGAGCCGCAATTGGCTCAGCTTGCAGCGATGCGCGCCAAGCCCAGCGACATTGAACGGATGCGCGAACTCGCCCAGAAGGTCCATGTCAGGGAGGATGCCGACGGCAAGGAATTGTGGGACGGCGCGCTGCATCGCCAGATCGCGCAGACCGCAGGAAACCTCCTGTTCCTGTCAATATTCGACATGATCAATCGCGTCCGCCAGGACGAAGCCTGGCAAACGATCCGCGAGCGCGCCCGCAGCAACGCCAATACGATGAGCATATCCAACGCTCAGCATGCCGCCATCATCAATGCCATTGCCGCCCGAGATCCCGCCAAGGCGGGCGAAGCGATGCGCCAGCATCTGTTGATGCTGCAAGAGCGTCTGATCCGGCAAACCTCGATGGATCATCTGGAGGATGATCCGATCGGCAACGTGTCGTGACATACCGAATACCGGCCGCTTGGCCGGTCTGACTTGAACGCCGGGGCAACAACCGGCGAGACCCTTAAGAACAGAGAACCAGACCAGAGGAGTCCTCGAATATGAGAATACTGTCCCGACTTTCCACCCTGCTTTTGGCAAGCGCGCTGCTGGCAACGCCTGCCCTTTCTGCCGAACTTCGCATCGGCCTCGCGGACGATGCCGACGTGCTTGACCCGGCTCAATCCCGCACCTTTGTCGGCCGCATCGTCTACACGGCGATGTGCGACAAGCTTGTCGATGTCTCGCCGGACCTCAAAATCGTCCCGCAGCTCGCAACCGAGTGGAATTGGTCCGCCGACGGCAAGGAACTCACCATGAAGCTGCGCGAGGGCGTAAAGTTTCATGACGAGACGCCGCTCGACGCAGCCGCTGTCGTCGCCACCATCGAACGCAACATGACGCTTCCGGAATCGCGCCGCAAAAGCGAGCTGAGCTCGGTTGAGAAGATCGAAGCCACCGGCGACTACGAAGTCAAGTTCACCCTGAAGGCGCCGGACGTCACGCTTCTCGCGCAGCTTTCCGACCGTGCCGGCATGATCGTCTCGCCGACTGCCGCCAAGGAGCTGGGCGCCAATTTCGGTTCGAAGCCCGTCTGTGCCGGCCCGTTCAAATTCGTCGAGCGCGTGCAGCAGGACCGTATCGTCCTTGAGAAATTCGCCGAATACTGGGACAAGGACAAGGTGTTCATCGACAAGGTCACCTATCTGCCGATCCCGGATTCCACGGTGCGTCTCGCCAACCTGCGCTCCGGCGAACTCGACATGATCGAGCGGTTGGCCGCAACGGACGCCGCTTCGGTAAAGAGCGACGCCACCCTCACCTATGCAGATGTCGTCGGCATCGGTTACATGGCCATGTACGCCAACGTCGCAAATGGCGCGCGCGCCGACAACCCGTTTGGCAAGGACAAGCGCCTGCGTCAGGCCTTCTCGCTCGCCATCGACCGCGAGGCGCTGAGCCAGGTGGTCTTCGAAGGAACGGCCATGGCTGGCAATCAGCCCTATCCGCCGACCAGCCCCTGGTTCAACAAGGAGATTCCGGTTCCCGCCCGCGATATCGCCAAGGCCAAGGAACTGATGAAAGCGGCAGGGCATGAAAAGGTCGATATCGAGCTGCAGCATGCGAATAGCCCTGTCGTCACCCAGATGATGCAGGTCGTGCAATCGATGGTCGCGGAAGCTGGCTTCAATGTCTCCCTGAAGGCGACCGAATTCGCCACCCTGCTTTCCGAACAGACTGCCGGCAATTTTCAGCTCAGCCGTTCGGATTGGTCGGGCCGTATCGATCCTGATGGCAACCTGCACCAGTTCGTCACCTGCGAGGGCGGCATCAACGACTCTAAGTATTGCAACGCGGAAGTCGACAAGCTCCTAAACGAGGCACGCGCTTCGGCAGATGAAGCGGTCCGCAAGCAGAAATACGATGCTGCCGGCAAGATCCTCGATGACGACCTGCCGATCATCTATCTCGGCCATCAATCCTGGATCTGGGCCATCAAGAAAGAGATCACCGGCTTCGTTCCGTCGCCCGACGGCATGATCCGCCTGCTCGGCGTCAAGAAGGGCTGATTTTGCCCCATCTTGCCTACGGAGCAGCCATGCTCCGTAGGCAATCCCGCAATCCAGGACCGTGCGCCCATGCATATCTACATCGGAAAGCGGCTACTCGTAGCCATACCGACGCTGCTGATCGTCTCGATCTTCGTCTTCTCCCTGCAGAAGTTGCTGCCAGGCGATCCCGTCCTCGCCATGGCCGGCGAAGAGCGCGATCCGCAGGTGATCGAATTCCTTCGGGAAAAATACCGCCTGAACGATCCGGTTGTGTACCAGTACGGCTATTGGATCGCCAATGTATTGCAGGGTGATTTCGGCATTTCGCTGCGCACCAACCAGCCTGTGCTGGAACTTATCGGCGAGAAGCTGCCGGTTACCATCCAGCTCGCGGTCATGTCGATGATCTTCGCCTTCGTTATCGGCGTGCCGATGGGCATCCTGGCGGCTGTAAGGAAGAATAGCATCATCGATTATGTCGCCAACATCGTTGCGTTGTCAGGCCTCTCCATTCCCAATTTCTGGCTGGGCATCATGCTAATCCTGCTGGTCTCGGTGAGACTAGGCTGGCTTCCGGCCTCCGGCTACGAATCAATCTTCGTCGACCCCCTGCGCTCGATCCAGACGATGATCATGCCCTCCTTCGTTCTTGGCACGGCACTTGCCGCCACCCTGATGCGGCACACCCGCTCGGCCATGCTGAGCGTCATGAAGGCGGATTACATCCGCACGGCGCGCGCCAAGGGGTTGTCGGAACGGGTCGTGATCCTGAGCCATACCTTCCGCAACGCCCTGCTTCCGATCGTGACCCTCAGTGCGCTTCTGTTCGGCGAGCTTCTGGCCGGCGCTGTCCTCACCGAACAGATCTTCACAATTCCCGGATTCGGCAAGCTGATCGTCGATGCCGTGTTCAACCGCGACTACGCCGTCGTCCAGGGTGTCGTTCTGTGCACCGCCATCGGCTTCATCCTGATGAACCTCGTGGCCGACGTACTCTATGTCCTCCTCAATCCACGCATGAGGGCCAGCCTATGACCGCGCTCGACCAGACCGCCGCGACCGTTGCGGCACGGGCCAGGAGCGGCAATCGCGCCTGGCGGAAACTCAAGGCCAACAGAAGCGCCCTTGTCGGCCTCGCCATCATCGCGTTTTTCACCTTGCTTGCGATCGCCGCCCCTCTTCTGCCGATCGTCGATCCGTTGGCGACCAGTTGGACGGCCATTCGCAAGGCACCGTCCGCCGTTCACTGGATGGGCACCGACGATATCGGCCGCGATATCCTGTCCCGTATGATCTGGGGGGCGCAGGCATCGCTCATGGCCGGCATCTTTTCGGTCGCCATCGCCATCATCATCGGCGTCCCTCTTGGCTTGATCTCCGGCTATTTCGGCGGGTGGGTCGATCAGGTGATATCGAGGATCACGGAGGCCTTTCTGGCCCTGCCGTTTCTGATCATGGCAATTGCCCTTGCCGCCTTTCTCGGTCCCAGCCTCACCAACGCAATGATCGCAATCGGCCTTTCCGCAATGCCGGTCTTCGTGCGGTTGACGCGCGGTCAGGTTCTCGCGGTCAAGACCGAGGACTATGTCGAGGGCGCACGCGCGATCGGCCTTGGCCACTTCGACATCATGACCCGATACGTCCTGCCAAACATCACGGCACCGATCATCGTGCAGGCGACCCTGACGGTCGCGACTGCCATCATTGCCGAGGCCAGCCTCTCCTTCCTCGGCCTTGGCCAGCAGCCGCCGGCCCCAAGCTGGGGTTCCATGCTCAATGTCGCGAAGAATTTCCTCGACCAGGCGCCCTGGATGGCCATGTGGCCGGGGGCGGCAATCTTCCTGGTCGTGATCGGTTTCAACCTGCTCGGTGACGGTCTGCGCGATGCGCTCGACCCCCGGGAATCATAAGAAACATCGAAGGAACAGTTGATGAGTGACTTTACCACCCGCCCGGAGATCCTCGGCACCTTCGGCGTCGTGACCTCCACCCACTGGATCGCCTCAGCCGTTGGCATGAGCATCCTGGAAAAGGGCGGCAACGCCTTCGACGCGGCCGTCGCCTCCGGTTTCGTGCTCCAGGTTCTCGAACCGCATCTGGTCGGCCCCGGCGGCGACATGCCCGCTGTCATCTATTCCGCGAAGAAGGGCAAGGTCGAGGTCATCTGCGCGCAAGGGACCGCACCCGTCGGCGCGACAATCGAACACTACAGCGGCGAAGGCCTGTCGATCATTCCCGGTGACGGACTGCTGGCGACCGTCATCCCCGGCTCCTTCGACGGCTGGATGCTGATGCTGCGCGACTACGGCACCATGTCGGTGCGCGACGTGCTGGAACCTGCGATCCATTATGCCGAGCATGGCCACCCGGTATTGCCGCGCGTTTCGGCGACGATCAAGGGACTGGTGGGCTTCTTCGAAAAGGAGTGGCCGACGTCGTACGAGACCTGGCTTCCGGGCGGTTCCGCGCCCGAGCCCCATGCACTCTTCCGCAATCCGGTCCTGGCCGCCACCTGGCAGCGCATCGTCACCGAGGCCGAAAGCGCCAAGGGTCGCGAAAACCAGATCGAGGCGGCCCGCAACGCTTTCTACCGCGGCTTCGTGGCCGAGGCGATCGATACCTATCTGAAGACCGCCGAAGTCATGGATGCCAGCGGCAGCCGCCACAAAGGTGTGCTAACTGCCGGCGACATGGCCGGCTGGAGCGCCACGGTAGAAGAACCGCAGATGTATGACTATCATGGGTGGACCGTCGCCAAGACTGGCCCATGGGGCCAGGGTCCTGTGCTGTTGCAGTCGCTGGCGCTCCTGAAGGGCATCGATATCGCCTCCATGGACCCCGGCAGCGCCGATTTCGTCCACACGGTCGTCGAGGCGATGAAGCTCGCCTATGCCGACCGCGAGGTCTACTACGGCGATCCGGCCTTCGCCTCCGTCCCGATGGAGCAGTTGTTGTCGGACAGCTACAACGACGAGCGGCGCAAGCTGATCTCTCCGCAGGCATCGATGACGCTCCGCCCGGGCAGATTGCCGGGCTACGAGAGCCAATACGATCTCACGATGGATATGCTGGCCGGCATGTCCGGCACAGGCGCGGTCTACGAGCCGACCATGTCGCACCTGACCGAAAAACGCGGCGACACCGTTCATATCGACGTCATAGACCGCGAAGGCAACATGGTGTCGGTGACGCCGTCAGGCGGCTGGCTGCAATCCTCGCCGATCGTT
Source organism: Rhizobium sp. (assembly GCA_041675415.1). Classification (GTDB taxonomy): domain Bacteria; phylum Pseudomonadota; class Alphaproteobacteria; order Rhizobiales; family Rhizobiaceae; genus Allorhizobium. Next base: position 3,109 of record JBAYTX010000020.1, on the reverse strand, counting down.
CCGGGTCTCGGCTTCTGTCTCAATTCCCGCGCCCAGATGTTTTGGCTGAAGCCCGGACTGCCAACCTCGCTGGCACCCGGCAAGCGCCCGCGCACGACGCTGACGCCCTCCCTGGCTCTCTACGAGGGCAAGCCGACGCTCGCATTCGGCACGCCGGGTGGCGACCAGCAGGATCAGTGGCAGCTGTCCTTCTTCCTGCGTTACGTTCATCACAAGCAGAACCTGCAGGCGGCAATCGACATGCCGCTGTTCCACACGTCGCATTTCCCGGGCTCCTTCTACCCGCGTACAAGCCAGCCCGGAAACCTGATGATCGAAAGTAATATCGGCAGTGACGTGATCTCCGCACTGGCCGCCATGGGACATCAGATCACGCCAGCCGATCCATGGACCGTCGGTCGACTGACAGCCGCCAGGAGAGATCCCGACGGCTTGCTGCGCGCCGCAGCGACGCCGCGTCTCATGCAAGCTTATGCAATAGGGAGATAGTCATGACCTGGTCTATTGTCGCACGTGATCCGCAGACGGGCCATCTGGCCGTGGCGGTGGCAAGCCGCTTCTTCGCGGTCGGCGCCGCCGTTCCACACATTCGCGGCCGCGTGGGCGCCATTGCCACCCAGGCCTTCGTCAGTCCCCTTTACGGCACGGATGGCCTCGCCCTGCTGGCCGAAGGCCGTACACCCGAGGAGATCATCTCGGTGTTGACGGCCCGCGATGACGGGAGCCAGCAGCGCCAATTGCATCTGATTGACGCTGCAGGACGCAATGCAGCCTTCACCGGATCAAAATGCATCGACTGGGCCGGGCATATTGTCGACGACAATGTGTCCGTTGCCGGCAATATGCTGGCTGGTCCGCAGGTCATCGCCGAGACGCTCAGGGTTTACAAGGCGCTGGCGGATGCGCCCTTCGCCGAGCGGTTGCTGGCGGCCATGGACGCCGGGGAAGCGGCCGGCGGTGACAAACGCGGCAAGCAGTCGGCGGCGCTCGTGATCTACCGGGACCAGGACTATCCCTGGCTCGATATCCGTGCCGACGACCATCCGGACCCGTTGGTGGAACTCCGCCGGCTCTATGCTGTCGCGCAGGAGCGCTATCTCCATGTGGCGCAGACCATGCCGACCCGTGAGAACCCACACGGACTGACGGACCGCAGGGAGATCGACCGCAAGATCGCGGAACTGGAGGCCGCGCGTATCGCCGAAGGACGCCCTTCGCCTTCATTCGCAACGCCACTGAAGCCCGTGTGAACTACAGCCCTACATGCATGACCGGACCAGGAAAGCTATGAGCCCCATGACGACAGCAGCCGCCGCCCAAGCCGAGATGCCCGCCGTTCTCTCTGTCGAGGGGTTGACGACCTCATTCCTGGTCGACGGCCAATGGCGATCGGTGGTGCGCAATATCTCCTTCGACGTGAAGCCCGGCGAAACCGTTGCCATCGTTGGCGAATCCGGTTCCGGCAAGAGCGTGACTTCGCTCTCCATCATGCGCCTGCTGGCCCGGGATACAAGTCGCGCCGAAGGCCGCATTGTGCTCAATGGCAAGGACATCCTGTCGCTCAGCGAAAGCGAGATGCAGCAGGTTCGCGGCAATGACGCGGCCATGATCTTCCAGGAACCAATGACGAGCCTCAATCCGATTTTCACGATCGGACGACAGATTTCTGAGGTGTTGACGCGGCACAAGGGCATGTCGAGAGCCGAGGCACGCGCCGAAACCGTGCGGCTTCTGGAAAAGGTGCGCATTCCCAATGCCGCCAACCGCTTCGACGAATACCCGCATCAATTCTCCGGCGGCATGCGCCAGCGCGTGATGATCGCCATGGCGCTTGCCTCCAGACCCAAGCTGCTAATCGCCGACGAGCCGACCACGGCACTTGACGTCACGATCCAGGGCCAGATTCTCGACCTCATCAAGGTGCTCCAGGAAGAGGAAGGCATGTCGGTGCTCTTCATCACCCACGACATGGGTGTCGTCGCAGAAATCGCCGATCGCACTATAGTGATGCTGCGGGGGGAAACGGTCGAGCAGGGCGCGACCGCGGATGTTTTCCATCGTGGCAAGCATCCCTACACGCGCGCCCTTCTGGCCGCCGTTCCGAAGCTGGGCTCGATGCACGGTCATGCCTGGCCGCTGCGTTTTCCCGTTGTCGATATCGGCACGGGCAAGGCGAGTGAGCCGACGGAGGTGGCCGACACCGTCGACACCCGCAAGACGCCGGTTCTGTCTGTCAAAAACCTTGTGACGCAGTTCCCGATCCGCAGTGGCCTGTTCGGCCGTCAGACCGGCGCCGTGCATGCCGTCGAGGGCATCTCGTTCCAGCTCTTCCAGGGCGAGACGCTTTCTATCGTCGGGGAATCTGGTTGCGGCAAATCAACGACTGGCCGTTCGATTACACGGCTGGTCGAGCCCAAAAGCGGCGAAATCCATCTTGACGGCTACAATGTGCTGACACTGGATCAGCCAAGCCTGCGCGCCTTGCGCCGCAGCGTGCAGATGATCTTCCAGGATCCGTTCTCAAGCCTCAACCCGCGCATGACGGTGGGAGCAGCCATCGCCGAGCCCTATCTGAAGCACCGGCTCGGGACCAGGCAGGAGGCAAATGAGAGAGTCGCGGATCTCCTGCGGAAGGTCGGACTGAGCCCGGATATGATGGGCCGCTATCCGCATGAATTCTCCGGCGGCCAGCGCCAACGCATCGCCATTGCCCGTGCACTGTCGCTCAATCCAAAAGTGATCGTCGCCGACGAAAGCGTTTCGGCGCTGGATGTCTCCATCAAGGCGCAAGTCTGCAACCTCTTGATGGACCTGCAGGAGGAGTTCAATCTCGCCTTCCTGTTCATCAGCCATGACATGGCCGTGGTCGAGCGGATCAGCCACCGGGTCGCGGTCATGTATCTCGGCGAGATCGTCGAGATCGGTCCGCGCGCAGCAATCTTCGACAATCCGCAGCACGACTATACGAAGAAATTGATGGCCGCCGTAGTCGTCCGTGAAGAATTTCCAAGACATTGAATTGGCGTTTTAATCCGGTTCTTTGACGTATTGGTTTTTGCAAGTTTGCACGGTTGTTGATCGTGGAAACTTGCAAATTGCGCGGGCGAGC
>JBAYTX010000019.1:0-73135 GCA_041675415.1 Rhizobium sp. | reverse complement strand
TCCGGCGCTCAGGCTGCCGACGCCATCGTTGCAGCTGAACCCGAGCCGATGGAATACGTTCGCGTTTGCGACGCTTTCGGCACCGGCTACTTCTACATCCCCGGCACCGAAACCTGCCTCAAGGTTGGCGGTTACGTTCGTGCGCAGATCGATTTCCACGGCGACTACGACGTCAACGGCGTGACTGTTAGCGCAGCTGACTGGAACGCTTGGACTCGCGGTGCAGTGCGGGTTAGCGCCAAGAATGACTCCGACATCGGCACCATCGGTTCGTACATCTCGATCATGGGCAATGGCGACTCTGACTACGTAAACGGTGGCGTTTATGTCGAAGAAGCCTTCATCACCGTCGGCGGCTTCAAAGTCGGTTACATGTACAACTACTGGGATAACGGTCTCGAGGGCGAAACCGACAACCTCGGTTCGAACCGTCTGAACGCCGCAGGTTACGAATATGCTTCCGACGCCTTCAAGGTCGGCGTATTCATCGACGAACTCACGGCTTCGGGTCAGGGCCTCGTCAGCTATGCTGGCACCGACAACGTCGGTGTTGAAGGCATGGTTTCGGGTACCTTCGGTGCCGCTTCCGTATCGCTGCTCGGCGGTTATGACTTCGCTGCTGAAGACGGCGCTGTTCGCCTGATCGCAACGGCTGACGTCGGCCCGGGCACTCTCGGCCTCGGTGCTGTTTACTCCTCCGGCGACAACGCTTACTACAGCGCCGCCGAATGGACCGTTGCTGCTTCGTACGCTGCAAAGCTGACCGACAAGCTGACCCTGACCCCCGGTGCCCAGTACTTCTGGAACTACGGCATGGTCAACTCGGAAGACTTCGCAACCACCGAAGCCTGGAAGGCTGGTCTGACTGTCGATTACGCTCTTGCTGCTGGCCTCGCTGCCAAGGTAAGCATTCAGTACTTCGACACGGATGCTGCCGGCTACGACGGCCGCTGGTCGGGTTACCTGCGTCTGCAGCGCTCGTTCTAATTGGATCTGACGATCCGATAAGAGAAGCCCGGCTTTCGAGCCGGGCTTTTTGTTTTGGTGGCTGTCGGGGCAAAGCCCGCCGCTACCGCTCCGCCGAAGATCAGCGGGTGTTGTCTTTCAGGAAAGCATGAATGGCTGCCGGTATCTTTCCCAAATGCAGAACCGGCGCGTGTCCCTGCCCTGGAGCTGTCAATGCGTGCATGCCGGGATGCCGCTTTCCCATCGCCGTCAGCGTTCCTTCCGACAGCAGAGCGGAGTTTTCCCCCCGGATCGTCATCAGGGTAATGGCCGAGAAGCCGTCGAACTGCTCCCAGAGGTCCGGAGCGGGCACACTCAGATCCACGGCGCGGATCTGCTCGGCGATCGCCGGGTCGAAATCTGCAAGGATCTTTCCGCCGCGCTCCCGGTAGATGGCGTGCGCCATGTCCCGCCAGTCCTGATCTTCAAGCGCGGCGAAACTCGCGCCATGGGTTTGCCTCAGCACGACCGCCGCATCGTCGAAGTCGCGCGGGTGTCTCTCCCGTCCGAGATAGGCCTGGATCTGTCTCAAGCCTTCTGTCTCGATGACTGGTCCGATATCGTTGAGGATCACGGCAGCGAGCAGTTCCGGTTTCAGGCCAGAGAGGACATGCAGTGTCAGACCGCCGCGCGAGGTGCCGATGAAGGCGGCGCGATCAATGGCGAGGGCGGCGCAGGCGGCGATGACGTCGTTTGCCTCGACCACCAGATTGTAGTGGCTCTTGTCGGCGTCCCAATCCGACCGTCCGCGCCCGCGATAATCGAGCGACACCACCTTGAAGGGCCGTTCGGGACTGGTTGAGAGCTGCAAGGCGAGCTGATGGAAATCGCGGGAGTTGCGCGTGAGCCCCGGCAGGCAGACGACCGGCATCCCGCCGACCTGCTCGCCATAGATGCGGGCATAGAGCCTCAGCCCGTCCGGCGCATCATAGAAGTGCTCGCTGAAACCGCTGTCGTAGTCCGCCGTCATTCGTCTCTCCCGGTTCAATTGCCAAAGAAAGATGTAGCGCGGATTGTGTTCCGAGACAAAGGACGGGTTCAGCGGCCGTATCGGAGGTCCTGAACGATATCGGCCTTCTGGCCGAGCCGCGTCTTGTAGATCTGGTAGTTCTCCATGACCCGCTGGACATAGTTGCGCGTCTCGGGGAAGGGGATGCGCTCGATCCAGTCCACGACCTCGTCGATGGGCTTTCCTCGCGGGTCGCCATAGCGCGAAATCCACTCCGGCACGCGCTTCGGACCGGCATTGTAGGCGATGAAGGTCAGGATATAGGAACCGCCGAAGCTGTCGATCTGTTCGCCGAGATAGTGGGCGCCGAGCGTTGCGTTATAGCCGGCATCGCTTGTGAGTTTCTCTTTTGAATAGGCAAGGCCGTAGCGGCCGGCGACACCCTTTGCCGTGCCCGGCATCAGTTGCAGCAGACCGCGGGCATCGGCCGGAGATACCGCCGCCGGGTTGAACGCGCTTTCCTGCCGCGCAATCGCATAGGCGAGTGCCTTCCCGGAGCCCGCGATATTGGCGGTTGCGGGGATCACGCCGACCGGGAAGGCCAGGGCCGGGACGTCGATCCCCCGGCCATAGGCGATCTTGCCGATCTGCAGCGACAGCTGATGCCCGACACTCTTTTCTGCCTTGGCGGCGAGAAGCGCCAGTTCGCCGGGGCCCTGCAGCTGCTGCGCCAACGCCCGGTAAAGGCTTTCCGCCCGCCAGCCATGGCCGGCGGCCTCGAAACGGGCGATCGCCCGCACGGCCTCGCGGGCTTCGAAGCGCTGGCGGTCGTCCACACCGGGCGAGGGGTAGGGGATGCGAAGGCTGGGAGACTTCAGGCGCGCAGCCGCCAGCTGGCCGTAGAAGGTGCTCGGGAATGTGGCCGCCTTGCGAAAATGCTCCTTCGCCTCTGGCTTGCCTGCCGCCTCTGCTGCGCGGCCGAGCCAGTACCAGGCGCGCGACGCCGAAAGCGGCTTGTCGGAAACCTGCAGGATCTTGCGGAAATGGGTCGAGGCGGCGGCGCTGTCGTTCATCCCGCGCAGCGCATACCATCCGGCATGGAACTCGGCGTCGGCCACATCGACGGGATCGGTTGCCGTATGTCTGGCGGTAATCTGGTAGGCGGCCTTGAACCTGCCGAGATCGGCAAGGCCGCGCGCGACGATGCGCTGTTCGTTCCACCACTCGCGCGTATTGATCAGCGATCGGCTGTCGCGGGGTGCTTTTGCGAGCAGCGCGGCAGCCTCTTCATATTTCTCCTGCCGGCGCAGATATTCGATCTGCACGAAGAGATAGGCGGGATCGGATGACCATCTCGGATCGACCGCCTTCAAAAGCTGACCGGCCTTGGGAGCTCGGGCAAGCACGGCCGCCCAGGCACTGTAGAGCGACTGCGCCTTGCTGAGGCCGGAAAAGCGTTTGGCCTGATCCGTACGGCCGCGGTAGAGAAGATAATCCATCCTTGCCTTGTGGTCGGCCGCAGTCAGCAGGCTGGAGAATTCCTTGAGAATCCGGTCTTCCATCGCCTTGTCGAGCGCCTGCTCGCGCCAGATTTTCCTCAAGGTGGCGGCGGCCTCCTCGCTCTTGCCGCTGACGGCCAGGGCACGGGCAAGGATGATGGCGCCTTCCGCGGTTTCCGGCGCGGTGGTGCCGAAAGCGGCCAGCACATCGGCGGCGGCCGGGTTTTCCCGATAGAGCGCGCGTTCGGAGTTGGCCCTGAAGGCGGAGAGCCCCGGCCAGCCCTTGAGTTCGCCTTGGGCGGCGGCAATTTCTGCCGAGGGAACGTCGCTCAAGCCCGAAACGGCGATCGACCAGGTCAGCATGTGACGGTCGAGGCTGTCCGCCATGCCGTCGCGAATTGCCAGTGCTCCCGCTCCGTTCTTGTTCGAGAGAGCGTCGAGCCCGGCCTTGAGTTCGCGGCTTGCCGTGGCGAGCCGGGACGTGCGCGGGATGGCGCCTGTGATCTCGAACGAGGGAATTGCTGCCTGCTTCGCAGGCGCGGCCGACGGCTTGGGAAGCGGTACCGGCACGGCACTCGACTCTGAAGGCGTGGCCGCGCTGGCAAACACCGCCAGACCGACGCCGAAGACGGTGGTCAGCAGAACAATCCTCTTCATGCCGATACCCGATGAGAAATGCGCAATCCCTCCATTAGCCGCCGGCCATATTAACGAAACCTTACCGAAATGCGAGAATTTCGCTCTTTTACGCAAGGTGAAACTGTCCTAAAAGCGCCCCCGATGCGCTTGCCGCGGCCCATGCGCCGCACTAAGCTGCGCGCGTTCGTAACCGAGGAATGCGGCCGAAGCATGAACGCCGGCCGTGAGGAGTTTTATGCATGTTCCAGGGATCCATTCCTGCTCTCGTCACGCCGTTTACCGATAGCGGTGCCGTCGACGAGGCAGCCTTCGCCGCCCATGTGGAATGGCAGATTGCCGAAGGCAGCACCGGTCTCGTGCCGGTCGGCACCACGGGTGAATCGCCGACCCTTTCCCATGCGGAGCACAAACGGGTCGTGGAACTCTGCGTCGAGGTGGCAAAAAAGCGCGTGCCCGTGATCGCCGGCGCCGGCTCGAACAACACCAGCGAAGCCATCGAGCTTGCCCTGCATGCGGAAAGCGTCGGAGCCGACGCGCTGCTGGTCGTCACGCCATACTATAACAAGCCGACCCAGAAGGGCCTCTTCGCCCATTACGGGGCGATTGCCGACGCCGTGAAGCTGCCGATCTTCATCTACAACATTCCCGGCCGCTCGGTTATCGACATGTCGCCGGAAACCATGGGCGCCCTTGCCAAGGCCTACAAGAACATTGTCGGCGTCAAGGACGCGACCGGAAAGCTCGAGCGCGTCTCCGACCAGCGGATCACCTGCGGCGCGGACTTCATCCAGCTCTCCGGCGAGGACGCCACCGCGCTCGGCTTCAATGCGCACGGCGGCGTCGGCTGCATCTCGGTAACGGCGAACGCCGCGCCGAAGCTCTGTGCCGAGTTCCAGGCGGCGACGCTTGCCGGCGACTACAAGAAGGCGCTCGAATACCAGGACCGGTTGATGCCGCTGCACAAGGCGATCTTCATCGAGCCCGGCCTCTGCGGCGTCAAATATGCGCTGTCGAAGCTCGGCCGCATGAGCCGTGCCGTGCGCCTGCCGTTGTTGCCGACGCTCGAAGCGCCCACGGAAGCGGCGATCGACGCGGCGTTGAAGCATGCGGGGCTGGTGAACTGAGGGAATGACAAAAGGCCGGCGGAAACGCCGGCCATTTTGGTTGGGGGAGGGCGCCGCAAAGCCGCGGCGATAGACCAATTGGCGTTTTTTATATTACAACTTAAAAAAGGACGCGGCTCGCCTTCTGTTCTGTCTCTACATCCGCTAACTTTTCTTGGGAAGGTGAAGTGATTCACCGTGGGGGAGGAGTAAGGGGTGACGCAGCCGCTAGATTTAACGCCAGCTCCGATGAAGCGCAGTGAGCTAACCAAAGAGTTTAATCTGCGCAAAAAAGACTACGTTGAGAAGCGCGTATCACACAGCGACATCGCAGAATTAATAGACACAGGATGGACGGTCGAACGGGAGGGCGACAAGAAGACCGTGGTCCGTAAGCGCAAGGCAATTGGTGATCGCCTCGAAGATCGATTCTGGTGTGCACTTTATAAGATGGGCTACGAGGAAATCAGCCCTGGTCACACCTTTAACATTCTGGTCTCGAAAAAGAACGAAGCGCCCCTCTATAAGCAGGTGGACGTTTTCGCCAAGGACGCGGAGACTGTCGTCGTGGCTGAGTGCAAAGCCTGCCAGACACCCAAGAGGCGCTCTCTCCAGAAGGACCTCAACGAGTTTATAGCCCTGAAGGGGCCTATGGCGAACGCAATCCGGAAGCACTACCCGGGTTTCAAGCCAAAGATCCTCTGGATGTTCGTCACCGAGAACGTCATATGGTCCAAGCCAGACATCGAACGCGCTCGCCAAGAAAACATTCAGGTGATGCGTGAGAGCGAGTACCGGTATTTCAGCCAGATTGTTGACCATCTCGGAACGGGCGCACGTCCACAGTTTTTGGCAGAATATCTCAAAGGTTCATCCATCGCCGAGATGGAGGGTGTCACTACGCCTGCAATCCGTGGGGCCCTCGGCGGCAATCGCTTCTATGCGTTCGTGGCTACGCCGGAGCAGTTGCTGAAAATCGCATTCGTGAACCATCGCGCGCTTAATGATCCGGAAGGGGCGCCGGCTTATCAACGTCTGATCCAAAAGACCCGGCTGAAGCAGATCGCGAAATTCCTCGTTGGGGGCGGTTATTTCCCCAACAGCATTCTAGTGAACTTCAAAGACAAGCCACGTTTTGACCTTCTCGAAAACAGGGACGGATGGCCGGTGCAATTCGGCACTCTGTACCTTCCGAGCAAGTTCAAGAGCGCCTGGATTGTGGACGGGCAGCACCGACTTTACGCCTATGGCGATATAGATAAGAAGCGCAGCACAGACCACCTGATAGTAGTCGCTTTCGAAAAGCTCGCAGATGCCGCTGAGGCAAACCTTTTCGTTACCATCAATCACGAGCAGAAGCGCGTGCCGAAAAACCTGCTGGTCGAGCTAGAGGGCGAATTGAAATGGGGCTCTACCGATCCGAAAGAGCGGATTGGCGCTATTGCCTCGCGACTTTGGGCACTCCTCAACGGTGACAACGGTAGTCCATTCTACGGAAAGATCGCGACTCCGGGTCTCAAGCAGGGCAGCGACGTTCCGCTTACGATGCCGGAAGTTAAGCAAGCGCTGGTCCAATCTGGCCTTCTCGGGACGGCAGCAGTCAAAGGCAAGCACTATGCGCCCGGGCCGTTCACGGGCGAAGATGATAAGGGCACTCTGGATCGTGCTGGTGACGCTCTCACCGCGTATTTCAACCTCTTGGCTGAAGCTAGCCCAGAGCGATGGTCCAAGGGGAAGCCGGGCTATCTCTGTTCCAACATTTCGGTCGGCGGTCATATCCGGCTGCTGAGTGCGCTTATCGCTCACATGCAATCCGAAACGAAGCAAGATCCACACCAGATGGAGGGGATTGAACTAATCGAACAGCTTGAGAGTTACCTGACACCGGTAATCGACTACATATCGACAGCCCCGGAAGAAGAATACTCCAAGCGGTTCAAGCCCCGGTTCGGCTCAGGCGGGATACCGGAACATTTTTACAAGCTGTGCGATATCGTTGCGACAGCGGCGCCTTCATTCTCTCCGGCTGGTCTTTCCGACTGGCGCAAGAAGGCAACCGAGGACGACATGAAGTATGCTGACGAAGCGGTGAAGCGCCTTCAGACCGTTGTGCATGATGTGACCGTCACAATCCTGCGTAAGGAATACGGTGATAAGTACCTGACGAAGGGAGTGCCAAACGGCAAAATTCTGGAAAAGGCGTTCCCGCGTCAGATCGAGGACGCGAAGAAGGACGAGGAAAAAGACCTCGACGTCTATTTCGACCTTCTGGATTTCAAGGATATTGTCGAACACAAGCAAAATCGCGGTCTCTTCAAAGACGTCTTCAACATCGAAATGGCCGGCGATAAGGGGTTGGCGTTCAACCTCCGATGGATGGAGACGCTGAATAATCTGCGCCGAGTTGCGGCTCATCCTGCCGGTCGTCAGTACAAGCCAGAGGACGTCGAATTCCTACGGTGGATTGAGGGCGAACTCGAAACCCGGACCGAGTCTCTACTGTGAATACTATTCGGACCGAGAAGGTGCTGCCTTTCCTCAAGTGGGCTGGTGGCAAGAGGTGGTTCGCGGATCGTTATACGCATCTCCTGCCAGACTCTTATGAGCGTTACGTCGAACCCTTTCTGGGCGGGGGGGCGGTGTTCTTCGCGACAGCTCCGGAGCGCGCGGTTTTGTCTGATCTGAATGTCGATTTGATATCCACGTATGAAGTCGCGCGGGATTCTCCCAACGACCTTGCCGAGCGTCTTCAGGAGTACCACGAACGCCACTCGCGCGATACGTACTACGCTGTTCGCGAGACCAAGCCGTCAAACAAGATCGAACTGGCCGCGTGGTTTCTTTACCTCAACCGCACCTGCTGGAACGGTCTATATCGCGTCAATCTTCGGAACGTTTTCAACGTGCCAATCGGAACGAAGACGGATGTGGTGCTACCGACGGATGATTTCGAGGTGGTGTCGCAACGGTTGGCCGCCGCGAAGATCCAATGCTGCGACTTCGAGACGACCATCGACGCTGCCGAAGGAGGTGATTTCGTCTTCGTGGATCCTCCGTACACGGTGAAGCACAACGAGAACGGCTTTGTGAAATACAACGACCGGATATTTTCTTGGGATGACCAGGTCCGGCTGAAAAACGCCGTAGCGCGAGCGTCTCAACGTGGCGCGAAGGTACTTGTTACTAACGCCAATCACACCAGTATTCGCGAACTCTATCGGGACGTTGGTTCGTTGAAGACGATAGCACGGGCCAGCGTTCTGGCCGGCAAGAGCGCCCATCGGGCGAGTGTTGAGGAGTTGGCAATCCGCACTTGGATTGAGGACTAACCGCCGGGTGCCTTCTGGTCGCTGTCGTAGTGGTGGTTGGCTTTAATATAGGACGTAGGTTTCCCTTTTCATGCCATCGCCCGTCGCTCCCTCGAAAGGCGAAAGCAGGCCTTGGATTGATCGAGCGATCTGAGGTCCGAATTATACTAGTTAATTCCCTAAGCTGCGCCTGGTTCGGAAGCTGCAACCCCCCGCCTTTATTTCCGCCCCATACTCCATTACATACGTCGCATAACCGCCGCGCCGGCCCATAGCGCGGCCGAAACACCACAAAATCATGGGCGAAACGGAAGACGAGATCATGGCCCCCAAAGGCAGCCAGCGCACAGTCAACAAGGTTGTCGCGGAAAACCGCAAGGCCCGCTTCAATTACGAGATCATCGACACCTACGAGGCTGGGCTGGCTCTGACCGGGACCGAGGTCAAGTCGTTGCGCGAAGGCAAGGCCAACATCGCCGAATCCTATGCCTCCGACGAAGGGGGCGAGATCTGGCTGATCAACTCTCACCTGCCGGAATATTTGCAGGCGAACCGCTTCAATCACGAGCCGCGCCGTCGTCGCAAGCTGCTTCTGTCCAAGCGCGAGATCAACCGCCTGCGCGCCGGCATCAACCGTGAGGGCATGACGCTGGTGCCGCTCAAGATCTATTTCAACGAGAAGGGCAGGGCGAAGCTGGAGCTGGCGCTCGCCAAGGGCAAGAAGCTGCACGACAAGCGCGAGACCGAGAAGGAACGCGACTGGAACCGCCAGAAGACCCGGCTTCTCAAGACCGGCGGCTGACCATAGCGGAACTCCTGAAGGTCGGCGTCGGACCGTTCGCCTTCACCCTGTCGTCAGAAGTCGAAGAAGCGCACGAGACGTGCCGCATTTCGAGAGCTTCCTGCCGTTCAGGAACCGGATGATCCGTTCGCTGCGAGATCGGCAAGTTCCGACTTCCGGTCGTTTTCGACGACCGGCGAATGAGTTGCGCGGAAAAAGGGGTGTCCAATCCCTTTTCCCGCGCAGGATCAACGGGGAAGCCGCGGCTTGGTCAAGCCGCGTAGCGCGGCTTGTACTGCGTCGAAACGGGCGCATGGATATGCGTGCGCGAAACCGTAAAGCGGGAAACGAGCCGAGTCAGATGGCTGGCGACATCGCTGAGCGTGTGGGTCGAGGCATTTGTTTCCTCGACCATCGCGGCATTCTGCTGGGTCATCTGGTCCATGCTGTTGATGGCGGCGTTGATTTCGCCGATACCTGCCGACTGTTCTTCCGACGACGTGGCGATGGCGGCGATATGCTCGTTGATCGCGTGCACCTGTTCGCCGATCGTGCGCAGCGCCTCTCCCGTCCTGTTGACGAGCGAAACGCCATGCGCGACATCCTTCGACGACTGGTCGATCAGCGTCTTGATTTCCTTGGCCGCGGCCGCGGAACGTTGCGCGAGTTCACGCACCTCCTGCGCGACGACTGCGAAACCTCGCCCGCTTTCTCCCGCCCTGGCGGCTTCCACGCCTGCATTGAGAGCAAGCAGGTTCGTCTGGAAGGAAATCTCGTCGATCACCCCGATGATCTGCGTGATCTTGCGCGAGGATGCCTCGATATCGCTCATTGCGCCGACCGCCTGGCCGACGATCTCTCCCGAGCGGACGGCTTCTTCCGCCGAGGCCAGAACCACCGTCCTGGCTTCCTGCGTCCGCAAGGCGGACTGCCTGGAAACCGTTGTGATCTCCTCGAGCGCGGCGGCCGTTTCCTCCAGCGCCGCTGCCTGCTGTTCGGTGCGTTTCGCCATGTCATCGGTCGCTGCCGACAGTTCCCGCGTGTTCGCGGCCGCGCGCGCCGTCTCGTCGACGATCTCTGCGAAAGCGACGCCGAGGGCGCCGATGGCCTTGTTATAATTGTTGCGCAGATCGTCGAATTTCGGCGCAAGCGGCTGGTCGATGACCGCCGTCAGGTCGCCCGTGCTCAACTTGCCGAGTGCCCCGTCGAGCGCCAGCAGGGCCTGTTCCTGTTCGGATTCGAGCCGGTCGCGTTCCTCTTCGGCCCTGGCGCGCTCCTCGGCCTGTGCCTCCAAATAGACCGTGACGGAATAATCCATGTCGAGCATGGCCGCCTTCATGACGGCGCTGATATTCGCCGCGAGGCGCTTGGCCTTTTTCGCTTGGAGGACGCCTTTGAGTTCATCGCTGACGAGCGCCTCGATCAGGCCGTCCAGCACCAGGGCGTAGCCGCCGATATACCAGCGGGGCTCAAGGCCCAGGCGCGCATGGGTGCGGCCGATGGTGGAAACCGCATTGACGTACTTGTCGTCGAACGCGCCGGAGATAATGAGTCCCCAATGAGTTTCCTGCTTTTGCTTTGCATGCTGGATATGGGCATCACTGGCGAAGAACCTCGCAGTCTCGGGATGGGTCTTGGCCCGGCCATAGAAGCCATCGAGCGCCGGTCCGATTGCTTCGGCGATCAACGGTCGCAGGGCGGCAAGCGTCTCCTTTTGTGTTTTGTCAAGTCCGAGAAAATTCAGGCGGTCATCGAGTTCGGAATTGGTCCGGCGAGAAGTAGTCAATTTGTTGCTGCCTATTATCAAAAGGAGGATAGCGCCGGTCTGGGGCACCAAGGCCGCCAGTAAACGTCCTGTCACAATTCTCTAGGCAATTGCTTAACAAGCGATAAATGAAATGTCTTGACGTGCTGAGGCCGGGCTCTCTGGATTTCGTCGAAAAGCCTGCAAAATCAGGAGGAAGTGTCGCGGGACACGCACTGGGGGAATCACGTTTCCGATGCAATCTCGTCCGAGATGGCTTGCGATTGCGGACCGCACCGTCCACGTATTTTCTGCCTTCTCACCGGCTAAACGCCATGGCGAACGCAAAATACTACCGGAGGTTGATTATTCTTCGATATCTTCGCCGGTCTCGGGCTCCGGGGATAGGCGCGGTGCGCGCTCGCTCGGATCGCGGCCGATTTCCGCCTTCAGCGTGACGAGGTCGATGAAGTGGTCGGCCTGGCGGCGCAGGTCGTCTGCGATCATCGGCGGCTGGGTCGCCATGGTGGAGACGACGGAGACTTTCCGGCCCTTGCGCTGCAGGGCGTTCACCAGCGTGGTGAAATCGCCGTCACCTGAAAAGATAACGAGATGGTCGACGGTTTCGGACTGTTCCATCGCGTCGATGGCAAGCTCGATGTCCATGTTTCCCTTCACCTTCCTGCGTCCCATGGAATCGGTGAATTCCTTGGCCGGTTTGGTGATGACCTTGTAGCCGTTGTAGTCCAGCCAGTCGATCAATGGGCGAATGGATGAATATTCCTGATCCTCGATCAGCGCCGTATAATAATAGGCTCTCAGGAGATATCCGCGCTTCTGGAACGCCTTCAGGAGTTTGCGGTAGTCGATATCGAAGCCGAGGCTCCTGGAAGCCGCATACAGATTGGCACCATCAATGAACAGCGCAATTTTTTCTCGAGGATCGAACATCCGGCAAAATCCCTTTCTGCAATAAGCGATTGGCGGTAATTGATAATAAAAACAATATCTTGACTGCCTATCGCGAACAATCCATGTAAATTATGAATTATTCATATACAAATTATTTAGGGCACGCTAGGGGACATTCCAAGCACGTACTGGTTGAAGAACGGAAATATTCGGCTTAATTTGCAGCTTGGCCGACCGGTACCTGCGCCGAAGGCAAGGAAAAACTTGAATTTGCCGTCCATTGATTGTATCGGGCGTGTAATCCCACAAGATCATGACCATAAAGGACAGGCAATGGCCCGTGTCACAGTTGAAGACTGCATCGACAAAGTAGACAACCGCTTCGAGCTGGTGCTTCTGGCAAGCCACCGCGCAAGACAGATCTCGCAGGGCGCTGCGATCACTGTCGATCGCGACAAGGACAAGAACCCGGTCGTCGCGCTGCGGGAAATCGCCGACGAGACCCTGTCTCCCGGCGACCTGAAGGAAGATCTGATCCACTCGCTTCAGAAGCATGTCGAAGTCGACGAGCCGGAACAGGACACCGGCGCCATGATCGGAGCTTCCGCTTCGCTCGCCAAGGGCGACGAAGAAGAGGACATGCCGGAAACCGTGACATTCGACCAGATGTCGGAAGAAGACCTTCTGGCCGGTATCGAAGGCCTCGTTCCGCCCGAGAAGAGCGACGATTACTAATCGTCAAGCAATATCGGTTTAGTCTCGGCTGAAGAGTGCGTTATCGTGCGCCAATCCCTGCGATTGGCGCGCTTTTCGTTTGTTGGAGTAGGTTTGGATGATGCGGCAATATGAACTCGTTGAGCGGGTTCAACAGTACAAGCCCGATGTCAATGAAGCGCTGCTGAACAAAGCCTATGTCTATGCAATGCAGAAGCACGGGAAGCAGACCCGTGCGAGCGGTGATCCCTATATCTCCCACCCGCTCGAAGTCGCCGCCATCCTGACCGAGATGCATCTCGACGAATCGACCATTGCGGTCGCCCTGCTGCACGATACGATCGAGGATACGACGGCCACCCGCGCCGAAATCGATGAACTCTTCGGCGAGGACATCGGCCGCCTTGTCGAGGGTTTGACCAAGCTCAAAAAGCTGGATCTCGTGACGAAAAAGGCCAAGCAGGCGGAAAACCTGCGCAAGCTGCTTCTGGCGATCTCCGACGACGTGCGCGTGCTGCTGGTCAAGCTCGCGGACCGCCTGCACAACATGCGCACCCTCGAGCATATGCGCGACGACAAGCGCGCCCGCATCTCCGAAGAGACGATGGAGATCTATGCGCCGCTCGCCGGCCGCATGGGCATGCAGGATATGCGCGACGAGCTGGAAGACCTCTCGTTCCGTTATATCAATCCGGAAGCCTACGAGACGGTGACCCAGCGCCTCGCCGAGCTGTCCAAGCGCAACGAGGGTCTGATCAAGAAGATCGAGGACGAATTGCGCGAACTCCTCGTCGCCAATGGTCTGCTCAACGCCTCGGTCAAGGGCCGGCAGAAACGGCCCTATTCGGTCTTCCGCAAGATGCAGTCGAAGTCTCTTTCCTTCGAGCAGCTCTCCGACGTTTATGGCTTCCGCATCATCGTCGACGACATCCCCTCCTGCTACCGTGCGCTCGGCATCGTCCATACGCGGTGGCGCGTCGTACCAGGGAGGTTCAAGGACTATATCTCGACACCGAAGCAGAATGACTACCGCTCCATCCATACCACCATCGTCGGTCCGTCGCGGCAGCGCATCGAGCTGCAGATCCGAACGAAGCGTATGCATGAAATCGCCGAATACGGGATTGCCGCCCACGCGCTGTACAAGGACGGCGAGGGCGGCGAGGGCGAATTGTTGTCCAAGGAGAGCAACGCCTATTCCTGGCTGCGTCACACGATCGAGGCGCTGTCCGAAGGCGACAATCCGGAAGAGTTTCTGGAGCACACCAAACTCGAGCTCTTTCAGGATCAGGTGTTCTGCTTCACGCCCAAGGGCAAGCTGATCGCGCTGCCGCGCGGTGCGACCCCTATCGATTTTGCCTATGCCGTTCACACCAATATCGGCGATACGACCGTTGGCGCCAAGATCAACGGCAGCATCATGCCGCTGGTGACCCGCCTCAACAACGGCGACGAGGTCGAAATCATCCGCTCAGGTGTGCAGGTACCGCCGGCCGCCTGGGAGCAGATCGTCGTCACCGGCAAGGCGCGTGCCGCCATCCGCAGGGCCACGCGGATGGCCATCCGCAAGCAGTATTCCGGGCTTGGCCACCGGATCCTTGAGCGGACCTTCGAGCGCGCCGGAAAGATCTTTTCGCGCGACGCGCTTCGGCCGGTCCTCCATCGCCTCGGACAGCGCGATGTCGAGGACGCGATTGCTGCCGTGGGCCGTGGTGAGATGTCCTCGCTCGACGTTCTGCGGGCCGTCTATCCCGATTATCAGGATGAGCGTGTGACGGTGAGGCCCGCGAATGACGAGGGCTGGTTCAACATGAGCGGTGCCGACAGCATGGTCTTCAAGATCCCCGGCAAGGCCCAGCAGGGCGGTGCGGCGGACGGTCAGCGCGAAGGTCCGGAGCCTTTGCCGATCAGGGGCCTGAGCGGCAATGCCAAAGTCCGGTTTGCGCCTGCCGGCGCCGTGCCAGGCGATCGGATCGTCGGCATCATGGAAGACGGCAAAGGGATCACCATCTACCCGATTCAGGCATCGACGCTGCAGCGTTTCGATGATGAGCCGGAGCGCTGGATCGACGTTCGCTGGGACCTCGATGAGGCGAACAAGACACGCTTCGTCGCACGTATCACGATCAACGCGATCAACGAACCCGGCACGCTTGCCATGGTTTCGCAGACCATCGCCGGGCTCGACATCAATATCCGCACCCTCACCATGACCAGCGTCGCGACCGATTTCACCGAAATGGCGATCGACGTCGAGGTCTGGGACCTTCGCCAGCTCAACCAGTTGATCGCGCAGTTGAAGGGACTGGACTGCATCTCCACGGTTGCGCGCGTCTACGACTGATTTGCAGACGCCTACGCGTCGCGGATCACTGGATTGTCGCATGCGTCTGGTGCACTCTCAGCCGCCAGAGGCGGCGGGCGTCGCCGGCGTCAGGTGGTGCCCTGTCAAGTCGATGTCAGGAGAAGGGATGACTGTTGTGGTTCGGTTAGCGGGTTGTGCAGGACTTGTTGGACTGGCTCTTGGCGTAGTGCTCGCTCCGCAGGCGGTCTCGGCCGGCGGGGGCGGTGACGAGGTGCTCTATGGGCGCCCATTGCAGCAAGGCGAGCTCGGTGTTGCCTGTTTTGTCCGGCGCTATGACCGTGCCCATCTGGACGCCCATCCCGAGCAGCGCGTGACCGACATGGTGGCGCTTGCCTATCGGCAGGAGGGGCCGGGAACACCGGAAAGCGTGTTCAATATGACGCTGCGGTTTCGCAATATCCCCGGCGACCAACAATTTCCCGGCGTCTGCCAGTCGGTGGCGGGTTCGCAACGGCTCGCCTGCGGCGTCGAATGTGACGGCGGATCCTTTGCCGTTCGTGGCAGCGGCGAAGCATCCATCCTGGTGGACATTTCCGGCGGCATCAGTTCCTGCGATGGCGAAATGCCGGCCGGCGCCGGTTTCGGCCCTGACGACAGGATCTTCCGGCTGGACCGTGCGGACGTAGCGGCCTGCCGGGATCTGATGTGGGACGACGAGGTGCGCCCGCGCCTCCTTGAATAGACGGGCGAGTCACGCCGAAGCGCCTGGGGCAGCTGGAGAGATGTGAGGCTGCCCAATTTATGGGCGAGGTGCGAAGACCCAAGTCTGTCGCCATGCGTTCTGCGCATGGCAGAGGTCTGTTTCTCATGCTGGTTGTTGTTGCGCTGCAATATTATATTCAGCGCACAAAAACGAAGGAAGTGAGGAACATCATGTTCGAACCTATCCGCAAGCTCGCCCGCGCATTCCGCGTTCCCACTCTCGCCGACCGCGAGACCGCGTACCTGAGTGCTTCCCGTGATCTCATCGATCTCGAATACCGCCAGCGGCAGATCGATCGCGGCCTGTTTCGCAGCGGCCGCTGAAGCCGCGCCCGCAAGCCCATGAGGCGCTCTGCCTCCGAACGAGGGCAGGCGCGGCCGCGATTTTGCAGGGACCGGCGCGCTGGGGGACTTCTGCCCTTGTACGAAGCCAGGCAGATACACTAAACGTACTCCATGCTTCTTCTCCGCCGACAACCTGCCGGACTGATGGAAAGATTGCGGGGCCTGTCCTGGCCGCGCAACGGATCCGCAAGGCCGCTCGACAGCTTGCGCATGCAAGTCTTGCGGTCGACCAATTTCCCGCATGCGATCGCGGCGGACGCCGCATTGGGCATTATCTCCTCCTCGACGCCCTCCAGGGCATTCCATTTCTCCCTGTCGTCCGTCCTCGCTCATCTCATGGCCGGCAATATGATCGCCGCCTCTGCCGGGGCTGCCTCGGCGAGGTTTTCCAGCGCGTCGCGGGCGTCTGGGATCGTGCCGGCGCGCGCAAACGGGCTGGAAATCTCATGATCATTGGAATCGGCAGCGACCTTGTCGATATCAGGCGGGTCGAGAAATCGATCTATCGCTTCGGAGACCGGTTCACGGCCCGCTGTTTTACGCAAGCCGAGCGTGATCGCGCCGACGCCGGCAAGAACCGCGCGGCATCCTATGCCAAGCGCTTCGCCGCCAAAGAGGCGCTGTCAAAGGCTCTCGGCACCGGCATGTCGCAGGGCGTTTTCTGGAAGGACATGGGTGTCGTCAATTCGCCGGTGGGCAAGCCCTCGATGGTCCTGACCGGCTCCGCCGAGGCGTTCTTGAGGACTCTGACGCCACCCGGCCACGAGGCCATTATTCACCTGACGATCACCGACGAATTTCCCTATGCGCAGGCCTTCGTCGTCATCGAGGCGAGGCCACTGAGGCCGTGAGCCGCAGACGAGAGCGGCGGAAAATGGCGTCGTGGCCGTTGCCGCCGCCAACCGAACCGACTAGATAGGGCGTGAATTGCGAAAAAAGGAAAAACCGGCGTGACCGAGCAAGCTGATAAGAAACAGAGTGCCCTCTGGGAAAACATCAAGGTCATTATCCAGGCCTTGCTGTTGGCCATGATCATTCGCACCGTCCTCTTCCAGCCCTTCACGATCCCGTCTGGGTCGATGATGCCGACGCTGCTGGTCGGCGACTATATTTTCGTCAACAAGTTCTCCTACGGTTATTCGAAGTATTCGCTGCCCTTCTCGCCGGACCTCTTCGAGGGGCGTATTTTCGCCAGCGAGCCGAAGCGTGGGGACATCGTTGTCTTCCGCTTCCCGCCCAATCCGAATATCGACTACATCAAGCGCCTTGTCGGGCTTCCGGGTGACCGTATCCAGGTGATCGACGGTATCCTCCACATCAATGGCAAGCCGGTTCCGCGCGTGGCCGATGGCGGGTTCACCTCCGACTACCGGATGGACCCGGGCACCGACGTTCCGGTCTTCCGCGAAACCATGGACAACGGCGTCACCTATGACACGCTGGACCAGTCGCCAACCTCGCGCGGCGACAACACTCGCGAATTCATCGTGCCGGAAGGCCATTACTTCATGATGGGCGACAATCGCGACAACTCGCTCGACAGCCGTTTCGACGTCGGTTTCGTGCCGGCAGAGAACCTGATCGGCCGCGCGTCGATGATCTTCTTCTCGCTCGGCAACGACACCTCGTTCCGCGAGATCTGGAAATGGCCGGCCAACATGCGTTGGGACCGCATGTTCAAGGTTGTTCAATGAGGAAGGTGAAGGGGCTCACGCCCGAGGAGCGGGGCCTCGTGGAGGCCGCGATCGGCTACGCCTTTACCGACAAGGAAAGGCTCGATCGCGCGCTGACCCATTCGAGCGCGACACTCGCCAGGGGCGGCGACTACGAGAGACTGGAATTCCTCGGCGACCGCGTGCTCGGACTCTGCGTCGCCGAACTTCTTTTTACTTCGTTTCGCAAAGCCTCTGAAGGCGAATTGTCGGTGCGCTTCAACCAGTTGGTGAGCGCGGAGACCTGCGCGGCCATCGCCGACGAACTGGAGCTGCACCGCTTCATCCGCACTGGCGCCGATGTGAAGAAACTCACCGGCAAGAACATGCTGAACGTGCGCGCCGACGTGGTCGAAAGCCTGATCGCGGCGATCTATCTCGATGCCGGGCTGGAGGCTGCAAGAGCCTTCGTCTTGCGCTTCTGGAGCGAGCGCGCGGCCCGCGCCGACGGCGCAAGGCGTGACGCCAAGACCGAGTTGCAGGAATGGGCGCATGCGAAATATGCCGTGACCCCTGTCTATCGGATTGCGGATCGGAGCGGACCGGATCATGATCCGCGTTTCACTGTAACCGTCGAAATACCGGGGATTGCTCCGGAGACGGGTATGGAACGCTCCAAGCGGGCCGCCGAACAGGCCGCCGCCACGAGATTGCTCGAACGCGAAGGCGTCTGGCAGAAAACTGCCGATTAAGGCTGATTGGACATTATGACAAACAATGACAACATCATCGCTGAAGGCGGTGCCGCTGCCGGCGACAAGCCCACGCATTCCGGATTCGTGGCCCTGATCGGTCCGACCAATGCCGGCAAGTCGACGC
Organism: Rhizobium sp.; assembly: GCA_041675415.1. Classification (GTDB taxonomy): domain Bacteria; phylum Pseudomonadota; class Alphaproteobacteria; order Rhizobiales; family Rhizobiaceae; genus Allorhizobium. The sequence continues at coordinate 54,538 of JBAYTX010000019.1, read as the reverse complement.
TTTTGAACCGGCTCGTCGGCGCCAAGGTGTCGATCGTCAGCCACAAGGTGCAGACGACCCGCGGGATCGTGCGCGGCATCGCCATCCACGACAATGCGCAGATCGTCTTCATGGACACGCCCGGCATCTTCAAGCCGCGCCGCAAGCTCGACCGGGCGATGGTGACGTCGGCCTGGGGCGGCGCCAAGGACGCGGACCTGATTTTGCTCCTGATCGATAGCGAACGGGGGTTGCGCGGCGATGCGGAAGCGATCCTGGAGGGGCTGAGAGACGTTCATCAGCCGAAGATCCTCGTCCTCAACAAGATCGATCGGGTGCGGCCCGAGGATCTCCTGAAGCTCGCTTCGAAGGCAAACGAAGCAATTGCCTTCGAGCAGACCTTTATGGTCTCGGCGACAACCGGCTCAGGCTGTGACGATCTGATGGATTTTCTGGCCAGGCGCCTGCCGGAAGGCCCGTGGTACTATCCGGAAGACCAGATCTCCGATCTGCCCATGCGCCAGCTCGCCGCCGAGATCACCCGCGAAAAGCTGTTCCTTCGCCTCCATCAGGAGCTTCCCTATTCCTCGCATGTCGAGACGGAGAAGTGGGAGGAGCGCAAGGACGGCTCGGTCCGCATCGAGCAGGTGATCTATGTCGAGCGCGACAGCCAGAAGAAGATCGTGCTCGGCAAGGGTGGCGATGCCATCAAGGCGATCTCGACTGCCTCGCGCAAGGAGCTCTCGGAAATCCTCGAGCAGCCGGTGCATCTCTTCCTGTTCGTGAAGGTCCGTGAGAACTGGGGCAACGATCCGGAACGCTTCCGCGAAATGGGGCTGGAATTCCCGAAGGAATAGGCCGGATATTCTCTAGGCCCGGCCGGCGACGCGACGCGCGATCAGCTTCGAGATCGGCGGCCCGATCAGGATGATCACGAAAAGCCGCACCGTCTGGAGCGCCATGACGAACGAGATGTCGACGGGCGTCGATGCGGCGATGATCGCTACGGAATCGAGCCCGCCGGGGCTTGTCGCGAGATAGGCGGTGAGTGGATCGATCCCGAACGCCGCCCACAGCAGGGCCGCAAGCCCTCCGCAAAACGCAATCAACACCATGATGGACAGCATGATCTGGGGCAGCGCATGGGTGGCGTGGCGCAGGATCCTGCGCGTGAAGCCCAGTCCGATCTTCCAGCCGAGCACGGTATAGGCAAGCGCAAGCAGCCACGCCGGCAACTCGATATGAATGAGGCCGGTGGCGCTGAGGGTCGCCGTGGCGATCATCGGCAACAGCATCGTGCCGGCCGGGATGTTCAGGATCGCACCGAGCGCGCTGGCAGAGAAGGCAATGGCGAGCGTCTCCAGTAGCGCGATCCAGTCGAAAGGCGGAAACCAGACGACGGGCGCGACGTCGCCGCTGGTCGCACGGAAGACGAATGCCGCGATGAGAGAGGCGGCAGAAGCGACGCAAACCACCCTCAGATATTGCATGAAGGCGACGAGCCGGGCGTCCGCCCCATGGGCCTCGGCCATCAGCATCATTGCGGAGGCTGCACCTGCCGACGTGCCCCAGACCGCTGTCGTTCCGGGCAGGATGCCGGTGCGTGCCATCAGGTAACCTATAACGCTGCTGGCGGCGACGATCGCCAGGACGACCGAAAGAAAGACCGGCCAGCCGTGGACGAAGGTCTGCACGATGCCGGCATCGAGCGCGCGGGCAATCACGCATCCGATCATCGCGTGGGCGGCGAAATAGGGCAGGCGAGGAACTGCAAGCCGTGCGCCGTTGGTGGCGAGTGTGATAGCAGCCAGCATCGGCCCGAGCAGAAGGGCGGCGGGGATGCTGGCATATTCGAGCAGGGCCGCAAGGACGACCGAGAGAACGACGAGCAGAAGCCAGCGCAGGACAGGCGGCAGCTTCGTGAGGAAGCCGGGCTCGGGCATGGTGTCGGAGGCGTCTTGATCGAGGCGGGACATGTCGGGAGAGCTCAAGTCGAGGAATACCGGAAGGATGGCGGTACTATACCGATTCCCGACAAATTGTATTGCTCACGATACAGGAATTGGCCAGACAGCGGGCTGCGGATGCGTACCCGGTGATGTGTTGGCGCGATTGTCTCGTGCGCCGTCGGCGCTGGCGGGATCTGTGCCAGCCTCGAAAAATGATATAGAAGTCACTCATGCAATGGAGCGATGAAGCGATATTCCTCGGCGCCCGACGCCATGGCGAAACCAGCGTCATCGCCGAGATGATGACGCGTGAGCGCGGCCGTCACCTCGGCCTCGTGCGCGGTGGCCGCTCGCGCGCCATGCAGCCGGTGCTGCAGCCCGGAAACCACCTGGAAGTGACGTGGAGGGCGCGGCTCGATGAGCATCTCGGAGAGTACCGGGTTGAGCCGCTGACACTGCGCGCCGCGCGGCTGATGGAAAGCGCGACCGCCGTCTATGGCGTGCAGGCTCTTGCCGCGCTCCTCCGGCTGCTACCCGAGCGTGATCCGCATCCGCATCTTTTCGAGATGCTCGGCGTCATCCTCGACAATCTGGAAGAGCCGGCCACTGCGGGCGAGCTGTACATCCGTTTCGAACTCGCCGTCCTGAACGATCTCGGCTTCGGGCTGGATCTCAATCAATGCGCGGCCACCGGGGTACGCGAGGGGTTGGTCTATGTCTCTCCGAAATCCGGGCGCGCGGTCTGCCGGCAGGCAGGTGAACCGTGGGCGGACAAGATGCTCGCCTTGCCCGCCTTTCTCGCCGAGGGGGCCGCAAAGGCGGCAACCGGCGAGGGCCTTGCCGATGCCTTCCGCCTGACGGCATTTTTCCTCAACCGGCATGTCTACGAGCCGCGCGGCATCGAAGCCGGCGCGGCGCGCGAGGGTTTCCTTCAGGCCGCGTTGAAGGCCTTGCGTGCCACGGAAGGCGCGGAGGTGTTGGCGGCGCGTGAAAACATCGCCTGATTGTCCTGCGTCGCATTCTCCAGATGGTCATGGATGGCCAGCTGGAGCTCCACAATGTTGCGATAGGTGCCGCCGTCCAGTTCGATGACCGGATATTTGACGGCAATGAACTTCAGTCGGTCGCCTTCCGGGACCGTGATTCCGACCGGTATTCCGGCGTATTCGATAACTTGCTTAGTCATAATACACATCCCCGCCTGCATCGAAACGCAGGCAACATGTTCAGTCGCGATCTGTGAGTTTCAGTTGGAGCCCGACGTCACATTCGACAGATGCGTCGGAGGTCGCTGCAAACAAGCGCGTCAGACCGGGATGATTGCCAGGAGCGGGCGCAATGATGGAATACAATATGCATTTCGCGATCCTCCTTTCATGGCGGGGCCCCGAAATCCGGGGCCGAGTTGGCGTTCCACCAAAATGCTTCGGCGTTGTCTCAAGGTAGGCGAGCACTCGGCGATCGTCAACCAGCGGAACGTAAAATATAGAATAATATTTTGTGACAAAGCAATTGTGGATGCAATGCGGCAAAAAAAGACCGCACTGCCGCAATTGTTAAAAAATGTATCCCGAATTCCGCCTCAGGCGGCAGCCGGCAGGGAACGGTCCACGGGCCGCTCGACGATGGGCCAGTGAACGATCGCCGCGAAGAGGCCGAGCGCCACGCCGAGCCACCAGACGGAATCGTAGGAACCGAACTTGTCATAGAGGTAGCCACCCATCCAGACACCCAGGAAGGAGCCGATCTGGTGGGAGAGGAAAACCAATCCGCCGAGGAGGCCGAGGTGCCGCGTGCCGAACATGATGGCGACGAGCGCGTTTGTCGGAGGCACTGTAGACAGCCACAGCAATCCCATGACGATGGCGAAGGCGATGACCGATGTCGGCGACTGCGGCAAAAGCAGGAAGGCGGTGACCGCGATTGAGCGCGCAATATAGATCAGCGCCAGGAAGTAGGGTTTGGAATAGCGCTGGCCGATCATGCCCGATGCGAGTGAGCCGATGACGTTGAAAAAGCCGATGAGCGCCATCGCGATCACCGCATATCGGGCGTCGATGCCGATATCGCCGAGATAGGCGGGGAAGTGGGCGGTAATGAAGGCAACCTGGAAGCCGCAGACGAAGAAGCCGCTGGTCAGCAGCAGATAGCTCTTGTGGCCAAAGGCTTCCTTCAGGGCGGCGGCGACCGTTTGCTCGAACTGCGCCTTCGATTGCGTGCCGGAATTAGCATTGCCGCGTAGCGGGTAGGCAAGCAGCGGCACGAGCAGCATCATGACGCCCATATAGACGAGGCTGTCCGACCAGCCGAAGGTCGAAATCAAGCCCTGGCTGAGCGGCGCGAAGAGGAACATGCCGGCCGAGCCTGCGGCGGTGCCGATGCCGAAGGCGATCGACCGCTGCTCCGGCGTCACGTTGCGGGCAAATGCCGAAAGCACGACGCCGAAGGAACCGGCGGCGATCGCGAGCCCCATCAATACGCCGCCGCCGATGTGCAGCCATATAGGTGCATTGGCGTGCGCCATGGTCAGGAGGCCGGCCGCATAGAGCAGGCCCGAGAGTGTCAGCACCCGGCCGGTGCCGTACTTGTCCGCGAGCGCGCCGAAGAGCGGTTGGCCAAGCCCCCAGCACAGGTTCTGCAATGCCATGGCAAGCCCGAAAGTCGACCGGTCCCAGCCGGTGTCGGAGAGCATCGGCAACTGGAAGAAACCCATGGCGGAGCGCGGGCCGAAGGTCAGCATGGCGATCAGCGAGCCACTGACGATAATCAGCCAGGGCATGGGATTGCGTTCGGTCGTCGCCATCAATTCGTCTCCTGTTGTGGCAGGCACGATAATGACAGGCGATCTTCACGCCAAGCGCGTTTTCGTGAAGCTGTGATCAGCGGAATTGATGGATGTCTATTTTCGTGGCCTTCATATTCAGAAGGCCGGAACGGGCCCATCCCCGAAAGGAGCTCGAGAGTGCCGTTCCGCTACTTGAACAACGTCAGTATGTTCTGCGAATTCGCGTTGGCGATGGAGAGCGACTGGATGCCGAGCTGCTGCTGGGTTTGCAGGGCCTTGAGGCGTGTCGATTCCTCGTTCATGTCGGCATCGACGAGGCGGCCGACACCCCTCTCGATGGTGTCGCGCAGATCGGCGACGAATTCGCTCTGCATGTCCACGCGGGACTTGATCGCGCCCATGGTCGCGGTCACATCAGTCATTCTCTGAAGCATCGCATCGACGGTTCGGATCATGTCGTCGACCTGCGTATCAGTGGTCGTCTGACTGAGCACCATCTCGACCGTACTGGCCGGGTTGGTCGCGCCCTTGAGGATCACAAAAGCCGATCCGGCGCTGACTGACGTGGCGAAAGCATCGCTGGTCAGTATTCCGTATTCGCCAACGCCGCCATTGTCGATAAGGTAGTTGATGCCGGTGATGCCCATGCCGGTGGTTATGTCATAGGTCAGCGTACCGACGCTGACCGTGCCGTCTGCATGTCGGATGAACGAGGAGACGATGGTCTTGTCCGCCGAATCCGCGCCAGTGTTCCATTCGAGCCAGTTCTGCCCGTTGAAGCTTGATCCATCGACGATAGACCGCAGCTGGCTTTTCAACTCGGTCAGTTCCTTGTTGATCTTGTCCTTGTCTATGCCTGGTTCTCGCGCCGCGACCAGTTTCGCCTTGAATTCATCGACAACCTCGATCGCCGTCTCCATGCCGGTATAGGCGGTGTCGACAGTGGCCGCGCCAAGGGCCAGTGCATCCTCGACTGCGGACATTGCCTTGCTATCGGAGCGCATAGTGGTGGCAATCGACCAATAGGCGGCGTTGTCGGAGGCATTTTCCACACGGTATCCGCTGGAAACGCGCGACTGCGTCGTATCCAACTGGCTGCTGATGGAGCGCAATGTGTCCAGCGCGGCAATCGCAGCAGTGTTGGTCATGATACTGGTCATCGGAATCTCAGGTTCGAACGGCGAACATTCCGACCCGATGCCCCGGGGCTTCGCCGCCGATCATGACGGTACGTTGTCGATTGCACGAGCATGAGGGGAGGCCGTAAAAATATGTTTAACAACGTGAGAATCACGGTGAAAATTGGGGGGCTGTTTTTCCGCTGGTCAGGCGACGCCTGCCAAGCGATTGGCGCGATATGACGCCTGCACGCAACCGGCCGTAACCGACGTTAGCGTTGCCTGATCGCCCAGCCCTGCGGACGCTCCGCGATCACGGTGACCTCGTCCCCGATTGAGATCTTGCCTTGGCCACGCGGCACGGCATTCCAGCCGAAAAGCGGGCCGGGGACACGTCGGTCTGCCGACATACGCTTCCGCCCCATGGCCGGCATCGGGTTTGCGCCTTCGCGCGAGCCGGTCTGCTGGTCCTGTGTTGTCATGATACAGCGCGAGCAGGGCTTGGCGAGGTCGAGATGGATGCCGCCCACCTCGATCGCCGCCCACCGGTCCTCGGCCCAGGGCTCGTCGCAATCGACGACGATATTCGGGCGGAAGCGCTCCATGCCGACGCCGCCCTCGCCATGGGCGGCCATGTCTTCGTTGAGCGCTCTCAGCGAACCCGTCGTGGTGACGAGGACCTGGTAGCCATCCGCGAAACAAACAGGCGTGTCGGGGCCCGCCCATTCCGCGCTGGCGCTGCGCTCCGCCGAGCCGTCGAAGAAGACGAGCTTCAATTCGCGTCCGAACCAGTCGGATATCCGGGCGTTGACGCTGTCGTCGGCAACCGCAGCGCTGACGATCGATTTCCACACGGCGACGTTCATACGCTTTTCGGGGTGAGGGGGCGCCACCATCAGCTCGCGTCCGTCATCGAGCATCAGCATGAGGTGGGATGTACCCGGCATCGCGATGAGTCGGGCGAGTTCCGGAAGCTCCCGCTGCGTGACGAAGTGGCCGTCCGGTGCGGTCAGCATCATCCGGCGGTCGCCCTGCAATCCCCGCGCATCGATGGAGGCGGCGGGGAGGGGAATGCGCCGGGCGCTCTTGAGGGGGTAGATGGTGAGTTCGCTGACCTGCATGGTTTTCCCTCAGATTTCGTCGATGAAGAGGTCCAGGATCTGCCGCAGCCGTTCGTGCCGCTTGCGGGCGAGCAGACCTCCGGTCTCGGTTTGAAAGCCGTCGGCGAGTTTGAACAGTTTTGCCTCGAAATGGTCAATGGCAAAAGCCTTGTCGTCGAGCGGCCGGTGCTGAGCCAACGGATCGAAGGGATCGTAGAGCGCCGAGCCGAGCCGTCCGGCGATGTAGAAACACCGCGCCGCCCCCACCATACCGATGGCGTCCAGCCGATCCGCATCCTGGAGGATCCTCGCCTCGAGCGTCTCGGGCGTGATATTGGCGGAAAAACTATGGGCGGCGATCGCATGGGCGACGGCTGCGATGTCTTCCACCTCCCATCCCGTTGCGGCAAGAAGAGTCGCCGCCTTGTCGGCCGCCAGCCGCGAAGCCTGCGACCGCAAGGGCGAATTCTTTTCGACGGCGACGCAATCGTGGAGCAGAACGGCGGCCGTGAGGATGCGGCCATTCCCGCCTTCTGCCTCGGCAATCCGCATCGCGTTCCGGAACACCCGCAGGACGTGGGCGATGTCGTGCGAGCCGTCGTCGCCTTCCGTCGCGTGGTCGAGGAGGCTCGCGGCCAGGTCCTCGTGGGGCGAAAAGGCGGCGGAGAACGGCAAATGAGTCATTGGCGGGAATCTCTTCTCAAGCGTTGAAATGGTCTACCTTTCGGGACAAAAGCGCGCAATCCCGCTCGCAAGGCTGGCGCCGGTCTGCACGGCAAGGGATTTGCCCGGCGATGTCGGGTCAACGCATAATGCCGCCGCCCCTTGCAAACCGTCATAAAACTTTCTAAATCCAGATCACCGGCAAGCGCCGGTTTTCTTTGACCTGATTTATGCTCAAATTGAGCATAAATAGTGCCGATCTCGGCGGGGAGAGTGAAATGCAGGGACTGCAAAGCGAAACCGGCATCGTGGTTCCGGCCCAGACCGCGGCTTCGCGCCACGGTATTCTGGAGCGGCCTGATCTCAGCTTTACCCCCGCTGTCGCCAAGGAAACCGAGCACCTCTATGAGCGGGTGAAGGATTTCATTCCGGCAATCGAATGGCCGGTCTTTGCCCCCTATATCCACGCCATCAATCGGCTGAAAAAGGAACGCGGCGCGGTCATCCTGGCGCATAACTACCAGACGCCCGAGATCTTCCACTGCGTCGCCGATATCAAGGGCGATTCGCTTCAACTCGCCCGCGATGCAACCCGTGTCGATGCCGAAATCATCGTCCAGTGCGGCGTGCACTTCATGGCCGAGACCTCGAAACTGCTCAATCCGGAAAAGACCGTACTGATCCCTGACGGGCGCGCTGGATGTTCGCTGTCGGAATCGATCACCGGCGCCGATGTGCGGGCGCTGAAGGCGCGCTATCCGGGCGTGCCGGTCGTCACCTATGTGAACACCTCTGCCGACGTGAAGGCCGAGACCGATATCTGCTGCACCTCCTCGAATGCGGTCGCCGTCGTCGATAGCCTCGAGTCGGACACGGTGCTGTGCATTCCCGACGAGTATCTGGCGATGAACGTCGCCAAACAGACGAAAAAGAAGATCCTCACCTGGCAGGGCCATTGCGAGGTGCATGAGCGTTTCACCGCGGAAGAACTGATGGAATATAAGGCAGCCGATCCGTCGATCGAGATCGTCGCCCATCCGGAATGTCATCCAAGCGTTCTGGCGGTTTCCGACTATGCCGGCTCGACCTCGGGCATGATCGACTATGTCAAGACGAAACGCCCGGGCCGCGTTCTGCTCGTGACCGAGTGCTCCATGGCCTCCAACATCCAGGCGGAAATCAGGGACGTCGACTTCGTCAAGCCGTGCAATCTCTGCCCGCACATGAAGCGCATCACGCTGCCGAAGATCCTCGACAGCCTGCTCTACATGACCGAGGAAGTCACGGTCGATCCGGCAATTGCCGGCCGCGCGCGGCTTGCCGTCGAGCGGATGATCAACCTGAAGCAGTGACACTGCCCGCATAGCGCCGGGGGAGACCGCAGCAATGCCCACCAATATTGAATCCATCCGGCCCCAGTCCTGGCAAGGCACCGATGACATCGTCATCATCGGCGGCGGGCTCGCGGGCCTTTTCTGCGCGCTGAAGCTCGCGCCCCGTCCCGTGACGGTGCTGGCCGCAGCCCCGATCGGCCATGGCGCGTCGTCCGCCTGGGCCCAGGGCGGGATCGCTGCCGCCATGAGCCCGGGTGACACGGTCGACAAGCATCTGGCCGATACGCTCGCTGCCGGCGCCGGCATCGTCGACGAAAAGATCGCCCGACTGATGATCTCCGAGGGTCCTGAACGTATCCGCGATCTGCTCGCCTATGGCGTGCCCTTCGACCGTGATCTCGAGGGCCAATTGCTGCTCTCGCGGGAAGCTGCCCATTCCGAGCGCCGCATCGTCCGCGTCAAGGGCGACCAGGCCGGAAAGGCGATCATGGAGGCCCTGATCGCCACGGTGCGCAACACCCCGTCGATCCGTGTCATGGAAGGATATGTGGTCGAGGAACTGGTGGTCGAAGGCCGCTTCGTCTCGGGCGTCATCGCCAGGCCCGATGCCGGCAAGTCGAAGACCCGCGTCGCCTTTCCGGCGCGCGCCGTCGTGCTCTGCTCAGGCGGTGTCGGGCATCTCTATCAGGTCACCACCAATCCGGCGGAAGCGCGCGGAGCCGGGGTCGGCATGGCGGCAAAGGCGGGCGCGATGATCGCGGATCCCGAATTCGTGCAGTTCCACCCGACGGCGATCGATATCGGCCGCGATCCGGCACCGCTTGCCACCGAGGCGCTGCGCGGCGACGGTGCCATTCTCGTCAATCGTGCCGGCCACCGTTTCATGACCGATCTGCATCCCGACGCGGAGCTTGCGCCGCGCGATATCGTCGCGCGCGGGGTCTTCGCCGAAGTGAAGGCGGGCCGTGGCGCATTTCTCGACTGCACGAAGGCGGTCGGCGCCCATTTCCGCGACCTTTTCCCGACCGTCTATGCCTCCTGCATCGAAGCGGGCATCGATCCGGTGACGCAGCCGATACCGGTCGTTCCTGCCGTGCACTACCATATGGGCGGAATCCTCGTGGATGCCGACGGAAAGACCACGGTCGACGGATTGTGGGCGGCCGGCGAAGTGACCTCGACCGGCGTTCACGGCGCTAACCGCCTTGCCTCCAATTCGCTGCTGGAGGCCATCGTCTTCGCCGCGCGCATCGCCGAGAATATCAAGGGCATGCTGCCGGAATCGACCCTCTACGAATGGCCGAAGGATGCCGGCGAGAACGACGAGCTTGTCACGTTGGAAGACAGCGCGCAGCTGAAGTCCCTGCGCCAGCTGATGTCGGCGGAAGCCGGCGTCATCCGCAACAAGCAGGGCCTTGAGCACCTGATCCGCGAAATTGTCCGGCTGGAACACGAAAATACCCGCATCCGCTTTTCCAATATGGTGACGACCGCGAAGCTGATCGCAACGGCTGCCTATCGGCGCCAGGAAAGCCGGGGAGGGCACTACCGCTCGGATTTCCCCGAGGCACTCGATGCATGGCGCCACCGCACCTTCATGACACTGAAGGATGCTGAGCAGACCGCCGCCGAAATCGCAGGGTAATTCCGCAACCGCCGGAGAGCAGACAATGACCGTCGAACCGCTTCGTCCCGCCCTTCCTTCCCTTATGGTCGAGGATCAGGTCAAGGCAGCGCTCTTGGAAGATCTCGGACGCGCCGGCGATATTACCACCTATGCGACGATCGCGCCGGAGCGGACAGCAAGTGCGGCGATGAACAGCCGCGAGAATGGTGTCGTTGCCGGGATCGACCTTGCCCGTGCCGCCTTCCGGATCGTCGATCCTTCCGTGGAATTCGAAGCGCTTGCCGCCGATGGCGACCGGGTGACGGCCGGAGCGCCGCTTGCCCGCGTCAGCGGTTCCGCCCGCTCGATCCTGTCAGCCGAGCGCGTCGCACTCAATTTCCTCATGCATCTCTCGGGCGTCGCATCCTATACCGCCCGCTTTGCGGACGAGATCGCTCACACCCGCGCCCGTGTCACCTGCACGCGCAAGACCCTGCCTGGCCTGCGGGCCGTGGAGAAATACGCCGTGCGGTTGGGCGGCGGCTCGAACCACCGTTTCGGTCTCGACGACGCCATCCTCATCAAGGACAATCATATCGCGGTCTGCGGCGGGGTTTCCGCATCGGTGCGTGCGGCTCGCGCCTATGCAGGTCATCTCGTGAAGATCGAGGTCGAGGTCGACACGCTGGAGCAGATGCACGAGGCGCTCGAGGCCGCGCCCGATGCCATCCTTCTCGACAATATGGGACCCGAAACGCTTCGCGAAGCGGTTGAGACCAATCGCGCCTATGCGGGACTTGGCGAGGACGAGTATGCGTTGGCAACGCGCCGGGTGGTTCTGGAGGCCTCCGGCAATGTCAGCCTCGCAACGATCCGCGCGATCGCGGAAACCGGTGTCGACTTCATTTCGACATCCAGGATCACCATGGCTGCACCGACGCTCGATATCGGCCTCGATGTCGTGATCCGATAGGCGCTCCGGAGGGCGCGGTTTCCGCGTTCGAGGTCTCCTGAATTGTTCAACGACCGCCGACCTTGAGCCCCGGCGCGGGGCGCTCTTCCAGGATCTGGTGTCGGAAGCGGAAGAGGGCGGCGGGGCGTCCGCCGGTCGCCGACATGGTGCCGCCGGTCGGCTCGACGAGTTCTGCGCCTTCCACGAGACGGCGGAAGTTCTGCTTGTGCAGATGCCGTCCTGAAATCGCCTCCACGGTCGACTGCAACTCGGTCAGGGTAAACTCCGGCGGCATGAGCTCGAAGACGACCGGTCGGTACTTGATCTTTCCGCGCAATCGCGCCAAAGCCGTGGCCGCGATGCGCCGGTGATCGAAGCGCATGGGGATACCGAGCCGGGTGGCAACGCGCGGCACACGGATACGGCCATCGGAGATGGCCTCCTCGAGGAGGCCCGCCTCGTAGAGAAGCTCGTAGCGTTCGAGCACGCGTTCCTCATCGAAGGGAAAGTCGTCAAGGCCGAAGGCGAGTTTCATGCGCGAGCGGCGCGACGGCCGAAGGATGCCCGCCGTCTCGACCGGTGTTTCGTCAGCCCATTGGAATAGCGCCGGCAGGATGACCTGATCGAGAATGGCCGGCCGACCCTGCCGCCAGTCCTCCCACGGCAGGAAGCCGTACCAGTCCCGCCAGTGAACGCCCGCCGCGGTAAGCCCCGCCGTGCGATCAGGGTCCATGCGCGTCAGCGCCAGATAGCCGACCGACACGACATGCGGCCCGATATCGCCCGGCATCTTGTGGCGGCCACGGTCGCCGAAGGTGTAGAGTTGTTCGATATAGCCCATGTGCAGGGCCGTCTGTGCCTCGACCGCGACACGCAGCGACATTTCCATGGTCCGGTGCCGCGCCGGGTCGAAGGGGCCGAAAGGCAGGCCTTCGAGGTCGCTTGCCGGATCGCTGACCACCAGGATCCGCGGGCTGCCGCCGGTGACGGCGACGATGGCCGCATCGAGGCCGATTTCGATCTCTGTTGTTTTCTGTGCCGTCATGCGCGGCCACCTCCCTGCGCAGGCAGGGCAAGCAGAAAGGGTGCGTTCCCATCGGCATCCGCGCCCCGGCCGATCGCGCGGACGGCGGCGGTGAGCCGTCCGCCGCGCCCGAGTAGCCCGTCGCCGATCTCGACCAGGCGGGTATTCGGCGTTGCATAGGGGGAAGCGGCCCGAAGCCGCCCGGCAAGCGCTTCGTCATCCTCCTCGGGTCTGACGGCGAGGCTAGCGATCAAGGCTGCGGCGGGGGATCGCGATACCCCCATCCAGCAATGGATGACGAGGGGAGACGATTGGTCCCATTCGCGAGCAAAATCGATGATCTGCCGGACATGCTCTTCCTGCGGCGCGATCAGATCGCCGGTGCCGGCAAACGAGATGTCATTGACGCCAAGCTTCAGGTGGCGGGCGGGATCGATGACGGCCGGTCGGTGAAAATCCTGTTTTTCCGCAAGCAGGCTGATCATCTCCCGCGCCTTGTGGCGGACCGCCATTTCCGCGATGCGCGAAAGAGGGGAGACGACGATCATCGTCATCGCATCTCCCTCGCCGTCTGCGCGCGATAGGCCTCGATTGTCTCGAAACGTTCGACAAAGAGCGCCTGGGCCTGGAAAGCCGGCAGCGGTGAAATCAGCAGTGTCGTCCGGTCGATGCCGCGCGGCTGACCGAAGAACTTGCGCCCTTCCGCCGCGGAAAAACCCGCAAGCTCTGTCGCCTCGAAATAGGCCGCGATCCGGTCGGCTTTCTTGATCTCGTCCTTCAGCGCAGGCGAGGGATGCGGCGGCAAACCGAAACGCAGATGAATCGCGGCTTCCAGCCGCTTTTCAACCACCTTGTAACCGCCGCCCACTACGGCCTTGAACGGCGAGATCATGTCGCCAATCACGTATTCGGGGGCATCGTGCAGAAGCGCCATCTGTAGTTCATCGGGCGTTGATTTCGGATTGCAGCGCTTGAAAATATCCTCGACGACAAGGCTGTGCTGTGCGACCGAAAAGGCATGGTCTCCCGACGTCTGACCGTTCCAGCGGGCAACACGGGCAAGGCCATGCGCAATGTCGGAGATTTCCACATCGAGCGGCGATGGATCGAGAAGATCGAGGCGACGCCCGGACAGCATGCGCTGCCAGGCGCGCGTTGAAGGTCCGGTGAGCCGCGGCACTTCTCAGGCCTCCTCGGAGGCAGTGGGGAAGGTCAGTCCGGTCCAGGACGGTAGGGTGAGAGTGACGGGAAGGTCACCCGCAAGCACGGGCGTTCCCGTTGCCATGGCCTCGCCCGCGCGGTCGATGCGTATGACTGCCAGGCCCCGGTTTGCGGCGACCGAACCGAGCGTGCCGACAGGTTTCCCGCTGGCCAGGATTTCGGTGCCCGGGGGCGGCAGGGCAGTCTCTGCCGATACGATCACGGCACGCCTGCGGGCCGTCCCGCGATGATGCATGCGCGAGACTACCTCCTGCCCGACATAGCAGCCCTTCTTGAAACCGACGCCGCGATTGAGATCCATGAGGATATCGTGTGGGAAAGCGTCCTGAAGGGCGAAATCGTTGCCAGACTCCGCAATCCCGTTGAGAAGGCGAAGGGCATGATAATCGGCCTGCGAATTGTCGCAACCCTTGCCTGGTTCCCGTGTCAGGATCACGCCAGCGATCTCGAATCGCTTGTCGAGGACCCCCGAAGCCGCTTGTTCCTCGCCCCAATGTACGGTGACACCCGCCAGTGTATCGGCGGCAATGTCGACGGCAGCGCGCAACTTGTACATCGTCAGCCGCTTTGCGAGCCCCTCCAGCTGTGAGACGGATGTTTCGAGAACGAAACCGTCCGGTACGCGCGAGACGAGGAAATCGAACAGGATCTTTCCCTGCGGGGTCAGGAGCGCGCCCGGCCATGCCTCGCTTGCCGGCAGCGACAGGACGTCGGTCGTGATCAGGTTCTGGAGAAAATGCTCGGCCTCCGGTCCGGTGATCCGGATGAAGGCGCGGTCGGGAAGATAGGCTGCTGGCATCGTCGACGAATCCCGAGATTTCGATGTCAGAGAGTTAGGAGTTTGAGGACCAAACGGCAAGCGCCCGTTGTGAAGGCGGGTGCATTCTTCGGTCCCGGATCGTGCTGCCGACACTGCGGCGGCACGGCCTTGAATGACGAAATCTAGTCGCCGGCGGTAAAGGTTTTCCACTGTCCGTCCGGCGATATGCCGACGCGGAAGAAGTTGTAGTTTCCGATTTCCAGCATGTCGGTGTAGTCGCCCGCGGTGACGATTCTCAGCAGCTCCACTTTCTCCGGCGCGGTCAGCGTCGTCAGAGGCTTCTCGGCAAAATAGGGCCATACATACATTTCGTCCGCGGTGCCCGAATCGACGCGCACGAAGCCCGTGGACAGAACGTCGAGCAAGATAGCGAGAATCTCGATTCCATCCGGGTCGCCGGAAAGTCCCTTCAAGGTCGCGATCGGGTCCGGGTCGCCCGGATCGAGCATCACCTGGGTCTGGTTGGGCCCAGGATTGAGGAGCGGGCGCAGCCGTTCGATATCGCCGGACGCAGCCGCCTCGATGATGAGTTGGCGAAGGCGGCGGACAGGTTCCGGCGCCTTCTCGATATCATAGATGACTTCGGGCGGCGGTCCCTGCTCTTCGACGGAGCCGTTTTCGCCGGTGTCTTGCGTTGGTGGCATGTTGATCAGCGGATCGGGATCGGGAATACCGGGTGTGCCCGGCGAGGGCACGCCGCCGTCGACCTCACCATCGGCAGGGACGTCCTGAACCTCGCCGGCCGGAGTGCTCGTGGACGGTGGCAATATCTGCTTCAATTCGGAGAGAGCGGGAGCGGCTCCCGCCGTCGCGATGAGCGCGATTCCGGCGAAAGCAATTGTTACGAAACAGGAAAGCAAAGCGCTCCAGCCCTGTTTCCCGGACGCGATCCGCATCGGTATGCCTCTGGCTGCCAACTACTGAACGTTGCGCTTGGGCGAGAACTCGCCCGCGAGCATCCGCTCCTTCAGGGCGGCGAGAATGGCCTCGGCGCCATCCTCGCCGTGGATACGGATGGTTTCGCGCATGGCAAGTGCAAAGGCGGCATCGGCGATGATTTCGGGCTCGATACCATCGGCCATGCCGTCGGCCCAGGCCTCATTTTGATATTCGAGGGCAGCCTGCATCTTCTCGTGCACGATCATGTCATCGATGTCGTTGCGGCGCGGTTCCATATGTCATCCTCAGAAGCGGTCAGTTCTTACTCACGTGTTAACAACTCTAACAGCCTTTTCCTAAAACGACACGGGGTCACGCAAAAAGAGGTTAATTATTCTCTAATTTCCGTAACGTGTGGCGATTTCCATGGCCAGTGTTGCGCCTTCGTTACGGTAGCTCGCCTCGGCGGTCACGGCCGCAGCGGTGCAGACGGTATGGACAGAGGCGAATGAACGGTAGCCTCGATTGAAAGCTGCGACCAGCCGTTCCCTGCGTTTCGGCTCGCCTGCGCTCTCCGCGTCGATGAGTTTTTCCATCGATTGGCGCCATTCCGGCTCGCTGGCATTGCCGCACAGATTACGCAGGTAGTGGACAGCGCCCATGATCTCGGAGAGGCGGGTCAACCGGTCGTCGTAAGGTGCTGGCTTTTCCTCAGGGGCGTCGACGGTAGCGGTCGTTTCCTGCGCGTAGAGGCTTGCGGCCGGCGCAGTGGCGAGGATGAGGGCCGCAATCAGCAATCGAAACACGCGCATTCAGTCAGCCTTGTCCGTCGAAATGTCGGAACGGCTTCGCGCGGGGAGCGCGGCCGACCCGTTATCCTCATAGCGTCCTTCCCGTTCTCGCGCCAGTCTCTCGAGGCAATCTGCAATGCTCGGCGGCGTCGGCAGCGCGGCGATTTCTTCCGGCAGGAACCAACCGACTTCGGCGGCATCACTGCCGGCAGCGGCATCGGTTCCCATGTCCACGTCGATGATGAAGACCGACAGGAGAAAATGGCTAGCGTCGGCGCCGGCCTCGGGGTGAAGTTCATAGGTGTGGAAGAGGCGCGGGTTCACGCCTCGAAGGCCAGTCTCCTCGCAAAGCTCGCGGATCGCGGTTTCCTCCGGCGTTTCGCCGACTTCGGCCCGGCCTCCCGGAAACGCATAGAGGTCCGCCGCAGGCGCGCTGAGCCGCCGGACGAGCAGGTAGCGGCCGTCGCGTTCGACGATCGCGGAAGAGGCGTGCACGAGGGCAGGGGTCATTGCAGTTCCGTCATGCTTGTTGTCCTGTCTGTTGCCGGTTCGCGGGACGTGGGGTCCACCGAAACCATCCCGGGATGACCCGGACCTCAAGTATGGACTGGCCGCTTTTCATCCGCCGGCAAGGCGGAAACATGGATATGATCCGGCGCCAGGCCCCTGCGAGCTCGCTCCACCATCGTCTCGTACGCTCTCTCCAGATGCCGCGTAAAACGCTGCGTATCGAAGAGCGGCGACGTCAGACGCTGGGCCGCGATCTTTGCCTTGACCGATCTGAGACGCCCGGGATCGTTCGCGAGCGCCACGCAAAGATCAATATAGGAATTCGCGTCCTCTGCGACCAGTTCCGGAACACCGAGCGCACGGAGGAGGCTCTCGCTGACGCGCGACGCGAAATGGCTGCCCCGGTAGGTCGGGACCGGGAGCCCGGCCCAGAGCTTGTCCGAAGTGGTCGTATGCCCGTTGTAGGGAAAGGTATCGAGGCCGATGTCGGCGGCCTGAAGGCGCGCGATGTGATCCGGGTATTCGGCCCGATCTGCGAATAGTATCCTGTCCCGCGAAACGCCTTCCTCCTCCATCCATTTCAGGAAATTTTCGCGGGCAAATGGGTCGCTGCACATTATCCAGAGCACGCTTGTCCCGGTCCTGAGCAGGATCTCCGCCCAGAGTGCGGCTGTGCCGGGTGTAATCTTGCGCGTGGCATTGAAGGCGGCCAGCACAACGCAATCCTCCGGAAGGCCAAGCGCACGGCGCGGGACGGGCGGTGGCAGGGGCCTGTGGGTGTCGTCATTTGCCTGATAGCTTTCGGGCAAAATGCAGAATTTTTCGTGGTAGAATGGCTTGCTTGCCTGAGGCAGAACGATTGGATCACCGATAACGTAGTCACAGTCGATCCCCGTGCCGGATCCGGGGAAACCCAGGTAAGCAACCTGAATGGGCGCGCAGCCGATGTTGATCAGGTTGACGCGGGCTCCTCTCGTGTGTCCTTTCAGATCGACCAGAATATCGATCTGGTGACTCCGGATGAGCTTCGCCGCTTCCTGGTCGCCCAGGTGGCCGACGAGAACGAGGTTCGGATAGATCTTTCGCATGCCGCGGTCATTCTTGACCATCTCTTCGCTGGTGCTGCAAAAGAGTGTGATATCGAACTTTTCCCTGTCGTGCTGGAAGATCACGCTCTGGAACAAAAGCATGGTGGCGTGCTGATCGCTGAAATCTCCCGAGAGATAGCCAATCCTGATCTTGTCGGAGAAAATGTGAGGATGGGCACGCCGCGCCATCCTCGATTGTTCCGTGAAAGCCTCCGCATTGTGGATATAAGTCATCCGCGCGTTGAGGCTTTCGTCCGCGCACCAGGTTATGTGGTCGAAGGGCTGCTCGACCGAGAAGTAGCGTGTGTCGCCGGAGCGCAGCAGATCGGCGAATCGTTGGTCCTCCATCATCGCCTCGTCGATGCAGAGATACTTGCGCAGGCAGCGGCGGAAGGAAGCCTCCGCCTCCCGGCCGAATTCGGTGGATTTTGTCGCCCGCCGTGCCGCGGTGAGCGCCGCAAGCGATTCGTCCGTCTGCTGCAGCAGTTCCGCGGCGAGCGCGCGCAGCATCGCCTGTTTGGGCCCGCCGGCGTCGGCCGCCTTCAGGTACAATTGGGCCGCCTCCGCATTCCGCTTGGTCTTCGCATAACACTGCGCCGCGACCAGAATGAGTTCGAAGGCAGGCGATTGGGATTTCTTCAGCAAGGGCAAGAGCTGCGCCAATGCATCGTCGTATCGCTCGGCCTTGTAGGCTAGTAACGCCTTATCGATCGGTCTCGACATGAATTCACCCTGGAGTGAAACGGAATACGTGCCGATTCGGTAGCAGTGGAGACTGGCCCAGGGCTGGATTGACTGTCAGCGGCGGCGCAAGCTCGGCTCAATCGCCAGGTGTTACCGCATGGACGTCTGAAAACGCCGGTGAGCACCAGATCCATGACCCAGCTGTCCATCGTCATGCCGAGCAATCGCAACCTCAAGGCGTCAAAAGAAGCGATTGAAAGCGCGCTTCGCTTCGCCGCAAAGACGGGCTGCCGTTTCATCCTCTCCGACAATTCGGGCGACGCGGACAAGCGCCGGTATTTTGAGCATCGTTCGCCGAACATGACCTATGTCGTCCCCCCGAACGACGATCCCTTGCTCAACCAGATGACCGCCTTGTCCCATGTCGAGACGCCATTCCTGATCCCGATGGGGGACGATGACGAAATCTATTCGCTCGACGGCTGGCAACCGATCGATCTCGCCGGCGTTCCGTCCGATGTGATCGGGATACGTCCGCGGACGCTCGTATGGACCATTGATAATGGCGTCCGTCAGACGGAGCGTTTCGAGATTTCCTCCCTTGATGCAGGAGAGCGGCTGCTCGAATATAATGGCAAAGCAAGGGGAAATAATTCGATATATTACAGCATATATCGCACGGACGTGTTTCGCGGCCTTTTGAAATTGTTTGCCGAGCATCATCCGACGTGTGGCGGTTATTGCGATTGGGCCATAACCTTCACCCTCGTGGCGGCAGGAAGGATCATCCTCGATCCATCCACCATCTACCGCTACGATCTGGGCCGCTGGGCAGAGAAGCAAAGCGCCATCGAAACCAAGAGGAACCTGTTTTTGCGGTCGGGTCTTCCGGGTGACACGGAGAAGTTTTCGGCCTTGCTGAGGTTTCTTGACGTCCACTGTTTCCTGGCAACCGAGATCTTGCCGCTTTCCGCCGGGATGCGCAGCAATGCAATTGCGACGAACGCCCGTCTCGCTCTTTCGACATTCCTTCGGGAGGTCAAGAATGCGCCGCAGAATTATGGCGCGGAGGTGCTGAGGATAGCGGATGCAATCGCGCAGGCGTCGGACATCGCGCGGGCAGTCGAGCTGTCGTTCTCGATGACCGACCATATCTTGCCCGGACTTGGCGGGAGATATGAGCGGTTCTATCAGGCGGCGCGGGATGGCCGGTAGGCTGGCGACCCGAGACCGCGATCTCAATGGCACTTCGTTTGCGGATGAGTCTTCTTGACCCGTTGGTGGCCCAGTGCCATGACTCCTTTCATGTGCGGACGCTTTTCACTGACGGCGACACCCGAAGAGGTGCGGGAACTGCTCGGCCTGATCGAGCTCGAGGACTTTCCCGCCCGCTACAATATCGCGCCGACCCAGCCGATCCTGGTCGTCATCCAGTCGGATGGCCATGAGCCGGGCAGCAATCTGCCGGAGCGCCGCGCCGTCCTGGTCCGGTGGGGGCTGATCCCTTCCTGGGTCAAGGACCCGAACGAGTTTCCGCTTCTGATCAATGCCCGCTCCGAGACGGCGATCGGCAAGGCGTCCTTCCGTGCCGCCATGCGCCATCGCCGCATTCTGGTTCCGGCGTCCGGCTTCTACGAATGGCATCGCCCGGCAAAGGACAGTGGCGAGAAATCGCAGCCGTACTGGATCCGCCCTAAGAAGGGCGGGGTGATCGCCTTTGCCGGAATGATGGAGACCTGGTCGTCGCCTGACGGCTCGGAGGTAGACACGGGCGCCATCCTGACGGTGGCGTCCAATCGCATGATCGCCCGCATTCACGACCGCATGCCTGTCGTGATTGCACCGGAGGATTTTTCGCGCTGGCTCGATTGTCGTAGCGGTGAGCCGCGCGACGTTGCCGATCTCATGGTGCCTGCAAGTGAGGAATTCTTCGAGGCCGTACCCGTGTCCAATCTCGTCAACAAGGTTGCAAACACCAGCCCGGATGTTCAGAGGCCGGTGGGTGAACCCCTGCTGGCGGTCGAAGCTCCGCCCAAGGCTGCCGGTCCCGGTCAAATGTCGCTCTTTTAGAGCGCTGTCACGCCAACTTTTTGGCAGGCTTGCGCTTCAGCATCAGCGCTGCTGCGATCACGGCCTTCAGCCCAAGCGGCCTGTAATGGTCGTCGAGATTTGGTTTCGGCGGCGGCAACTTTGCCTTCTTTTTGCCGGTCATGACACTCTCCTCAAGTGTTTCCCGTTGTTTCGTTCTTGGGATTCTCTTCGAGAAGATGGACCAAAGAGTGGCCGGAGCAAATCACGTTCGGTCAATGGCAACCATATTTTGAGAGCAGGTGGAAATCGCTGCGGGCGGACCGCAGCCTTCGCCTTGCGTCAGGACTCGGTCAGAGCCCGCGGTCCAGCTCGGCTTCGCTGCTGTCGGCGTTCTCTTCCAGAATGGTCAAGGTTCCGAAGCGCCGGTGCCAGGCGCGCGCGCCGAATGGCAGCGAGAGGAGATAGGCGATGACGGTCAGCGAGAGCACTTCCCAAGTGAAACTCATCAACAGCGCGACATAGAGCACGACCGCCAGAATCATCGGCAGCACGAGGTCCCGGCGGATCTTCTGGGTTTCCGATTTTCCCGACCACACGGGAAGCCGGCTTACAAGCAGGATGGCGATCAGCACCGTATAGCCCGCAGCGAAATGAGAGGTGAGCGCGGATGGTTGCATGCCGAGAAACCCGAAATAGACCGGTAGCAGCACCAGCATCGCGCCGGCGGGGGCGGGCACGCCGACGAAATATTCCGACTGCCAGGGCGCCTTTGTTTCCCGTTCCGCCATGACGTTGAAGCGGGCAAGCCGCAGACCGGCGGCGATGGCATAGATCAGCGCTGCGATCCAGCCGATCGAACGAGCCTGATCGAGTATGAAGACATAAAGGACAAGCGCCGGCGCTACCCCGAAATTGATGATGTCGGCAAGCGAGTCCATCTGCGCGCCGAACTTCGAGGAGGCCCTCATTAGACGGGCCACTCGGCCGTCGATCCCGTCGAGAAAAGCGGCGGCCAGAACCATCATCACCGCCAGTTCGTAGCGGTTTTCGAAGGCGAGGCGGATCCCGGTCAGTCCCGCGCAAATCGCGAGAACCGTGATGAGATTGGGCACGACGAGACGCAGCGGGATTTCCCTTAGCCGCGGTCCCCGTGCTCCATCGTCCATGCCCTTGGCGCTATTGAGCGATTTTGGCGCCTTCATTGCGAACTCCTATCCCGCGGCTCAACTGCGTCGGCTGACGACGGGACCCTTGGACGAACCGAATTCGGCGATCACCGTTTCGCCGGCTATTGCCGTCTGGCCAAGCGATACGCGCGGTTCGGCGCCGGCCGGCAGGAAGACGTCGAGGCGCGAACCGAAACGGATGAGACCGAAGCGTTCACCAGCATCAAGGGGATCGTTCGGATTGGTCCAGCACACGATCCGCCGCGCCACGAGGCCGGCGATCTGCACGACGCCGATTTCGCCGTGGCTGGTCTCGATCACGAGCCCGTTGCGCTCGTTCTCCTGGCTGGCCTTGTCGAGCTCGGCATTGAGGAAGCTGCCCTCGCGATAGGCGATATTGGCAACGCGGCCGCGCATCGGCGAGCGGTTCACATGGCAGTTGAAGACGTTCATGAAGACCGAAATGCGCAGCATCGGCTCGTTGCCGAGATGCAGTTCTTCCGGCGGTACGATCATCTGTATCGAGGACACGCGACCGTCGGCCGGGCTGATCACCAGATCGTCGTCCTGCGGGGTGACCCGTTCCGGGTCACGGAAGAAATAGGCGCACCACAGCGTCAGAACCATGCCGATCCAGAACAGCGGCTCGAAGATCCAGCCGAGGACGAGCGACGCGGCAAAGAAGGCGGCGACAAAGGGGTAGCCTTCCTTGTGAACCGGAACGATGGTGTTGCGCACGGTATCGAGCAAATTCATGGAGCGTCGTCTCCTAGCAAAAATTGAAGCCTGCTGACTACCGCGAAACCCCGCCGGGGGCAATGGTAGCGAGTTCGAAAGGCCGCACGCGCGGCAGTTTGTACCATGGGGACCGGTACTTGTTTCTCGACACGGTCAGTTCGGTGTCGCGAAATCCGAACCCCGCCGAGAAACTCTCGGGAAGGTCCCGAAACGGACCGGCGAGGCGTTCTCGGGTGCCGGGAGCGAAGGCCGAAACCGCGTCTACGTCGCCATCGTACCGCCTCGCGAAGCAAGAGGCGGCTTGCAGATCACGTCGCCGGCTCGCGCCGCACGACGACGCCCATATCGTCGCTTTCGCGAACCTGACGCAGATGTTCCTCGGCCTGCGTGGCTTCCCGCTGGCGGTTCCACATCGAGGCGTAGAGGCCGTTCTTTTCCAACAATTGCGAATGCGTTCCGCGCTCGGCGATTTCTCCGCCCTTCAGCACGATGATTTCGTCGGCGCCGATGACGGTGGAAAGCCGGTGCGCGATGACGAGCGTCGTGCGGTTCTTCGAGACCACGTCGAGCGCGGTCTGGATCTCCTGTTCGGTCGTAGTGTCGAGCGCGGACGTCGCCTCGTCGAGGATGAGGATCGGCGGCGCCTTCAAGACGGTGCGGGCGATCGCGACACGCTGCTTCTCTCCGCCGGAAAGCTTCAGCCCACGTTCGCCGACCTTGGTCTGGAAACCATCCGGCAGGTCGCCGATGAAGCGGGCGATCTGAGCGACTTCGGCGGCCGCCTGGATCTCCTCGTCGGTCGCGGAGGGGCGGCCGTAGCGGATGTTGTAGGCGATGGTGTCGTTGAAAAGCACCGTATCCTGCGGCACCATGCCGATAGCCGCGCGAAGGCTCTTCTGCGTCACGTCCCGCACATCCTGCCCGTCGATGGTGATCGAACCCTGCTGGACGTCGTAGAAGCGGTAGAGAAGCCGCGAGATCGTCGATTTTCCGGCACCGGAAGGACCGACCACCGCCACGGTCTTGCCGGCCGGAACCTCGAAGGAGATGCCCTTCAGGATCGGTCTTTCCGGATCGTAGGCAAAGCGCACGTCCTTGAATGCGATGGCGCCCCGGGCGATCTCAAGGTCGCGGGCATCCGGCTTGTCGGTCACTTCCGCCTGGACTTCCAGAAGGTCGAACATCTGCTCGATATCGGTGAGCCCCTGGCGGATTTCACGATAGACGAAGCCGATGAAGTTGAGCGGCATGGCGAGTTGCAGCAGCATGGCATTGACGAAGACGAAATCCCCGATCGTCTGTTCGCCGCGCTGCACGGCAAAGGCCGACATGACCATCATGACGGTCATGCCGACGCCGAAGATCACTGTCTGGCCGAAGTTCAGCCAGCCGAGCGAGGTCCAGACACTGGTCGCGGCCTTTTCGTATCGCTCCATGGACTGGTCGAAACGGCGGGCCTCCATCTCCTCGTTGCCGAAATATTTCACGGTTTCGAAGTTGAGCAGGGAATCGATTGCCTTGGTATTGGCGTCGGTATCGCTCTCGTTCATCGAGCGCCGGATGCCGATGCGCCAGTCGCTCGCCCGGATGGTGAACCAGATATAGGCCCAGACGGTGAATGCCGTGACGGCGAGGTACGAGAAGCCGTAGCCCCACCAGAAGATGATGGCGGTCAACAGGAATTCGAGCAGCGTCGGCACGGAATTGAGGATCGTGAAGCGCACGATCGTCTCGATGCCCTTGGTTCCGCGCTCGATGATGCGCGACAGCCCGCCGGTCTTGCGCTCAAGATGGAATCGCAGCGACAGGCGGTGAATGTGCACGAAGGTCCTGAAGGCGAGCTGGCGCACGGCATATTGGCCGACGCTGGCAAACAGCGCGTCGCGCAACTGGTTGAGTCCCACCTGGGCGATCCGCGTCAGGTTATAGAGGATGACCAGGGCCACAGCGCCAAGCAGGAAGGCGGGGAGCAGCCCGGCCATGTCGAGCTTGCCGTTCAGCGCATCCGTCGCCCATTTGAAGAAATAGGGAACGAGCAGCAACACGAACTTGGAAAAGACCAGGAAGATCGTGGCCCAGACCACGCGCAGCTTCAGATCGCGGCGATCCTTCGGCCACATATAGGGCCAGAGATTGACCAGGGTCGAAAACGGATTGCTGGCATCCGCCGATACGGTCTTCTTTTTGTGCGCCATTTTCGTTCCGCCCCGCAAATGACCTGGCCAAAGATAAAATCGGCGGCTCCATCAGAGCCGCCGCTATTCGCCACATAGGACTTCAGTTTTCCGTTTGCAATGGTTGCGTCAAAAACTCGGTGGAACTGTGCTGTGCCGTATCAGTTGATCTGTTCGCCTTGCAGCCGCTTGCGGTGCAGTTCTTCCGCATTTGGCAGCGCCTCTTGCGGGACCGAGAAGATCTGGCCGGGTTCGATGAGATCCGGATTACCGATCTTGTTGGCGTTGGCGAGATAGATCGTCGTGTAGCGCACGCCCTTGCCGTAGACGCGACGGGAAATCTGCCACAGCGTGTCGCCGCGCCGGATGATGACGCTATTGCGGCTTTCTGCAAGCGGCGCCTGTTCGATCGTCTTGGGCTCCTGGCTCGCAGTTTCGACCGGTGCCGGCGCGTCGGTGGCCGAAACCTCGCCTCCCGCCGCAGGGCTGATGGGCGCCTCGATGCCGGCCAACAGTTCGGGCGGAAGCGGCATGAGCACAGCCTCGATCAGCTTGGCGATATCGGGAAGTGCCGCGCCGACCGCATCGATCTCTTTCGGCAGGGCCTGCAGGGACTCGAGGGCCTTGCCCGCGTTTGTCGCCGTCTTCGCAACGAAGTCGCCGATGACTGGATTGGCCTCAGATCCGAGGCGGAAATCGGCGATGGATTTGAGTCCGATCTCCGTTGCCGAACGGGCGGCCGCCAGTTCCTCCAGCGCGGGCTTCTTGCCGTCAGCATAGAGCGTCTGCAGAATGGCAAAGGCCTGGCCAAGCGACCTGCGCAGCTTTTCGAAGGTTGCGTTGTCGATCGGAACCATGGCTCCACCCTGTCCCGAAGCCGTTTTCGGCGACTGCGCGACAACCGCCACCTGATCGCCTTCCGGGCGATTGAAGGGTACCGAGGCACGTACCGTGACATTGCCGGATGCATCCAGCATGTCGGCCCGGATCATATGGTTGCCGACCGAAAGGGAGAGGGTGCCCTCGACCACGAAATGGCCGATCGTATCGGTCGACGCGGAGCCGATGAGCGCATCGTCGGCATAGGCGCGGATCTCCCTGCCGGGCAAGGCCGTGCCGGCCACGAAAATGCGGTCGCCCTCGATCTCGACGGCCGTGACCTGAACCTCTGCGGGGCCGGACGCGGTCGGTGCCGGTTCGACCGTCGTCGGCTCGGTTCCGACCAGCGGTGCGCTTGTGGACAACTGCTGTGATTGGGGCGGCAACTCGGGCGTCATGGCCGATGTCTCGGCGGCGACACGCGGCCGCTTGTCGGCGGTGTTGACCGTGTCCGGCGCCGTGATGACCCGCGTGGCTTCGCCCGGCTTGGTGACCATGGCGAGAAGCTTACCGCTGCCATCTTCCGGCACGGACACGGTTGCCACTTCCTCCGACGTGAGCGTCTTGCCGTCCTTCCCGGTGACGCGCAGCTCGATGGAGTGGTCGCCCGGCGTCAGAGGGGAATCGAGGACTGCTGCGAAATCGCCGCTGTTGCCGACGTCGAGGCTGGCGATCACCTTGTCGCCATCGACGATTTCGAGTTTTGCGCCAGGTTCCGCTTTTCCGGCAATCACTGTCGAGCCATCGGGCTCGACGCGCAGAATGTCGAAGCGCGGCAGGGGCGAGGAGACTGCTGCCTGTCCATCCGTCAGAGTGGGGGAGGCGCCCGTATCCTGCTTGCCTGCAAGGGCCTCGGCAATGCGCCCGATGAGCGAAGCGGCGGCGGCCGGATCGGCGGGCAGCGACTTGATCAGCGCAAGGGCCTTGGCAGCGTTTTCGCGCGCCTTGGTCATCGTGGCCTTGAGGCCATCCTCGAGAGTATCCGGTATCTCGACCCCGGCTACCGCCGAAACGGCAGTTTCCGCCTGGGCCCTGGCGCCGGAATAGACCTCCGTATTCGGGGTCTTGCCGTCGGCGAAAAGGGCTCCGAGACTCTGAACTGCCTTGACGGCATCCGCCGCCAGCCGGTCCATCTTCTGGCTTGCTGCGGTCGCTGCGTCGGAGGTAGTATCCTTGACCGTCTCGCCTGTTGCGGTCGTGGTTTCGCCGGCCTCATTCTTGTCCGTCGAAATACGCGGCATGACAAAGAAGACCATGAGGATGGTCGCCATGCCCAGCACCAACAAAGCCAGCAAGCCGGCGCGGTTTTTCATCATTGTCAATCTCCGAGCGGGCCTGCCGCCATATCCCTTGGAATTGCTAGCGTTATCTGGCCCGTTTCACAAGCTTTCTCAACGGATGGATGAATTTCCACTACAGGTTTTTCGTCAATTCTGTTGACCTTGCAGGCCTGCATTGTCTTTCTTCTTCTATGAGCGAAAACATGAATACGATTCGATCCATCTGCGTCTACTGCGGCTCCCAGCCCGGACGCGATCCTGCCTATCTGGCCGCCGGACGTGCACTCGGCAAATCCATCGCTGCGCATGGTTTACGCCTCGTCTACGGTGGCGGCACCAAGGGCATCATGGGCGCGGTCGCAAGCGGTGTGCTTTCCAATGGCGGCAAGGTCACGGGCATCATTCCGGAATTCCTGGTGGACATGGAGGCGACACGCCACTCGCTCGGTCAGCTTGATGAACTGATCGTGACGGCGGACATGCATGCCCGCAAGCACGCCATGTTCGAGCGCGCGGATGCCTTCGTGACGCTGCCCGGCGGCATCGGCACGCTGGAAGAGATCGTCGAGATCATGACCTGGGCGCAGCTCGGGCGCCACGAAAAACCGATGGTGTTCGCCAACATCAATGGCTTCTGGGATCCTATGCTGGAGCTGGTCCGCCACATGCGCGAACAGGGCTTCATCCACACCGCTCACCGGGTTCAGCCGCTGGTAATCGCCGAAGTCGACGATATCGTTCCCGCCATCCTCGAAAAGCTGGAATCCGTCCGCGACCTCGACGGTGCCGACGAGATCATCGCCAGGCTCTGACAGGACGGGCCTAGACTACCGCTTGCGATACTGCTTGAGCATCGGCCAGATAAAGATGGCAAGCGCCACCCAGATCAGCGGGAAAGCGATCATCTTGGCCATGCCGAACGGCTCCTTGAAGACAAATACGGCGATCAGGAAGATCATCGTCGGAGGGATGTACTGCATGATGCCGATGGTCGAGAGGCGCAGCAGCTTGGCCCCGTTGGCGTAGAACAGCAGCGGTACGGCGGTCACGATGCCGCTGCCGAGCAGAAGCAGGGTATCGGAGGTGCTGGTGGCAAGGAAATGGCCGTGGCCGGAGACCGCCAGATAGAGGATATAGGCGCTACCGGGAATGCTGAGCAGCAGCACTTCCAGCAGGAAGCCCTGGTTCGGTCCGACTGGCAGGGTCTTGCGGAAGAAGGCGTAAAATCCCCAGGAAAAGGTCAGTCCGAGAGCCACCCATGGCAGGCTGCCGGCATCATAGGTCAGCACGGCGACCGCCACAACGGCCAATCCGATTGCAGCCTTCTGCGCCGCGTTCAGCTTTTCCTTGAGCAGGACCGCACCCATGAAGATCGAAAACAGCGGATTGATGAAATAGCCAAGCGCGGTATCGAGTGCACGGCCGGAGCCGATTGCCCAGACATAAATGCCCCAGTTGATGCTGATGAGGGCCGCCGTCAGCATCGCCATCATCAAGGTGCGCGGCGATCGCAGGGCGACTTTCAGGTCATCCGTCCGCCGCAGGATCAGCAGGACCACGCCCGCGATCGGAACCGACCAGATGATCCGGTGGGCAATGACTTCCGACGGCGGGATATGCGCCACCGCCTTCATGTAGAAGGGCAGGAAGCCCCAGAGCAGATAGGCCGAGAGCGCAAAGCCGAATCCGCGTGCGCTATCTTCGTTTTCTGCTGCCGGCGCGAGCTCGGTTGCCATGGTGTTTCCTATCGTTGGCGTTTTGAGCCATCCCGATACTCCTTGCCTTGTGAATGGGCAAATTCATTCCGGTGAACAGTCGGTGACCGGAATTGAAGTGTTGGTTGTCGGAACGCGGCGCTGTGACACCGACCGCCCACCAGCGCTGGCCGGTGCCGTCGGAGGATTCGGGCGGCACGCGCGTGATCGCCTCGGTGCCGCGCCGCCGCTTTCCCGGCTAGGACACGCGTCCATGCTCGGACAGGAAATCGAGCATGACCCGGATGCGGGCCGGCAGATGGCCGCCCTGTCCGACATAGACCGCGTGGAAGACCTCGTGGCGGCGGGTCCGCGGGTCGTCGAGCACCTCCACCAGACGGCCAGCCGCGATATCGGCCGCTACCGTGAAGGCCGTGAGCCGAGCGAGACCGGCATGACCGAGCGCCAGCTGCCGCAGCGCCTCGCCGTCGCTGGCGCTGACGCGTCCGGCGACCGGAATCGCGCGGACGCCGCCATCCTCCGGGGCATCCCATTCGGGGCGCACCCGGGCATAGCCGAAACCGAGCCGGCAATGACGTTCGAGGTCGGCTGCGCTCCTAGGGACGCCATGGCGTTCCAGATAGGCAGGCGAGCCGACGATCTTCAATCGCGTCTCTCCGAGCTTGCGGGCAACGAGGCGAGAATCGGGAAGCGGCCCGGCCCGGATCGCGATATCCGCTCCTTCAGCCAACAGATCGACGACCGCGTCGGTCTGGACGATCTCGACAGCGATCCCCGGGTGAGCCGTGAGAAAGCGCCAGAGCACCGGTGCCAGCACATGGGTGCCGTAGGACGCGCTTGTATTGATGCGCACCAGCCCGCGCGGGTCGCCGGGCGCTGCGGCGCTACGCTCCGCCTCGTCTAGGTCGGCGAGAATTCGCACCGCCCGCTCGTAGAAGGCTTGCCCCTCGGCGGTGAGCAGCAGGCGCCGGGTCGAGCGGTTGACGAGCCGTGTACCGAGCCGGGCTTCCAGCCGCGCGA
This sequence comes from Rhizobium sp., assembly GCA_041675415.1. GTDB lineage: Bacteria > Pseudomonadota > Alphaproteobacteria > Rhizobiales > Rhizobiaceae > Allorhizobium. The sequence continues at coordinate 25,032 of JBAYTX010000019.1, read as the reverse complement.
CGAGCTTGCTGACGGCGGAAGGCGTCATCCGGCGGCGACGTGCGGCGGCTGAGAAACCACCTTCCTCGACGACGGTGACGAAGACCTCCATCTCTCCGGATCGATTGATCTCCTGCCGAGCCATTGTGACCTGAATTCACATCAGTTGTTATCATCGGCACGCTAATTCATTCGAACGCGACTGTCTATCTGTGGGGCATCGAAGCGTTGAAGGAAAAGGCCGATGCCGCTCGCACATGATGCTCTCGCCATGTCCGCCTCTTGGTCCTGACCCGCGCCTGCATTCCTCCAGAACGAGAAAGGATATCTTTATGGACTATCGTCAACTCGGGGCCTGCGGCCTGCGCGTGCCCGTCCTCGCATTGGGCGCCGGCACCTTCGGCGGTGCCGGACCGCTTTTCGGCAATTGGGGTACCTCGGGCGTCGAGGAGGCGCGCCGCCTGGTCGACATCTGCCTCGAGGCCGGTGTCAACCTGTTCGATACCGCCGACGTCTATTCCGACGGTGCATCGGAAGAGGTGCTGGGCGCGGCCATCAAGGGCCGTCGCGCCGGGGTGCTGATCTCCACCAAGACCGGACTGCCGATGGGTGACGGCCCTGCCGACTGGGGTACATCTGCGGCGCGCCTCATAGCAAGCGTGGACGCCGCGCTCGTAAGGCTCGGCACCGACTACATCGATCTCCTGCAACTTCACGCTTTCGACGCGCATACGCCCGTCGAGGAAGTACTGAAGACCCTCGATCGGCTCGTGAAGGTCGGCAAGGTGCGCTATGTCGGCGTTTCCAACTTCTCCGGCTGGCAGATCATGAAATCACTTGCCGTGGCCGACCGCCACGGCCTGCCGCGCTACGTCGCCAACCAGGTCTATTATTCGCTGATCGGCCGTGATTACGAATGGGAGCTCATGCCGCTCGGCCTCGATCAGGGCTTGGGCGCGATTGTCTGGAGCCCGCTCGGCTGGGGCCGGCTTACCGGCAAGATCCGCCGCGGGGCACCGCTGCCGGAGAAGAGCCGTCTGCACGAAACCGCGAGCTTTGGCCCGCCGGTGGACGATGAACGCCTCTATCGGGTTGTCGACGTTCTCGAAGCGATCGCCGAAGAAACGGGAAAGAGCGTTCCCCAGATCGCCCTCAACTGGTTGATCTCGCGCCCGACCGTCTCCTCCGTCATCATCGGTGCGCGCGACGAGCATCAACTCCGCCAGAACCTCGGCGCCGTCGGCTGGAGCCTCACCCGGGAGCAGATCGTGCGGCTCGACGAGGCGAGCCGCACCGACGCCGCGTATCCCTACTTCCCCTACTACCGGCAGGAGGGCTTTGCGCGCCTGAACCCGCCGGCCGTGTGACCGGCGTTTGCACCCCGGGTCACTCGGCGGCGATCTTGCCCGCCAGGCTCCGGTTCTTCATCAGCTTGTAGACGATCGAATCCATCAGCGCCTGGAACGAGGCGTCGATGATGTTTTCCGAGACGCCGACGGTCCACCAGCGCTGGCCGGTGCCGTCGGCGGATTCGATCAGCACGCGCGTGATTGCCTCTGTGCCGCCGTTCAGGATGCGGACCTTGAAGTCTACCAGCTCCAGATCCTCGATCTCGCCCTGGTACTTGCCGAGGTCCTTGCGAAGCGCGATGTCGAGTGCGTTGACCGGGCCGTCGCCTTCGGCCACCGACATCACCTTGTTGCCGTCGATCTCCAGCTTCACCACGGCCTCCGACACGGTCTTCAGCTTGCCGTTGGCGTCGAAGCGGCGTTCGACCATCACGCGGAAGCCTTCGATGGCGAAGAAGTCGGGCACGGTGCCGAGCGTGCGTCGTGCCAGAAGCTCGAAGCTCGCATCCGCCCCTTCATAGGCGTAGCCGGTCGCCTCGCGCTCCTTGACGATGGCAATCAGCGTGTCGAGGCGCGGGTCATCTTTTGCGACGTCGATGCCCCGGCGCTTCAGCTCGTTGATGAAGTTCGCCTTGCCGCCCTGGTCGGAGACCATGACCTTGCGGAAATTGCCCACGCTTTCCGGAGCCACGTGCTCGTAGGTGCGCGGGTCCTTGAGGAGCGCCGAGGCGTGGATGCCGGCCTTGGTGGCGAAGGCGGAGGCGCCGACATAAGGGGCCTGATGATCGGGCGAGCGGTTGAGGAGTTCGTCGAAGGCGTGCGAGAGCCGGGTCAGTTCGAGAAGCCTCTCGCGGTCGATCGAGGTTTCGAACCGGTCGGAATAGGCCTCCTTCAAAACCAGCGTGGGGATGAGGGTGACGAGATTGGCGTTGCCGCAGCGCTCGCCGATGCCGTTGAGGGTCCCCTGGATCTGTCTCACCCCAGCCTCGACCGCCGCGAGCGAATTGGCGACCGCCTGGCCGGTGTCGTTGTGCGCGTGGATGCCGAGCGAGGAGCCGGGCACACCGGCCGCGATCACGGCGGCGACGATCTCGCGGATTTCCGGCGGCTGGGTGCCGCCATTGGTGTCGCACAGTACGACCCAGCGCGCGCCGGCCTCGTGGGCGGCCTTCGCGCAGGCGAGCGCGTAGGCCGGATCGGCCTTGTAGCCGTCGAAAAAATGCTCGCAGTCGACCATGGCGATCTTGCCGGCGGCGATCGCCGCTACGACGCTCTCGCGGATGCTGGCGAGGTTCTCCTCGTTGGTGCAGCCGAGCGCGACCTTGACGTGGTAGTCCCAGCTCTTGGCGACGAAACAAACGGCGTCGCTTTTCGCCTGCAGGAGCTGTGTGAGGCCCGGGTCGTTGGAGGCTGAGACGCCGGCGCGCTTGGTCATGCCGAAGGCGACGAAGGCGGCTTTCTCGGTCCGTTTCTTGGCGAAGAAGGCGGTGTCGGTCGGATTGGCGCCCGGATAGCCGCCCTCGACATAGTCGAGGCCGAAATCGTCGAGCATGGCGGCGATGGCGATCTTGTCCTCGACCGAGAAATCAATGCCCGGCGTCTGCTGTCCGTCGCGCAGCGTCGTGTCGAAGAGGTAGATCTTTTCGCGTGTCATTATTGTGCCTCCCGAGGCATCGTCTTTGTATCAGCGTTTCCCCGCAAACCGGTCCGTCGCGCGGATCAGCTGGTCGAGGATGCCGGGTTCCAGATAGGCGTGGCCGGCGCCCTCGATCAGGTGAAAATCCGCCTTCGGCCAGGCTTTGTGCAATGCCCAAGCATACTTCGCCGGGCAGGGCATGTCGTAGCGGCCGTGGATGATGACGCCGGGGATGTCCTTGAGCTTCACGGCATCGCGCAGGAGTTGTCCTTCCTCCAGCCAGCCGGCATGCACGAAGAAATGGTTCTCGATGCGGGCGAAGGCGAGCGCGAATTCCGGATCGTAGAAATGGTCGGAATAATCCGGGTTCGGCAGCAGCGTTATCGTCTCGCCCTCCCAGGAGCTCCAGGCGACGGCGCAGCGCAACTGCTCCTCGCGGTCGGTGCCGGTCAGCCGCTTGCGATAGGCCGCCATCATCTCGTGGCGCTCGGTGTCCGGGATCGGCGCGCAGAAGCGCTCCCACTTGTCGGGGAACATCTCCGAGACGCCGAACTGATAGTACCAGTCGAGCTCGGCCCGGGTCAGCGTATAGATCCCGCGTAACACCAGTTCGGACACGCGCTCGGGGTGCGTCTCTGCATAGGCGAGCGCCAGCGTCGAGCCCCAGGAGCCGCCGAAGACGAGCCATTTTTCGACGCCCATCATTTCGCGCAGCCGCTCGATGTCGGCGACGAGATGCCAGGTGGTATTGGCTTCAATCGAGGCGTTCGGGATCGATTTCCCGCAGCCGCGCTGGTCGAAGAGGATCACGTCGTAGAGCGCCGGATCGAAGAGGCGCCGCTGCGTCGGGCTGATCGCCCCGCCAGGGCCGCCATGCAGGAAGACCGCCGGCTTGGCGCCCTTGGTGCCGACGCGCTCCCAGTAGACGCTGTGGCCGTCGCCGACATCGAGCATACCGGTCTCGTAGGGTTCGATCTCGGGATAGAAACTGCGCAATTCATTCGTCATGGGAGATATCCTCGGGAGGCCATGTTTCGGTGTCGTGATCGGGATGCTGGTGGTTGCTATGGGCAATGCGCCGGTTGCCGTCCGGCAGGTCCGAACGGTCTGTTGCTTTTCGTGGTAGTGCGAAGAGCTTGTCGAAATAGGAAATACGCGCCTCCACACCGTCCTGCGACACGGGCGTTGTCGCTTCGGGATTGTCCAGACTGCCGATGGTGACGCTGACATAGGGTGAATCGACGGTCTTGAAGAAAAGCGGAGTGCCGCAGTTCTCGCAGAAACCCCGGCGGCACGGATCGGACGAGGAAAACCAGCTCGGCTCGCCGCGGGTGATCTCGAAGTTCTCGTCTCGGGTTCCGGCAAGCGCCATGAAGAAGTTGCCGCCGGCCTTCTGGCACATGCGGCAATGACACAGATGCGGATAGCCGAGCTTGCCGGTGATCCGGTAACGCACCGCGCCGCACTGGCATCCGCCGGTGAATACTTCGTCCATCCGCTTCTCCTAGCGCAACATCACATAAGCGACGACACCGGCGATGATCAGAACGACCAGTATTCCCTTGCCTATCAGCCCGTAGAGCAGCCATTTCGGCATCTTTGTATTCGGATTCCCGTTCTTCATTTTCTCTTGTCCTCGGTTCCCTGTTCGGGCCAGATCTCCGTGTCGCGGTCGGGATGCTGGTAGGAGACGATGTCGAGCACGAAGGGGGCCTCCTCCGCGTCTTCTTCCGTGCGGTGGCCGGGTAATGTGTGCAAGCGGTCGACGAAGTCGATCTTGCATTCGATCCCGAACTGCACGACCGGGGGCAGGGCCGACGGATCGTCGAAGGCGCCCGCCGCGATCGCAATCCCGTCCGGCGCTTCATAGGTCAGCGGAGTGCCGCAATCGGCGCAGAAACCGCGAAGCGCGAAGTTGGACGAGCGGAACGTCTTACGCTCCCCGCGCGTCCATTCGAGATCGGCTCCGCGCGTCGAAACGAGCGGCGCGTAATAGGCGCCGAAGGCCTTCTGACACATCCGGCAATGGCAGATCGACGAGTCCTTCAGTTCGCCCGTGACGCGAAACCGGATCGCGCCGCACTGACAGCCGCCGGTATGGATTGAGGTCATGGTCCAGCTCTCCCGATCACGGTCAGAATATGCAGGCATACGCCGTCGATGTCCCGCAACACATCATCGTTCCAGAATCGAAGAACCGTCCAGCCATCGGCTTCAAGGCGGGCGGCACGGTCTTGATCGTAACTCTGATCCGCATCGTTGCCATGCTGCGAGCCATCAACCTCAACGATCAGACGATGCAATGGGCACGCAAAGTCAACGATGAACCCGGCAATCGGCACCTGCCTGCGGAAGCTCAGGTCCATTAGTCGGTGGGCTCTAACCGTGTTCCAGAACTTCAACTCTGCTTCCGTCATCGCCTTGCGCATGCGTCGGGCATTCGCTCTTCGTTGTGGTGGGATCGGTGTGTGCGGCACGCGGGCCTCCGCTGAAAAGGACGACTTCAGTAGAGATTGATGGGGGTGGATGGGCAGCTCAAGGGTCAACGTGGTGGTGCGGGTATCACCCCCCTCTGCCCTGCCGGGCATCTCCCCCACACGGGGGGAGATCGACCGGGCCGTCGCAGTCTCCATCCAAATGACATGTCCCATCCGTGGCGGGGTTCGCAGATATTTAGATCGTCGATATCCACGAATGATGTGGCCGCGATGGTCCAGCGACGGCGCAGGGACTCGATCTCCCCCCGTGTGGGGGAGATGCCCGGCAGGGCAGAGGGGGGTATCGCCAGCCGCCAGTGCCAACATGATTACCGCTTCACCTCCCATGTCGTCACCCGCTCGCCGGTGACGGGGTCCTTGCCGTCCTTGAGCTGGATGCCCTGAGCCAGAAGATCGTCGCGGATCTTGTCGGCTTCGGCAAAGTTCTTGGATTTGAGCATTTCGAGACGCATGTCGACGAGGGCCTGAACGGCGGCGGAAAGCTCTGGGCTCAGTTGATCTTTCTTCAAGAGATCAAATCCAAGGAGCATGGCCGAACCCAGTAGTTTCGCAGACGCATCCCTTCTTTCATCCTCGATTTGCTGGGCGCTCATGGTGCCTCTTTCGTGAAATGCACCAAAGACCTGGCTCGCCAAGGCAGATAGACGCCTTATCGCCAACGGAGTGGTCAAATCACTCAAGACAGCATCCAAAACTTGACGGTCAACCGCTGTCTCCGAGGGCGGCAGAGCTTCTACCGCGGACTTCCACTTCGCTATCGTATTGGACGCCTCGACCAACTTTGAAACCGAAAAATCGATCGGCTCGCGATAATGCGTCATCAGCATGGCAAGCCTCAAGACTTCGCCCGGCCATTTGCGGCCGCCGAACTTGTCCGTCTCCAGCAGCTCGTGGATGGTGACGAAATTGCCCTCCGACTTCGACATCTTGCGGCCTTCGACCTGCAGGAAGCCGTTGTGCATCCAGATATTGGCCATGATGTCGGTGTCGAAGGCGCAGCAGGATTGGGCGATCTCGTTTTCGTGGTGGGGAAAGATCAGATCGAGCCCGCCGCCATGGATGTCGAACTGGTGTGGCCTGGCCTTGGCTTTCGGCGAGAGCTGGTCCTTGATTTCCTCCCACAGATAGCGATCCGACATGGCCGAGCATTCGATATGCCAGCCGGGACGGCCGTGGATCGCGATCGTCCTTCCCTCAAAGGCGAAACTGGCGCTCCAGCCGGGTTCGGTGTCCGCCGACTGCTTCCAGAGAACGAAGTCGCCGGGGTTCATCTTATGGGCTTCAACGGCGATGCGCGCACCGGCCTGCTGGTCTTCGAGCTTGCGGCGCGACAGCCGGCCGTAATCTGCCATGGAGGCGGTCGCAAACAGCACTTCGCGCCCTCCGGAACCCGTTGCTACATAGGCATGGCCCTGGTCCAGCAGGCGCTGGATGATGGCGGCCATCTGGGCGATATTGTCGGTGGCCCGCGGCTCGACGGTCGGGTTCATACATCCGAGCGCCGCGACGTCGGCGTGAAACTGGCTCTCGGTCTTTTCCGTCACGGCGCGGATGGCGTCGTTCAGCGTCATCGAGCCATCGGCGATCCTCGCGCCGAAGTCCCGCAGTGCCCGGGCGTTGATCTTGTCGTCCACGTCGGTGATGTTGCGCACATAGGTGACGTGGCTTTCGCCGTAAACATGGCGCAACAGCCGGTAGAGGACGTCGAAGACGATCACCGGGCGCGCATTGCCGATATGGGCGAAGTCGTAGACGGTCGGTCCGCAGACATACATGCGCACGTTCGCCGGGTCGATCGGCTCGAAAACGGCCTTTTCGCGCGTCAGTGTATTGTAAAGCTTGAGGCCCGTGGCCATGCAATATCTCCCAAAGTCAAACTGCCGGCTAGGCCGGGTCGTTTGTCATCTGGGACTGTTCAGGAGACGAAAACGGCCGGGCCAGCGCTTGCGCTAGCGAATAATAATCCCGCAAATGCAGATCGTCGTTTTCATGGGGCGTGTTATGGCGCGACGGCCAGGATTGGTCAAGGGGTACCGCCCGGCCGTCGCGCGCCAAAATCAGGGACAGGTGTAGGTGTAGAGGGCGCACATGCTGTCGTTGCTGGCCGGTGCATCGGACGTCTCGAACACCATCGCGAAATCATCGAAGCTGATGTCTCCGGTACTGCTGCTCGCGGTCGTGCTGAGCGCCACATGGCTGTCGGCGAGGGCGGGGCTCGCGACAAGCGCCTGCACGGCAGGGCGACGGAGGACGCCGTCCGGACGATGCTGTACCTTGCTGCCGTTCCGTAAGGTTTTCTCAATGAGGCGTCCTGTAGGATCGGAGCTTCAAGGTCTCATCCAGCGGACGCTTTCTTCGGTATGAACGATCTCCTGCATCTCCCGACCATCATGGTGATCCATGCATGTTCGACTTTTATCTCGGCCCTGCTGATCGGAAACCTGTGGCGCCGGCGTCGGCAGAGCGTGCTTCTCGGTATCCTGACCTTCGCGGCGGCGATCGGGTTTCTCGGGACGATAATGCATGCCTTGCGGCCCATCCTGCCCTTCTGGATGTCCTCTGGGGTAGCGCTGGGCGCAGGCGCCCTGGCGCTGGGCCTGTTCTGGCAGGCGATCGCCGTGTTTGATGGCAAGCGCCCAAATTATCTGAGCGCTTCCGCTGGCACGCTGATCTGGTTTGCGCTCTACCTTACGCCGGTCTTCCACACCTCGATCATGTTCCGCACAGCGTCCATCGCCCTGATCATGGGCACCTACTCGGTGCTCGGCGGGCGCGAGATCTGGCTCGGCCGGCATCGTGAACCGCTACCGTCGCGCAAGCTGGCGGCGGGGGTGCATTGCGCCCGCGGTGCCGTCTGGTACTCCGTTCTCCTGGGCTCGCTGCTGCTCGATCCGCCCTACAAGGCCCCGGGCGAATATGCGGACTGGTTCGTGCTGGCATCCCTGCTGCAGACCTTGCTGGTCATGCTGTCGATCATCACCCTCTTGATCCTCGCGCTGGAACGCGACGAGCGCGCGAGCCGACTCGTTGCGGAACGCGATCCTCTGACCAATCTGCGCAATCGCCGCTCCTTCGTCGAGCAGGCCGAGGCACTGCTGAAACGGGAGGCCGGTCCATGCGCGCTGCTGCTATTCGACATCGACCATTTCAAGCAGATCAACGACACGCACGGCCATGCTGGCGGTGACAGGGTGTTGAGGGAATTTTCCTCTATGCTGGAAGGCCGGATGCAGTCCGACTGGCTTCTTGCCCGCATCGGCGGCGAGGAGTTCGCCTGCCTCATCCCCAACGTCGGCATCGCCCATGCCGCAGACATCGCCGAGACCATGCGCCGTGCCGTTGGACGCCTGCATGCGACGATCGACGGGCAGTTCGTTCCTGTCGCCGTCAGCATCGGGGTCGCAGCAACCGACGACGTGACGCCGAGCCTCGATCCGCTGCTCGCGGCCGCCGACGTCGCTCTCTACCAGGCCAAGGCCGATGGTCGAAACACTGTGCGCATCCATCGGCCGGGCCAGTCACTGCGTGACCTGCTCACGCAGGAGCAGGCGACACCCGCTGCCGCGAATGAGGCCGAGGCCTCCAGGCGCTCGTCGCGGGCCACAAGACGTGGCTGAAAACGGGCTGGTTTCGCCCGGTGGCAGATGTCTTCTCCGCGTGGCGCTCCGACGCTAAGATCCGGTGCCGGTCATGGAAAAGCCAGGAGGAACGCGGCTATGCGCGGTGTGGTCAAGGCGACCATCGTCGGTTCGGTGACATTGGCCGCTGCATGTGCGGCCCTTATTCTATACAGATTGGAAATGGGTCCCTTTCGTTCTCCATCGCTTGAAGACTTCCCGATCCAGGGCATCGACGTCAGCCATCACCAGGGCGACATCGACTGGCATAAGCTGGCCGCGCAGCCGACGGTTCGCTTCGCCATCATCAAGGCCACCGAGGGCGGGGACTTTCGCGACAGGAGATTCGCCGAGAATTGGTTACGCGCGGGGGAGGCCGGCATCGTGAGAGGGGCCTATCACTTCTTTACCTTTTGCCGGGCCGGCAAGGAACAGGCTCGGAACGTGCTGGCGACGGTTCCACGGGAGCCCGGGACACTGCCGATCGCGGTCGATATCGAATTCCACGGTAACTGTGACAAGGTGCCGACGCTCGAAGAGCTCGCGTCCGAGGTCAACGCGTTCGTGACGGAACTCAGGAGCGGGTTTCCGGAAAAACCTATTTTCTACGTGACGCAGGAATTTTTCGACCGTTATCTGAAAGGTAATGAATGGCGCTTTCCCGATCACTATCTGTGGCTGCGCAGTATCTCCCGGGAGCCCCGCCAGGAAGATTGCAGCCGCTGGTCGATCTGGCAATTCGCCGACAACGGTACCCTGGATGGCATTCAGGGGCCCGTCGATCTCAATGCGCTATGCCCGTCGGAGACCGGCTTTTCCGATCTGTTTCCGCCCTTGGGGGAGAAGTGACCTCAGCGGTCACTCCGGCATCCGGTAGTCGACGATCCTGTTCTCTCGCACGATAAAGAGCTTGCCGGTTTCGGTCTGGTCCGGGCCGCAGAGTGGCAGCAGCTTGGCGGCCACTTCCGACGGATGGGGCAGGGTGCTCGGATCCTCGCCTGGCATGGCCTGTGCGCGCATGGCGGTGCGGGTCGCTCCCGGGTCGACGGAGAGAACGCGCAGCGGCAGGCGTTGCGTCTCGCCGGCCCAGGTGCGGGCAAGCGCCTCGACAGCGGCCTTGGAAGCAGAATAGGGCCCCCAGAACGGCCGGCATTTGTGGGCGGCTGCCGAGGACATGATGAGCGCGCGGCCCTGGTCGGACTTGACGAGCAGCGGCTCGACCGAACGGATCAGCCGCCAGGTGGCGGTGACGTTGATGTTCATCACCCGCTCGAACACCTTGGCCTCGACATGGCCGATCGGCGCGATGACGCCGAGAATGCCCGCATTGGCGACGAGAATGTCAAGCTTGCCCCAGCGCTCGAAAATCGAGCCGCCGAGCGCGTCGATCGCCTTCATGTCGGCAAGGTCGAATGGCACCAGCGTCGCAGACCCGCCGACCGCCTTGATCTCGTCGTCCAGCTCTTCCAGCCCGCCGACGGTCCGGGCGCAAGCGATTACATGAGCGCCCGCTTTCGCAAGCTCCAGCGCGGTGAAATATCCGATACCGCGCGAGGCGCCCGTGACGAGCGCGATACGGTCCTTGAGATTGACGGTCATGAAATGTCCTGACTTCCTGGCCACTCAGCCGTTGCTGGCCATCATCGAGATCTTGCGACCCATCTTTTCGCCTTCCTTGTCGAGGAGGCGGGTCGGGTAGTCGCCGGTGAAATAGTGGTCGGTGAACTGCGGCTTGTCGTTGTCGCGTCCAGTGCCGCCGACAGCGCGATAGAGGCCGTCGATCGACAGGAAGGCCAGCGAATCTGCACCGATAAACTTCGCCATCGCATCGACGTCGGCGTACTGGTTGGCGAGCAACTTGTCGGCGTCAGGCGTGTCGATGCCGTAGAAGTCGGGGAAAAAGATCATCGGGCTGGCGACGCGGACATGCACCTCGGTCGCGCCCGCATCGCGGATCATCTGCACGATCTTGAGCGACGTCGTGCCGCGCACGATACTGTCGTCGACCAGCACGACGCGCTTGCCCTCGATCATCGCCCGGTTGGCGGAATGCTTGAGCTTGACGCCGAAGGCACGGATCTGCTGCGTCGGCTCGATGAAGGTGCGGCCGACATAGTGGTTGCGGATGATGCCCAGTTCGAACGGAATGCCGCTCTCTTGGGCGTAGCCGATCGCCGCCGGCGTGCCGCCATCGGGAACCGGCACAACCACGTCGGCTTCGACCGGGGATTCCTTGGCGAGGTTCTGGCCCATGTTCTTGCGGGTCATATAGACGTTGCGGCCGCCCACGACCGAATCCGGCCGGGCAAAATAGACGTATTCGAAGAGGCAGAGCCGTTCCGGCTGCGACTTGGCCGGCTTGCGGGCGTCGATGGTGATGGAACCGTCCGGCTGGAGTTCGCAGATGATGACTTCGCCGTTTTCCACGTCGCGGATGAACTTGGCGCCGATGATATCGAGCGCGCAGGTTTCCGAGCAGAAGATCGGCTTGCCGTCGAGTTCGCCCATGACGAGCGGACGAATGCCGATAGGGTCGCGCGCCGCGATCAGTTTGGTACGGGTCATGGCGAGCATGGAGTAGCCGCCTTCCATCTGGCGGATGGCATCGATGAAGCGGTCGGCCGTGGACGCGTGGCGCGAGCGGGCTATCAGGTGCAGGACGACCTCGGTGTCAGAGGTCGACTGGCAGATGGCGCCGGTGGCGATGATCTGGCGCCGCAGCGTCAGCCCGTTCGTGAAGTTGCCGTTGTGCGCAATCGCGATGCCGCCTTCTTCCAGCTCGGCAAAGAGCGGCTGCACATTGCGAAGCGCCACCTCGCCTGTCGTGGAATAACGAGTATGGCCGATAGCGACCGTGCCCGGAAGTTTCGCGAGCGTGGCCGGATCGGTATAGTGATCGCCAACCAGTCCCATGTGCTTTTCGGTGTGGAACTGCTTGCCGTCGAAGGAAACGATGCCTGCCGCTTCCTGTCCCCGGTGCTGGAGCGCATGCAGGCCGAGAGCCGTCAGCGCGGCGGCGTCCGGATGCCCCAGAATCCCGAACACCCCGCATTCCTCATGCAGGGTGTCGCCGTCGATGCCATCTTCGAAAGAGGAGAAATCAGACTGGTTCATGGAAGCAGGCCTTTGTTCGATAAGGGACAAGAAATACAGGATACACGGTTTTCGTAGCGTCTGCCGGTCTATCCCGCTCCGGCATGCCCGATGGTCCCTTGACCGGCGCGCGGCTCTCGCCGCGGGCCGTCAGTTGTTTGCAGCCGGCGCGTTCTCGGCCGGCACCTGCGCGGGCGGCGCCAGGTCGGTAGGCGCCTGCTCGGCCGGAGCCTCGCCGTCCGCCTGCTCCTTGCCAAGAATGCGGGCACGGATCTGCGGCTCGATGTCTTCCGGGAGCACGGCTTCCAATTTCAGGACGAGAGCATCGAGGAACGGCTTCGATTTTGCGTTGTTCACCCATTCGGGGCGATGCTTGACGTCGATCAGCCAGTTCCAGAACGCTACCGCCACGACCAGCAACAGAATGCCGCGCGCTGCGCCGAAAAGAAAGCCGAGCGTGCGGTCCAGCGCGCCGATGCGGCTGTCGATGATGAAATCGGCGATCCGCGAGGTGATGAAGGAGATGACGATCAGCGCTATGAGGAAGATGATGCCGGCCGCACCCGCGAGCGCGATGCGGTCATCGGTCGTGTAGTTCTTGATATAGGGCAGGATGTACGGATGCAGATAGTAGGCGGCGGCAACCGCGCCGACCCAGCTTGCAATCGAGAGCACTTCGCGGGAAAAGCCGCGAACCATGGCGAGGACGGCGGAAAAAAGTACGACACCAATGACAATACCGTCAAAAATCGTAATAGGCATCTATCTCAACTCCAAGACTGCCGGCCTAATGCCCGCATGATATTGTCACCGCGACGACCGGGTGACCCTCCATATACCGCCTTATCCGGATATAAAAGGATCAGTCGCCATCCGCTTCCTGTCTGGCCTTCAACCGGGACCCCGCGATGCGCGCAACCAGATCCGGCAGGCTTTCGACTTCGCTCCATCGTCCCGCCGATCCCTTTGGCAGATCGGATGAGGCAGAAGGCAGCACGGCGCTCGAAAACCCGAGCTTCTCCGCTTCCTTCAGCCGCTGGGCCGTATGGGCAACCGGCCGGACGGCACCCGACAGGCTGACTTCGCCGAAATAGACGCAATCTGCGGGAAGGGCAAGACCGGCAAGCGATGAAACAAGGGCGGATGCGACCGCCATGTCCGCTGCGGGTTCCGTGATCCGGTAGCCGCCCGCGACATTGAGATAGACGTCGTGGCTGCCGAGCCGCACGCCGCAATGCGCTTCGAGCACCGCGAGGATCATCGAAAGGCGGGCGGAATCCCAGCCGACGACGGCGCGGCGCGGCGTACCGAGGGATGTCGGCGCGACGAGCGCCTGAACCTCGACGAGGACCGGACGCGTGCCTTCCATGCCGGCGAAAACCGCGGCCCCCGGCGCCTTTTCATTGCGCTCGCCGAGGAAAAGCTCTGAAGGGTTGGCGACTTCGCGAAGCCCTCTGTCCGACATTTCGAACACGCCGATTTCGTCGGTGGGACCGAAGCGGTTCTTCACCGTTCTCAAGATGCGATAGTGATGACCACGGTCGCCCTCGAAATAGAGAACGGCATCGACCATATGCTCGACGACACGCGGACCGGCGATCTGTCCGTCCTTGGTCACGTGGCCGACCAGAACCATGGTCGCGCCGGTCTGCTTGGCGAACCTGATCATCGCCTGCACGCCGGTTCTGACCTGGGTAACGGTACCCGGCGCCGAATCGGCCGTGTCGCTCCAGAGCGTCTGTATGGAATCGATAATGACGAGATCAGGGCGCTTGCCTTCGGAAATAGTCGCCAGGATGTCCTCGACATTGGTTTCAGCCGCCAGCAAGACCTCTGTCTCGGCGGCGTGCAGGCGCTGGGCGCGCAGCCGCACCTGGGCGACGGCCTCTTCGCCCGAGACATAGATGACGCGGTGGCCGCGCCGCGAAAGGGCGGCTGCCGCCTGCATCAGAAGCGTCGACTTGCCGATGCCGGGATCGCCGCCGATCAGGACAGCCGATCCGCGCACAAAGCCGCCGCCAGTCGCGCGATCCAGTTCGCCCATGCCGGTCGGAATGCGCGGCGCTTCCTCGATCTCGCCAGAAAGCGAGGTGAGCGTGACGGGGCGGCCCTTCTTCGGCACTTTGCCTGGCCCTGAGCCGATTCCCCCCATCGGGTCCTCTTCGACGATGGTGTTCCATTCGCCGCAGCCGTCGCATTTTCCGGCCCAGCGGCTGTGCACCGTGCCGCAGTTCTGGCAGATGAATTGGGTCCTTGCTTTCGCCATTCGCTCGTCGTTTCCGCAGGCAATCTCGGATCAGTCCCGCCAAAACGGAACAAATGCAGAATCATCCGACTGACATACGGGCATTGAGGCCAGTATTGCAAGCGGCATTGCGTCGAAGTCTGTCGCCTGCGCCTAGTCGGCTATGCCGGTATAGTGCCGCTCGTAGCGCAACCCCATGCTGGTCAAGAGTTCGTAGCCGATCGTGCCGCCCGCCCGCGCCACGTCGTCGAACGGCATGTTCGGTCCGAAAAGCTCGACATAGTCGCCCGCCGCGATTGAGCCAGCCGGAACATCGGTGACGTCGAAGATGGTCAAATCCATGGTGATGCGTCCCACTACGGGGACGCGGTGGCCGGCAATGTACCCGCAGGCGCCTGAAAGCCCGGTCTGGCGAAGTGGGACGCCGGTCCCAGAAAGGCTGCGGAGATAACCGTCGGCATAGCCGGCGGCGACGATCGCCAGCCGGCTGTCACGGACAAGCGTCTGGGTGCCGCCGTAGCTGACCGTCTGACCGGCTTTCGCTTCGCGGATCTGCAGGATGCGGGCCTCGGCTTTGGCGACGGGGCGCATGGGATTGGCGACGCCCGAGATGGCTTCACCGCCATAAAGGGCGATACCTGGACGGGTCAGGTCGAAATGATACTCCGGCCCGAGGAAAGTTCCAGCGGAAGCTGAAAGGCTTGAATCAATGCCTTCGAATGCGGCGCTAACCTTGCGGAATGACTCGAGTTGCCGCCGGTTCATCGGCGAGGCGGGATCGTCGCCGCAGGCCAGATGACTGAGAACAAGAACCGGTGAGAAGGTGGCCGGGCGCGACACGTCATGGGCAAGTGCCAAGGCGTCCTCGAGTGGAAGTCCGAGACGGTTGAAACCGGTATCGACATGCAGCGCGCAAGGATGTTCCCCACGCTCGGCTACCGTCGACATCCAGAAGGCAAGCTGTTCCTCCGACGCTATGACGGGCACCAGATCGTTTTCGAAGAAGGTCTCCTCCATGCCTGGCCACATGCCGGAGAGAACGAAGATGCGGGCATCGGGTGCATAGGCGCGAAGAGTCGCGCCCTCTGCCGGAACGGCAACGAAGAAGTCGCGCGCGCCGGCCTCATAGAATGTCGAGCCGGCATCCTCGATCCCCATCCCATAGGCGTCGGCCTTTACGACCGCAGCCGTTCGTGCGCTGCCTGAGCGTCGCGCCATGTCACGCCAGTTGTCGGCAAGCGCGCCGAGATCGACGGTGAGTCGTAGCGGCGCATTGAGAAAGTCTTCGGGAAGTTCCGGGATTTCGGTGAGAGCGGTCATCTGGCACTATGCATCGTATGGGGAGAAGCGGAAGGGTCGGAGAGGCGACCCGGCGACGGCCCGACCCTATCACTTTTGTTCAAGACTGGAATGGTCGAGTGCGGTAATATTTTGCGATGCACAACGTTTCGCAGACAGAGGCGGCGAGCGGCATGCCGCTGACCGGGGCCGAACGCACCAATTTCTGGCGCGACGGTCGGTTCGCCGGCATGGAGTGCCTGAGCGCCACCTTCCGCACCCACGAATACGCGCCGCACGCCCACGACACCTTCTCGATCGGAGCGATCGAGAGCGGCAGCCAGATTGCGCGGATCCGCGGCAGCCGCGAGGAAACCGGCCCCGGCCATCTCTACCTCATCAATCCGGAAGTCGTGCATGACGGCGCGCCCGGCGCCGAAGGCTATCGCTACCGCATGATCTACCCGGGTGAGACGTTCTATCGCGATGTCTTGGAAGACGTCACCGGCAAGGCCTGCCACGGGACGCCCGCTTTCGCCCGCGGCACGCCGCTCGACCCGGAGTTGGCGCAGGCCTTCCACCGGGCGCACCGGGCGCTGGAAGACAATGTCGGCGCGCTCGAGGCCGAGGAGAGCATGTTCTCGGTGCTCGCGGCGATCTTCATCCGCCACGGCAGCCGGCGTATCTCACCCATCGACACCCGGGAACGCAGCGCCGTCTGGCGGGTGCGCGACCATCTCTCGGAGAATTTCGCGAAAGACGTCGGCCTCGATGAACTTGCGGCAACCGCCGGCCTGTCGCGCGCGCACCTGATCCGCGCCTTTCGCAAGGAATTCCACATCACCCCGCATGCTTTCCTGACCGACATAAGGGTGCGGCAGGCACGCACCCTGTTGCGGATCGGGCGGCCTATCGCCGATGTCGCGCTCGATTGCGGCTTCGCCGACCAGGCGCATTTCAGCCGCCATTTCAAGGCGCGCACCGGCGTCACGCCCGGCCAGTTCCGCAAGGGCTGATCACTTTCCTTCAAGACCCCTGCGTCCTGCCTGCGTATGAGAGACGTCTTATCGACAACAGGATGCCCGATATGCCGAACCATCGTGGCGGCCGCGCCGCCGAAGTCTTCTCCGCCATGCGCCGCATGGCGCCGCTGATTACAGCCGTGATCCCGATCGGCCTCGTCTTCGGGGCAGCCGCGGCGGGCAACGGCCTTTCGCCACTCGAAGCGACGCTGATGAGCGCGCTGGTCTTCGCTGGCGGCTCGCAGTTCGTCGCCATGGACATCTGGACGCATCCGGCGAGCTGGGCGGCACTCGGCGTCTCCGCCTTCCTGGTCAACATCCGACACGTGCTGATGAGCGCGTCGCTGGCGCCGAAACTCGGGCATTTCCCCGGCTGGAGGAAATACCTCTCCGTGCTCTTCCTGACCGACGAAGGCTGGGCGGTCGCCGAAACCCATGCGGCGAACGTGAGACTCACCCCGCTCTGGTACGCCGGCGCCGTCATTCCGTTCTACTTCGCCTGGGTGATGTCGGCCCTTGCCGGTTCGCTCGCCGGCGCCTTCCTCGGCGATCCGGCCGTCACTGGGCTTGATTTTGTTTTCTGCGCCGTCTTCATCGTGCTGGTCATGAATTTCTGGAGGGGTGCGCGTACCGGACTGGTGCTCGTCGCAAGCGGGCTCTCGGCCGTGCTGGTGCATGCGGCTGTGCCGGGCGTCTGGTATATCCTCGCCGGCGCGCTGGCCGGCGTCGCGGCGGCCGTCCTCATGCCCGACGGCCAAGAGGTCACGGCATGACGCTCGATCCGCAGACCCTTCTCGCGATCCTCGCGATGGCGCTCGCAACCGCAGCAACCCGCATCGGCGGGCTTATCCTGTTCGGCTTCCTGACGCTCGACCGGTGGCAGAAACGGGCGATGGAGGCGATCCCGCCTGCGGTGCTGATGGCGGTTGTCGCACCCACGGCGCTCGCCACCGGACCGGCGGAAACGGCCGCCGCGGCCGTCACCGCCCTTGCGGCGCTCCGCCTGCCGTTGCTCGCAGCAACCACCCTGGGCGTCGCGGCCGTGGCGGCGTTGCGGGCGATGGGGCTCTGAGGCCGTCAGGCCACGTCGCGCTCCAGCCCCTCGGCGATGAATCGGGCGCGGAACTCCGTGGGGCTGATCCCGAGCTTCCGGCGGAAGTGGTGTCGGAGCGTGTGAGCGGAACCGAAGCCGGCGGCGACGGCAATCTCCTCCATCCGGGCCACACCACGGCAGAGCAACTGCTTTGCCAGCGTCACGCGTTCGGTCACCAGCCATTCGCCCGGCGTCATGCCGGTGGCGTCGCAAAAGCGGCGCTGGAAGGTGCGATCGCTCATGCGGCAGAGGCGGGCCATTTCGGCGATGGTCCAGTCGCGGGCGAGGTCGTCGCGGATGGCGTCGAGCAGCGGCGCGATCTCCGCGCCTTCACGGAGTGCGACCGGCCGTTCGAGGAATTGTGCCTGTCCGCCGGAACGATGAGCGGGCATCACCAGCCGTCGGGCGACCGAATTGGCGGCCGCGGGACCGAAGTCGTGCCGGATGATCTCGATCAGGAGGTCGATGCCGGCGGCACTGCCGGCCGCCGTAAATATCCCGTCATGCGACCTGTAAAGGGAGGTCTCGTCGACCACGAGGCCCGGGTGCTGCCGGCGCAGGGCCTCCGCATAGCGCCAGTGCGTTGTGGCGACCCCCTTGTCTAGAAGACCGGTCGCCGCGAGCACGAAGGCGCCGGAACAGAGTGAAACCAGCCGCGCGCCGCGGGCATGGGCCGCCCGCAGTCGCTGAAGCAGCCCGTCCGGCACCGGCATGTCGACACCACGCCAGCCGGGCACGATGATGATTTCGGCCTCGTCGAGGCGATCGGTGTTGCCATCTGCCATCACGATCAGGCCACCATGGGCTCGCATCGGCCCCTCGTCGACCGCACAGGTGGCGAAGCGGTACCAGCCCGGTCCCATCTCCGGGCGGCTGAGACCGAAGATTTCGGTCACGATGCCGAATTCGAATGTGCACATGCCGTCGTAGACGAGAGCGACGACGAGAGGGCCGGCTGTCGGGGCGGGGTTTGTCATGATTTATACGCTTATTGTCATTCCGGCCAATTTGCAACGCCAGCGTTTCGTTCGATGTTTGCCGCGTCGAAAGGAGATAAGTGATGACCTCTACCGTGACTGCCGTGAAACCCGCTCCGAGCAACATTGCCCACGAGCACTTTTCCGCCGAATTTTCCTTTGAAACCGATTGCTGGGACGTTCACGATGCCTTGGCGAGAGGCGCGGACTTCGTGTTGCTCGACGTTCGTAGCCCCGCCCTCTATGCGAAGGGGCACATTCCGGGGGCGGTCGGGCTGCCGCATGGGAAGATCACCGCCAACCGTATGTCGGAGTGGCCGGAAGATACGATCTTCGTCACCTATTGCGCCGGACCCCACTGCAACGGCGCCGCCCGCGGCGCACTGCGGCTTGCCGGTCTCGGTCGCCCGGTGAAGATCATGGCCGGCGGCATAACCGGCTGGCTGGACGAGGGCTTTGAACTCGCGGCCGCAGAGGCGCCGTGATGCCCGTCGTGGGTGAGGCGGCGGAGCAGCACGCTGACGACCTCCTCGAACTGATCCGGGAACACGCCGCCTATGAGCGGACGACGGCCGCAATCACGAGAGAGGAGCTTCTGCGGCTGCTGACCGAGAGGCATGTTCCCGTTCGCCTCTTCGTCGCGCAAGGCGATCGCTTGCAGGGATATGCTGCCCTGACCTTCGATCACTCGCTGTGGCGGGCCCGCCGCTTTGCTCATCTCGATTGCCTGTTCGTCCGCGCATCCGGTCGCGGCAAGGGAACGGGTACCAGGCTATTCGCGCACGTCGTCGATGAGGCACGCGCATGCGGCGCGGATCGTCTCGAATGGCAGACACCGGACTGGAACCGGGACGCGATCCGGTTCTACGAGCGCGAGGGTGGCGTCTGGCAAGCCAAGGCCCGCTTCAGCCTGACGCTTTGCTGAGACGCCGAGGAGCTGGGCAGGAGCGCGTCGCCGCGCCGGACTGTCTGCGTCAGGGCTCCTCGTATTGCGTGAAGCTCGGGTCGGCGAGGTCGGCGAAGCGGGTGTATTCGGCCTGGAATGCCAGTTTGACCGTGCCGGTCGGTCCGTGGCGCTGCTTGGCGATGATGACGTCCGCCGTGCCCTTGACCTTGTCGAACAGGGCTTCCCATTCGGCATATTTCGGATCGGCGGGATCGCGGGGTTCCATGTTCTTCACATAATATTCCTCGCGGAACACGAAGAGCACCACGTCGGCGTCCTGCTCGATGGAGCCCGATTCACGAAGGTCGGAGAGCTGGGGGCGCTTGTCTTCGCGGCTTTCCACCGCACGGGAAAGCTGGGAAAGCGCGATGATCGGCACGTTCAATTCCTTGCCGAGCGCCTTCAGGCCCGTGGTGATCTGCGTGATTTCCTGCACGCGGTTTTCGCCGGATTTTCCCGACCCGGTCATCAGCTGAACGTAGTCGACCACCAGGCAGTCGAGGCCGCGCTGCCGCTTGAGGCGGCGGGCGCGGGCCGATAGCTGGGCGATGGATATACCACCCGTCTGGTCGATATAGAGCGGCACCTTCTGCATCATCTGGCTGCAGGCGACGAGTTTCTCGAAATCGGCTTCCGTGATGTCGCCGCGGCGGATCTTCGAGGAGGAGACCTCGGTCTGCTCCGAGATGATACGGGTGGCGAGCTGTTCGGACGACATTTCGAGCGAATAGAAGCCGACAACGCCGCCGTTCTTCGCCTTGAACGAGCCATCCGGCTGGACTTCCGGCTCGTAGGCGGCGGCGATGTTGTAGGCGATGTTGGTGGCAAGCGAGGTCTTGCCCATGCCCGGACGTCCGGCGAGCACGATCAAGTCGGAGCGTTGCAATCCGCCCATCTTGCTGTCCAGCGACATGATACCTGTCGAGATGCCGGAGAGGTGGCCGTCGCGCTCGAAGGCGGCGCCCGCCATGTCGATCGCGAGCGCCACGGCGTCGTTGAACGACTGGAAGCCGCCGTCGTAGCGGCCGTTTTCGGCAAGCTCGAAGAGGCGGCGCTCCGTATCCTCGATCTGCGCCTGCGGCGGCATGTCGAGCGGCGCATCGTAGGCGATGTTGACGACATCCTCGCCAATTGTGATCAGCGCCCGGCGCAGCGCCAGATCATAGATCGCACGGCCATAGTCTTCCGCGTTGATGATCGTGACCGCTTCCGAGGCGAGGCGGGCGAGATACTGTGCAACCGTCAGGTCGCCGACCTTTTCGTCCGCGGGCAGGAAGGTCTTGATGGTCACCGGATTGGCGGTCTTGCCCATCCGGATGATCTCGGAGGCGACCTCGAAAATCTTGCGGTGCAGCGGTTCGTAGAGATGTATCGGCTTCAGAAAGTCCGAAACGCGGTAGTAGGCGTCATTGTTGACCAGAATGGCGCCCAGCAGGGCCTGTTCGGCTTCGATGTTGTTCGGCGCCTCCCGATATTGCGGCTCGGCCGGCTGGTGGGGAGCGATCTTGCGCACAGCGTCGTTCATCTGGTTCTATCCGTCATTCTATTTCAGGCCTGAACGGCACCATAGCTCAGGCTTCTGGCCATTGCGCGATCCTTGTATCCTTGGAACGCATACCCACAGTGATTCACAGGCTTTGAACGCGATAATCCAAATAGATCGCGATTTTCAAGAAATTCGGTTGACTGTGACAGTCGCGAATCGGTTGGGCGTATTTTATCCCACCCCAAACGAAAACGCCCGGATCGATCGGATCCGGGCGTCTTCTTTTCCCCGTGCGGGAAGGCTTATTCCTCGTCGCCGTCGCGGTCGGCATCCGGATCGAAGAAGTCTTCCGGACGAAGCGCGTCTTCGTCGACGCCGTAGATGGCGTCAGCAGACGTCAGGCTTTCGCCCTTGGCCTGGCGCTCGGCTTCTTCAGCCGAACGTGCAACGTTGAGTTCGATCGCGATCTCGACCTCGGCATGCAGGTGCAGCGTGACGTTGTGCAGGCCGATGGTCTTGATCGGGGTGTTCAGCTCGACCTGGTTGCGGCCGATGACGAAGCCTTCAGCGCCCAGGATATCGACGACGTCGCGAGCGGCAACCGAACCGTAGAGCTGGCCGGTTTCGCCAGCCGAACGGACGACGATGAAGCTCTTGCCGCCGAGAACGTCGGCAACCTTCTGAGCCTCGGACTTGCGCTCGAGGTTGCGGGCTTCGAGCGTCGCACGCTCGGCTTCGAAGCGAGCCTTGTTGGCGGCGTTGGCACGCAGCGCCTTGCCGAGCGGCAGCAGGTAGTTGCGGGCGAAGCCATCGCGAACCTTTACGGTTTCGCCCATCTGGCCGAGCTTGGCGATGCGTTCAAGCAGAATAACGTCCATTTTCGTTTCCTTTCAGTCTTCAAGTTCAGGGGTTGTCGTCTTTGGAGGTGTCGGCCTTCGCGGCCGGCGTAAGTGCCACGGTACGCCTTGTATCGGCCAGTCCGAGGATGAGAATGAAGAAGGCAGGCAATATCATGATTGCGGAAAGATAGGCCAGCACGAGCACCGGCAGGCGCCAGTCCTTGCCACGTGAGCGCAAGTGAAGCGAAGCGAAGCCCGAGAGCAGGAACCCCGCGCCGAAGGTGCCGCAGATAGTCGCGCCCACCATTGCCGGCACGCCGCCGACGAAGCAGGCAAGGATACCGGCGAGAAAGACGAAGAGCGCGTTGCGGTTCATTCTCAGCGCCGAAGGAATGTCCTCGCGCGGGCGCAGCGCATGACCCGACTGGCTGACGATACGCACGGCGATGTAATAGGCGGCGAACAGCATCATGACCCACATGCCGCCCTGGACGATCGGGAGCATCAGAACCATCAGCCGCTTGATCTGGTCGATGCTGGCGGGATCCGGGGCCATGGTCGGTTCCTGGGTCTGCACCGACGTCAGGAGCATGTCGATCATCTGGTCGGTCAGATCCTGGCCGTAGCCGATCATCACGCCGAGGAAGATGACAGCGAGAGCGACCAGCGCGCAGAGGTGCAGCAAGATGTCCGAGAGCGGATACCAGGCCATCAGGTTGTCCGGGCCGCCGAGTTCGGAGGCGGGCCGCGCCAGATTGGCGAGATGGCTGAGCCAGCCGGCAGGAAGAAGGGTGAAGATCGCCATGGCGAGCGCAAAGAGCGGCGAGACGGTCACGGCGCCGGTGGTGGCAGCGGTCGCGATGGCGACGATCGCTGCGAAATTGCCCCAACCGAGGCCGACGATCAGAACAGGCAGGGCGGAGGCCGCGTAGAGGATGGATGAAAAAGACGGCTGCGCGTTCGCGCCCAGCACTAGGAGGGCAGCGGTAATTCCGGCAAGAATGCCGGTCAGCAGCAATTTCGCATTCACCTGTTTCACGTCGCTGTCCTGCTATTCAAGCAGTTAGGGGAAGATCCGGATTCAGATCCTGAAGTCCGTCCCCAACATGGGATTTCACCTGAGGTCGTTCATGCTTCGGATGAAGTCGCTCGACCTTGGGCATGGGTTCCGATCCGCGCCCAACGCGGAAGGGATGAAGCCCGCCGGTTTTGCCGGCAGGCTTCGAGATCAATTAGGCAAGCACGTAAGGCAGCAGGCCGAGGAAACGGGCGCGCTTGATGGCCTGGGCCAGTTCGCGCTGCTTCTTCTGGGAAACGGCCGTGATACGCGAAGGGACGATCTTGCCGCGCTCGGAAATGTAGCGCTGCAGGAGACGGACGTCCTTGTAGTCGATCCGCGGCGCATTGGCGCCCGAGAACGGGCAGGTCTTGCGGCGGCGGTGGAACGGACGGCGTGCCGGGGAGGAAGATACATCAGCCATTGTCAGTTCTCCTTATACGCGGTCTTCGCGCGGTGCGCGGTCCGGGCGCGGTGCGCGCTGGAATTCGCCGTCACGGCGCGGCGGACGGTCGCCGAATTCGCGGCGCGGGCCACGGTCGTCGCCTTCACGGCGCGGGCGGTCGTCGCGGTCGCGCTTCTGCATCATCGCGGACGGGCCTTCTTCGTGGGCTTCGACGGCGATGGTCATGTAACGAAGAACGTCTTCGTTGATGCGCATCTGGCGTTCCATTTCATGAATGGCGGCCGCCGGAGCGTCGATGTCCATGAGGGCGTAGTGCGCCTTGCGGTTCTTCTTGATACGGTAGGTGAGGGACTTGAGGCCCCAGTTTTCTACGCGCCCGACCTTGCCGCCATTCGCTTCGATAACACCCTTGTACTGTTCGACGAGGGCATCAACCTGCTGTGCGGACATATCCTGCCGGGCAAGGAATACATGTTCGTAAAGAGCCATTGTAAGCTTTGCCTTTCTTGCGGTTGTCATCACCCGGATCCGGCGCTAAGCCTCAACGACTGCTCTTGTTTGGGAACACCCAAGGCAAGAAAAGCTGTTGTATCGAGACGGTCGAGAGCGGAGACACGGGAGGCCGGCACCCTTGTGGTACCTGCGGTCTTCTTGCGAAAGACCGGCCCTCCGTTCAGCCACCAGCCATGAGACCGGGTGTTGTGAACAGCGCGCTTATACGCAATTTTCACAGGATAGCAAGTTCTGATTGCCCAGAGTGGGCGAATGCTGCCTCTCTCGCCCTTGTGGAGCGCGCGCGCTGGCAGAGCCAGCTATATCACGAGGGCCGTATAACCGGCGTAGAGCGCCAGCAAGATCACGCCGAAGATGCGCCTGACCGGCCTGTCGATGAATATCGCCGTTGCGAATATGACGGTTGCGGCAAGCATGACCGGTACATCGAGGCTGGAAAATCGGGGTGCGACCGGAACGGGGAGCACCATCGCCGTCAATCCAAGGACAAAGAGAATATTGAAGATGTTGGAGCCGACGACATTGCCGATTGCAATATCGGAATGCCGATTGAGGGCGGCCACAACGGCGGTCGCAAGTTCCGGCAGGCTCGTGCCGACCGCCACGACCGTAAGCCCGATCACGGCCTCAGAGACGCCGAAATCTGCTGCGAGGCTCGTGGCTCCCCTTACCAGCAATTCAGCGGCGATGAAGAGCGTGGCGAGGCTGCCGGCAAGCAGGCCCGCCGTCGCGGGCCAGGACAATTCCTCGCCCTCGATCTTCTCCAGCTGTCTGTCGGCCTTCTCGGCTTTCAATTTGACATAGGTGTAAACCAGATAGGCGGCAAGGAACGCCGCCATCGCGAAGCCGGCCACTCGTCCGATCACGCCGAATTGCACCAGCACGAGCATCAGGACCGCGCTGGCGAGCATCATCAGGGCATCTCGCTTGACCGAGCCATCCCAGTCCTTCATCGGGTAGATCACGGCGCCGATACCGATAATCATCAGGATGTTGGC
>JBAYTX010000018.1:0-73693 GCA_041675415.1 Rhizobium sp. | reverse complement strand
GCCGCGCGTGCTTCAGGGACCCGGCGAAAATGCCGGCGTCGTCGACATCGATGATGGCGACTGCGTCGTCTTCAAGATGGAAAGCCACAATCACCCGTCGTTCATCGAACCCTATCAGGGCGCGGCGACCGGCGTCGGCGGAATCCTGCGTGACGTCTTTACCATGGGCGCACGCCCCGTTGCCGCGATGAATGCGCTGCGCTTCGGCGCGCCGGATCACCCCAAGACGCGCCATCTTGTTGCCGGTGTCGTTGCCGGCGTCGGCGGCTATGGCAACTCCTTCGGCGTACCGACGGTCGGCGGCGAAGTCGAGTTCGACGCCCGCTACAACGGCAACATCCTTGTCAATGCGTTTGCCGCAGGACTTGCCAAGTCGAACGCCATCTTCCTCTCACAGGCGAAGGGCGTCGGCCTGCCTGTCGTCTATCTCGGCGCCAAGACCGGCCGCGACGGCGTCGGCGGCGCCACCATGGCCTCTGCCGAATTCGATGAATCGGTCGAGGAAAAACGCCCGACCGTGCAGGTCGGCGACCCCTTCACCGAAAAGTGCCTGCTGGAAGCCTGCCTGGAACTGATGCAGACCGGCGCGGTCATCGCGATCCAGGATATGGGTGCCGCCGGCCTCACCTGCTCGGCCGTCGAGATGGGCGCCAAGGGCGATCTCGGCATCGAACTCGACCTCGACAAGGTGCCGGTCCGCGAAGAGCGTATGACCGCCTACGAGATGATGCTGTCGGAAAGCCAGGAGCGCATGCTCATGGTCCTGCGCCCGGAGAAGGAAAAGCAAGCCGAAGCCATCTTCCACAAGTGGGGCCTCGACTTCGCCATCGTCGGCAAGACCACGGACGACCTGCGCTTCCGCGTGCTCCACCAGGGCGATGAAGTGGCGAACCTGCCGATCAAGGAACTTGGCGACGAAGCGCCCGAATATGACCGCCCGTGGATCGAACCGAAGACGCCCGCGCCGCTGGCCGAAGACGACATTCCACAAGCCGATGTCGCCGACGCACTGCTGAAGCTGGTCGGCTCGCCCAACAACTGCTCGCGACGCTGGGTCTACGAACAGTACGACACGCTGATCCAGGGCAATTCGCTTCAGCTTCCCGGCGGCGACGCCGGCGTCGTCCGTGTCGAAAACCACCCTTCGAAGGCGCTCGCCTTCTCGTCTGACGTGACGCCGCGTTATGTCGAGGCCGATCCCTTTGAAGGCGGCAAGCAGGCGGTGGCTGAATGCTGGCGCAATATCACCGCCACCGGCGCGCTGCCGCTCGCTGCAACCGATAACCTGAACTTTGGCAATCCCGAACGCCCGGAAATCATGGGTCAGCTCGTCTTCGCCATCAAAGGCATCGGCGAGGCCTGCAAGGCGCTGGATTTTCCGATCGTTTCCGGCAACGTCTCGCTCTACAACGAGACCAACGGCCAGGCGATCCTGCCAACTCCCACGATCGGCGGCGTCGGCTTGCTCAAGGACTGGTCAAAGATGGCCCGCATCCGCTTTGCCGCCCAAGGCGAGGCGATCCTGCTCGCCGGCGCGCCGTCGGGCTGGGGAACGCATCTCGGTCAGTCCGTCTATCTCCGCGACATCCATGGACGTACCGACGGTCCCGCACCGCATGTTGATCTCGACGAGGAAAAGAAGGCCGGCGACTTCGTTCGCGCCCTGATCTCCGAGGGTCTCGCCACAGCCGTCCATGACTGCTCGTCCGGCGGACTTGCGCTTGCCGTCGCCGAGATGGCCATGGCATCAGGCATCGGCGCCACGATCAATGCGCTCGAAGGTGTGGATCCGATCCCCGTTTTCTTCGGCGAGGACCAGGGCCGTTACGTCCTGACGGTCAGAGCCGAGGATGTCGACGAGGTCCAGGTGCGCGCCGAGGCCGCCGGCACATTCTGCCCCTGGATCGGACGGACCGGCGGCTCGACCGTCACGCTGGGTTCGGCGCGCCCGGTGGCAATTGAGGAATTGCGCTCACGCCATGAATCGTGGTTCCCTGATTTCATGACTGGTGAATTGGCCTGAAGCCAAGCAGCGCATCCAAGGAGAATCGATCATGGCTATGAAACCCGGCGAAATCGAAGATCTGATCAAGGCAGGAATTCCCGGTGCCCGCGTCGTGATCCGCGATCTGGCCGGCGATGGCGACCACTACGCTGCCGAAGTCATAGCGGAGGCGTTTCGCGGCAAGTCGCGCGTTCAGCAGCACCAGATGGTCTATGACGCGCTGAAGGGCAATATGGGCGGCGTGCTTCATGCGCTCGCGCTGCAGACCAGCGTTCCGGAATAGATCGCTCAGGGGATCGCCGTGGCGGGCATCGTCAGCGAATTCGTAACAACACTCATCCGGCGCGTTGTCGCCGGATTGAGCAAGCGCCGCCGCCGCCGCGCATCGATGGCTGCTCACCCCTCAAGAAGCCGATCCGGCAAGGCTTTGGCACGTCCGAAGCCCACGACCCGCAAGACAGCAAAGTCCGCACGCATTGCCCGCAGGACGAACCGGCGCAACAAGTAGCTGTTTCTGGAGGCTAGTCTCGGATGGTTTCTGCCGTTCCGGCTATGTCATCTTCTCGACGCCGGGCGTGGGAAGCCTCGCGTCCCGAGTCCTCTCGCGGAACTCAGCGCTCAAGTACTCTCTCTCGTCGTCAAAACCTACGGACCGGATGAGTTCAGGCATCTTATGAGAACGGGCATTGCCTTGAATGAACGCGAACTCGGATTGATGACCAGCGTCGCCAAAACCGACTTCAGCACTTTAACCGACGAGGAAATCTCCGCGATCAATGCGTTTCTCTCGTCAGATCCCCGATGATGGCACGGTGATCGGCAAGGTGCGTCCGTTTGCCTTTTTACAATTCCCTGCTGGAATTCTCGGCTCGCCATGTTATCTAAAGCAAATATCGAAGCAGCGGATCTTGACCCCGCATGTGAAAGGAAACCGGCCATGAGCGGCATCAACGAATTCATCGACAACGAAGTAAAGACCAATGACGTCGTTCTCTTCTTGAAAGGAACGCCGCAGTTCCCGCAATGCGGTTTTTCCGGACAGGTCGTTCAGATCCTCGATTACATCGGGGTCGACTACAAGGGCATCAACGTTCTCGCCGATGACGAGATCCGCCAGGGCATCAAGGATTATTCCAATTGGCCGACTATTCCCCAGCTCTACGTGAAGGGTGAGTTTGTCGGCGGCTGCGATATCGTGCGCGAAATGTTCCAGGCGGGCGAATTGCAGAAGCACTTCCAGGACCAGGGTGTCGCCGTTCGCGGCGCTGCCTGACGTGTCATCCGCATTTTCCGCGGATCTCCGAATTCTAATTTCATTTTCAAGGCGTTGCCCCAAGCAACGCCTTATCTCTGTTTTGGATATTGAGCCATGACTACAACGTTACCGACAGGGCCCGCCGTCTTGAAGGGCATGGGCCGGACCGAGTTCATTGCCATGATGGCTTTCATGATGTCGCTCAACGCTCTGGCGATCGACATCATGCTGCCGGGGCTGCAACAGATCGGCAGCGCCCTCAACGTCACCAACGAGAACCACCGGCAATATGTCGTCTCGGCCTATCTGATCGGTTTCGGCATCGCGCAACTCTTCTACGGACCGGTCGCCGACCGATTTGGCCGCCGCCGCCCGATACTATTGGGCCTCGGGATCTACATCCTCTCCTCGCTCGCGGTCGTCCTGGTTCCCTCTTTTGGAGCTCTCCTCGTCCTGCGCTTCATCCAGGGCATCGGGTCGGCAGCCCTGCGGGTGATCACCATCTCCATCGTGCGCGATGTTTACGGTGGCCGGCAGATGGCGGAAGTGATGTCGCTGATCATGATGGTCTTCATGGTCATCCCCGTTGTCGCGCCCGGCACTGGCCAGGTCATCATGTTCTTCGGAAATTGGCACTTGATCTTCGTCTTCATGGCGATTGCCGCACTCGCCGTCGGCGTGTGGATGTATATCCGCCTTCCCGAAACACTGGCGCCTGCTGACCAGCGGCCCTTCACCGCAAAGTCGATCCTCGCCGGCTTCCGCATCGTGCTGACGGACCGGATTGCCCTTTGCTACACGATCGCCAGTACCTTCATCTTTGGCGCGCTGTTCGGCTTCATCAATTCCGCACAGCAGATCTATGTCGGCATCTACGGGCTCGGCGCGTGGTTTCCCGTGGCGTTTGCCGGCGTGGCGCTGTTCATGGCGCTGTCTTCCTTCGTGAACTCCAGGCTCGTCGGACGGTTTGGCATGCGAAGGCTGTCGCATGCCTCGCTTGTCGGGTTCATCGCGATAACCTTCGTGTGGCTTGTCGTGCAGGTCATGGGACCGCAGCCGATGCCCTTCTTCCTCTTCTTCATGTTCTTCTCGCTGGCGATGTTCCAGTTCGGCTGGATCGGCTCGAATTTCAATTCGCTTGCGATGGAGCCGCTGGGCCACGTGGCCGGAACGGCGTCCTCCGTGCTCGGCTTCATGGGCACTGTAGGTGGATCGATGATCGGCGCGGCCATCGGACAAGCCTATGACGGCACGGCGCTGCCCATGGTCACGGGCTACTTTGTCGTATCGGTTATCGGACTGGTCTTCGTCCTGATCGGAGAGCGGGGAAATCTCTTCCAGCCCCACCACAAGCCGTAGCAGCCCATGCGTGCGCTGCCGCCCGGTCAACAATCGGGCGGCCCACACAGCCGTATCCACGATATTCCACTCAGACCATGGTACAGCTCGACATCGGCGCCCAGGCCGCTGCCGTCTGTTTGCTATTATTTAACGATAAATAAGGATATACGGGAATACAGATTAGTAGAGCGCCGGAGCATGTATTTCCCTTGTAGGAATACCGAGTTCCCGCACCAAGCATGATGCTTGCTCACAGCCTATTTCCCCGACATGGCCATGACTTCGCGCATCGATGCGTTGCCTGCCAGTTTCGACATTCGATTGCCGTTACGCGTCGGGAAAGCATGAACTGCATTTCATCGCGAATGAGCGGCACATGAACTGGATTCTCTGGAGGGCGTTATGCTGAAAATGAATATTAGCACAAAATTCAACACGCTTCTGTTTAGCGGCGCGCTCGTTTCGGCAATTGCGGTCGCCGGAACGGTCGTGACGCTCAGTACCCAGTTTGTCTCTCAGGCAATGCAGGACAAGCTCGCGAACGTGGAAATCCAATTCCAGACAGATATGGCAGCCTCGCAACGATCAGCGACCATGCTGGCGCTCCTGACGGCCGAACAGCAGAGTGTCAAGCAAGCGATGGCTGCTGGCGACCGCGATGCCCTTACCCGCGAGTTTCTCGGACCGTTCAGGGCGTTGAAAAGCGAATACGACGTCCGCCAATTCCAGTTCCACCTGCCGCCGGCGACAGCATTCCTGCGGGTCCACAAACCGGAACAATTCGGGGACGACCTGTCGAGCTTTCGCCAGACGGTCGTTCAGGTCAATACCGAAAAGAAGCTGCTGAGCGGCCTCGAAGGTGGCGAGGCGGGTATCGGTATCCGTGGCCTCGCTCCGATCACACTTGATGGCAAGCATCTGGGTTCGGTGGAATTCGGCCTTAGCCTTCACAGCGATTTCGTCGACAAGTTCACCAAGAACAGCGGGCATCCGGCGGCAATCTTCGCTGTCGGCAAAGCCGGACTCGAGCAGATCGGCTCCACGCTACCGAATGGCATGGATGCGGCAAAGGTCTTTGACCTGACCGGTCTGCTCGGCAAACGGACGACGTTCGAATCCATGCCGGGCACCGACGGTGCCTTCGCTGGCGTCGTCTTTCCGGTGAAAGATTTTTCCAACAGCACGATCGGTCTGGCCATCGTCGCGGTCGACCGCGCCAACTACAACGCGATCGCCGCAACAGGTCTCTGGGCCGCCGCCGGCGTCTTCGCGCTGATGCTGTTCATCGCCGGTGCGATCGCCCTGATCAGCAAGCCATTGGTCTATCGCCCGCTGGCTCGCATGACCGACTACATGGGCCTGCTCGCAAG
Organism: Rhizobium sp.; assembly: GCA_041675415.1. GTDB lineage: Bacteria > Pseudomonadota > Alphaproteobacteria > Rhizobiales > Rhizobiaceae > Allorhizobium. Next base: position 67,722 of record JBAYTX010000018.1, on the reverse strand, counting down.
GGGCGACCTGAAGACGGAAGTGCCCTATGCCGGGCGCGCCGACGAGCTTGGCTCGATGGCTCAGGCGGTCGATATCTTCCGACAATCCGCCCTGCGCAATATCGACCTTGAAAATGAGGCCGAAGAAAACCGTACCGCCAGCGAGCGTGAACGCGCCCGCACGGAAGCCGAAAAAGTGGAACAGGCGCGCCAGTTGCAGATTGCCGTCGACGCATTGGCGCGCGGCCTCGGCAGCCTGGCCAGAGGCGACCTCTCGTTGCGTATCAATGAGCCCTTCGCCGGTACACTGGAAACGCTGCGGCAGGATTTCAACTCGTCGGTCGACAGCCTGGAGGCCGCACTCGGCACGATCGCAATGAGCTCCGACAATATCCGCCAGGGCACGTCGGAGATCCGTGGTTCGACCGACAACCTGTCGCGCCGCACCGAACAGCAAGCGACAGCTCTTGAGCAGACCGCCGCCGCGCTCGACGAAATCACCGCGACCGTCACGACCGCCCATCGCCGCGCCGAGGAGATCAGCCGGATGGTCGGCGAGGCGACGAATGTTGCTGGCCAATCGGAGAAGATCGTCGAAGAAGCAGTGACAGCCATGGGCGAGATCGAGACTTCGTCCAATCAGGTCACCAAGATCATCAGCGTCATCAACGACATTGCCTTCCAAACCAACTTGCTGGCTCTGAATGCCGGCGTTGAGGCGGCCCGGGCCGGCGAGGCCGGAAAAGGATTTGCTGTGGTCGCCCAGGAAGTGCGCGAGCTCGCCCAGCGCTCTGCCAGCGCCGCCAAGGAAATCAAGACGCTGCTGGAACAATCCGAGACCCATGTCCAGTCCGGCGTGACGCTTGTCACCAGGACCGGCGAGGCGCTGCAACAGATTGGAAAGCACGTCGTGGCGATCAACGAAAACGTCAAGGCGATGGTCACCTCGTCGCGTGAACAGTCCGTCGGGCTGCAGGAGATCAATACCGCCGTCAACCAGATGGACCAGGTTACCCAGCAGAACGCGGCAATGGTCGAAGAAACCACCGCCGCCGTGCATTCGGTGTTTGGCGAGACGGAAACGTTGAACGAGGCGATTGGCCGCTTCCGGATGAGCGGCGGGCAGCCGGCTGCGACACGGCATCACCGCGCCGCCTGATTGCGGCATCCCCATAATCGAGAACCCGCGAGCCCCTGTCTCGCGGGTTCATTTTATGGGTTCCCGATCAGAATGTGAAAATCTTCTCGCTGAGTTCCTGCCAGCTGTCGCGATTGGAAGCCACCAGAAGCCCCCCTTCGACATGGTGCGGCAGGTAGGGAGAGCCGTCCAGGCGGGCGACGTAAGCACCCGACTCCTGCGCGATCAGCGTGCCTGCCAGATGGTCCCAGGGCATCAGCTTCTTGTACATCGAGAAATGGAGATGACCGCTACAAAGGGCGCGATATTCGTGCGCCGCACAGCGATAGCTGGTGAACATCCGCACCTGCGCCAGATTGGAGAGCACCCGACGCCGCGCTTCGGTCTCAAGGAATCCGACTGCGGCAATCCCGACCATCTGCTCGAGCGGAACGGCCGGCGCTATCGCCATCTGGGTCTGCGATCCGTCCGGGCGGCAAAACCACGCGCCGGAACCCTTTTCGGCGATGACCCAGTCATTCCCCATCGGGTCGTAGATGATGCCGGCCACAGTCTCCCCGCGTGAAACCACTCCGAGCATGACACCGAAGAGCGGCAGGCCGGCCGCGAAGTTGAAAGTTCCGTCGATAGGATCGACGATGACGGCGAGATCGGCGTCGGCGATCTTTGCGAGCAAACCGGGGTCGGCGGCAACGGACTCCTCCCCGACGAACACCGCGTCGGGAAGCAGTTCCTCCACCCGCGCCCGGATCAGGCGCTCGGCGGCCTCGTCGGCCTCGGTAACGAGATCGATGGCCTCGCTTTTCATCCGCACGTCGCCCTCCCCGAGATTGCGGAACCGCGGCAGGATTTCCGTCGCCGCCGCCTCCTGGAGAGCATTGGCCAGCGCCGCGATATCGAAGTCTGCCATCGTCATTTATCCTTTGCCGCCATAAGGGCCGAGAAATCGAAGAGTTTGGGATCGAGCAAATGCGATGCATCGACATGGCCGAGCGCGCGCAGCATGGCATCCTTGCGGCCAGGCATGCGTGCTTCAATGCCGGCAAGCATCTCCTTCATCGCATTGCGCTGCAGGCCATCCTGCGAGCCACAAAGATCGCAAGGGATGATCGGAAACTCCATCGCGGTAGCAAACTTCGTCAGATCATCCTCCTCGGCGTAAGCAAGCGGCCGGAGCACCATGAGGTCGCCCTCGTCGTTCAGAAGCTTCGCCGGCATCGCTGACAGTCGACCACCATGGAAGAAGTTCATGAAGAAGGTTTCAAGAATATCTTCCCGGTGATGGCCGAGTACCAGCGCGTCGCACTCCTCCTCCCGTGCGATACGGTAGAGATTGCCGCGCCGCATCCTCGAGCAGAGAGAGCAATAGGTCGCCCCTTGGGGCACCTTCTCCTTCACGACTGAGTAGGTGTCACGATACTCGATCCGGTGCCGGACGCCGATGGACTTCAAATAGTCCGGTAATACGTGCTTCGGAAAATTCGGCTGACCCTGATCCAGATTGCAGGCGATCAGTTCGACCGGAAGCAGCCCGCGCCATTTGAGGTCCAGGAGGATAGCCAGCAGACCATAGCTGTCCTTGCCGCCCGAAAGGCCGACGAGCCAGCGTTTCTGGCCCTGCAGCATGTCGAAATCGTCGATCGCCTGGCGGACCTGCCGTAAGAGGCGCTTTCTCAGCTTGTTGAACGACACAGATTTCGGCGCTCCAGCAAAAAGCGGGTGGCGGCCATCGTCTTCTGCGCCGTCCAGGTTGGCGATAGCTGCCGTGTCGTCCATGTCAAAGCTCATTGGGAGGCTCTTTTAAGCGGGTATCAACCGCGAGCGTCCAGCCGTCGAAGTGGGAAAGTTCGGCAAATTCGACCTCCCGGGCCGCGACCAGTCGATCCCGCCGCCGCAGGACATCGTCAGCCTCGCCGGGATGACACATGACGACCATGCCCTCGCGTCGCCTGCCCGCAAGCTCGCGCAGATAGGCCGGAAACGCGCCGGGGTTCCCCCAGTCATAAAACCCGGCAAGCGGCCCCTTCACGTCATATCCAGCCTGCCGCATCTCGCGGTCGAAGCCGCGCGCGAGAAATGCGACGAAAGAAACCTTCGCTCGCAGCTTCACCCCGGCCACCAGGGACGGCGCCGGCGCACCACGCAGCCACGGGATGGACTGATAGGCGGCGAGACGGGGCAAGCGTTTCTTCAGCCAACGGCGCACCGGACCGAGGAAATGCACATGCTGGTGACCGTCGATATAGTCTGGGAATCGTCCCATGGCATCGATGAACGCTTGAAGCTGGGCGTCCAGCTCACCCTCGAGGCCGGCCCGGTCAAGTGCCCCGAGATAGCAGGCACGGATCAGACGCTTCAGATCCGGCATTCGGCCCGCCCCAAGCGGACCGCGTCCGCTCAACGGCTCGAAATCGGTGAGCGTCAGGTGCAACCCGACCGCTGTATCCCTGCTTTCCGGAAGGTTCTTCAGAAGACGTGCCTCTTCCGCCCATTCGGGAAAGAGTGTCATGCACCCTGCTCCCGTGAGCTTGCGGCCCTCGATCAGCGAACGGATGGCCCGATCGACACCCGGCGAGAGACCGTAGTCGTCGGCGACGAGTACGACGCCGCCGGCTGACGCGCCCTTTGCGACCTTCCCCTTCATTGGCGCTGGTCCGGTTGGTGAATCTTGCGCACGATATAAAGCGGGCGGTCCTTCCCCTCGGCGACAGCGACCCACAGATACTCTCCGAGCAGACCGAGCAACGCGAGATTGAAACCGCCGAGGACCGTCACCGCGACCATCAGGCTCGGATAGCCCGGCACATCAATGCCGTGGAACAGGACCTCGAAGAGTATTTTTATGCCGTAAAGCATTCCCAGACAGCCAGTTGCCGCCCCGAGGACGGAAACCACCCGCAGGGGAATTGCCGAAAACGAAGTCATTCCTTCGAGCGACAGCGCCACCAGCGCGAGCCTCGACCATTTCGTGACACCGGCAGTGCGTTCGTCGGGGGTGTAGTAGATGCCCTTCTGACGGAAACCGGTCCAGGCATAGAGCCCCTTGTTGAACCGGCGCTTGTCACGCACCTTGAGCAAGGCATCCGCCGCATTGCGCCGCATGATGCGGAAATCGCCGGCATTTTCCGGAATGCTGAAGCGCTGCCCCGAATTGATCAGCCAATAGAACAGCCGTCCGCCAATCGCCTTTCGCCAAGATTCTTCCCTGCGGTCATCGCGAATGGAATAGACGACATCGAGATCCGGGTCCGCGAGCAGCGTCGAGATCAGTTCCATGCAGACCTCGTAGGGGTGCTGCATATCGGCATCCACCATCATCACGTAATCGCCTCGGCTTTCCTCGATCCCGGCGAAGAGCGCGACCTCCTTGCCGAAATTGCGGCTGAGTTCGATAATGCGCCAGTTTCCATCAAGAGTGCCGCGAAAGCGGGCGATGCTGTCGTCCGTGCTGCCGTCGTCGACGAGGATCACTTCCAGATCGAGGTTATAGTCACTCTTCACCTGCTGGCCGAGCTTCTGCGCAAAGGCAGCGAAATCGGCGGCGGAATCATGTTCGTTCAGAAATGGAGTGACTATCGATAACAAGGCCATGCACGCCTCCGGCGGTGGGAATGCTTTTCGTAAAGCTCTATAATCATCGCGCATCGCAATAGCCAGACCATTAGGCGAAGCGCGCGCGGCGAATTGTCCGGATACCGGTGCTCGTGGCCCCCTTCCGCGGTTTCGTGGACTTACTCCCTTGCGGGTTTTGCGCTAGGGGGATGGGGCCCCGTGAAAATGCGAGAAAAATGTTGTCTACGTCCCCCGAGAAGACCCTGCCCCAGAAGATGCTGCGCTTCCTGACGGTCGGTGTTGCCAATACCGCGGTCGATTTCGCGGTCTTCGGCCTTTCGGTCAGCATCGGCGCTCCTCCGTTGGTCGCCAATGTCATCGCATGGATCGTCGCCGTCAGTTTTTCCTATCTGGCCAATGCCCATTGGTCGTTCGATCGCAAGCGCAAGCACAGTGAAGCCCTGCCCCGTTTCCTGGCTATGGGTGCGCTGATTTCGCTGCTCGTTTCCTCCGCCGCCGTCGGCTTATTCAGCCCTATGATTGGCCTCTGGCCAGCGAAGATCGGTGGAACGGTTGTCGCGGCGGTGCTGAATTTCGTCGCCGCGCGCTGGTCGATCGAAAACCGTCTTGGACGATGAGAATTCAGCCGAGCGGCTTGGCGATCGTCACCACGAAGGGCCATTGGCGCTCGCCGTCGAACCCGGTGATCGAAAACGGGATCGACACGACTTCAGGCAGGCCATCTGTCAGTTCACGTGAGATATCGGCGCAGCTTCCGTCGCCCTCGCGGCATATGATCATCATGCCGCGGCGCTCAAGCCCCGCCTTGTCGATATAGCCCTTGGAAATGTTGAGCGAATTCGCCTCCAGCGTGATCGGCGAGTAACGCGAATAGAACGACATGGCATTGGCGAGCAGGAAATCACCGGCGATCACGGGGGCATCGCCGCTGCCATACTGGCGCCAGTATTCATCAAGCTGTGCGCTCATTGCCTTTACCGGGACGGTCATGTTGAGACGCGTCCCGCCGCGCACGCTTTCCTTGTAGATCGGGGCGGAAACCAGGAGTGCGAAGAAATAGAGACCGGTGGCGACGAGCGCTCGGGCGATGTTCCGGTTGATGAGATCCGGCGGCAGCAAGGCGGCGACCAGCACGACAAGCGGCAGGAAGACTGGAAGCACCCAGGCGAGATTGAGGTCGGCGCTGGCTGCGAGTGCCAGCACGACTGTCAGGACTGTCGGCCACAGACCGAACGCAAGAAGCGCCCTTCCCTCGACAGTTGTTCGAAAGGCCCTCAGCCGCGCGAGCCACAGGAACGGATAGCCGTCGTTGGGGCTGCGCAGCAGTAGGGCGAGACCGAGCGCAGGAAGCAAATAGAGCAACATGCCACCCAGAAACAGCGCCAGACTTGAAACGATATGGGAAACCACCCCGTCGCCCTGCTCCGCGGCATAAGTGATTGGCAGAAAATCATTCTCGAAGAGCCAGATGAGATGGCCCGCGAATACGGCAACCGAAGCAAGCGCTACAATCAGCCCGAAGGACGAAAGCAGGATCGATCGGGCCTCTCGGTCCATTACCGCGTGAATGAAGAGTGCGCCGACCAGAACGACGGAATGATACTTCGTCAGCATGGCGATTCCGACAAGGATTCCGAGAACGAGTGCGTCGTACCAGCGCCGCGCCTCAAGTCCGCGCAGATAGAAAAGGAAGACGCCCGCCCAGACCGGCGTCATCGCCGAATTGGCATTGTATTTGATCGCCTGGAACGAGAATGCCGGAACGACGACCGCGCAGAGAATGACGAAAAGCTGAAATCCGCTATCGCCATACCGCGCTGCTATGCGCCACAGAAGAAGGAGCGCAACGACGACGTTCAGCGACGCGAATAGATAGTAGATCCAGTCGACATGCGGCAGGATGGAAAACCAGGCTGCCACCAGCCAGCCGAAAAATGGCGGATGCTTGAAATATCCCCATTGCCAGAGGACCCCCCAGGCATAGTTTTCGACCATGTCGCCGTATTCATCGAGATTGAGGCGGGAAAGCTCGGCGTGAAGCGTAAGCACGATGCCGAAGAGCACCATGATCGCCAACGCGGCACGTGCGTGCCAATTGTGCTGAGGTCTGTCACCCGCCGTCATAGCGTCAGCTCCAAGCTCGTACCCACAAAGTAAGAAAGCCGCCTTGAGAGGCGGCTTTCCTGAAAGACGGATCGCGAAAAATCAACGCGAGTAGAATTCGACCACGAGCTGCGGCTCCATGACGACCGCATAGGGTACGTCGGAGAGACCAGGGACGCGAGCGAAGGTCGCGACCATCTTGTTGTGATCGACTTCGATATAGTCCGGAACGTCGCGCTCGGCGAGCTGTACGGATTCAAGAACCGTAACGAGCTGCTTCGACTTCTGGCGAACTTCGATCACGTCGCCGGCCTTGCAGCGGTAGGAACCGATGTTGACCTTGACGCCGTTCACGGTGACGTGGCCGTGGTTGACGAACTGGCGGGCAGCGAAGACGGTCGGAACGAACTTGGCGCGATAGACGATCGCATCAAGACGCGATTCCAGAAGGCCGATCAGGTTCTCCGAAGTGTCGCCCTTGCGGCGGTTGGCTTCGTCATAGATGGCGCGGAACTGTTTCTCGCGCAGATCGCCGTAGTAGCCCTTCAGCTTCTGCTTGGCGCGCAGCTGCACGCCGAAGTCCGAAAGCTTGCCCTTGCGGCGCTGGCCGTGCTGGCCGGGGCCGTATTCACGACGGTTGACCGGGGACTTCGGACGGCCCCAGATATTTTCGCCCATACGGCGGTCAATTTTGTACTTGGATGCAGCGCGCTTGCTCATCGCATTTCCTTTACAACAAGTTACACCGGTCTGTTGCCAAACCGGATCAAGGAAACACGCCCTCCTCTGAGTTTCGTTTTAGAAGCTCTGACAGGTTTCTCACATTCGCGAACGGAGAGACCACGGGACATGTCAATGAAACGCCGGACATTCCTGCCCGGTGTTGGTGGGGTCATTAGCGGGGGATCACACGAAAGTCAACGCCTTGTGCTTGAACTAATTGAGCGATACACCATTTCCGGGCGACGCAGCACCGGGCCCCTCTGACGCGAGTGCCGGATTCCCGTGATGTCGGAGCTGCGATCACCAACCGTTCCGGCAAAGGAAACCCTCGATGGATTTTCTTTGGTTTGATATTCTGGGCACCCCCGCCTGGATGTGGCTCACCTTTATCACCATTGTCATCACCCTGCTTGCCCTCGATCTCGGCGTCCTGCACAAAAAGAGTACCGAGATCGGCATTCGCGAAAGCTTTCTTCTTTCAGCCTTTTACATGTCACTCGGCCTTGCCTTCGGCGGCTGGGTATGGTGGCAGTCCGGCCAGCAGGCAGGTCTCGAATACCTGACCGGCTTTGTCGTCGAGAAGAGCCTGGCGATGGACAATATCTTCGTCATCGCGATGATCTTCGGCTATTTCGCCATTCCCCGCGCCTACCAGCACAGGGTCCTGCTCTGGGGCATACTCGGCGTGATCGTGCTGCGCGGAATCATGATCGCCGCCGGCGCTTCAATCGTCGAAAACTACCACTGGGTACTCTACCTCTTCGCCGCCTTCCTTATCCTCACCGGCATCAAGATGCTGCTGACGGCAGACAAGGAATACGACGTTTCAGGCAATCCGGTTCTGCGGTTCCTGCGTCGACACCTTCCTGTTACGGAAAAGCTCGAAGGGCATCGCTTCTTCGTCCGGCGCGAAGATGCCACCTCGGGCCGGATGAAGACCTATGTCACGCCGCTCTTCCTGGCGTTGGTCATGGTCGAACTTGCCGACCTGGTCTTCGCGGTCGACTCCATTCCGGCGGTGTTTGCCATCACCACCGATCCCTTCATTGTCTACACCTCGAACATCTTCGCCATCTTGGGGTTGCGCGCACTCTATTTCGCCCTATCGGCGCTCATCCACCGCTTCGCCTATCTGAAGTATGCGTTGTCGGTGGTCCTGATCTTCATTGGCGCGAAGATCTTCGTGGCCGACATGCTGGGGCTCGCCAAGATCCCGCCGCTGGTGTCGCTGGGCGCGACGGTGGCGATCCTGGCCGCTGGCATCCTCGGATCGCTATGGGCAACCCGCAACGAAGAGAAAGCCGGCACCAAAACATTGGCGCAGGAATAGAGAATGCAGGGCGGCCGGAGGGCCGCCCTGTATCCGGCCCGCGGGGGCCCTCCGGCAAATTCATGCGATCGCGCGTCAAAGCATTCACGACAGGCGCCAGGGCGGCTATAGCTATCCGGCCCCACATCATGAAACCGGATTCGCCCCATGACAGATACCGTCCTCGATCGCCTTCTCCGCTACGTCGTCATCGACACCCAGTCTAATCCCGAATCTACGGCACAGCCTTCGACCGAGAAGCAAAAGGATCTCGCCCGCCTGCTGGTTCGCGAATTGTTGGCGATGGGCCTCGGCGATGCGCATCTGGACGAGCACGGCAATGTCTACGCCACCCTGCCCGCGAATGTCGAAAAGCCTGTCCCGGTAATCTGCTTCTGCTCGCATATGGATACCGCGCCGGATTTCACCGGCACCAATGTGAAGCCGCAGATCGTGCACAATTATGCAGGCGGCGACATCCGCCTGACGGGCGATACAAACCAGGTCATCCGCGTGGCCGACCATCCGGAACTGAAAGACCAGATCGGCCACGACATCGTTACCACCGACGGCACGACGCTTCTTGGCGCCGACGACAAGGCGGGAATAGCTGAAATCATGACTGCTGTTGCAACGCTGGTCGCCAATCCCGACATCAAGCACGGCACGATCAAGATCCTCTTCACCACCGACGAGGAGATTGGCCGAGGAGCCGACAAAGTCGACCTGAAGAAGCTCGGCGCGGCCTTCGGCTATACGCTCGACGGCAGCACGGTCGGCGAGATCGAAAATGAAACCTTTTCCGCCGATGGCGTCGACATCACGATCGCCGGCGTCGCTATGCATCCGGGCACGGCCAAGGGCAAGATGGAAAACGCCATCAAGATCGCAAGCGCGATTGTTGCGCGGCTGCCGAAGGACCAGGCGCCGGAAACAACGGAAGGACGCCAGGGCTTCATTCATCCGATCGACATCAGCGGCTCGATGGAAGGGGCCAAGCTCCGCTTCATCATCCGCGATTTTGACAACAAGGGCCTCGCGGAAAAGGAGGCGCTACTGGAGCAGATCACCAAGGACGTCATGAAGGACTATCCGGGCTCATCCCATACCTTCAAGGTCAAGGAGCAGTACCGCAATATGAAGGCGGTGCTCGACAGCTACCCGATGGTCATGGAAAACCTGACCGAGGCGGTGACACGGGTTGGCCTGAAACCGGTCGCACATAGTATCCGCGGCGGCACGGACGGCTCGCGCCTGTCCTTCATGGGCCTGCCTTGCCCCAATATCTACACCGGCGGACACGCCTACCATTCGCCGCTCGAATGGATCAGCCGGCAGGACATGGAAAAGTCCGTAGCGACGATCGTCGAACTGGTGAAGGTCTGGGAAGAGCGCGCAACCGCATAGCGCTCAACTTTGCCGCAGGGCCGCTGCGTACGGCCCTTTCTTTTCCGCGCTATTCTGCCGCCGATTGCGACGGCAGATCGGTGTCGATGGCATCGGCAGCCCCCGGTGCGGTCTCCAGCTGCAGGTCGGGAAAGGCCACGATCCGCTTCCCAGAAAAATCCGCATGCACGACCACAAGCCCCTGCTCTTCGAAATATCCGAGCAGCCGCCGCGCGCGGCGTGCCGAATGCGTTCCATAGGCCCTGGCGATACGCAGGTCAGACGGGCAAGGTTCTCCACATATGGCTGCTTTCGCCATCAGCAGGAAGACACCCTGCAGGTCATCGGAAACGCCCGACGACATGGATAGAGCCGTTGCCCAGGCTTCGCCCCGTGCCGTCTCTTCGTCGACGCCCGATCGGACGATCGCCACGCGACGGCGGAACTCGCCCATCGGCATCGGCGGCCCGCTGATCCTGCGCATCCGCGCACGCACGAGGAACTCCTGATAGAGCACAGAATCGGTCCGGTAGGCCGCCTGGGGATCATCGAGGATTTCGCGGAGAACGGCAGACAGGCGGGCCTCCCGCTCTTCGGCGGTGATCTCTTGCGCGACTATCCGTGGCTCCACCGTCGGTGGCTCGGAGGCCGCAGGCGCCGAACGCGACAGTTCGGCGAGAATGTCAGTGGTTGGGCGCGGCTGAGGCGGTGCCCGACGCACGATCGCCCGCGCGAACTCCTCCGGATCAGGCGTGAAGATCAGATCCTCAACGTCCTGTGGCGCCTCCGGCAGAGGCATCAACTTCGGACTCGACGAACGCGCCGAGGTCTCGACCGGTCCAATGACGATCGGCAGGGGCCGTCGCGACATCGCCGGCCCAAGCGCCACAAAGTTTCCCCGCTTCAGGTCGCGGAACATTTCCGCCTGGCGTCGGTCCATGCCGAGCAGATCGGCGGCGCGCGCCATGTCGATGTCGAGGAAGGTACGGCCCATCAGGAAGTTGGAAGCTTCCGCCGCGACATTCTTGGCGAGCTTGGCGAGGCGCTGCGTGGCGATGACGCCGGCCAATCCACGCTTTCGGCCACGGCACATCAGATTGGTCATCGCGCCGAGCGACATCTTGCGGGCGTCTTCCGAGACGTCGCCGCCGACCGAAGGAGCGAACATCTGTGCTTCGTCGACCACCACCAGGACCGGGTACCAGTATTCGCGGTCCGCGTCGAACATGCCGTTGAGGAAGGCGGCCGCCGCGCGCATCTGCTGCTCGATATCGAGCCCTTCCAACGTCAAAACGCAGGACACCCGATGCTGGCGGATCCGGTTAGCGATGCCGGCAAGTTCGGCTTCCGTGCGCTCTCCATCGACCACAACATGGCCGTATCTCTCGGACAGCGTGACGAAATCGCCTTCTGGATCGATCACCACCTGCTGCACCCACGCAGCCGATTGCTCCAGCAGGCGCCGGAGCAGGTGCGATTTGCCGGAGCCGGAATTGCCCTGCACGAGCAGACGTGTGGCCAGAAGCTCCTCGATATCGAGCTTGGCCGGCTCCCCGCCCGTCAGGGTACCCATATCGATTCCGACCTGCACCAAAACTACCCTCGTATGCTCGTGCGTGCGCCGAACGACCTACTCGCCCGGTGACCCGCAGATGCTTTAGCAAATAAATTACGAATCGGCGTTGCGAAAGACCCCGCCATCAACAGGCAATTATGCCTCCCTGATCGCCAGACATCGATAGGCCGGTCACTGCTACCATTTTTCTGTCAACATGATGCGCCGTTGGCATCAACCACGAAAACGGACCCCCCGTCGCATACACCGAAGGCCCCGGCGGACAGATCCACCGGAGCCCTTGATGAGACCGTCACAGCCGGATGTCCCAATGGCTGAAGCGATACGGCAACCGGCAGTCCTCCTCCACGGGCAAACCAATGTCCTTACGCATGCGGCTGGACAGATCTGCAACGGAATTGGACCTCCGGCGCTGCTTCCAGGCAACATAGAGCAGTGTCCGAGCGGCTGCCCAGATGCCGAATTTCCGGCACAGTTCATCGACCGTCACCGTAAGATTATCAACAACTATAGATTGTTCTTTATGCATAGCTTTTCCGTCCCGGCGCAATGATGCAACCAGGTCCTCTTGATGAAAAAACACGGAAAGACGGACAAGCAAGCGCAGCGATACGCCTCGTCAGCCGATCACGTCAATTTTGTTGAAAATGGTGCCTGACGCCGGAATCCTGCACGAAAAGACCGTTCAGGCGGTGGTTCGCGGTCCAAAAGCGCTACGCGCCGAGATCATGAACACCGATCCGCCAGAGAGGCGCACACATGCAGAATGATTAGTCATCGACGCCTCCTATTTTGTCAGTTGCGGATGGCTGCAAGGTTACACAAGACAAAGAGCCTGACAAGACCGCAATTTCGGATTGCAAGCATTGCCGAACTCACGTTGCAGAAGCGCAACACTCAGCGGGCCGGCTCAGTGGCGGGGCACTGAAGCTGAACGCAGGATCAACAGACTGCCCTTCTACGTCAGTCCGACCCTTCCACCGGTGACACCAACAGCTTGTCGATACGGCGGCCGTCAAGGTCAATGACTTCGAAGCGCCAGCCATTCCTGACAAAGCGCTCGCCGAGTTCCGGTATGTGCTTTAGTTCATGAATGGCAAAGCCTGCCACCGTGGTGAAGTCGGTATCGGCTTCGATGCGCAGGTTCATCTGCTCGGCAAACTCGTCGATCGGCATCCAACCGGCGACCAGGAGAGAACCATCTTCACGCGTGGTGATCGCGCGCTCTTCGGTTTCGTCCTCCAGAAAGGCTCCGGTGATCGCTTCCAAGATATCCCCCGAGGTGACAATACCCTCGAAATGTCCGTTTTCATCGTAGACGAGCACCATATGCGGCGCGGTCTTGCGCATGGCTGCAATGATGTCGATCGCACTTGTGAAGTCCGATACGATCGGAACCTCGGTAATGATCGATTTTATGTCGATGTTCGATTCGAGAGAAATGGCATCGTAGACATCTTTGACGAAGATCACGCCAATGATCTCGTCGGAATCGCCGTTGCGCACCGGCAGGCGCGAATGCGGCGTCTGGCGCAGTTTCTCGCGGATTTCTTCCAGGCTTTCATTGATATCGATGACCTCGACATCGCGCCGCGGCGTCATCAGGCCCCGGGCCGTGCGGTCTGCTAGCCGCATCACGCCGGAGATCATCGCGGATTCTTCCGTTTCGATGACGCCCGCGCTCTGCGCCTCGGCGAGCACCGACTTGATCTCCTCGTCGGTGACGGTTCCGGCGGACGCGCCTTTCTGACCGAGCAGACCCAGAACGAGACGGCCCGAATTGTCGAGAAGCCACACCAGCGGCGCCGAGATCTTCGACAGGAGCAGCATCGCGCGCGCAATGCGCGACGCAACAATCTCCGGGTTTCTCAGGGCGATCTGCTTCGGCACGAGCTCGCCGACAATGAGCGACAGATAGGTAATAAGGACAACGACGGACCCGACGCCCAGAGCATCCGAAAGCACTTGCGAAAGCCCCTGGAATTCGAGCCAGGCCGCAAGTCTCGCGCCAAGAGTTGCTCCCGAAAAGGCACCGGACAGGACCCCGACAAGGGTGATCCCGATCTGCACAGTGGACAGAAAGCGCCCCGGCTCCTCGGCAAGACGGATGGCGACCCTCGCACCGTGGTTTCCCTGTTCGGACAGGACTTTCAGCCGCGCAGGACGAGAGGAAACGATGGCCAATTCCGACATGGCCAAGACGCCGTTCACGAGCGTGAGGAAAATCACAATGATGATTTCAGTTGCCAAGACCGTTCGACAGCTCCGTTGGACGATGCCTCAAGGGGAGGCATGAGCGAACCACTATCATAGAATCGCGACCGTTTTCAAAATTCGGATAGATTTCTTCATCGGCGCCACCCCAGACAGGCAGTCTGCGGCAGCACGGACAAGCGAAGGTCCGGGCTCAGTTGGTCTTGAGCCCAAATCCCTGCATCAGTCGCCGTGTCGAGAAATCGGGATTGCCGGATGTGAAGACGGCAAAGTCAAAATTGTCGGGATGTTCGGCATCGGAAACCACCGGCACCATTCGCCGCGCCTGCCTGGCAATCGCTTCCGCCGGATCGAGCCAATCGACCGGCCATGGTGCAAGCCTGCGAAAGACGTTGACGAGAAAGGGATAGTGGGTGCAGGCAAGCACGACAATATCGGTGGTACGTCCGTCCATCTCGACGAAGCACGGCGCGATCTCGGCCAGCACCGCCTCGTCGGAAATCGCCTCGCCGCGTATATAGGCCTCCGCCATTCGCGCAAGGTTCTCCGAGCCGACGAGCCGCACATGGCATCTGCCGGCAAAGGACTGGATCAGATCTCGCGTGTAGGCGCGCTTGACGGTACCCGGTGTGGCAAGCACGGAGACCAGCCCCGACCGTGTGCGCTCGGCCGCCGGCTTGATCGCCGGCACCGTGCCGATGAAGCGCATGTCGCGAAAGGTCGCGCGCAGATCGGCGCCCGCAAGGGTGAAGGCCGTGTTGCACGCCACGATGACCGCTTCGGGATCATAGGTTTCGAGCAATTGCGAGAATAGCTCGAGGATGCGCGCCTTGAGGGGTTCTTCTTCCCATCCACCATAGGGAAAGCCGGCGTCGTCGGCGACATAGATGAAGCCGCGCTCCGGCATCAGCACGCGCGCCTCGCGCAGCACCGTCAGCCCCCCGATGCCGGAATCGAAAACGAGAACGGGTTTAAGATGTTGCGCCATCGTCTCCGCCGTCACGCTCATCCACAATCTGATCCGGTGCCCCACTACCGCGCGGCCTCTTTCGCGAAAAGCGGTCCAGCGACGAGATGATACCGCGAAACACGCTGATTTCCTGCTCGGTGAACGCGCGGCGCGAGAGGACTGCGCGAAGGTTGTCGACCATTTTCGGCTTTTTCGCAACCGGGCGGAAATAGCCGCGAGCATCGAGCGCCTCTTCCAGATGATCGTACAGGCCCTGGACCTGTTCCTTGGTGGCCGGGCGCTGCTCGATGGGCCCGAACGCCGTGACCGCCAGATCCTCTATGCCCGACTTCATCCATTCATAGGACATCAGCAACACAGCCTGGGCGATATTGAGCGAGGCAAAGGCGGGATTGACTGGGAACGTCACGATCTCGTCAGCGAGAGCCACTTCCTCGTTGCTGAGGCCAAAGCGCTCCCGCCCAAACAGGATGCCGGTCGCCTCGCCGCTCGTAAACTTCTGCCGCAATGTCTCGGCCGCCACGACCGGAGAGCGCACGGGCTTGAAGCCGTAGCGTTCGCGTGCGGTCGTCGCATACACGAAATTGAGATCCGCAATTGCCTCCTCAAGCGTGTCGAACACACGGGTCGCGTCGATCACATGATCGGCCTTGGAGGCGGCCGAACGGGCCTTTTCACTCGGCCATCCGTCGCGTGGTTTGACGAGACGCAGTTCCGATAGGCCGAAATTGGCCATAGCACGCGCCACCATGCCGATATTCTCGCCGAGTTGCGGCTCGACCAGAATGATCGCCGGACCGCCGGTCAAGAGTTCGCGTTCGCTGTTCGTGCCTGCCATGATCCGCCTTCAACAAGAATTCGGCGCTTCACTGGCACAAAGCCGGGCAAAAATCAAAACAGTTGATGGAGGAGCCTGAACAGCGGCGCCCTCGCCGCTCGAGCCAGGCCTCCAGCGGGGCCCAAACGCTCCGGATGAAGCATTGACGGGACATGCCGCGACCATCGGACAACCGACGGAGGATGCACTTGGGACGGATCGCCCAGATCAGTCTCTGGCGAGCAGGTGGAACCGCTCGCGCAAGGACCCGGCCGTCTTGCCATCGTCATTGACGTGGCAAATATCATCAATGGAATAGAACAGTTTCAGCTCGCCGATGCCTTCCTGGATCACGTCGAAGATCACCTTCGAATGGACGTTCAGCCAGTCACCGGCGAAACGCCGGAGTGCCTGATCACTGCGCCGCGATTTCCTTCAGTTCATCCTTCATCGACTGGCCGGACTCGAAATTGACCACCTGGTAGATATTGTCGATCACTTGCCGGCCCTTCTCCTCTTCCACATGGAATATCAGAACCGTGTCTTCCTGATATTCAGGATCACTACCGAAACATTTGCGGTTCTTGAAGAATGCAGTGACCTGGCCATCGCCGTCGTCTTGAATGCGGATATCCTCGAATGGACAACCATCCTGCCCGCGGGCGATCGGATCGTAGCCGAACGGACTGCCGGTGGTTTCGCCTTCCGGTGGGTCGTAGGCGGGGTGCTTGGAGGCTTCGCGATAGACCTTGACGAAATCGGCGCTGAACAGGCGTTCGAGAAGGTCCTCGGCAAAGATGTCCTTCCCTTCCGACGCGTCTTCGGCCCAGTTCGCGGCGGTGATATCGATCACGGTCTTGACCGGAATGGTGGGGTCTCCCGCCAGCGCCACGCCTGGCGCGAGCAACAGGAGCGAAATCGGAAGGTACTTCTTCATGGATTGATGTCCAAAAGGGAAGGAGAAAGGGAAAGCCGCGCCAATCTAGTCGCAAATCCGGCAAGGGCAATCGATCGCCTGCAAACACACCGCTAATCCATTCGACCAATTTTGGTGATATCAGAGCCTACCCGCCTTTGCCTTGCGCGTATTGCAGTGCTATAGCGCAGCGAATTTTCCATCATCCACCCGCGGGATTCCGGTCCCAGAGAAGTCAAGAGGCATTCATGAACAAGATCAAGGTTGCAAACCCGGTCGTCGATCTCGACGGCGACGAGATGACCCGCATCATCTGGCAGTTCATCAAGGAAAAACTGATCCTGCCCTATCTCGATCTCAACATCGAATACTACGACCTCTCAGTTGAAAATCGCGACGCTACCAATGACCAGGTGACGATCGACGCCGCCCATGCGATCAAGAAGCACGGCGTCGGCATCAAGTGCGCCACGATCACGCCGGACGAAGCCCGCGTGAAGGAATTCAACCTCAAGGAAATGTGGAAGAGCCCGAACGGCACGATCCGCAACATCCTCGGCGGCGTCATCTTCCGCGAACCGATCATCTGCAAGAACGTGCCGCGCCTCGTTCCGGGCTGGACCAAGCCGATCGTCGTCGGCCGCCATGCCTTCGGCGACCAGTACAAGGCCACCGACTTCAAGTTCCCCGGCAAGGGCACGCTGACCATCAAGTTCGTCGGCGAAGACGGCGAAGTGATCGAGAAGGAAGTCTACAAGGCCCCCGGCGCCGGCGTTGCCATGGCCATGTACAACCTCGACGAATCGATCCGCGATTTTGCCCGCGCCTCCATGATGTACGGCCTGATGCGCAAGTGGCCGGTATACCTGTCGACCAAGAACACCATCCTCAAGGCCTATGACGGCCGCTTCAAGGACATCTTCGAGGAAGTCTACCAGAACGAGTTCAAGGCTCAGTTCGACGAGGCCGGCATCATCTACGAACATCGCCTGATCGACGACATGGTCGCATCGGCGCTCAAGTGGTCCGGTGGCTATGTATGGGCCTGCAAAAACTACGACGGTGACGTGCAGTCCGATACCGTCGCGCAGGGCTTTGGTTCGCTCGGCCTGATGACCTCGGTCCTGCTGACCCCGGACGGCAAGACGGTCGAAGCCGAAGCCGCCCACGGCACCGTCACCCGCCACTACCGCCAGCACCAGAAGGGCCAGGAAACCTCGACGAACTCGATCGCCTCGATTTTCGCCTGGACCCGTGGCCTGGCGCACCGCGCCAAGCTGGACGACAATGCCGAACTCGCCCGCTTCGCCACCACGTTGGAGAAGGTCTGCATCGACACCGTCGAGAGCGGCTTCATGACCAAGGACCTGGCCCTGCTGATCGGTCCCGACCAGCCCTGGCTGTCGACCACCGCCTTCCTCGACAAGGTCGACGAAAACCTCAAGAAGGCCATGGCCGCCTGACCAGCCCTGACAAAGGACCTGTTGAAACCCGGCCTTGCGCCGGGTTTTTCTATTGCGCTTTTTGGTTGCCGGCTTGAACTTGCGGAAGATGACTGATATCAAATAGAACATATAGAGAACATCGAAGGAGATCCTCATGCCGGAATTGACGCTCTTCACGAATCCGATGTCTCGCGGGCGCATTGCGCGCTGGATGTTGGAAGAAACAGGACAGCCCTACCGGACAGAGATCATTCCCTTTGGCGCGCCGATGAAATCTGAGGAATATCGCGCGGTAAATCCAATGGGCAAGGTTCCTGCGGTGCGTCATGGCGATACCGTCATCACCGAATGCGCGGCAATCTGCGCCTATCTGGCCGACACCTTTCCAGAGGCCGGCCTCGCACCGCCCACGGCCACACGCGGCAGTTACTATCGCTGGCTGTTCTTCGCCGCCGGCCCGCTGGAAGCGGCCGTTTCCAACCGTGTGCTCGGCTTTGTCGTGCCTGGCGACCGGAGCCGCATGATCGGCTACGGCTCGTTCGAGGATGTCATGGACACCCTTGAGGTCGCCGTATCGAACAATCCCTTCATCGCCGGGAAATCCTTCACCGCGGCCGACGTCTATGTGGGCTCCCATATCGCCTGGGGTTTCCAGTTCGGTACGATCGAGAAGCGCCCGGCCTTTGCCGACTATCTCGCGCGCGTGAGCGATCGTCCGGCCCATGCCCGCGCCGGCGCGCTGGATGACGCCGCAATGGAGGAAATGCAAAAGGCATAAGCGCCGCGGGGAATATGTCGTGCTCCATTTTGATCTGAAAGGGCATCGGCCAATGGACAGCCAAGCGGCTCGGGCGTAAGGGCGTTCGGACCGGGCCGCGGCGATAGCCGCCGGTCTTCTTTGTCGCAGCCCGCGACTCTGATAATGAACAGTCGGCACTTGCAAAACACCTGCCGCATCTCTTTCCGCTGGTTCCAAGGACAACCGCGCCCATGATTCAGAATTACACCCCAAAATTATTCAGTGTGTTTGCAGAAGGTTACAGCGCTCAGCGCTTCAAGGCAGACGCCATAGCCGGCCTTACCGTTGCCATCGTCGCGCTACCGCTTTCCATGGCCATCGCCATCGCCTCCGGACTGACGCCGGACCGCGGGCTATATACCGCAATCATCGGCGGTTTCCTTGTTTCCGCCTTGGGCGGCAGTCGGCACCAGATCGGCGGTCCCGCCGGCGCTTTCATTGTCCTCGTGGCGCTCACAGTCTCACGCTATGGCGTTGAAGGCCTGATCCTCGCGACAGCCATGTCCGGCCTCTTCCTGATGCTTGCCGGCATCTTCCGGCTCGGAAACTACATCAAGTTCATTCCCTTCCCCGTCACGGTGGGCTTCACCGCCGGCATTGCGGTGATCATTTTCGCAAGTCAGATCAGCGAATTGTTCGGGCTCACTCTCGCGGAGAAGGAGCCCGGGCCACTGGTCGAGAAGCTGGTGGCGCTCGGCGGGGCGGTTGCGACCGTCAACCCGTCCTCGGTCGGTGTGGCACTGCTTACCATCGGTACGATCCTCGCCCTTCGGAAATATCGCCCTACCTGGCCGGGCCTGCTGATCGCCGTGTGCCTGGCTTCAGTCGTTGCCGCCCTGATTGATCTCCCGGTCGCCACCATCGGTACCCGCTTCGGCGGAATTCCGCGCAGCCTGCCTCTTCCCTCGCTGCCGCATTTCACCCCTGATCTGGCCATCGCAGTGCTGCCGGATGCGATCGCGTTCGCCCTGCTCGGCGCGATCGAGTCGCTCCTGTCTGCCGTGGTCGCCGACGGCATGACAGGGCGCCGTCACCGCTCCAATGTGGAACTCATCGGCCAGGGGATGGCCAATATCGGCTCGGCCATCTTCGGCGGCATGTGCGTCACCGGCACGATCGCCCGCACCGCAACGAATGTGCGAGCAGGCGGCACGAGCCCGATCGCAGGCATGCTGCACGCGGCCTTCCTGCTCCTTTTCATGGCGGTGGCCGCACCTTTGGCAAGCTACATTCCGCTGGCGGCTCTCGCGGGCGTTCTGGCAATCGTTGCCTGGAACATGGTTGAAAGACCCGCTGTTGCAGCCATCATCCGATCTTCACGCGGCGACACGGTGGTGCTCGTGGTGACCTTTCTCCTGGTCATCTTCCGCGATCTGACGGAAGGGATCGTGGTCGGCTTTGTTCTCGGCGCACTGCTGTTCATCGACCGCATGGCCAAAAGCGTCACGGTGCAGCCGCACACCGACGAAGATACGCCCGAACAACCCCTCGACAATACCGAAGGCGATACGGTGGTCTATCGTATCGGCGGCGCATTCTTCTTCGGCGCAGCAGCTACCGTCGGATCGGTCCTCGACCGCATTGCCGACCGATACCGCTACTTCGTACTCGATTGTTCCGCCATATCCTTCATGGATTCGACTGCGGCAAATGTCATCGAAGGAACTGTCCGCAAGGCGGAAAGAGCCGGCGTCGCCTTCTATATCGTCGGCGCCAGCCCCAAATTGCGTCACCTGTTACAGATGCACGAAGTCCACACGCCGCGGGTTCACTATGCCCCGAACCTGGAAACCGCGCGCGCGCGGATCGCGGTGCAACGCAACGAAAAGGCCGCCTGACGCCATTCGTCGGCGACCGAAAATTACCACGGGATCGGAGGGCGGACGGCGACTATCGCCGTCCGTAACCGACGGCACGCGATGCTGAATTGATGTGCGTAAAGAAGGTCCGGCAACCACCGGACCACGCCGATCCTTGGCTCGGACATTCCACAATCCGGCTGGAAAGCCCCGGCCGGAGCGTTGGATCGAGACTTAACCGGCCAGTGCCGCAGCAACGGCCTCTATCGCGGCCTCCGCCTTGGAACCGTCCGGTCCGCCGGCCTGAGCCATGTCCGCACGTCCGCCGCCGCCCTTGCCGCCAAGCGCGGCGGAAGCGATGCGAACCAGATCGACGGCGCTGAACCGCTCGACAAGATCAGGTGTCACCGCCACGACCGCGCTTGCCTTGCCATCTTCCGAGACGGCAACCAGGGCGACGACACCCGAGCCGAGACTTGCCTTGCCGTCATCGGCAAGACCCTTCAGGTCCTTCGGATCAACACCCGTGATTGCCTTGCCGATGAAACGTATGCCGTTGACTTCCCGCACGGCATCATCGCCGCCGGACTGCCCGCCGCCCATGGCGAGCTTGCGCTTGGCCTCAACCAACTCCCGCTCAAGCTTGCGGCGCTCTTCCACCAGAGCCTCGACGCGGCCGACCACGTCGCCTGGCTGGACTTTCAATGCCGAGGCGAGTTGCTTCATTCGTTCGTCCTGCTCACTGAGATAGGCGCGAGCGGACTCGCCGGTGACTGCCTCGATGCGCCGCACGCCGGCACCGACAGCACTCTCCGACAAGATCCGAACCAGGCCGATATCGCCGGTCGCGGATACATGGGTGCCACCGCACAACTCGACCGAATAGGGCTTCCCGGCCTTGGGGCCCGAAAGCGCCGTACCCATCGAAACGACACGCACCTCGTCGCCGTATTTCTCGCCGAAGAGAGCCATGGCGCCTTCGGCGATCGCATCGTCCACGCTCATGAGACGCGTGGTGACAGGCGCGTTCTGGACGATGATGTCGTTGGCCATATCCTCGACGATCTTCAGTTCCTCGGCCGACATCGGCTTCGGATGGGACACGTCAAAGCGCAGCCGTTCGGGTGCCACAAGGGACCCCTTCTGTGCGACGTGGGTACCAAGTACCTCGCGCAGCGCCTCGTGGATGAGGTGGGTCGCGGAATGGTTGGCGCGCAACCGCGCGCGCCGTGCATGGTCGACGATCAGCGAAACGGCGTCGCCGGTCCTGACGGTGCCTTCGCGCACGACCGCGATATGGACGAAAAGGCCTTCACCTTTCTTCTGCGTGTCGCTGACATCGAGAACAGCGTTGTCGGTGGAAATGGTTCCGGCATCTCCCATCTGGCCGCCGGACTCTCCGTAAAAGGGCGTCTGATTGACGACGACTTGCACGCTGTCACCCTTCGTGGCGCTCTCGGCGGCGGCTCCGTCGCGAACGATCGCCTGCACCTGTCCTTCAGCCGTTTCCGAGCTGTATCCGAGAAACTCCGTGGCTCCGTGCTTTTCCTTCAGCTCGAACCAGATGCTCTCGGTCGCCTTGTCGCCCGAACCGGCCCAGTGGGAGCGGGCTTCCGCTTTCTGGCGCTGCATGGCCTCGTTGAAACCCATCAGATCCACGCCGATTTCGCGCGACCGCAAGGCGTCCTGCGTGAGGTCGAGCGGAAAGCCATAAGTGTCATAGAGCTTGAATGCCGTCTCGCCATCCAGGCTGTCGCCCTTTGAAAGATTCGCGGATGCCTCGGAAAGCAGCGACAGGCCCCTTTCCAGCGTCTTGCGGAAGCGGGTTTCCTCGAGCTTCAGCGTCTCGGAAATCAAGGCCTCGGCCCTAACGAGCTCAGGATAGGCGCGCCCCATCTGCTGCACCAGGACCGGCAACAGCCTGTAGATGATCGGTTCGCGCGCACCGAGCAGTTCAGCATGGCGCATGGCGCGGCGCATGATCCGGCGAAGCACATAGCCTCGACCCTCGTTAGACGGCAGCACGCCATCAGCGATCAGAAAGGCCGACGAGCGCAGGTGGTCGGCGATGACCCGGTGGCTGGCACGACGTTCGCCCTCGGCCGGAACGCCCGTCAGATCGACCGAGGCGCTGATCAGCGCCCGGAACAGATCGATATCGTAGTTGTCGTGATGGCCCTGCAGTAGGGCCGCGATCCGTTCGAGCCCCATTCCGGTGTCGATCGAAGGCCGCGGAAGGTCCACGCGCTGCTCTTTCGTCACCTGCTCGTACTGCATGAAGACGAGGTTCCAGATCTCGATGAAGCGGTCGCCATCCTCTTCCGGCGATCCCGGAGGGCCGCCCCAGATATGGTCGCCGTGGTCGTAGAAGATCTCCGAACAGGGACCGCAGGGTCCGGTATCGCCCATGGCCCAGAAATTGTCGCTGGTCGGGATGCGGATGATGCGATCGTCGGAAAGACCGGCAATCTTCTTCCACAGGCCGAAAGCCTCATCATCGGTATGATAGACAGTGACCAGCAGACGGTTGCGGTCGATACCGAATTCCTTGGTGATCAGGTTCCAGGCGAGCTCGATCGCACGATCCTTGAAATAATTCCCGAAGGAAAAGTTGCCGAGCATCTCGAAAAAGGTGTGGTGGCGTGCGGTATAGCCGACATTGTCGAGGTCATTGTGCTTGCCGCCGGCGCGCACGCATTTCTGTGCCGTCGCCGCAGTCTTGTAAGGGCGGTGTTCAAGGCCGGTGAAGACGTTCTTGAACTGCACCATGCCGGCATTGGTGAACATCAGCGTCGGGTCGTTGCGTGGCACCAGCGGGCTCGACGGCACCGTCTCGTGGCCATTCGCCTTGAAATAATCGAGAAAAGTCGACCTGATGTCGTTTACGCCGCTCATGTCACGCCCTTCATTGCTGCCGGATGCCGGCCAAACCTCAAAAAACAATGGCTTTTATCGCCCGCCATCAGCACTGTCCAGCCAGACCAAGCAAAACCGGCCATACATCTTCCGATATATGGCCGGCCCGTAACAGAACCAGAAGAACGCTCGCGGACTACATCTCCGCGGCGGTATCGCCGTCGTCGGCCTCCGGGCCGCCATTCTCAAGGAAACGCTCGGCGATCAATCCGGCATTCTGCCGAAGCGCCAATTCGATTTCCTGGGCAAGTTCCGGATTGTCCCTGAGGAAGGTCTTCGCGTTCTCGCGCCCCTGCCCCAGCCGCTGACTATTGTAGGAGAACCACGCCCCGGACTTCTCAACGATGCCTGCCTTGACGCCAAGATCAACAAGCTCGCCAGTCTTGGAAACGCCCTCACCATACATGATGTCGAATTCCACCTGCTTGAAAGGCGGTGCCATCTTGTTCTTCACCACCTTGACGCGGGTCTGGTTACCGACAACCTCCTCGCGATCCTTGACGGAGCCGATCCGGCGAATATCGAGACGCACAGAGGCGTAGAATTTCAGCGCGTTGCCACCGGTCGTGGTTTCCGGCGAACCGAACATGACGCCGATCTTCATGCGGATCTGATTGATGAAGATCACCATGCAGTTGGAACGCGAGATCGATGCCGTCAACTTGCGCAGCGCCTGGCTCATCAGCCGCGCCTGCAGACCGGGAAGGCTGTCGCCCATTTCGCCCTCGATTTCGGCCCTCGGCGTCAATGCCGCAACCGAATCGACGACGAGAACATCGATTGCACCCGACCGAACCAGCGTGTCGGTGATTTCAAGCGCCTGTTCGCCTGTATCCGGCTGGGAAATCAGGAGGTTCTGAAGATCGACGCCGAGCTTGCGGGCATAGACCGGATCGAGCGCGTGCTCGGCATCCACAAACGCGCAGATACCGCCCTTCTTCTGGGCTTCGGCAATCGTCTGAAGAGCCAGCGTGGTCTTGCCCGAACTTTCGGGACCATAGATTTCGACAATACGTCCTTTCGGCAAGCCGCCCACGCCAAGCGCGATGTCGAGCCCGAGCGAACCGGTCGATATCGTTTCGATCTCCACCACATTCTCGTTCGAGCCGAGCTTCATGATCGAGCCCTTGCCGAAAGAGCGCTCGATCTGTGAAAGAGCAGCTTCCAATGCCTTGCTTTTGTCCACCGATTTGTCCTCTACGAGCCGCAAAGAATTTTGTGCCATTCGATCCACCTTTAGGTTATTGAAGCCGCATAGGCAATGAAGCAGCCGATGGACCATGCGTACACGTTTTGTTCTCTTTTGGCAAGTCCCCCTCAAAACATTGAATAGACTTGCAACTTCGCTAAACGTTCACGTTTCGTCCAAATCGCCAGCGAAACGGTGCATCGCGCGTATGGAAGACGCATGGCCGGCTTCGAAAGACATCGGCGATTCGCCATCCGATAGAATAGAACGGGCGCCGTCATGACTGGCAATATTCTCGTCATCGGTGGCGCGCACATGGACCGTCGGGGCCGGATCGGCGGCGCAACGGCCATGGGGGCCAGCAATCCCGGTCGCTGGATCGAAGAGCCAGGCGGCGGCGGGCTGAATGCAGCCCGAAACCTCTCCCGCCTCGGATACAGCGTGCGTCTGATCGCCCCGCGCGGCGGCGACAGCGCCGGAGAACAGATCGCGGATGCCGCACGCAATGCTGGTATCGACGACTGTCCCATTGTGTTCCTCGACCGGGCAACGCCGAGCTATACGGCCATACTGGAATCTGGCGGCAACCTCATCGTAGCACTCGCGGACATGGATCTCTATCACGTGTTCACGCCGCGCCGACTGCGGGCGCGTTCCCTGCGAAGTTCCCTGGATATAGCACGCCTTGTCCTTTGCGACGCCAATCTTCCCGAAGAGACGCTGACAGCGCTCGCCGAGGAGGCGGCCTTGCGACATCTACCGATCTCGGCAATCGCGATCTCCCCAGCCAAGGTCGTGCGGCTCCGCCCCAGCTTGCGGCACCTCGACTGCCTGTTCATGAACACGGCCGAAGCGCAGGCTCTCACCGGTGAACGACCGGTTCACCCAGAAGGATGGCCTGCGCTGCTTCGCCGCACTGGATTGATGGCCGGCGTGGTAACGAGCGGCGGCGGAACGGTCGTCGCATTCGACCAGGCGTCCGTCGCGACACTCTCGCCGCCCCGGCTCGAACCGGTCGTCGACGTCACGGGCGCCGGCGATGCGTTTGCGGCCGGTTTCATCGCCTCGCGCCTCGACAGCGCGAACCTTGGCGAAGCGCTCCGCCACGGTGCGGCCGTCGCCGCCCTGACGCTGCTGTCGCCCCATGCCACAGCTGAAATCCTGTCCCGCGATCTTCTAAAATTAAATCTGGCTCTTGTACCGGACGCAAAAATCCTGTCATGACATGCACTCTCCAAAACCGGGAGTCCTTATGACCAAAGCCATTTCGCCTCTGCTGCCGATCGTCTACTCCAGAGAAGTTGCCGCCGCCAAAGTTCGGGGGGCTCCGCTTGTTGCACTGGAATCAACGATCATCACCCATGGCATGCCTTATCCCGGAAACCTCAACATGGCACGAAGCGTCGAGGCGATCATCCGGGAGCAAGGCGCGGTCCCTGCGACCATCGCCGTCATCGACGGCGTGCTGCATATCGGCCTCGAGAACGACCAGATCGCCACGCTCGCCCAGTTACCCAATATCATGAAGCTTTCGCGCGCGGATATTGCCTTTGCGATTGCGGAGCGCCGCAGCGGCGCCACCACCGTGGCCGCCACAATGATTGCCGCGGACAGGGCCGGCATTTCGGTCTTTGCAACCGGCGGTATCGGCGGCGTCCACCGCGGCGGCGAAGAGAGCCTCGATATATCCGCCGATCTCGAAGAACTGGCCCGTACAGCCGTCATCGTGGTTTCGGCCGGCCCCAAGGCCATTCTCGATATCCCGAAAACGCTTGAGGTGCTGGAAACCCGGGGTGTACCCGTCGTCACCTATGACAGCGAGGAATTCCCAGCTTTCTGGTCGCGCAATTCCGGGCTTCGCAGCCCCCTTTCGCTATCCAGCCCGGCAGCGATCGCCAATTTCCAGCTTATGCGCCAGCAACTCGGCCTCGGCGGCGGCATCCTGATCGCCAATCCGGTTCCCGAGGAAGACGAGATACCGCGCGAGGAGATGGAAATCTACATCGGCCGCGCGCTGGCCAATGCCGAGCGCGAAGAGGTTTCCGGCAAAGATGTCACGCCCTTCCTTCTCGACAACATTTTTCATCTGACCCAGGGGCGGAGCTTGAAGACCAATATCGCCCTTGTCGAGAACAACGCCCGTCTCGCCGCCGAGATCGCTGTGGCAATGAACGCCTGAGATTGTGAACGAGTTAATCGACGTTACGGAATGTTTCCTACCTAACGTAATGCGGACCGGACCTAGCGAAGATATCCGGCCCGCGTCGCCACAGCGACGGCATGCTCTACTGTTTCGGTACCCAGCTTGCGGCAGAGCGAATTGAGCAGGTAGTTGATTGTCCTTACCGAAAGCGAGAGTTTTCGTGATATCTGGGACGTCTCCATCCCCTGTGCGGCCATCTTCAAGCACTCCATCTCGAGGGACGAGATACGGACACTATCTTCGTCGCGACGCTCTTCGAGCACGTTCACCCTGTCGAGGAGATGGGTCGCCAGAACGCCAAGGTCTTCGAGTTCCGCGTCCGTCAGCGGTTCGCGGGTCCCGTAGAAAGCCAGGTCGCGCTTCTGGCTATCCAACGGCGCGAGTGAAAAATAAACGCCACGACGCATTCCGAAACGGTCCATCAGATCTGCTCGTATCAGCTGTCCCGGCGTGGCTTTCGCTCGCCGCAGATATTCGGTCGACCACTGAAACGCTTGGGTCGCGGGGAAGGTCCGAACAGCTTCGGGCTCTTCCGCCAGATTGCCGATTGCGTCGACGGCCTCGAAAAAGGCATCCGAAATATTGGAGAGCAGCACCCGGTCCCTATGCCCGGCCTTATTGGCGGCCGTGGCGGCGTAGATCTTGTAGAAGTCAAAACCGAGATGGTCCTGGAGCAGTACTGCCGATGCGCAAATATCGGCCAGGGTTTCCGCCTTCTGGATCGTCGAAACGATGTGCTTCCTGATCAGAGTCCGGTTATCGTTGCCTGGCATGTCATCCCGGCCTCTTGCCATCAGCACCGGCCGAGAGCCCGCGCGAACGCGATTGAACTGCGAATAAAAGGATCAATGCCCCGGTATCTATGAAAGCTGTTCCGTCTCACGAAAATCAAAGAGTCGCCTGAGGCTATGCGAAATCTATGACTTCTGTCAATTTTTGCCATCCAGCATTTCGCGCACGGCAACGGCAAGTTGCTTGAGCGAGAATGGCTTGGGAAGGAAACCGAACTTGGCATCTGCCGGCAGGTTACGGGCAAAGGCATCCTCGGCATATCCGGAGACGAAAATGAACTTCAGGTCGGGATATTTCTTGCGCAATTCCGTAAGAAGTGTCGGGCCGTCCATCTCGGGCATCACGACATCGGAAACGACAATATCGACAGCGCCATCGAGTTCTTCCATGATATCGAGGGCCTCGACCCCTGACCCTGCCTCATGGACGGTGTAGCCGCGCGTCTCGAGCATGCGCTTGCCACCACGCCGTACCGCCTCCTCGTCCTCTACGAGCAGAACGACTGCGGATTTGCCCGTCAGGTCGGCGGGTTCCGGGACCTCTGACGCCTGCGCTCCCGCCACCGGCTGGCCACCCGCGCCCGTCACGCCGGCCTGCAGCGAGCCGGCAGGGGTAGCAACGATTTCGGAGATGTGCCTCGGCAGGAATATCCGGAACTTCGTCCCCTTGCCGACTTCTGACTCCGGGTAGATATAGCCGCCCGACTGTTTGACGATCCCATAGACCATGGCGAGGCCGAGACCGGTGCCCTTTCCCACTTCTTTTGTGGTGAAAAACGGCTCGAAGATCTTGTCCATGATCTCCGCGGGTATCCCCGTTCCCGTGTCAGCCACCTCGATGAGCACAAATTCCTCTTCCGGCAAACCGCGATAGTGGAACGCCGCGGCCTGCTCGGCCCCGATATTTCGGGTGGTAACCGTGATCGTGCCACCTTCCGGCATGGCGTCGCGCGCATTGACGCAGAGGTTTATCAGCACCTGTTCGAATTGCGACAGATCGGTTTTGACCGGCCACAGATCGCGGGCATACTCGACCTTGAGTTTCACGTTGGTGCCGGAAATCAGCCGGTCGACCAGCATCCGAAGATCGCCGATGACGTCGGTCAGGTTGAGAACCGACG
Source organism: Rhizobium sp. (assembly GCA_041675415.1). GTDB lineage: Bacteria > Pseudomonadota > Alphaproteobacteria > Rhizobiales > Rhizobiaceae > Allorhizobium. The sequence continues at coordinate 38,755 of JBAYTX010000018.1, read as the reverse complement.
GACGCATGGTCTGCTTGCGCGAAAAGGCCAGCAATTGCCGCACCAGAACAGCTGCGCGATTGGCATTTCGCTTGATCTCCATCAGATCCGCGAAACTCGCATCCGAGGGCCTGGCCTGAAGCAGCAGATGATCGGACGAAAGCAGGATTGCTGTCAGCACATTGTTGAAATCGTGCGCAATCCCGCCGGCAAGCGTACCCACCGCATTCATCTTCTGCGTCTGGGCCATTTGCGTTTCGAGCGCCTTCTGGTCGGTGACGTCGACCGCATAGACGATCGCTGCCTCCTCCGGAGCTTCGTCGCTCTGGTCGATGACGGCATTCACGTAGAAACGGAAATGCCGGGTATCGTTGCTCGGGTGGCGGGAATCGATCGGCGCGATATCGACCTGACGGTTCTTTGCGGCCGCGAGCGCCTGGAGGAAATGCTCCCTTTCGCTTTCGTGAAAGATGACTTCAAGGTGGCCCCCACGATCAACATCGTCACGCGTTACGATGTCGGAGAAGAGCTTCAGGAATGGGGCATTGGTCCTGAGAATTCGCCCTTCCCCATCGACTGACGCGATTGCCATCGGCGTGTTGTTGAAGAAGCGGGTGAAACGCATCGACGCTATCGATGCCGATTGATCGCTGCTGCCGCCATCCTGCCGGGCAAGTACGATCGAGCGGCTCTCGCCGGGCGCGCCATCGCGCGCCGAACGAACCCGGTGGATGAGACGAACCGGCAGACTCTGCCCGTTAACGCGCCTCAGATCGAGGTCGAGCGTCTCCGTTTTCGAATCGCCGGGAGCCGCCTGAACCGACTCTATGAGCGCCATGCCCTCGCCAGCCACCAGATCCGCGAGCATCAGCGAACCGGGAGAGAATTGCGTGAGATCGATGCCCAGCCATTCGGCCAGGGTCGCGTTGAGATAGTATATTTCGCCTTTGCGGCCCGCCGAAAAGAAGCCGGCCGGAGCGTGATCAAGGTAGTCAATTGCGTGCTGCAGTTCCTTGAAAAAGCGCTCCTGATCGTCGCGTTCGGAGGTGATGTCCAGGATCTGCCAGATATGCAGTTTCTTGCCGCCGTCACGTTCGGGCGGAAGGAGCCGCGCCTTCAGTCTATACCAGTGGGCACCGGACCCTCCGCCGGTCAAGGCTCCAAGCGGCTTCAGGAGCCGGAACTCCTCATGACCTTCGCGGCCTTCGCGAAGGCCGTTGGTCAACCGGTAGAGTGCTTCGCTCGATTCCCGGTGCCGCGACAGCAAGGCCTCCAGCGTCTGGACTTCGGCCGCCTTTTTCGCTCCAGTCATGCGGCCATAGGCAGCATTGGCATAGACCACCCGACCGCTGTCGTCGGTGATCAGTGTTCCCTCCGGCTGGCTTGCGAGGAAACTGCGTCCGAGCGTATCCGATTGCGATTGCGGCATGACTTCCACAAAGCCGATAATCGCGGAGACAAGGAAGAAGATGCCCATCATTGCAAAGATGCCGAGGACGCCCAGAACCACCTCGTTGTCGAGCGAGTCCTTGAAAACCACGAAGGCACCGGCGGCAACAAGGAGAACGGCGGCCAACAGAATGATGCGGATAGCGGTGCCAGACCGGTTTGCCCGATCGACCAATGGCGGATCACTGTCGCCGTCCTGCTGCAATCTTGTCATGAACGCCTCGTGGTTCCAGTCCGACATGCCGCCGCCACGATTATGGAAGAACAACGGAATCGACCCTGTGAATCATCTTTAGCAATTTGCAGGGGCTGCAAAAAGCTCCGAGGGCATACAATAAGCTGCCCCATACACAGGCAATCCCACAGGATTGCCGTATTTGGCGGCAAACATGCCCGGCGGGCAGGACCGGTACTACAGCGGGCGATCCCGGCAGACATCGCTTGCCGGATTGCGTAAATAATTGTCTTCTGTCAGAAAGCGTGAAAAGGAGGGCCGATATGCTTCAAGAACTGGTCGCCGCCTATGGCAACCGTTTTGTAGTCGCAGCGCTCGGCGTCAGTCTGGCGTTGTTGTGCCTGTTCGTCGTCCTGTGGCTGCTTCGCCACCGCGCGCCCTCGCCCTTTGTGCGCGGGGGACGCAACCGTCAGCCCCGCCTTCAGGTACTGGATGCCGCAGCCGTGGATGCGCGCCGCCGGCTGGTGCTTGTGCGCCGCGACAATGTCGAACATCTCATCATGATAGGCGGCCCGACCGATATCGTCGTCGAGAGCGGGATCGGCGACGAACGCCCATATCTTTCGGCCATTCCGGTTTCACCGGACGCGATGCGCCTCGCTCATGAGGCGCCGGAACCGGATGCCGCACCGGCTGCACTCGCTCAACCAGAGCCCCAACCAGCTCCAATTCCGCTGAAGGCAGAGCCCTCCGCGGCGATACGGCGCCCAAGCCCCGCCGAGGCCTCTGAAGAGCGCCCAACGTTCCCGGCCCGGCCCTCAACCTCGCCGGCAGCGGAGCCTGCAGCGCCTGTCGCGCAAGCGCTCCCATCTCAACCAAAGGTGTCAGCCGTTCCTCCCAGCCCGCCGGCCGCACCAGCGCCAATTGCTCCCGTCGTCGCGGCACCCGCACCTGGCAAGATTGACGCGCCGTCAATCTTCATTGACACGAGCACTATCCTCGAGGCCGAAGGTGACCAGGCGATGCGGGATCAGACAGTAACAGTGCCGCCGGCGCCCGGCGCGGCCACTCCCGCAGCAGAGGCATCGGGGCCGACCAGGCCGGAGATCCCGTCTGTTTCCATCGATCCCGCCGAAATTCTCGAAGCGGCCCGCAGCCGGGTCATGCCGAATCTGACGGCATCACTTTCGACAGAGCAAGCTGATATTCAGCCAGCTGTACAGATTTCCGATGAGCCACCGGCTGCAGAGCACACCGCGCCGAAGAGGATTCCAAGCGATTTCGAACGCGTGCTCGAAGAGGAAATGGCCATTCACCTGGCCGCGACCGCGCCTGGGACAGAAATCGACCGTCCTGAAAAGCCCTTCGTCCCCGAGATTCGACCGGACCGTCCGGTCTCCATCCCGCCGATCCCGCCGCAACCGAAGCCGGAAACGCAGTCCGCAGGCACTGGCGGCGAACCGAACCTGCAGAATGAAATTGCGCGTATCTTTGGTGAAATGTCGGTCAATCGCAACAGCTGACAACGCTGGCGCCCGAAAGGCATTGCCTAAGTGACCGGAGCGCCGGGAGTTCGGGCGTTCCGCAATTCATGAGCGATACCAGTCGACGCAATTATTCGTCGCGATAAACCTTTTCGCGGCGCTCGTGACGTTCCTGTGCCTCGATGGACAAGGTCGCAATGGGTCGGGCATCGAGCCGCTTGAGCCCGATGGGCTCACCGGTTTCCTCGCAATAGCCGTAGGTTCCTTCATCGATACGCTGCAGCGCCGCGTCGATCTTCGCGATCAGCTTGCGCTGACGGTCGCGTGCACGAAGCTCGATCGCACGGTCTGTCTCGGACGATGCACGGTCCGCCAGATCTGGATGGTTGGCGCTTTCTTCTGCAAGGTGGCCCAGTGTTTCCCGCGCTTCCCGCAGGATGTCGTTCTTCCAAGCGATCAGCTTGGCACGAAAATAGGCCTTTTGGTTCGCGTTCATGAACTCATCGTCTTCCGAGAGCACATAATTGCTAAGATTGATCTTCTCACTCAACGCGATTCTCCTGAAGAACATCTCAATGGCCGGGTGTATATCCTTTCAATACCGTCGGTTCAAGCCTTACAACCAGCTTTGAACCATTTTTAAATCTGTCATATAATTAGGCTAAACGTCTATTTCTTAACCACTATTTGAAATTGCTCCCTCCATGCGGGATCAAGCGCGTCTGCCCGCGAGGCAGCCGATCGACGACTGTTGCCTGTTGACGGATATCCCCGACTAAAGCTAGGTCAGGCAATCACGCCTGTCGCGGAAAACTGGACGAATGACCACCGTATTACCGCTCCCCAAACGTATCTATCTGCTGCGGCACGCGAAATCGGGCTGGGCCCAGCCCGGGGAACGCGATTTCGACAGAACATTGAATGACGCGGGGTACGCCGAGGCTGAACGCGTGGCGGGCCTGGCCGCGAGCAAGGGCTACATGCCAGATCTTGTCGTCAGCTCGTCAGCCAAGCGCTGCCGCGAAACAGCGGAGGCGATCCGTAGCGCGTTCCCGACGGAAATCGAATGCCGCTTTGTCGACGAACTCTATAACTGCCCGGCCGACACCTATCTGGAGATCCTCGCTTCGCTGACGGAGTTTTCGTCCATCATGCTGGTTGGGCACAATCCCGCCATCGAGGAAGTTCTCTTCATGCTTGTCGGCTCAGAGGCCGCCCAAGAAGCGGTGCCCCAGGGGTTTCCGACATCCGGTCTGGCCGTACTCGACTACGATCCAGATACGCGAGAAAGCGGGAGCGGACATTGGACGCTGTCCGATTTCCTCGTCGGCTAGGGGATTGCCAGGACGAGCAAAGCGCCGTTTCTATCCGCCTGCCATGTTTTCGTTTCTCGGCCCGTCCTTTATTCGTGCCGTACAGTTTCCTATATTGGCGGGTATGCAGCGCGGGGATTGAGATTTGTCGCCATCCATAACTTCCCTTACCGACGAAGCCGCAATTGCCTTCGACAATCTTGCAGACCGTGCCTCAAATCTCGTCAACCCCGCGATACGGCTCGGCGTCACAGGGCTCTCGCGTTCCGGGAAGACGGTCTTTATCTCCTCGCTGGTCCATAACCTGCTGCATGGCGGCAGACTTCCACTCTTCGAACCCCTGCGGTCGGGCCGCATCTCATCGACCAGGCTCGAACAGCAGCCTGATGATGCCGTGCCCCGCTTCCAGTATGAGGACCATATCCGCGCCCTCGTGAAGGATCGGATCTGGCCGGACTCGACGCGGGCGATATCTGAGTTGCGCCTGACGATCGAGTACCAGAGTGCCAGCGGATGGAACCGCTTCTTCTCACCTGGCCGACTGTCGATCGATATCGTCGACTATCCTGGAGAATGGCTGCTGGACCTGCCACTGCTGGGGCAGGATTTCCGAACCTTCAGCGAGAATACAGTCGCGCTCGCAGGAACAGGTATCCGCGCGGAGCTGTCGCGGCAATGGCTGGAGCTAACGGCATCCGTCGACATGGACGCGCCGGCCGACGAGATGGTGGCCAAGAAGCTCGCTGAAGTTTTCACGGCATATCTGAGGGCCTGCAAGTCGGATGAGCGCTCACTGTCGACGTTGCCCCCCGGCCGCTTCCTGATGCCGGGAGACCTCGAAGGGTCCCCGGCCCTGACCTTCGCACCACTGATCGGCCTGCCTGATACAAGAGCGCCGAAAGGATCGTTGAGGGCCATGATGGAGCGCCGATACGAATCCTACAAGAATGTCGTGGTCAAGCCGTTCTTCCGCGAGCACTTCGCAAGGCTCGACCGCCAGATCGTCCTTGTCGATGCTCTCCAGGCGATCAATCGCGGTCCTGAAGCGGTTCAGGATCTGGAGCGCGCCCTTGCCGACGTGCTCGCCTGCTTCCGCCCCGGCTCCAACTCCATCCTGACCGCGCTCCTTCGCCGGCGCATCGACCGCGTGCTCGTCGCCGCCACCAAGGCCGATCACCTGCACCATGAAAGCCACGACCACCTGCAGGCCATTACCCGACGGCTGGTCGATCGTGCCATCACCAATATCGGCATGGCCGGCGCCGGGATCGAGGTCATGGCAATCGCGTCGGTACGCGCAACCCGCGAGGCAAGCGTCCGGCAGAACGGCGACGAGCTACCGGTGATCGTCGGCACGCCGATGGCCGGGGAGACGGTCGGCAAGGAACGATTCGACGGCGCCCGCAAGACGGCGATTTTTCCGGGAGACCTGCCCGAGGACCCGGAGGGATTTTTCCGGACGCTGGATGACGCCACCCACGGCGCATACTTGCCCGAACTCAATATCGTGCGCTTTCGCCCGCCCCAACTCGAGGAGACCGGTGGCGGGATGACGCTTTCTATTCCACACATCCGGCTCGACCGAGCCATGCAATTCCTGTTCGGAGACCGATTGGCATGACCCGGAAACCAACCCATCAATCCATGCCTGCAGGACGCCGCCCGGCTTCCTTTACCGTCGAGCCGGAGGAACAGGCCGCGCGCGACAACGTGCCGGAATCGCGCGCGCCGCGCAGTTTCGATGGCGACATTGCAGTCGTCCCGGACGAAGAGGACCCGTTCCTGGCGGCTGACGAAGCTTCGGGCCTCGCGGATTCCCCCGTCGCCGCGCCGAGACCCAGACGCTTTTCCTTCGCCAAGCTCGCGTTCGGCGCATTTTCGATCCTTATCTCGCTTGCCGTCGGCCTTTGGCTTGACGCCCTGATCACAGACCTCTTTGCCCGGTCCGACTGGCTCGGCTATGCCGCGCTCGCAGTCCTGGCTGTCGGTCTGCTGGCGCTCTTCGTCACGATCGCTCGCGAACTGTTCGGCCTGTGGCGGCTCGAAGCGGTGCAATCGCTGAAGAGCGAAGCGGCCCTTGCAGCATCCGAACATCGCACTCACGAGGCCAGAACCCTTGTGAAGCGATTAGCAAAGCTCTTTACCGCCAGACCGGAAACCGCCCGTGGCCGGACAACCCTTCAGGCCAGCGAGGACGATATCATTGACGCCCCACAGCTGATCGAACTTGCCGAGCGGGAACTGCTGGCACCGCTCGACATCAGGGCCCGCGCGCTGATCCTTGGTAGCGCAAAACGCGTGTCCGTCGTAACGGCGGTCAGCCCCCGCGCCGTCGTCGATCTCGCCTATGTCCTGTTCGAAGTGGTCCGTCTCGTCCGCGCGATGGCCGAGCTTTACGGCGGACGACCCGGCTCCATCGGCATGCTGCGGCTCCTGCGCGACGTTATCGCTCATCTGGCGGTAACCGGCTCCATCGCAGTCGGCGACGGACTCGCTCAACAAATTCTCGGCCATGGACTGGCATCGCGCCTGTCCGCACGGCTCGGCGAGGGTGTCATCAACGGACTGATGACGGCGCGCATCGGGATAGCCGCGATGGATCTGTGCCGGCCGCTGCCATTCAAAGCCGTCAAGCGGCCCGGTATTGGGGATTTCATCTCGGACCTGGCGCCCCGCCTCAGCGGAGGCCCACCTGCGGGCACGGAGTGACAAGCCGCCGTTTCGCTTTTTCTGATTGCCGCCGAGCATCCGAGACGCTACCAGAAATGAAGCGTTAACCATTTTCGCGTTAGATACTGAACAGGTTTTCTCGTAGCTCGTACCAAGGCAAACCGATGCTGCTTCGCTCGATTTCATTCATTGGCTCTCTCGCCGCCATATCAGTCGCCGGTGCGATTGCCGACGATTCAACAGCGCAAGCGGCATCGCGTGATAAGCGCTTCTTCGAATCGGTTTCCGGAATCTGGAAAGGGCCTGGCGAGATCGTCGCTGGCAAGTACAAAGGCACGAAGTTCACCTGCAACCTGACAGGTATCTCTTCGACTGGAAGCTCGACCGGCCTGAAGCTCGACGGGACATGCCGGGTCGGCGTGTTCTCGCAGCCCATGTCCGCCGTAATTTCCCAAGTCGGCAACAGCTATCAGGGGCAGTTTCTCGACGGTGCGGACGGCAAGGGACTTGATATCGTCTCCGGTTCGGTCAGCAATGACAAGGTCGTGGTCGGCATCAACCGCAAAAAGCTGAACGGTGCCATGGTCGCCCGTCTGCAGAACGATACCGCGATGAATATCACCATATCCGTCAAGGTCGAAGATCGCATGATCCCGGTGATCGGGCTTTCGCTGAACCGAGAACTCGATGCCAACGCGGTTGGTTCGATCAAGAAGTAGCTGCTGCGAGAAAACATCCCCGACGTGCACTGCCGCGAGGCGATGACGCTCACCTCTTGCGCCACCAATCCCAATCGTCATCCGCAATTACAATGCCGGATTTGTCTGCCGCAGCCAGCCACGCCTCGACGGGTCGTCCGTTGACCTGAAGCGTCGGGGCGATGTCGGCAAGCGGCATGAGTACGAAAGCCCTCTGGGTCATCCGCGGATGGGGAACGATCAGAGCGCCCGTATCGATGTCCAGTCCGTCGAACGTGAGAATGTCCAGGTCGATGGTTCTCGGTCCCCAACGCTCACTGCGCACGCGCTTCATGTCCCGCTCGATCGAAATGCAGGCATCAAGCAGCGCAAACGGCTCCAGTCGGGTCTCAAGGGCGACGCAGCAATTGTAGAAATCCGCCTGATCAGTCTTGCCCCACGGGGGCGTGCGGTAGAGCCGCGACACGGCTGTAACGCGGCAATCGTCGCGCCCGTCCAGGCGCCTTAGCGCCTGTGCCATGGCCGCAATCGGATCGCCGATGTTGCCGCCGAGACCGAGCGTTGCGGCACGCCACCCATGTTGGACCGCCACGCTCAACGCTCACCTTTGTCCAACGCAAACCGCCCTGCCCCTAGGCGCCGTTCCGCCTCGAGCATGGCATCGGCGACGGCGAGCATGTCTCGATTGATCGCGACATTGTGGACGCGGAAAACCGCAGCTCCCTTGATACGCAACAGGACAGTTGTCGCCGCCGTCGCGGCATCCCGTTCGGCCGCATCGCGGCCGGTCAGCGTGCCCAGAAAGCGCTTGCGCGAGGTGCCGGCAAGGATCGGCAGGCCGAGACCATGCAATTCCTCGAACCTCGCCATCAGTTCGAGGTTTTCTGCCTCGGTTTCCTTTGCAAAACCGAATCCCGGATCAAGCATGATCGTGCGGCGCTCGACACCGGCGGCCGCTGCGATATCGAGAGACCGGTTGAGATAGGCGAACTGGTCGGCGATCACATCGGCGAGCCTTTCACGTCCGCGGCCGGTATGCATGATACAGAGCCCTGCTCTTGTGTCCGCCGCGACCGCCGCGATCTCGGGTTCCTTTTGCAGGCCGAAGACGTCATTGATGATATGCGCGCCGGCGGCAATCGCCAGCCTCGCGGTTTCGGCACGGTACGTGTCCACCGAAATCAGGGCCTCGCTCTCGCGCGCCAGCCGTTCAATCACCGGCAACACCCGGTCCTGCTCTTCTGCCGCACTCACAACAGACGCGCCCGGCCTGGTCGATTCGCCACCGACATCAAGAATATCGGCACCCTCTTCCACACAGCGCAGGCCATGCGCCACCGCCTCGCCGGTCGCGAAATGCTGACCACCGTCGGAAAAGGAATCGGGGGTCACGTTAACGATCGCCATCAAGCGACCGCGCGACAAATCGAGTCGGCGCCCCTGAGCGACGAGCCAGTCCTTGTTCGCTGCGCTGGTCACCACTGCATATGCTCCCTTGATAAAAAAAGCGGTCGGCGATATTGCACTTGCTGAGGCTATGCCCCAAGGTCGCAGCGATTACAACATTGCGGATAACAAGCATCATGGCTGCACGCCGCCTTCGGGTCTATATCACCGCTGCGGCTTTTCTCTGTCTTTCGACGACCGCCGCGACTTCCGAGACCATCATTCACAAATCCATCAGCTACTTCCAGATAAGCGGCACCACGGCCGAGGATCTGGATCGGGAACTCGGGCGCTACGGGCCCAAGACGAAATCGACCGGCTCGCGCCATCCCGGCGCGACGCGGATCAGGTTCGGCGGTGACGTCACCTATGTCGAGTCCGGCAATCGCTGCGCTGTAAGCAAAGCAAAAGTGACTTTGAAGACCCAACTCATTCTGCCGAAATGGAAGAACCGCAACCGTGCCGGGAAAGACCTCGCATTGATTTGGGACTCCCTTTCAAGTGATATCAAGCGCCACGAGGAACGGCACGCGGAGATTGCCCGTCAGTATGCCAGAAAACTCGAGAAGACCATCAAGTCCCTGCGTCCGCAACGCGATTGCCTCGCCATGGAGGCAAAGGTCGCTGAAATGACGGACCGCATCATCGGAGCGCATGACGAGGATCAGATGCGTTTCGACCGGGTCGAGGCCACCAATTTCGAGAAGCGGATGATTCGCATCCTCGACTATCGCTCGAAACGGGCTCCTTGAGCAATTATGCCGCCCGGCAAAGCCGTTTTCGGCAAGAAATCATCGAATTTTCCCGCCAAACTTGTGTGAAACTTGCGCAGTCCCCTGTGAATAACCAGCTATTTCTAACAGTAGCACTTGCTAACAAACTGAAATATGCATGTCATTGACGCCTGAATTTCCAGCGTCACTGCGTATTTGGGTTCTCCCGGCGCAGCGTCGGATTGCAGGTGGCTCCTCCCTCGCCTGTTGGCGATGCGCCCCTCTGCCTCGCTCGTCGCCAGTCGAAGAGCGAGGCTTTTTTTTTGTGGCAGTGGGCTTCAGCCCTGACGCTCGGGTACACGCACTACAAGCCCATCCAGGGCAGCCGTGACCTTGATCTGACAAGAAAGACGCGAATTCGGCTGCACATCGACTGCAAAATCGAGCATGTCTTCTTCCATCGGCGATGGGGCGCCCACGGCGTCAGTCCAGGCCTCATCGACATACACATGGCAGGTCGCGCAGGCGCAGGCCCCGCCGCATTCGGCCTCGATTCCCGGCACGGAATTGCGTACCGCATTTTCCATGACCGTCGAGCCTTCTGCGGCATTGATATCGAAACGGGTGCCGTCGAACGCTATGAAGGTCAGTTTTGCCATGTCGTGGTATCCAGACTTTGCCGATTGGAAACGGGCGAAGTCATTCACGAAAATCCAAAGCCAGTCAATATTTCGGACCCTTAAAAGTGCCCCTTCACGGGAAAGTGGGAGCCAACCGGGCAACAACCCACTGGTGCGGGCAATACCTGCGTCCAACCCACGCTGGGGCCATGGCCGGGCAGCTTTGGCGGCAGACACGGATTAACGGCAGATTTTCAAGATGAAGTTTTCCGCTTCGAGTACGGCTGCGCAGAGAGCTGCCACGCCCGCCGTGTCGGGGATGTCGCGCTCGACCGCCTCGGCAGCGGTGGACACCCCGAAGGCGCCGACGGACAGCGCAGCGTTCCGGAGCCGACCGGCTGCGGCTCTGGCTGCATCGCAGCTATCCCCATCAGAAAACACATGGAGACAAATCCTGGCCTGGCGGGCAAACATCTGAAGGATTTCGATTTCCGCGCCCTTGCCGCCTTTCGTCTGTGTGGCGAGATGAACGAGGTCGATTGGGCGTGTCCGCGATGGACGACCAGGCACGCCGTTGTCAGGGGCGTCAAACGCGATAGTGAGCGATGCCATGGCCAATCTTTCTGTTGTTATCATTATTGGTGACCAGACTTTTGCCGCGAGGCGTCGCCAACACGTTAAGTTCCGGCCCAATTGGGGCCAAAACTTCATGCTATGGTTAACAACGGTTAAATGCCCGGCATCTTTGGCTTTTCCCTCGTCGAGCCGGTTAAATAAGTGTTAACAACGGTCAGACCCCGTTAGGAATGAATGCGGCGGTTAATTGTATCGGTTACGCGAATGTGCCACTACGATACGGATGCGATGGGTGTAAGGAGCAAACCTTTGCCCGCAGGCCGGATGATGATAAGGAAATCCTCATCGCACGCTTGAAGGAGCGGAAACCCGGCCTTGTATTCCAATGGGAATTCCCTCTGGCGTGGCGGCACTGGGGAAATCCCGATATAGGCGGATTTGCTGCGCCCCCATTGCTGGAGGCAGTAGGGGCGAGGCGGAAACGGCCCAGTATGCGTAGCGAGGCGTAACCTTATGGCGAACAACAAGACGACCGAGTCGATTGACGATAGCGCCTTTCAGGCTCTCGAAGCAGCATTGCGGATCGAGTTCGACGAACAGGAAATGCCGGGACCGCACACTGAAAATGCGCCAGACGCACCGGAGGCCAAATTGTCTGAAACATCCACGCAGCGCGCAGCTTCCTTGAAAAAAGCTGCGGAGCGGCGCACTGGACGCGGCGGCGAGCTTGCACCAGAGCCCGCACCCAGGGCCCCGGCATTCGAACCGGCGAACGACGCCTCACGCCGCAGTCCGGCCGCGATCATGAAGTCACTCGATGGGGCATCAATGCGCTCGGCGATGCGCAACGCCACGATCGTTTCCCTCCTGTGGGTGTTCGGCGCCATCGGTCTGGCACAGCTGCTCTACGGCGCTCAGATCTGGCAGGCATCCAGCGTTGCCGATGCCGTCGCCATGCCGGGTGTCGTTGCGATCCTGATTGGTACCGCAATTCCAGTCCTTCTCTTTTTCGCCTTCTCCATCATGATGGCGCGCGCTCATGACCTGCGCAATGCAGCCCGTTCGATGGCGGAAGTTGCGTTGCGCCTTTCGGAACCGGAAACGATCGCTTCCGAACGCATCATGACGGTCGGCCAAGCGGTGCGCCGCGAAGTCTCCGCAATGAATGAGGGGATCGAGCGCACCATCGCCAGGGCGACCGAACTCGAAACGCTTGTGCATTCGGAAGTGACCGCGCTCGAGCGCAGCTATACCGACAACGAATTGCGGGTCCGGGGTCTCGTGCACGAACTGGGTTCGGAGCGCGATGCGATCGTCAACCATGCGGAACGTATCCGGACGTCGATCGTCGGTGCCCATGAACAGTTGAAAGAGGAACTGTCGCTGGCGACCGAAGAAATCGCGGTACGCTTGGCAACGTCCGGCGAGGCCTTCGCCTCGCTTATTGATACCCGCGCCGCGGCGCTCATGGAGAAATCCGACACAGCCGCCACGACCCTCGGGACACTTCTGACCAACAAGACCGAATACCTCGTCCAAGCGTTGAGCGCGTCAGGCATCTCTCTGGCAAGCGAATTCGACACACGCTTGGAGCAGTTGACGGGGACGCTCTCCGAACGTGGCCGCGAGCTTTTGGGCGAATTCGAGACACGAGCCTCCACCCTTGACGCCAACACGGAAAAGCTGAACGCGGCGCTCAGCGAACGCGCCCGGCAACTCAACGAGACCCTCGTCGAAAGAACGCGCGAGATCGCGGAGAGCCTGACGAGCGGCGAGCGCGGCATCACCACTTCACTCGATGATGTGCTGTCCAAACTCAATTCCACTCTGGATGAGAAGGGCGCGAGCTTCCGCCAAAGCCTGCAATCCAGCGCCGACGACGCGATTGTCGACCTTGATCTCCGCTCCGGCCTCTTCGAGGATCGGCTGCAGGCGACCGTCGGGCAGATCAATACGGCCTTCGACGAGCGCGTAGCCGAATTTGCGAGCGCCTTCGACCAACGTGCAGGTTCGCTTGACAGCAAGCTCATGGAAAGCCTGTCGCGCATCAACGAAACGGTCAGCGGCGGCTCGGAAGCCATTGACGGCATTCTAAACTCCAGCATCGAGCGGCTGGGATCGACCCTGACGGACCAGTCCTTCGCACTCGCCACCGCGCTCGGCACCGGCCAGGAACTGCTGGACGACGCGCTGGCGAACCGCGCCAAGGAAATCGCCGATGCGTTGGCCGGCAAGGCCGAGGCTCTGGACGATGTGCTTCAGTCCGCCCAGAAACGTATCGATGCCGTCATGGAAGAGCGCAGTGGTGCCCTCTACAGTGCACTGGCGTCCAACCAGAATCGCTTCGAGGAAACCCTTTCAAGCCGCGCGGAATCTGTCGTCAACGCGCTTGCAGGTAACCAGGATCGCTTTGCAGAGACGCTGGACGCCAAGACGCGCGAAATCGCCGGGACCCTGTCGGAGGCCCAGCAGCGCCTCGACCAGACGCTTGAAGGCCGCGCCGAGGCCCTTGCCGACTCCATGTCGAGCACCGAGACCCGGCTCGCCGAAATGCTCGATCGCAAGGCGACAGCGATCGTCGACACCGTCGCCGATGCCGACAGCCATATCGAAGCAGCCTTTGCCGACAAGGCGGAAGCGATCCGCAGCGCCTACTCGGACAACCAGTTGCGCCTTGACATAGCCCTTTCCAGCCATGCCGAACACCTTTTGACAATGCTCGACACCGGCAGCAGCCGCGTTGAGCAGGCACTTGGAGAAGGCACGAGTCTGATCTCGAGCAGTATTTCAGGCGCCCTTTCCCATCTCGACGGTTCGCTCGGCGATACCCATGAACGGATCCGCGCGACCCTCGACGACCGGACCAACGCCATCAGCCTCACGCTTCGCGATGCCCGCGAACAGCTCGAAAGCACCCTTGCCGAACAGGGCACCTCATTCGGCGCAACGATTGCGGCGAGCACCGGCATGCTGGAAATGTCGCTCGAGGAGCAGGAGGCCTCCCTTCGCCGGACGATCGACGAAAGTGGCAGGACGCTCGAGGAACGCCTGCGGGGCACCGCTGGGGCTATTGCCGGTCAGTTCAGCAACGCCGCTTCCGAAATCACACAGACGGCCGAAAGCTTCTCCCATCGCGTCGAACAGTCCGTGGGCGGCATGACGACAAGGCTGGACGAAACGAGCAGCAAGATCGAAACCAGCCTCGGGACTCTCGAAGAGAGAATCCGCAACGGTCTCGACGGGGTCGATAGCCGCGTTGGCGACGCCGGCGAGAAATTCGCGGCCAAGCTTTCCGAGAAGATCGAAGATATGGAACGGGTCGGGGCGGAAGCGGCGGACCGCGTCACGAAGGCTCTGGACGAAGGCACTTCCCGCGTTGCGGAATCCTTCGACAGCCGCACCGCGCAGATCGACGACCGGCTATCCACCATGGACCGCGCACTCAATATCGGCCTCGAGAACGTCAACAAGACGATCGAAGGCAAGGCGGCCGGTCTTGCTGCCGCCCTTCGTGGGGCCGTCACCGACGCCGCTCACGAGCTCGATACAGAGGCCATGCGTTCAGTGGAGCTTCTCAATCAGAGCGGCGCGCAGTTCGCCGACAAGATCAGCGCGCGCAGCGCCGAATTCAGCCGCGCGGTCGAGGAGCGTTCGGAAGAACTCGCAAACCGCATTTCCGAGACCCAGGGTCGTCTCGTCGGCCAGGCCGCGTCTGTCGCACAGACGTTCTCCGAGGCTGGTGATCTGATCGCAAGCAAGGTCGCCGAAGCGGAAACCATCGTTGACAACAAGATCTCCGCCTTGACCGGAACCCTGTCAGACGCCGGCAGCGCGCTCGAAGCACGCGCCACGGCTATCCGCGAAGCCCTGATGGGTAACACCGAAGAGCTGACCCTGACCATGGACACGGTCGAAAAGGCACTGGAAGCGCGTGGCAACACGATCCGATCCGTCCTCGACGAGCGGACTCGCGAACTGAATTCCATGCTGGCAAGCCGTTCGGCCGAATTGGAGCGGATCATCGATGAAAAGGCCCTGCCGGTTATCGCCGACTATGCCGAAACCGGACGCGCGGCCGCCGACCGGATTGCTGATGCCGCACGCGAAAGCGCGGAGCGCCTGCGCGCCGAAAATGGCGCGATCGTAGATGCCATCTCCGAGCGCACGGAACATGCGGCCGTGACGCTCGGTGCCGTCGAGGCCACCTTGTCGGAGAAGGCCGGCAACCTGATCGAGATACTCTCCCAGAGCAAGTCCGGCCTCGCCAATATGGTCGAGCAGGTCGCGTCCAACATTGCAGCGGCTGACGAGCGGTTCGAACAGACGACGGCGCGCTTTGCCGACACGACGGCGCAAGCAGCCGATGTCATCGCCACATCGAGCCGCCTGCTCGACGGCAAGCTTGAGAAGCTCCAGGTGGTTTCCAACGAGACCCTTTCGCAGGTGTCGTCGATCGTCGGCCGCTTCGGCGACCATTCGAAGGTTCTCAGCCAGGCATCGGAACTGCTCGGCGCTGCCCAGTCCAATCTCGTCGGCACACTTGAGGAGCGTCAGCAGGCGCTTCGCGACCTCTCGGTAGGTCTGGTCAAGCGTTCCGAAGAGATCGAGACCACAATGCAGACGCTCGGCCATATGGTCGAGGCTGCCTTCGAACGTGCCGAACAACGTTCCAGCCAGGTCGCCGGCAATCTCCGTCAGAGCATCCAGTCGTCCTTTACCGATATTGGCAAGATCCTGTCCGACACGGAAAAGCAGGCTGAGTCGACTGCCGGCAATATGCGCAACGCGCTGCTTTCGGCCGGCGAGGATGCCAACCGCTCTATCGAAAAGACGCTCTCGGAAGCAGAAACCCGGTCTTCCGAACTGGCGAACCGGCTGCGTGGAGGCCTCTCCTCGTCGCTTACGGACGTCGACCGCCTGCTCGCCGAAGCCGGACAGAAATCGGATGGCGCCGCCAACCATCTGCGCGAAGTCATGCGTCAGGCCGTTGACGAGGCCGTTGCCCGCTTTGCCGGTGCGACGGACGAAATCCGCCGGTCCGCGCAGGATATTCGCAAGGAACTCGACCTCACGCGCGGCGAGCTGAAGCGTGGCGCCTTCGACCTGCCAGAAGAGGCCAAGGAGAGCGCGGCAGCCATGCGCCGCGCCGTCGCAGAGCAGATCAAGGCCCTGCAGGATATCTCCCAGCTTGTTGGCAAGAGCACGCAACAGCTGGAGATCTCCGAACCGCTTGGTCGCGGACCTGCCGAGACACGGCCGGCCGCGCCGCCGACAAAGTCATCTGCCCCCGCCCCCCAGCAGACAGTCTCCACACGTCCTTCCGAGCCTGCTGCTCTGCGTGGCAGCCTTGGCCTCCAGCAGAGCGCTCCAGTACAGGCCGCTCCCGCTCGCAGGGAGGAATCCGGCGGCTGGATCAGCGATCTGCTTCGCGGCGCTTCACGCGACGAGCACGAGGCCGAGGGCAACCAGACACAACGAGGAGCGCAGAAGCCGGGGAGCGAAGCTGCGGGCACGCCGCGTGGTTCTGACAGCCGCAATCCGCGTCACATGGTCGAATCGCTGAATTCGCTCTCGGTCGACATCGCCCGAGCCATCGATCATGACGCATCCGTCGACCTGTGGCGGCGTTATCAGCGCGGCGAACGCGACGTCTTCACCCGCCGGCTCTACACCCTTAAGGGTCAGCAGACCTTCGACGAGATCAAGCGCAAGTACGACCGCGAGCCGGAATTCCGCGTCGCAGTCGACCGCTATATTGCCGATTTCGAAAAGCTCCTGGCCGACGTCGCCCGCACGGACCGCGACAAGACAGTCACCCAGTCCTATCTCACCTCGGATACCGGCAAGGTCTATACCATGCTCGCCCATGCGGCAGGACGGTTCAACTGATCCCGAAAGACGGACGAACGAACGAAAAAGCCCCGGAATGCAGTCATTCCGGGGCTTTTCATATCTGCCTTGCAGCGTACGGATCAGATTAGCCTGAGCGTCCAGTCGACAATCTCGCCGGTGACGACGGCAAAGGCACGATCGAGAGCTGCTATATAGGCCTCGTTGTGCGTCCCGTTTGCCGGCACGCTGGCACTGAATACCTTCTGCGCCTTCACGGCACCGTTGCGATCATTGAGGATCTTGACAGAAATCTCGACCACGGCACGGTCCGCCCCGAGCGTGTCGATCTCGAAGGCGCGAATATCGGTAACCAGTTGGAAATCGATGGCAAGGCCCTGTCCGGGTTTGCCGACGCCGCCGAGTCGTCCGGTGTTCTCGAAGGCTTCAACGAATTTCGATTGCACCATGCGCGGCAGGCGGTCGCTCCACTGCGAATTCGACAAATATTGTATTTCGGATGCCGAAACACGCACCATCACCTGTTCGCTGTCGAGTGCCTTGAGCGCGCTCGGATCGGCAACCAGGATCTGGCGGTTGCGCGCCTGCGCCGTGGACTGAACGGTCGCTGCGGCGGAAAGGTCAAAGGTATCGTTCTTGGCCGGAGCGCTACCGCAGGCCGTAAGGCCTGCGCTCATAAACGGCAGAAGCAGGGCAACCGACAACGCTTGTCGTCGACGCAATTGAAATCCCGTTCCGACCATGCCCGCCCCGTCCCTTCCGGTTATCCCCATTACCGCCGAGTCCGCCCATCATATTGCTTGACCGTTTCGCCGCCGAAAAGCAACCGTTGCGGATTGCGGTCGAAGTTCCCGATCGCATCGTCCAGCCCACGGACCGTCTGGCGCGTATCGTTGACCAGAGACTGGATATCCCTGAGACCGGTATTCGAGAAGCGTGCGAGGTTGTCCGCGATGGGGCCGATCCTGGCGTTCAGGTTGTCAGCCACATTCCTGATCGATACCAGCGTCTTTCTCGCCTCCACACTCAGCGAATTGGCCTCACCCGATCCGAGGAAGGAATCCACCTTCACCAGAATGCCATCGATCCTGTCGGACGCGTTGTTGAGCTTGTTGCCCAGCTGCGTGAAATCGGTGATCGCCTGATCGATGTCCTGCTTGCGGTTCCGGACGCTCTGGCTGAGCTCGTTGAAGCCGGCGATGGCTGAACGGGCGTCTGCTGAAGCAACGGAGACATCGTCGACGACCTTGGCGACCTTCTGGCTGTCGACCGCGGCGACGATCTTGTCGACCTTTCCGAGGGTCTCCCCGGCACTGACACCAAATTGCCGGAACGTCTCGGCTGTCTTCGTGAAGCTGTCGAGCGCCGGACCGATCTTGTCGGAAGCCTCGGCGAGCTTGCCCGTAAACTGCTGCGTATTGCTCACGATCTTGTCGATCTTCTGGGTGTCGACAGCGCGCAAGAGATCCTCAGCCGCTGCAAGCGTCGTATCGAGACGTCCTGAAAGTCCCGATATGGTTTCCGAAAGCGCGCCGACGCTCTTCAGGAACTCATCGATACCGTCGGCATTGTCGCTTAGGGCTTTGGAGAACGTCTCGGCATTTTTGATTGTGTTCGTGAGCGGTTCGCGCGCATCCACGATGAAGCCCTGCAATTGCCCGATCGCATCGTCGGCCCGCTTGAGTATCTTGTCCGCTGTGGTCAGCAGATTGGCGACGCTCGACTGGTCGGCAACCAGAACAGCCGGTTCGCCGGTGGCAAGTGCTCTTTCGAGGATGTTCTCGTCCCCGACGTTTCCGCCCGAAAGTTCGATATAGGCGGCACCAGTCAGACCCTGGACCTCGAGAACGGCCTTTGTCGAGGCCGTCACGGGCGCATTGGCCTGAACATCGGTGAATGCGATAGAGAATTGCGGGTCGTCCTTGTCGATGGCGAGGTTGCGTACCGTGCCGACAGCAATGCCGTTAAAACGCACCGGCGAACCGATACTCAGACCGTTGGCCGATCCCGGGATCCGGATGGCAAGAGGCGCCATCTGTCCGCCTCTTCCGTACTCGGCCATCCAGTACACGAAGCCGAATGCAGCCGCGATGACGAGAACCGTGAAAAATCCGACAATTGCGTAGTTCGCTCTGGTTTCCATTGAGTTCAGTCACTTCACCGGATTCTCGCCGGAATGCTCCGGCCTTGGGATGGATCGAGCCCGCTTGCCTCTGAAATAGGTCTTCACCCATTCGTCGTCGCAGGCGAGCATATCTTCTAACGTCCCTTCGACCAAGACCCGCTTTTGCCCAAGGACCGCTATGCGGTCGCAGACAGTGAAAAGGCTGTCGAGATCATGGGTCACCATATAGACGGTCAGGCCCAGAGTGTCGCGGAGCCGCACGATGAGTTCGTCGAATTCGGCCGCGCCGATGGGATCAAGACCCGATGTCGGCTCATCGAGAAAGACAAGGTCAGGATCGAGCGCCAGCGCGCGCGCAAGGGCCGCGCGCTTGGTCATGCCGCCCGAGAGCTCCGATGGATACTTGTCGGCGGCATCCGGGTCGAGCCCGACGAGACTGATCTTCAAATAGGCAAGCTCATCCATCCACCATTGCGGCAGATCGAGGTATTCGCGCATCGGCAGCTGGATGTTCTCCTTGACCGTCAGTGCCGAGAAAAGTGCTCCATGCTGGAAAAGAACCCCCAACCGGGTATCGAGGCTCACGCGCTCCGTCTCGCTCACGGAATCATAGTCCGTTCCAAGGATTTCGATTTTTCCCGAACGGCGGGGCAAAAGCCTTAGAACGGTGCGCATGAGAACGGATTTGCCGGCACCGGACGCGCCGACGAAGCCGAGGATCTCTCCGCGATAGATATCTAGGTCGAGATTGTCGAGAACGATCTTGTCGCCGAATCCGACGGTCAAGCCGCGAACGGAAAGGACCGTTTCCCGCCCTTGCGGATCGACCTTTTTGGAGGATGCGTCCATCTGGAAATCCTCCCCTAGAAATCGATTGACGCGTAGAACATGGCAAACAGCCCGTCCACAAGAATGACGACGAAGATCGATTTGACCACCGATGCGGTCACGTGGCGACCGAGGGATTCGGCACTGCCCCCGACCTTCATCCCCTCCACCGCCGAAACAATGCCGATGATCAACGCCATGAATGGCGCCTTGATCATCCCGGATGCGACGGTCGAATAGTCGATCGCCTGTTGCAGGCGGGTAACGAAGACATCGAAGGTGATACCGGAATAACCCCAGGCAACGACAGCAGCGCCATACAGGGCAGCAAAATTGGCGACGACCGTCAACAGCGGCAATGCGATGATAAGTGCCACCAACCGAGGGAACACCAGCACACCGATCGGGTTGAGGCCTATGACCTTCAGCGCGTCGATTTCCTCACGCATCTTCATGGAGCCTATTTCGGCGGTAATCGCGCTTCCCGAACGCCCGGCGATCATGATGGCGGTCAGAAGCACGCCGATCTCTCGCAACTGCAGAATGCCGACCAGATCGACAACGAAGACTTCGGCGCCGAAGTAACGCAACTGGAAGGCGCCTTGCTGCGCAATGATCGCGCCGATGAGAAACGACATCAGTACGATGATCGGGACGGCTCTGACACCCATATGGTCGAGTTGGTTGACCACCGAGGCCGGGGAGACGCCGCTTCCGCGGCCCAATTTCGTCTGGGCTCCACGAACAGCCGAACCGAGCACGAACATCATGGCTACCACATCGTACCAAAGGTCGACCATCACCTCACCGGCCGGGCCGAATATCCTTATGAACAAGGATTCCTTCGCTTCCGGCACGGAAGGGGCAGTCACCTTTTCCGGCAAAGCCGCGATCAGTTCACGCATCTTTGCCGAACCGCCGGCGATCGCCACCCGATTTCCCTGTTGCTCGCGGATGCTGGCGATGCGCCGCACAAGCCAGGCGCCGGCCATATCCATGTCAGAAATGCCCGAAAGGTCGATCTCGACGATACCGGCGCCATCAGAACTCAGGCGCTCGATATCCGTAAGAAGCTCACCGAGGCTGCTATTTCGCCAAGCACCCGACAGGACGAGACGCTGCCCCGCCTGGTCCGGCAAGACACTCACTTCGACCACAGCTTTTTCCGGACGGATCGATCTCAATATATGACATCTCTCATGGGCAGCGGCATGGATGGCAATAAAACGATTCGGCCGCACTATATTTCATGTGCGCGCAGTATAGACCTGCCGAAGGCTAATTAAATCCGTTTGCGACGTTTAACCGCGTGTGTAACGGTGAATCCACATCTATCACGGACGGAAGAGCGCCACGGCGCCCAAGATCTTACCTCAGGCGGCCTGCGTTTCGGATTCCCTCGCCTCTTCGCCAGCAACAATCCGCGCTGCCGGCGCCGCGATCTGCCTGACCTCGTTCACAGGCTTGGGCGCATGGATCAGATGCCCCCACGAAATAAGTTCAAAACGGCCGTCGTGATGTTCGGCTATGGCGGTGCAGCTCTCCACCCAGTCACCGGTATTGATGTACTGGATACCGTCGATATCCTCCATCACGGCATGATGGATGTGACCGCAGATGACACCGTCTACGCCGTTGCGCCGTGCTTCCTCGGCCACCACGCGCTGGAACTCGCCGATGAAATTGACCGCCTGCTTGACCTGCAGCTTCGCCCAGGCCGAAAACGACCAATAAGGCATTCGAAGGTGGCGGCGAACTGCGGCAAGCACGACATTGATGGCAATTGCCATGTCATAGGCCCAATCGCCCAGATAGGCCAGCAGGCGGGCATTGCGCACGACCACATCGAATTCGTCGCCGTGCAGCACGAGATACCTCTTGCCGTCGGCTGCCTCATGGATGATGCGTTCGGCCACCTCGATGCCGCCGAAATGCGTGCCGGGAAAGCCACGCAGGAATTCGTCATGATTGCCGGGAATATAGATGATCCTTGAACCCTTGCGCGCCTTCCGCAAGAGCTTCTGGACAACGTCATTGCAGTCCTGTGGCCAGTACCAGCTGCGTTTCAGGCGCCAGCCGTCGACAATGTCACCGACGAGAACGATGGTCTCGGCTTCATGGCAGCGGAGAAAATCGAGCAGGAAATCCGCCTTGGCCGCCTTCGAACCAAGATGCACGTCCGAAATGAACAGGGTCCTGAAATGCCGGGTGTCCGTTTGTTCACTCACAAGCGTCTTCCTCTCGCGGTCTTCATATGTCTTCCAAAAACAGACTCTTGTTTCAGGAACATGACAAAGAGGCACTGCGAGAGGCCGTGGTTCGCAATCCCGGGGGATATGTGTCCGAGGGAACGCAAAAGGGACAACGGGGACAACACGGCAGCAATCGATCCGGCTTGTCTATTGCCCACGGGGCCCCACGGAGTCATATATCGCGCTTCCCGGATCATCTAGTGTATTCAGGGAATCGATATGCCCCTTTCACGATGATGCCCGGTGTGCCCATGAATTCGCATGACAAGAACAAGCAGCAAACGACGCCGACTTCCGGCGATCTGGACGAACAGGCGCTGTTTTACCATCGATATCCGACCCCCGGAAAACTCGAAATCCAGGCGACAAAACCCCTTGGCAACCAGCGCGACCTGGCGCTTGCCTATTCTCCGGGCGTGGCAGCTCCCTGCCTTGCCATCAGGGACGAGCCTGACACGGCTTTTGACTACACGGCCCGCGGCAATCTCGTCGCCGTGATCTCGAACGGCACTGCAGTGCTCGGGCTCGGCAATATCGGGCCACTCGCCTCCAAGCCGGTGATGGAAGGCAAAGCGGTCCTGTTCAAGAAATTTGCAGGCATCGACGTTTTCGACATAGAGATTGACGCGCCGGGCGTCGCGGATATGGTTTCCACCATCTCCGCTCTCGAGCCGACCTTCGGCGGCATCAACCTCGAGGACATCAAATCGCCGGAGTGCTTCGAGGTCGAGCGGCAGCTTCGCGAAATGATGAATATTCCCGTCTTTCACGACGACCAGCACGGCACCGCCATCATCGTTGCCGCTGCGATCCTGAACGGACTGGAACTGGCCGGCAAGAAGATCGAAGACGTCAAGATCATAGCATCCGGCGCCGGTGCGGCAGCTCTTGCCTGCCTCAATCTCCTTGTAATACTCGGCGCGCGCCGCGAAAATATCTGGGTTCATGATATCGAGGGACTGGTCTATGTCGGCCGCGAGGCGCTGATGGATCAGTGGAAGTCGGTATATGCCCAGGAGACCGACAAGCGCGCCCTCTCCGAGACGATCGACGGCGCCGACGTCTTCCTCGGCCTGTCGGCAGCAGGCGTCCTCAAGCCGGAGCTGCTGGTCCGGATGGCGCAAAAGCCGCTGATCATGGCACTGGCAAATCCGACACCCGAGATCATGCCGGATCTCGCCCGCGGAGCCCGTCCCGACGCGATGATCTGCACCGGCCGCTCCGATTTCCCCAACCAGGTCAACAACGTCCTCTGCTTCCCCTACATCTTCCGTGGTGCGCTCGATTGCGGCGCAACCACGATCAATGAAGAGATGAAGATGGCGGCGGTCCGCGCGATCGCTGCGCTTGCTCGCGAGGAAGTCTCCGAAGTTGCCGCTCGTGCCTATTCCGGGGAAACGCCGGCCTTCGGCCCCAACTACCTGATACCCTCGCCCTTTGATCCGCGTCTGATCCTCAGGATTGCCCCGGCGGTCGCCAAGGCAGCAGCCGAAAGCGGTGTCGCCCGCCGTCCGATCGCCGATTTCGACACCTATCTCGACCAGCTCAACCGTTTCGTCTTCCGCTCCGGCTTCGTGATGAAGCCGATCTTCACCGCTGCCAAGAAGGTGTCGCGCAAACGTGTGCTCTTCGCCGAAGGCGAGGACGAACGCGTTCTCAGGGCAGCTCAGGTTCTTCTCGAGGAGGGAATTGGCCAGCCGATCCTGATTGGACGTCCGCAGATCATCGAAAGCAGGCTGCAACGCTTCGGCCTGCGTATCCGGCCGGGTGTCGATTTCCAGCTCGTAAACCCCGAGGACGACCCCCGCTATCGAGACTATGTCGAAGACTACTTCGCCCTCGTCGGGCGCGAAGGCATCAACCCGGAGGCCGCCCGCACGATCGTTCGCACCAACAACACGGTGATTGGTGCGCTGGCCGTCAAGCGCGGTGAAGCCGACGCGCTGATCTGCGGCGTGGAAGGCCGTTTCGACCGCCATTTGCGCGATGTCCGTCAGATTATCGGCAAGAAGCCAGGCGTGTGCTCCTTCTCGGGTCTCAGCCTCCTGATCTCGCAACGCGGGGCGATCTTCTTTACCGATACTTTCGTCACCTACAATCCATCCGCCGCCGAGATCGCCGAGATGACGATCCTCGCGGCCCAGGAAATCCGCCGCTTCGGCATCAACCCGCGTGCAGCGCTGGTGACCCACTCCAACTTCGGCTCGCGCGATTCCGAAAGTGCGCGAAAGATGCGCGATGCTCTCGTGCTGATCCGCGCACAGGCGCCGGAGCTCGAGGTAGACGGCGAGATGCAGGGCGGCTCGGCTCTCTCGGAGAGCCTGAGAAAGCGGGCAATGCCGAACAGCGCATTGACCGGCGAGGCCAATCTCCTGGTCTTCCCCAATCTCGATGCCGCGAATATTTCCCTTGGCCTCGTCCGCACGATGATGGATGCGCTGCATGTCGGTCCGATCCTGCTCGGCGCAGCCATGCCGGCCCATATCCTGTCGACGTCGGTCACCTCGCGCGGGGTCGTCAATATGGCGGCGCTCGCGGTCGTGGAAGCATCTCAGCCCGGCTGATCGTTTGCGCCGCGTTCTGGCAATTCGCGGCGCCACGGCCATTGAGACGGCGAAACAATCAATAGACCAGATAGACACCGGCGACCGAAAAATGCGCTGGACAAGCATTTTTGGCTGAACAATCTTAACCCTTGGAATTGTCAGGGTCTGATGATGATAAACCAGAAGGGTTATTTTGACCTGCTGGACTGGCTGGAAAGCGAAGAGGTCGTCCGACCGCAACAGTTTTTCAAAAGGATGCAGGCAGAGTTCGGTATTTCGAACCTCATATATATTGACGCGACACCGGCGGCGAGCAGCGTCAAGCTACACCGCATTCACCACACCTTCAGCCCGCGCATGGTCCGCGCCTTGACGGGTCTCGGTCCGCAAATTCTTACGCCGGTGCTCAAACATGCGCTGACGGCGGTGAAGCCCCTTGACTGGGCGTACCTGATCGAGGCTGTACCGATCTCGGAAGTGCTTCTCGGTGTCGCCCGCGAGCATGGCGTTCCACCCGCCGGCGTTTCATATCCACTGGTGTCTCGCGAGGGCCGCGCGGCCCTGTTCGCAATCAATGTCGATGCCTCGCCCCGTGACTGGGGGCAATACCGGAGGCACTTCGATCGCGACGTCCATGCGCTTGCAGCCCAATTTCATGCCGCAGTGCTCGAAGCCACCGATGATGGGTTGCGCGACGACACGGCTCCGCCGCGGCTAACCGGGCGGGAGCGCGAAGCGCTTACCTGGGCGGCGGCCGGAAAGAGTTATTGGGAGATAGCCGTTATCCTCGGAATTTCCGAACGTACTGTCCGTTTTTTCATGTCGAACGCGAGGCGCAAATTGAACGTCGTGTCCAACACTCAGGCCGTCGCCGAGGCGGTTTGGCAAGGGCTGATCTCGGGTCCCGACGGGCGTTCGGGATAGCCGTTCCCGCCGACAGACAGGTCACCTGCGCCGTATTCCCGCAGCGCGTCATGGGCAAGCCAGCCTAATCGCAAATTGCAATACGCAAAACTGTCCCTACCGCCAGTTTTATTTCACAACCAAAGCGGACAATTCTCTCCCGAAACCTCAAACGGGAGAGCGGCATGATCAGGATTATCAACGGAGCCAACCGCGAGCGCCATTCCGCAGAAATGGCCGAAATGTTCACCCTGCGCAAACGGGTTTTTCATGACCTTTTGAAATGGGACGTCAAAATCAAGGGCGATTGGGAAATCGATGACTATGACGATGCCAACCCGGTTTATGTCCTGTCTTATTCGCCGCATACCAACCGCCTTCGTGGTGCGCTGCGCCTGCTTCCAACGCTCGGGCCCAACATGCTCGACGACACCTTCCCCATCTTGCTGGGCGACAATCCGCAGATCAGAAGTGCTGCGATCTGGGAATCGAGCCGTTTCTGCATCGAGCCGGAAATCTCCCAGGACCGGGCATCGAACCAGGTGACGATTGCCGCCGCGGAACTCATGTGCGGCGTGGGCGAACTCGGCATTGCCTCCGGTATTTCCCATATCGTTACCGTCACGGATGTCTTCCTCGAACGCATGTTCCGCCGCATGGGCTGCCCCGGCGAGCGGATCGCCGAGCCGCAGAAGATCGGATCGGTTTACGCCGTGGCAATTGCCTGGGAAGTTACGCAGGACCTCTTGGACCGGATGAAGCACGTGGCGGGAATCGACGACAGCGTTCTCGTCGAGCCGATGACGCTGGAGCAGGCCCGCGCTGCCGCTTGACGCTCATGTCACGTCAAACCTGGAAATACCGGCCGCAGGCGCGACGCCTGCGGCCGATGCCCATCTGTTAAGGTAAATCGCGGGGGCCGGTTGGCGTATTGCCTCTCGCAAACTAAGATGAAACCCGGTATGGGGCAATCTCGGCCCAAAACATGCACGCAAGGACGCCGACCGGGGACCCGCTTTGGAGTGCCGTCGTAAACTTCTCTTATTGCCATTCATGGTTCTGCTGGCCGGCAAGCCGGTCGCTTCCGAAGCATCGGAGGTTTGCGATGACCTGCGCGAGCGCCTCGCTGGTGCGCCGCAGGTGGTCAGCAACACAGCCGAGATACGCAGATATTCGAGTGCGATAGCGCGGCAGAACTTCGAGATCCGCAAGACCCGCCAGGACCTGCAGCGGCTTGGCTGCGGTTCGCCGAGCGTCATCGAATACGGCTCCGAGAGCCGCAAGGATTGTACGGAGCTTTCCGCCGCCCTCTCGAGCATGGAGGAAAACAAGCGCGATCTTGCCGAAAAGCGCGACGCCCTCCGATATGGCGGCATCGAGCAAAATGCCGTTCGCGGCCAGATCCTCGCGGCGATCGAGGCCAATGGCTGCAACGATTTGCCGGTCGATGACGTCAGGGCCGACGAAACCGACGCGCCGCGAACGCCCTATCTCGACACGATTGAGACGCCACCCGGTACGGCTCGTGATTTCGGCATCTACGGGCAGGCCGCAAGCCCGATGAACAGCGAAGCTTTGGGAGATCTCCGAACCCTGTGCGTTCGGACCTGCGATGGCGCCTTCTTCCCGATCTCCTCCAACGCCACACCCCTCAGCTTCCGTCGCGATGCGCAGCTCTGCCAGCAGATGTGCCCGGGCATAGAAACCGAACTCTATTACCATTCCATCAGCAATGAAGAGAGCGCCGACATGGTATCGGCCGCGACCGGGAAGCCCTACAGGCTGCTCCCGACCGCCTTTGCCTATCTGAACCGCCGGAGTGGAGAGAAACCCTCTTGCGGGTGCGATCTCACGAAATATTACAGCAGGATGCGGGATCAGGCCAATGGTTCGACTAAGGTGCCGGATTACGATTCATCCGTCGTCGAGATCAAAGGCCCGCAGGCTGGGCCGGCAGCGGGTAGCGATCCGCCTGCCCCGCTCATGGAACGGCCCTACGACCCGTCGGACAGAAACCTCCGTCAAGTCGGTCCGGTGTTCCTGCCGTCGGAAACAGGCAGCATAGACCTCAGAAATCCGGCCACGCCCGGACCTCAGCCGCTCCAGCAGTAATGGCATCCTCTGCAATAAGGACGCCGGGCAGTATCCTCCGCAGATGGAGTGCCTACGGCCGGTCGGCGTCCCATGTTTCGTTGAACACGAGATCCTTGAGCGGCAATCTCTGGCGCCAGCCCTTCAGCGCCAGTTCCGGCTGGTCGTAGAGGCTGTCAACATAACCGAGGCAGAACCAGCCGATGATCTCGATATGGTCCGGGATTGCCAGGATGTCCCTGAGATCTTGTGGGTGAAAGATGCTGACCCAGCCAACGCCTACCCCCTCTGCGCGCGCTGCAAGCCAGAGGTTCTGAACCGCGCACACGGTCGAATAACTGTCCATGCGCGGATTATGCGTGCGCCCAAGCACGACCGGTCCTGATCGGGACGGATCGCAGGTTACGCAGAGCCCGAGCGGCGCCTTGCGGATACCCTCGAGCTTGAGCGCCCGATACTGTTCCTGCTGCTTGCCCGCAAACATGTTTGCAGCTTCGTCATTGGCCTTGCTGAACGCCCGCCACACCGCTTCACGCCGCCCCGGATCGCGCACCACGATGAAATTCCACGGCTGCATGAATCCGACTGATGGTGCATTGTGCGCTGCCGATATCAGCCGCCAGACGAGATCGTCCGGCAAGGGCTCGGGCAAGAATTGATCGCGAACGTCACGTCGCGTCTCGATCGCCTTGTAAACGGCGGCGCGCTCTTCCATGGTGAAAGCGCCCGCCTGGACCAGACGGTCCTCCGGTTTTTCCAGCATCGTCAAATCCCCAACAATGCAGCAACCGCCCGCTGTCCACGCGGGGTAAGTCTATCGCGCCAGGCCGGTCTTCTGACTGGGCTTCGCTTGCCTGCCGCCGCCTTCCCGGCTGTCTTGGCCAGTGGCGTGGATCAGATGATCCTGTAGCAGCAGGCATCCGCCTCACAGCGTTGGGCACGTCCCGGACTCGCACCGGGTTCCCGATTCTCCCGCGCCGATGAGGCGGCGGGCACCTGACACGACAATGTCTACAGCAAGACGCCGGCAAGGCAAGAGGACTTGGCCGGGCGATCATCCGCTCTCCGGGAAATACCGGACAAAGGCGAATTCGTCGCCCCCCGGCGACCAGCACGGGACATTGATAGTCCCCTGACCGCCGAACAGCTCGAACAACGTCTGCGCATTACCGCCATCGGGATCGATCAGGCGCAGCCGCACATCAAGGTCGCGCGGATGGTCGAACACGTCCGCGTCGTAGGACAAGAGCAGCACCTTGTCGCCCCCCGGCGAGGGATGCGGGAACCAGTCGCCGAATGCACTGTCGGTTGTCCGTTCCGCCGCACCGCCAGCAGAAGGCACGCGCCAGATCTGCATCCGCCCCGAGCGGCTGGAATTGAAATAGATCCATCTTCCGTCCGGCGAATAGTCCGGCCCGTCGTTGCGTCCCTCACCGAAGGTCAGCCGCGTCTCCTCACCGCCATCGAAAGAGATAGTATAGATATCGAAGAGATCGTCCCGGATACCGCAATAGGCGAACCTCTGCCCATCCGGAGACCAGCCGTGCCAGTAGGACGGCAGATTCCTAGTCACCTGGCGCGGCTCTCCGCCCTCGGCCGGCAGGATGTAGATGCAGGACTTTCCATGCTCCGACTTGTCCGATACGACCAGCCATTTGCCGTCCGGCGAAATCCCGTGGTCGTTGTTACAACGGGTGGCAAAACCGGTATCGACGCGCTGCGGCTCTGCGCCGCGGTCCACCGGCAGGCGATAGAGCAAGCCGTCGCCGTTGACGATCAGGAATGCGCCATCCGGGCTCCAGTTCGGCGCCTCGACCAGTTGATCCGTTTGCCACACGACGCGGTGCGCGCGGCTAACGATATTGTAGATCTCGACGGAACTCCGCATCCCGCTCTCCCTGGACAGGCCGCGGCCGCCGGAATCAGCGGTCCCTGAACCGGTTGGTGATCGGATAGCGCCGATCGCGGCCGAAATGCTTCTTCGTAATCTTCACTCCCGGCGCAGACTGGCGGCGCTTGTATTCAGCGAGGTAGAGCAGATGCTCGACCCGGTGTACCGTCGCAATCTCATGGCCGCGTGCGACGATTTCATCGACCGACATTTCCTTCTCGACCAGGCATTCGAGGATGTCATCCAGCACCGGATAGGGCGGAAGCGAATCCTGGTCTGTTTGGTTGGGCCGAAGCTCCGCCGACGGCGCCTTAGAGAGAATATTGGCCGGGATCACTTCGCCAGATGGACCAAGTGCGCCCGGCGGCACATGCTTGTTTCGCCATCCGGCCAGTGCATAGACCTGCATCTTGTAGAGGTCCTTGATCGGATTGAAGCCGCCGTTCATGTCGCCGTAGAGCGTCGCGTAGCCGACCGACATTTCAGACTTGTTGCCGGTCGTCACCACCATTGAGCCGAACTTGTTGGAAATCGCCATGAGGATCGTGCCGCGCGTGCGGCTCTGCAGGTTTTCCTCGGTGATGCCGCTCTCGGTCCCTTCGAATAGATCCGATAGGGCCGACATGAAGCCCTCCACCGGCTCGGCAATCGGCACGATGTCGTAGTGGCAGCCGAGTGCCTTGGCGCAGGCCGCCGCATCGGCGAGCGATTCTTCCGACGTATAGCGATAGGGCAGCATGATCGTGCGCACCCTCTCCTCGCCGAGCGCATCGACGGCGATCGCCGCGCAGATGGCCGAATCGATACCGCCCGAAAGACCGAGCACGACGCTCTTGAAGCCGTTCTTATTCACATAGTCCCTGAATCCGAGCATGCAGGCGCGGTAATCGGCTTCCTCTTTCTCCGGGACCCGTGACAACAGCCCATCGCCACAGCGCCAACCGTCAGCCTCACGCTTCCAGGTGGTCACCGAAAGGGTCGCCTCAAACTGACTCATCTGAAAAGCGAGAGTATTGTCGGCATTGAACGCAAAACTCGCGCCATCGAACACAAGTTCATCCTGCCCGCCGACCTGGTTGGCATAAATGATCGGCAAGCCCGACTCGATCACCTGCCGGATCACAACTTGATGACGGATATCGACCTTCTCTCGAACGTAGGGGGAACCATTCGGAACCAGCAGGATTTCCGCCCCGGACTCTGCAAGAGTTTCACAAACGCCGAGGTCGCCCCAAATATCCTCGCAGATCGGAATTCCGAGGCGGACGCCTCGAAAACTGACCGGACCCGGCATTTCGCCGGCATTGAACACGCGTTTCTCGTCGAACTCGCCGTAGTTCGGCAGGTCGACCTTGTCGCGCGTGGCGATGATCTCGCCGCCGTCAAGCACGGCGATGGAGTTGTACCGCCCGCTCTCGTCATGCCGTGGATAGCCGATGATAACACCCGGCCCGCCATCAGCCGTGTCGGCAGCAAGCTCCTCGACTGCCGCCAGGCAGGCCCTCAGGAATGCCTTCTTCAGCACCAGGTCTTCGGGGGGGTAACCGGAGATGAACAATTCGGTGAGAAGCATTAGGTCGGCGCCATGGGCCATAGCCTCGGCGCGAGCTTCACGGGCTTTGGCGAGATTGCCGGCGATATCGCCGACAGTCGGGTTGAACTGTGCGATCGCGATGCGAAGCGTGTCGGGTCGGTTCATGGTGTCGCTCATGAACATCGTTTACCGCGACCAGCACGCCTCCGCAACGGCACACTGTTTTTCGGGCTCCAGAAATAGTTGCACACAAAAGAAGTGCCAGACTTTCGCCACGCTCTTGGTTCATCTGGCGTTCATGACAGCTATGTGACAGACAGATGACATTCCAATAGACCATTTCCTAGACTCTGGAGAGCGCCTTGGCTGAGATCGTCTCTGACCCGGCCCTATCGATTCCGGCCATCGCCACAAACCCGACTGAGATCGCTCTAGGTCGTCGCACAACGGTCCTCCCTGCCGTGGCGACGCTCGCCAATTCGTTGCTTCTCGCCGTCCTCACGGTGCTCGCGACCGAATGGATCGCGCGTGGAGGCATTCGAGATGCCGTTACATTCGTGATTTCCCCCGATCGTCCGGGCGTTGCAGCAATCGGCCTGCTGGTGATGATCTTCCTCGCGCTCGATGCGCTTCTCGGACGCGCCTACTTGTCCGCACTGATCGTCGTCCCACTGGCGCTCATTCCGGCCTTCATTTCCGCCCAGAAGCAACTCTTCCTGTCGGATCCGCTATATCCGAGCGATTTGCTCTTCGGCCGCCAGATCATCGAGCTTCTGCCCGTCATGGTCGCAGCACGCCCATTCACTGCGGTTGCAACAGCATTTTCGGTAGCCTCCCTCATCGCGATCCTTGTCTATCTGTGGGTTTTCGCCTGGCGGCGCTTTCCCGGACTCTCTGCTCTTTCGAAGCTCCTGCGGCTGCTGGTCAGCCTTCCACTGATCGGCGGATTTCTCTCGCTTATGGATTACGCGCAGTTTTCACAGCTGCGGGACAGATTGAACATCATTCCGATGATGTGGGACCAGCAGGAAAACTACCGGCACAACGGTTTTCTCCTGGCGTTTGCCTTCAACGTGCCGATGGCCAACGTCACCGCCCCCGAGGGTTACAGCGCCGAAGCGATCGACAACATACAGGTGAGCACGTCTCCGTCCGCCTATGGGACAAGACAGGCTCCAGATGTCATCATGCTGATGAGCGAGTCCCTCTGGGATCCGACCCGGCTCTCTACGGTTACGCTCACGCCGGATCCGATGCCGACCATGAGAGCCAAACAGTCCGGCAATGTCTTCTCGCCGGAATTCGGGGGCATGACTGCCAACGTAGAGTTCGAAGCTCTGACCGGTTTCTCCAACGCCTTCTTGCCTACGGGCAGCATTCCATATCAGCAGTATATCCACCGGCCCTTGCCGTCGCTTGCTACGTTCTTTCGTTCGAACGGCTATGTCGCGAGATCCTTCCATCCATTCCAGAGCTGGTTCTGGAACCGGGCCAATGTCTACGATGCGCTAGGCTTCGAGAGGTTTGATTCCGAAGAAACCATGCCGGCCATGGAGAAGCGCGGCATTTTCGCTTCCGACGAAGCACTGACACGCGAGATCATCCGCGCTGCCGACGACACCCGCAAACCCTTCTTCTTCTTCGGCGTGACCCTGCAGGGCCACGGGCCCTACGAGGCAAACCGATACAAGAAGAACACCATCGACGTCGCAGCGGCGGGATTGTCACCTGCAAGCCGCGAGTCGCTGGCCACCTATGCCCAGGGCGTCCGCGAGGCCGATGCAAGCCTGAAAACCTTGATGGAATGGGCAAAGAAACGCCGCCGTGAAACGATCATCGTCCTGTTCGGAGACCACTTGCCGCCGCTCGGCAACGTCTATCCGGAAAGCGGCTACATGCCTGACCAGGTTGCTTCTCGCGCAGCATCCACCTCGACCATGAAACGTGAGCACGAGACGCCACTCATCATCTGGTCGTCGAAGAGAGGCGTACAGAAGGATATCGGCACGATCAGCCCTGCTCTTCTGCCCTTTCACGTGGTCAGGCTTTCCGGATACCGCCACCCCTTCTACACCGAATTTCTCGGCAAGATTTATGCCCGCTATCCTATCGTCGACCGCTATCAACTGGTCGGTGCCGACGGCATTGGCCAACCCGGTTGGTCGAAGGCCGAAAAAGCGCTTGATCCCATGATCCGCGATTACCGACTGCTGCAGCACGATACAATTTTTGGCGAAGGATTCGGAAGGCCGCAATTCTTCCCGGAGCAACAGGGCCGCAATTCCCCAGTCTCCTGACGAAGGAGCTCGCGGCCGTCCGATGGAGGACAATTGGCGAGCCGTTGCCCCTTGTACTCCTGCGGGAAAAAAGTCATTGACTCCGGGCATATATGGAAATTCTCTAAGCAGAAAATTGTCTTCTCCCCAGTAAGCCGGTTCCGCGCAAGAACACCGGCAATGGCCCAACTCATCGGTCACTTCATAGATGTCACAGAACTCCGTTCTAGCATACAAAGCCACGCGGCCACTTACCCGTGCCGAAATCGCCACCCATCCTCTATTTCCGACGATCGAAAAGCAGATCGCCCATCACCTAATCGGTATCCATGTCCGCACCCCGCGACTGTCGCGTCTCAAGGCCTCGCACCGGAAGTGGCTGATGACCCAATCGCTTTTCGCACTCAGCCTGCAGCGCGCAGACAACGACCCCCTGTCGGGGTTGACGGCCACGCGTTTCGTCGAAATCGTCATGAAACTGGGTGCGGCGAGCCGCAATACGGCAACCGGCTTCCTCGCCGAACTCGTCGCCTACAAGTTCTTGCGCGACATTCCCGACATTCCGGACCGCCGCGTCCGGGTGCTCGAAACCACCGAGGCGAGCAACGCAGCCATGACTAGCTGGTTCATGGGACACATGGCCTGCCTGGACCGACTTGACGGCGGCAACCGTGAAGCGGCATCTGCTGCAGATCCGCGGATTTTCCGCCTCGCGCAGCCCTATGCCGCCGCGATCCTCGTCGATGATCCGGATTGGCGTGATCCGCCCGAAAGCATCGGCCATTTCCTCTGGTCGGACCTGGGCGGCATGGTCCTCCACGACCTGGTCGCACGGGTCGAGGCCCCTTCCCCGGATGCCGAGGTGATCGATATCGGCCCGTTGGCGCTTTCTCAACTCAGCGACAAATACATGATCTCGTCCACCAATCTGAAGCGCATGTTCAAGAAGGCGGAAACGGAGGGCCTGCTTGGCTGGCAACAGCCGCGCCGGCGGGGCAACCTCTGTCTTGCTCGCCGTTTCGTCGCGGACTACTACCACTGGCAATCGGCGAAATTCTGGGCGCTCGAGCAGGCGTTTCACCACGCCCTTGCGGAAATTGGACAGAGCGGCCAGCCAGCCTCTGCCACCCAGGACTATAGGGGTTCAGCACCCGACGGTCTGCCGGCCTGAAACTTCGGCAAGGCATCAGCGAGTTCGTAGAAATCCCCCTTGTCGGCGCAATAGATATGATAGCCGAAGGAAAGCCCGGTCGGTTGGTCGAAAGCACCCGCGAGGATCGACATGTAGTCGTGACCATCGGCCCGCCAGAAGAGTGCCGATCCGCATATACAGCAGAATCCGCGACTTGCCTTGTCGCTCGCCCGGTACCAGGTGACGTTTTCTTCGCCCTCCAGGTTCATCCGGTCAAGATCGACATTCGTGGCGGCATAGTAGAGTCCGGTCTGCTTGCGGCATTGCGAGCAATGGCAGGCGATGAGTTCCCGCAATTGCCCCCGGGTACGAAAACGCACCGCCCCACACAGACACGAACCGCTATTTTCCTGCGTCATGGACCCCTCCAGCCAACCGGCAAAACAAACCGGGCCAGCTTCTTCAAGCCGGCCCGGTTCGTCAAATTCAGTCTTTTGCGGAATAGAATCAGCCGAATTCATCCGCCGGAGGTCCCCGGCGGAGCCATCAGCCATTCGCGGCCATCATCCGTTTCTCGTCGCGTCCACCTTTCATCCGCTCGGCGAGCAGGAAGGCCAGTTCCAGTGCCTGATCGGCGTTGAGACGCGGATCGCAGTGGGTGTGATACCGATCCTGCAAGGCGTCCGCAGTCACCGCGCGCGCGCCCCCGGTGCATTCGGTTACGTCCTTGCCAGTCATCTCGATATGGATACCGCCCGGATGGGTGCCCTCGGCACGGTGGATCTGGAAGAAGCTCTCCACTTCCGACAGGATCCGTTCGAAGGGCCGGGTCTTGTAGTTGTTGAGCGTGATCGTGTTGCCATGCATCGGATCGCAGGACCAGACGACCTTACGGCCCTCCCGTTCAACGGCGCGGATAAGGCGCGGCAGATGTTCGGCCACTTTGTCATGCCCAAAGCGGCAGATCAACGTCAGCCGGCCGGCTTCATTGGTCGGGTTGAGCGCGTCGATCAGCTCTATCAGATTATCGGCCGTCAGCGTGGGACCGCATTTGAGCCCGATCGGGTTCTTGATCCCGCGGAAATATTCGACATGGGCGTGATCGAGCTGACGGGTGCGGTCGCCGATCCAGATCATGTGGCCGGACGTGGCATACCAGTCGCCCGAAGTCGAATCGACACGGGTCAGCGCTTCCTCGTAGCCAAGCAGCAACGCTTCGTGGCTTGTGAAGAAATCGGTTTCGCGCAGGCTCGGCTGGTTTTCCGAGTTGATGCCGATGGCCTTCATGAAATCCATCGTCTCGGAGATCCGGTCGGCGAGCTTGCGGTAGCGCTCGGCCTGCGGTGAGTCCTTGACGAAGCCGAGCATCCACTGATGCACGTTCTCCAGATTGGCGTACCCGCCCATGGCAAAGGCGCGCAACAGATTGAGGGTTGCCGCCGACTGGCGGTAGGCCATGATCTGGCGTTCGGGATTGGGAACCCGGGCCTCTTCGGTAAATTCGATGCCGTTGACGATATCGCCGCGATAGCTTGGCAGCTCAACGTCGCCGATCTTCTCGAAATCGGATGAACGTGGCTTGGCGAACTGGCCGGCGATGCGGCCAACCTTGACGACCGGGAGCTGCGCGCCGAAGGTCAGGACCACAGCCATCTGCAGGAAGGCGCGGAAGAAGTCGCGGATCGTGTCGGCGCCGTGTTCGGCGAAACTCTCGGCGCAATCGCCGCCTTGCAACAGGAAGGCGTTGCCTTCAGCGACATTGGCAAGATGCTTCTTCAAACGGCGGGCCTCACCGGCGAAAACCAGCGGCGGAAAGGTTGCGAGCTGTGCTTCGGTCGCGTCCAGCGCCGCCTTGTCCGGATAGGTCGGAACCTGCTTGATGGGCTTCTGCCGCCAGCTGCTCGGGGTCCAATTCTGTGCCATGGTCGTCACCTGCTCTCAAACTGGCAGCCCGCTCCGGCCACCCATAATTCCGGGGCTTATAAACCCTTATACGTGCCTTGCAAAGCCGAAGTTATAGCCCTTGGGGACAATCGAGAACCTGGAAAGCACCGATTTCGGCCACTCGTCAGCTGCACCGTGCCTCCACGCCGGGTCGCGAGGTCATCTATCCGAACTTGCATTTACCTGAACGTAAACGTAATTATTCGCAGGAAAGCGCTGCGATGCTGGCAAGAGTAGGAGCCGAAGATGGCCATGCAGGATCAGACCCGTATACGTGCAAGCGAGATCACCTTTCCGGCCCTCGACAGCTTCCCGCTTGCCGGGACCCTGATCGAGGGCGATGGCAGTGGTCCCCTCGCCCTGATCTCTTCGGCGGCCGCTGTTCCTCGTGGCATCTACCGTCGTTTTGCTGAACATCTGGTTGCCGACCACGGGTTTCGCGCCGTGCTGACCTATGACTATCGCGGTGTCTCCGCGTCGAGAATTCCGAAAGGCTGGGATCCGGCGCCGACGATGATCGACTGGGCCGAAAAGGACATGCCGGCAGCACTGGAGCGACTGGAAACCGTCGCGCCGGACAAGCCGATGGTTGGCATCGGCCAATCTTTCGGTGGCCAGGCGCTAGGGCTCAGCGGGCGCGCCGACCGCTTCGAGCGCTATATGATGGTTGCAGTCATGTCCGGCCATTGGAGATACACGAACGAGCCGATGAAGGTCTTCGCCTCGATGAACCTCGTCGGCGTGCCCCTGGCCCTGCTTACCGGACGGGTTCCGGGCTGGATCGGGCTTGGGGAAACCCTCCCCGGCCCTGTGTTCCGGCAATGGGCGCGATGGGGTCGCAATCCCGATTATTTCTTTGCGGACAAAGCCATGGATGCGGCAACACGCTTCGCGTCCGTCACCACACCGATCCTCGCGATCGGCGCAGAAGACGACCCCTGGGGCACGCCAAGGGCACAAGAAGCACTCCTGAAGATGTATGTGAACGCACCGATCGAGCGTATCTGGCTAGCCCCGCCCGGCGAAGGACAACCGATCGGTCATATCGGCTTCTTCCGCTCCGCCTTCCGCGACACCCTTTGGACTGTCGCCACCGACTGGCTCACGGGTGCGGACCCCGGCGTCCGCGCCGCCGTATAATAACGGCGCGAACCAGAGGCCGCTATACGCGCTCACCATTCTTAAGCCGGTAACTCGGACTATACATCGTGACCAGCTCTTCCGCGGCCGTCGGATGCACGGCCATCGTCCGGTCGAAATCGTCCTTGGTGCAGCCGGCCTTGAGCGTTATGCCAAGGATCTGCGCCATCTCGCCGGCATCGTGGCCAAGGATATGCGCGCCGACCACCTTGCGGTCGGCGGCGTTGACGATCAGCTTCATGATCGTCTTCTCGTCGCGGCCGGAAAGGGTCGCCTTCATCGGGCGGAACTGCGCCCGGTAGACCTCGATCTCGTCAAACCTCTTTGCCGCCTCTTCCTCGCTCATGCCGACGGTCCCGATTTCCGGCTGAGAGAAGACTGCGGTCGCGATGAGTTCGTGATCGGGAGACGTCGGATTGTTCTTGTACTCGGTTTCGATGAAGCACATTGCCTCGTGAATGGCGACAGGAGTCAGTTGCACCCGGTCCGTGACGTCGCCGAGAGCGAAGATGCTCGCCACATTGGTACGCGAGTACCGGTCGACGATGATCGCCCCGCGCTCATTGGTCTTGACTCCCGCCGCTTCGAGGCCAAGGCCTTTCGTATGGGGGTCCCGGCCAAGCGCCAGCATGACATGATCGGCGACGAGTTCACCATTCTTCAGGGTGCGAGCGACAAGGCGCCCATCCTCCGACTTATTCACCTCCTCGATCACGTCATGGCAGAGGATCCGGATGCCCTTGGCTTCCATCGCCTCATGCAGGCCGCGCCGCATGTCCTGGTCGAATCGGCTGAGGATCTCTGCACCGCGATAAATCAGCGTAGTTTCGACGCCGAGACCGTGGAAGATGTTGGCGAATTCCACCGCAATATAACCACCCCCGGCAATCACGATCGCGCGCGGCAGCTCCTTCAGATCCAAAGCTTCGTTGGACGAGATGCAAAGCTCATGGCCGGGAAGCGCCGCGTGCGGATTGGGGGCACCGCCAACGGCGATGATGATCTTTTCCGCAGTTACGATCTTGCCGGTCTTCAGCAGCCGAACGCTGTTGGGTCCGGCGAGTTCCGCACGGGTTTCGAGAATCTCGGCGCCCGCATTGTCGAGCCCCTTGCGGTACAG
>JBAYTX010000017.1:0-75460 GCA_041675415.1 Rhizobium sp. | reverse complement strand
GCGTTCTCAAATCGTGCACTCCAAGCGAACCGGCCGCATTGTCCGCTATCGCGGCCTTGATCGCGGCGACCTCGTCGGCTTCCACCGACTTGTCCATGAGCCCCGCAACCGAATGCGATATCACCTTCCAACCTTGAAATATGATGTTGATCGCCACGAGAATGGCAAGCACCGGGTCGAGGATGGCGTAGCCGGTGACTATGGCAAGCAAGAGGCCGACCAGCACCCCGACGGAAGTCACGACGTCCGACAGCACGTGGTGCCCATCAGCGGAAAGCGCGGGTGAACGGTGCGACTTGCCGATGCGGATCAGCGTCACTGCCCAGACCGCGTTGATCACACCGGCCAGCGAGTTGATGGCAAGCCCCAGGACCGGAGCCTCGAGCATCCTGGGTGCGGAAAGATGTCCGACGGCTTCCTGTATGATCAGAATGGCCGCAATGACGATCATGACGCCTTCGAGGACGGCAGAAAGATACTCGGCCTTCTGATGGCCGTAGGGATGATCGAGATCGGCGGGCTTCTGCGCATAGCGAATGACGAAAAAGGCAACGAAGGCGGCAACCACGTTGACGGTCGATTCCAGCCCGTCGGACAGAAGCGCCACCGAGCCCGTCACCCACCAGGCGACGAGCTTCAGCCCCATCACGCCGAAGGCCAGCGGGATGCCCCAGAAGGCGAGACGCTTGACGATGTTGTTACCTTGCACAGCCATGCGGCGCCCCCTGCTCTTGCGAGCGAATTGCAGAAGCGAGTTCCAAAACGACGAAACCGCCCGGCGGCGCGGGCGGTTCGGCTATTGGTCGCTCATATGGACGAATTGGACGGCCCTGTCAAAGCCGTGATCCTTACGCCGCCTTTTCCTTCGCCCGTCGCGCAAGATGCGCGACCACGTTCTCGATCATCCGCATGCCGGCGTCCCCGCCGAGCGTCATGATCGATTCCGGATGGAACTGGACGGCGGCCACCGGCTCCTTGGTGTGCTCGATGCCCATGATCGTGCCGTCCTCACTTTCCGCCGTGATCATGAAGTCGCGATCGAGCGTCGCCGGATCGGCGAAGATCGAGTGGTAGCGGCCGACGGTCACTTCCTTGGCAAGCCCTGAGAACACGATGCCGGGCTCCAGCACGCGGATGCGCGAAGGCTTGCCGTGCATCGGGATCGCAAGCTGGCGCAGTTCGCCGCCATAGGCTTCGGCCAGCGCCTGCAGGCCGAGGCAGACGCCGAAGATCGGCAATTGCCGCGCCCGCGCCTTTTTGATGGTCGCCTTGCAGTCGAAGTCCTTCGGGCTGCCAGGTCCGGGCGACAGCACGACCAGGTCCGGATTGATGCGGTCGAACACTTCGTCTGCGACCGGTGAACGCACGGTCGTCACGGTCGCACCCGTCTGGCGGAAATAATTGGCAAGCGTGTGAACGAAGCTGTCCTCGTGATCGACGAGCAGGATGTTCACGCCCTTGCCGACGGCGGCCACGCCGCGCTTCGACTTTTCGTCGTTTCCGGATTTCGCATCGCGAATGGCAGAAATCATGGCGGATGCCTTCAGTTCGGTTTCAGCCTCTTCCTCTTCCGGTATGGAATCGTTCAAGAGCGTCGCGCCGGCGCGCACCTCGGCGATCCCATCCTTGATCCGGACGGTCCTAAGCGTCAAGCCGGTGTTCATGTCGCCGTTGAAACCGACCATGCCGATTGCCCCGCCATACCAGGCACGCGGGCTCTTCTCATGCGCCTCGATGAAGCGCATGGCCCAGAGCTTCGGCGCGCCCGTCACCGTCACCGCCCAGGCATGGGAGAGGAAGCCGTCGAAGGCGTCCATGCCGTCGCGGAGCCGCCCTTCGATGTGGTCGACCGTGTGGATGAGGCGTGAATACATCTCGATCTGGCGACGGCCGATGACCTTGACCGAACCGGGCTCGCAAACGCGGGACTTGTCGTTGCGGTCGACATCCGAGCACATGGTCAGCTCGCTCTCATCCTTCTTGGAGTTGAGCAGCTTGAGGATCTGTTCGGAATCGGCAATCGGGTCGTCGCCGCGCTTGATGGTGCCGGAGATCGGGCAGGTCTCGATGCGCCGGCCCGAGACGCGCACAAACATCTCCGGCGAGGCGCCGACCAGATACTCTTGCTGACCCAGATTGATGTAGAAGGAATAGGGAGACGGATTGATCTCCTTCAGGCGCTTCGAAATCTCCGAGGGCTTGGAATCGCAGCGTTCCATGAACTTCTGTCCCGGAACGACCTCGAAGAGGTCGCCGCGGCGGAAGCTCTCCTTGGCCTTGACCACCAGTTCGGCATATTCGCCGGGACGGTGATCGCCGCGTGGCGGGATCGTGTCGGTCGGCTTGAAGGGCTCCGGCGCGATCTCGCCGGATTTGCCGGCGGTCGTCACGCCGTCCTTCTCGAAATCATAGCGGTCGATCCAGGCCTTGGCCGAATAGTGGTCGACGACGAGGATCTCGTCCGGCAGGAAGAGCACCATGTCGCGCTGGTCTTCCGGCCGCTCAAGCGAGAGCTTTATCGCGTCGAACTGGAAGGCGAGATCGTAGCCGAAGGCTCCGAACAGGCCGATCGACGAGTCCGCGTCCGAATGGAAGAGATCGGTGATGGCGCGCAGCACGGTGAAGACCGTCGGGATCTTGGAACGCTCTTCCTCGGTAAAAATCCGGTCCGGCTCGTTAACCGTCAGATCGAGGCGGCGGGCGGAAGCTGCGCCGAGCGTCAGGTCGGCTGTCGACTTGAGCCTGTTGGCAATAAAGGTGAGCAGCACCTCGCCGCGCTCGTTATAGGCCTCGATCCACACCTTGCGGCCGAAGCAGGAAAGCCCGAGCGGAGGATCGATGATGGCGGTGTCCCAACGGGTATAGCGGCCGGGATACTCGTAGTTGGACGAGAACACCGCACCGCGCCGCTCGTCGAGCCGGTCGATATAGCTGGAAATGGCGTCCGCATAGGGCGTCGGCCGCCGCGTCCGCGTGACCTGGACCCCGCCGCGCGTCTCGTAGGTCTCTCCGCCATCGTCCCGAATGATCGTCGCCATGCTTCCGTTTCTCCGTCTTCTAAGGCCCGGATCGAGGCGCCTTGAATACAAAAAAGCCGCCTCAGGTTCTCCGGGCGGCTTTGGGTCACTTGTCGTTGGACATGACTGGTCAAGGCCGCGTTAGCGAGCCCACCACCAGTTACCGATGTTCAAAAACGTCGTCATGCGGAATCTCATACCGTCAACCCGGCAGCCGCGCAAGAGGGCTTGGAGCGCCACCGTTCCGTCCATCGATGAAACCAAATGCGCCGCCATCCGTTGTCGACAGGCGCGACAACGGAGATCGGACGGTTGCTGAGACTTCTTCTGCTGGCGGCGGCGCTCGCCCCCGCCCCCGCCATGGCCGCTCCGGACAATCCTCCGGTTCCCTTACCGAAGCCGCCTCAGGCCGTTCAAGCACCCGCCGCAGGGGCTCCCGTGCCCGCTGAAAAGCCGGAGGAGAGGCAAGAGCCGGCGACACGGGAACCGCAGAAGAAAGAAGAGCCGGCAGCGCCAGCCGAGCCGCCCCCTCCTCCGCCGCCACCGGTCGAAACCGAAGACAAGGCCGCGTTCGACGCCTGCACGGTCGAGCTGAGGTCACTCGGCGCGGCGTTCAGGACGCTGCCGCGCATCGATGACGGCAATGGCTGCGGCATCGACAAGCCGATTGCGATGACGCGGCTCTCGGCCGGCGTCGCGATCGAACCCGAGGCGACGGCGCGCTGCGAGACGCTCTTACAGCTCGCCCGCATGACCCGCGATCTCGTCGAGCCCGCCGCACGCCTCGGCCTGCCGGATATGGGAAAGCTGAAGGGCGTCCGTCAGACATCCGGCTATGTCTGCCGCATGCGCAACGGCGCCGACGCAGGCAAGATTTCCGAACACGCCCGCGGCAACGCCGTCGACATTTCCGCGCTCGAATTCGAGAAGGGCCTGGTTTCGATGAAGATCGTCGCGAAGGAGGATCCCAACCTCGCCGCCGCCTTCCAGCGGGCGCTGAACGCCGCCGCCTGCCTCTATTTCACCACCGTCCTCTCGCCGGGCAGCGACGAGACGCACCCCGACCACATGCATCTCGACGTAATGAAGCGGACGGCCGGCTATCGGTATTGCCGGTGAAGGCCGGGGATGCGATGCGGGGGATTGCGGCGGGAGCGGACCTCCGCTCGCCCGCGATAGATGACCGACTTGGGCCCGGAAGGTCAAGGTCTGCAATTGGAACGAAAGTACCAACCATCGCAAGCCTCTGCTGGAGCCGCGTCGGACGTTCATTGTCCGGCGGATCTTCCTCACGCCGTCTGCCAGCTTGTAGAGAGAAGTCCGCATTGTATAGGAATAGATGATCACAGTTTGAATGCTGCGTCGGCTCTAGAGAGGAGCGAGACGAAGTTGGAGAAGATTGTCCATGAGCCTACCCACCTCGCTCTATCCCGAGAGAAATATTGTGGACCTCGCGGCACTGGCAAGACTGCAAGACGCAGGTTGCCGGGAGCGTCGCACGCGCCTTTCCAATTGGCTTGTTGAGGTTGGCCTGGATGGGGCCCTGATCACGCGACCTCAGCACCTGACATACTTTTTTGGATTGCGGGGATGGAGAAGCTCGCCAGCCTCGGGGTTCGTCGGCCGTGACGGCTTCGGTTTGATCTCGGTCGGCAATTCAATGGGATCTGACGTCTACACCGATGAAACGGTCCGGTTCGACGATTCGATGTTCGCGACCACCTACGAAGAGCGCGAGCGAGCGGCAATTGCCGC
The DNA here is from genome assembly GCA_041675415.1 of Rhizobium sp. GTDB lineage: Bacteria > Pseudomonadota > Alphaproteobacteria > Rhizobiales > Rhizobiaceae > Allorhizobium. The sequence goes on along the minus strand of JBAYTX010000017.1, from coordinate 70,688 downwards.
GTTGGATATCCGCCTGGCTAAAACGAAGGCGCTAGGTGCTGATTGCACCGATATCGCAGGACATACCATCACACCGATATCCGAGCATATCTCGTCGATGCGCCGACGCAAATACCCGGATGAAGTCGCGCTCATTTCCGCGGCCATTGCGGCCAATGAAGCTGGGTACCGCGCGATTGCGCCGCATATCGCCCCCGGACTTCTGGAAACCGAAGTGTTTGCCCTATTTCAGGGAGCTGCAATTGTGGCTGCGGGACAGACGATGGGGGAGCTAGGCAACGATTTTCGTGGGGGACAGCCAGGCGGCCGGCCTCGACCCTTGCCTCTGGTGGAGGGCGATCTTCTGCCCGTGGATGCCGGGGCGGTTGTCGCAAACTATTTTTCCGATATGTGCCGGACTTTCGCTGTGTCGGGGACACGAGCGCCAGTGCAGGAGGAAGCCTTCAGCCGTGTTGTTCATGCACTGTCAATAGCCGAAGACATGATCCGGCCGGGCGTTCGATGCGGGACCGTTTTCCAGGAGATTGCATCGATCCTGAACAGCCACCGCGATGACTGGCGCTTTGACCATCACTTGGGCCATGGGCTTGGCTTGGATCCGGTCGAGCGCCCCTTCATAAATTCGGGTTCGAACGACATTTTTGAAGAGGGCTGCACGTTCACTCTCGAACCCGGCTTGTACGGTGACAATCTCCGCGGTGGAATACGTCTCGAGCAAAACTACGTCATAGAAAATGGCGCTCTTCGCCGGCTATCCAGCTTGCCTCTGGACATCTGAAAATTCCGCGGCCCCGAAAGCTCGCACTGGCGAGGGGCCGCCGCTCATCCTGATGCTGGATGAGCCGATCTCTGCGCTCGACGTATCGATCCGACAGGAAATCCTGAACCTGCTGATGCACCTGCGCGAGCACGAGGGTCTGACCTGCATCCTCGTCGGCAACGATCTTGCCGTCATCTCTCATCTCTGTGATCGCGCCGCCGCCTTCCGGCTGGCGCTGAACGCCGCCGCCTGCCTCTACTTCACCACCGTCCTCTCCCCCGGCAGCGACGACACGCACCGCGACCACATGCATCTCGACGTGATGAGGCGGACGGGCGGGCATCGGTATTGGCGGTGAAGGCGGAGGAGGATGGGGTGCGGGAGGATAGTTTTGCACCAGTTGGCACTTGTTGGCCTCGCCTATTTCGCTCATGGCGCATGATAGTGTATCCGGAAGGGAATTATGTTCTCCACGGGAGGCAAAGGCGAATGGCCAGCGATCGAGCCAGTTCGGAAAATCATACGGATGCGCTCGAGCTGGCGGAAGATCTTCGTGCCACGCTTGGGAGATTTGTCCGTCTCGTCAAGAACAAGGCGAATACGCCGACCACCTCTCAGTCAGAGACCCTGTCGCTTCTTGATCGAAGCGGTCCGCTGAGTGTTGCCGAACTGGCAAACCTCCGCAATGTCAGACACCAGAGCATGCGACTGGTCACCGCGCAGCTGGAGCTTGACGGACTGGTCGGCAGACTGCCCAATCCGGCCGACGGGCGCAGTCAACTTCTTTCCATAACCCAGAAGGGGCGTGAAGAATTGTCCCGCTCCCGCGAAGCCCGGACATCGAAGATTGCGGCCTTGATCGAAGAGCGGCTATCCAGCCAGGACAAACAGACGCTTCAAGCCGCAATCCTCATAATCGAGCGGCTCATGTAGCCCGGACCACTACGCCTTCGACAGCGCGGCGAGAACGTTGGACAGGGTGTTCAGCCCCCAGTGCTCGGCATACCTGCCGTCCTCCACCCGCACGATATCGATGACGCTGATGGCGACGTGCCTGCCTGTGGCGGGAATTCCCATCAGTGTACCGGAGTGAACGCCACTGATCGTCTTCCGGGTCGTCACCTTGTCACCCTCGGCGATCTGATCATGGATCGTTATCTTCAGGTCGGAAAAGGCGGGGCGAAGGACGTTCTGGAACGTGTTCCACATGCTTTCCGGGCCATTCGGCATTCCCTGCGGCGCTGAATGGTTGATGAAATCCGGAGCCATCAGGGCATGGAATTCGGTCTCGTTGCCGTCTTGGATGACCTCGATGTTGAAGCGGCGAACCACCTCCTTGTTGTCGGCAGACATGATTGATCCTTCCCGTCAGCTAGCGCGTCAAATCTATACAGTCAAACTGTATAAATTTGACTTATCCGCTGCAGCGCCGGTTTTCAAGTGATGTCGTGGATGGAACACGATCAAAGGCGCGTCATGAGATGTCCGCTTCGATCTCGGCCTCGGTGTCCGCGCCTAAATGGTTGATCGCGACTATCACCGCCGCGGCCTTCCAGCGGGCGCTGAACGCCGCCGCCTGCCTCTATTTCACCACCGTCCTCTCCCCCGGCAGCGACGAAACGCACCGCGACCACATGCATCTCGACGGATGAAGCGGAGGGGCGGCTATCGGTATTGCCGGTGAAGGCGGGGGAGAATGGGGGGAAGCTGGCGTTGCGGGAGGATGGCTTGGCGGAAGGAGCAGACCTCCGCCGGCCCGCGATAGATGACCGACTTGGGGCCGTTTCCTGCCCATCCGTTCAGATCACCAGAGTTTCGAAAGCTGACATTCGGGTAGCCACCGACACGTGGTTTATGTGTCACCATCATATGAAGGACGGCCAAGCCACCAAGATATGTCGGGTTGGCAGACTCTTCAGGACTTACTGAAAGTGCAACATGGGTAGCGGAAAAGCCCTTTCCGCAGCCAGCGCTTGTACTATGGCGTGAACAGACCGAAGAGAAGGCAGAGACCGTAGAACAAGGCGAGCGGGAGGTGGTGAGTGCCACCTAGGCAGGCTGCCCCTTGATCAGCCGTATTTGTGACTCGATATTGCCGACCATCGCAGTGATGCTATTTGAGACCTCACCGATGTAGGCGGGTCCGATACCCTCCAGAGCCTGCCGGTCGTTGTCCTTCCCGTTTCTGTGGACGCAGTGGTGACGCTTTATGGCCATATCGAGGAAGAAGACTTTTTGGTTCGCGTCGCAGAACGGGGTCTTCCCGAGCGCCGCCTGGTAAATCTTCTCGACATCTTCCATATCATGGAAAAGCTGGCTCTTAAGAAAGGCTTGAGTTTCTTCGAGAAGGAGGTTTGGGCGCGCCGCCAGCGCCTGAATTGGAAATTTGCGCGTGGCAAGAGTCACATGGCCGGTCGTCAAGGCTTTGAGGATCTCCGGAGCCTCTGTCACCGCCGTAATCAGCCGGTCCGCGAGATAGGCTTCCATCACCACGACATACTGGACAAAAAGCATCCGATAGAACGTCTTGTCCGATTGTTTCGGCTCGAAGCGATTCACCAGTTCCTCTAGCTGCGTCACCGAGTGGTAATAGGCTTCCTCCGGGTCGTCGGGCATGTATTCCTGGATATATTCGGAATAGTCGAACTCGCTCAGGGCCTGCTCGTCCGCCGTCTGGAACGCTACCTGGACCGACGGATACCCCTCCAGTTCACCGTGCATATCCTCCGCTCCCCCAGTGATGGTCAGAATGAAGGACTCGTGGCAGTAGTTACAGTAGATCCGCGTCTTCTCACTGTGAGGGCCGAAATCAGCACCCGCTTGGCGGTTGGTGTATTCGAGCAGATCGAACTCATAAACGTACATCTTGGCCCGACAGTCGGGGCAAGAAAGCGAGACGACGAGGTGCTGTTCGGACATAGAAGGCTCCCGGCAAGAGCCTTATCATGGCGGACAGGGATTCTGCCCGCAAGTGCCCCGCCGCCGGGGGCAACCCTCTCAGCTTCCGGCGGTGTTGGTGGATGAGGTTGACGCAGAACTCGGACAGGTGACAGCGGTGCGGCTATCAGTCAACGCCACGGGAACTCGTGTGTCCACATTGAAGGCGCAAAAGCGACACGACTTCGGCCATTGGCGCTTTGCGGGAGTCTTGAAGCGGACCGCCTGCTTTCAGGAAGTCGAATAACTTCCATCAATGGCAGGAATGACGGCGCAAAGCTACCTTTCAATAGTCGAAGATTCCATGTCCGCCTCGGCCCAACAGCCGCCCCAACCGCTCCCCCCCCTCAGAACAACCCTTCAATATATCCCTCTTCATTGAGAAAAATCCGCTCGGCGGCGGGCGATTTCGGCAGGCCTGGCATGGTCATGATCTCGCCGGTGATCGCGACGACGAAGCCGGCGCCGGCGGAAAGTCTGACCTCGCGCACATGCACGACATGGCCTTCCGGCGCGCCGCGCAGATTGGGATCGGTGGAGAAGGAATACTGCGTCTTGGCGATGCAGACCGGCAGCCCGCCATAGCCCTGCTCCTCCCATTGCCGCAATTGTTCGCGGACCGACTTGTCGGCGGTGACTTCGCCGGCCCGGTAGATTTCCCTTGCCACCCTCTCGATCTTCTCGAAGAGCGGGAGCTGGTCCGGATAAAGCGGCGAGAAGTGCGCTGCACATTCTTCGGTGAGTTCCACCACCCTGTGCGCCAGATCGGTTATTCCCGCCGAACCTTCCGCCCAGTGACGGCACAAAATAGCTTCGACGCCGTATTCGGCGGCGCACCGCTTCACGGCTTCGATCTCGGCCTCCGTATCGGTCCCGAAATGGTTGATGGCGACGACGACCGGCACGCCGAATTTCCGAACGTTCTCGATATGCCGGCCGAGATTGACGGACCCGGCGACAACGGCTGCGATATCCTCCCGCGCCAGATCGTCCTTCTTGACGCCGCCATTCATCTTGAGCGCCCGGACGGTCGCGACGATGACCGCCGCGGACGGGTGAAGCCCCGCCTTGCGGCACTTGATATCGAAGAATTTCTCCGCGCCGAGGTCTGCGCCGAAGCCGGCCTCGGTCACCACGTAATCGGCAAGCTTCAGCGCCGTGCTGGTGGCGATCACGGAATTGCAGCCATGGGCGATATTCGCAAAGGGCCCGCCATGAACGAAGGCCGGGTTGTTTTCGAGCGTCTGTACGAGATTGGGCTGCATCGCATCTTTCAGCAGCACCGCCATGGCGCCATCCGCCTTGATGTCACGGGCGAAGACCGGGCTCTTGTCGCGCCGGTAGCCGATGATGATGTCGCCGAGGCGCTTTTCGAGATCGTCCAGATTGCGGGCAAGACAGAGGATTGCCATGACCTCGGACGCAACCGTGATATCGAAGCCGGTTTCGCGCGGATAGCCGTTGGCCACACCGCCGAGCGAGCAGACGACCTCGCGCAAGGCCCGGTCGTTCATGTCCATGACGCGCCGCCAGGTGACCCGACGGATGTCGATGTTCTGCTCGTTGCCCCAATAGATATGATTGTCGATCAGCGCGGAGAGCAGGTTGTGCGCGGACGTGATGGCGTGGAAGTCGCCAGTGAAATGGAGGTTCATGTCCTCCATCGGCACGATCTGGGCATAGCCGCCTCCGGCCGCCCCGCCCTTCACCCCGAAACACGGGCCGAGAGACGCCTCGCGAATACAGACGACGGCGTTCTTGCCGATACGATTGAGACCGTCGCCGAGCCCCACCGTCGTCGTGGTCTTGCCTTCGCCCGCGGGCGTCGGGTTGATCGCAGTAACGAGGATCAGCTTGCCGTCCTTGCGCCCGGCTTGGGCGGCAATGAAATCAGCCGAGATCTTCGCCTTGTCATGTCCGTAGGGAACGAGCTTTTCCACCGGGATACCGAGTTTGGCGCCGATCTCGACGATAGGTTTCTTTGTCGCCGCACGCGCGATCTCGATATCCGATTTGAATTCAGCCATGCAATTTCCTCCCTGTCCCGCCCCCATTGCCTGCGGACGGGCGCCCCCTTCAAAGCCTGCGCGATAACAGCGTGATGTCAGGCGTATCCTTACGTCACCTCCCTGCGGGGCGGCAAGAACTTTGCGAGGTCTCTTGCGGAAGGAAACCGTGCCGCTTATCAGGTTCTTCTGCACAAATCCCGGAGACGGAGAAGAGCACGAATGAAACCCCTGGAACTGATCATCGAACGGATCATCCTGTCGAGCCGCTGGATTCTCGTCGCCTTCTATCTGGGACTGGTAGCTGCGCTCGCAGTCTATGCTGTGTCCTTCGGCTATAAATTCCTGAAGGTGGCGGGAAACGTCTTCACCTACACCGAGGCCGAGATGATCCTCGCCATGCTCGGGCTGATCGACGCCGCGCTGGTCGCAAGCCTGATCGTCATGGTAATGATCTCCGGCTACGAAAATTTCGTCAGCCGCTTCGACGAGGCCGAGGACCAGGTGTCCTTCCTCGGCAAGCTCGATTCCGGCAGCCTGAAAATCAAGGTCGCCTCGTCCATCGTCGCCATTTCCTCGATCCACCTGCTCCAGGTCTTCCTCAATTCGAGCCAGTACACCGACGGCAAGATCATGTGGCTGACGCTTATGCACCTCGCCTTCGTGGTCTCCGCGGTCATGCTCGGCTTCCTCGAAGTGATGATGAAGAAGGCGAAGGACGCCGCGGTCGACAAGGGCTGAACGGACGGGAGGCTTTCGCCTCCCGCCCTCGTCTTCCGGATCAGCCCTCGCCGATGGCGATCAGGCTGGCATTGCCGCCGGCGGCAGCGGTGTTGACCGAGATCACCTGTTCCACGGCAAAGCGCATCAGATAGGCCGGACCGCCCGCCTTGAAGCCGGTGCCGGACAGGCCCGATCCGCCGAATGGCTGGGTACCGACCACCGCGCCGATCATGTTGCGGTTGATATAGACATTGCCCGTGTCGAGCGCCTCGGTGACGGTGCGGATGGTCTCCTCGATGCGGCTGTGCACGCCGAGCGTCAGGCCATAGCCGGTCGCATTGATCGACTCGATCACCTTGCCAAGGTCCTTTGCCTTCCAGCGCACCACATGCAGCACCGGACCGAAGACTTCCCTGGTCAGCGCCTCGGGACGGCCGAGCTCGATGATGTGTGGGGCGAAGAAGTTTCCGGTGTTCGGCACGGTGCCGGCATAGCGAACCTTCTGCGTCTTGCGCATCTCGGCCACATGCCCTTCAAGCATCGTTTTCTGCTTCTCGTCGATCACCGGGCCGACATCGGTCGTCGTCAGCGCCGGATCGCCAAGGTTGAGTTCGCGCGCAGCACCCTCGATCATCTCCAGCATGCCGTCGGCAATGTCGTCCTGCAGATAGAGGATGCGCAGCGCCGAGCAGCGCTGGCCGGCCGAGCGGAAGGCCGACATGACGACGTCGTCGGCCACCTGTTCGGCCAGCGCCGTGGCGTCGACGATCATCGCGTTGATACCGCCGGTCTCGGCGATCAGCGGTACGATCGGACCATTCTTGGCGGCAAGGGTCCGGTTGATCGCCTGTGCCGTTCCGGTCGAGCCGGTGAAGGCAAGGCCGCCGAGCGCGGGGTGGGCCGAAATGGCTGCACCGATCTCCGGACCGCCCGGCAGAAGCATCAGCACATCGGCCGGCACACCGGCCTCATGCATCAGCTTCACGGCCTCATAGGCAATAAGCGGCGTCTGCGGCGCGGGCTTGGCGACGACTGCATTGCCGGCGACGAGCGCCGCCGAAACCTGGCCGAGGAAGATCGCCAGCGGAAAATTCCACGGAGAGATGCAGGCAAACACCCCGCGGCCGCGCCACAAGAGCCGGTTGCTCTCGCCGGTCGGGCCCGGCATCGCCTCGGCCTCTGCGAAGAGCTTGCGCGCCTGGACGGCATAGTAGCGGCAGAAGTCGACCGCCTCGCGGATTTCGGCAATACCGTCGTCCAGCGTCTTGCCGGCTTCGGCGGACAGGAGCGCCAGCAGCCGGTCGCGATTGGCTTCCAGCAGGTCGGCGGTCTTGTCGAGGCAGGCGGCGCGCTCCTCGACCGGCATCTTCGACCAAGAAGCAAAGCCCTTGCGACCGGCGACGAAGGCACGATCGACATCGGCGACGGCGGCATTGCGCACGGTACCGACGACCCGGCTCCGGTCGGCCGGCGACAGGACCGGCACGGCCTCCGCCTGGCCCGTCGCCCCCGGAACCAGCGGACCGGCATCGATCTTAGCCGTCTGGCTCGCCAGCGACGCGATCAGGCCCTGAAGGCTTTCGCGATGACCGAATTCGAAGCCGGCGCTGTTGCGGCGCTCCCCGTAAAGCTCGAGCGGCATGGGGATCTGGCTGTGGCGCACGCTCTTGCCCTTGTCGATGCCGAGCCGCTCCACCGGCCGTTCGAGCAGCTGGGCGATCGGCACGTTCTTGTCGCCGGCGACCGCCACGAAGGACGAGTTCGCACCGTTTTCCAAAAGACGGCGGACCAGATAGGCGAGCAGGTCGCGATAGCCGCCGACCGGCGCGTAGATACGGCAGGCGATCCGTTCATTGCCGGAGAGCAGGCTGTCGTAGAGCGCCTCGCCCATGCCGTGCAGGCGCTGGAACTCGAAGCCCGTGCGATCGGCGCCAGCCAGTTCCAGGATCATCGACACCGTCAACGCATTATGCGTGGCGAACTGCGGGAAGATGCGTTCGCGCTTGGCGAGCATCTGCGCGGCGCAGGCGAGATAGGAAAGATCGGTCGCCGGCTTGCGTGTCCAGACGGGATAGTCGTCGAGCCCCCGCTCCTGCGCGCGCTTCACCTCGGTATCCCAATAGGCGCCCTTGACCAGGCGCACCATCATCCGCCGTCCATGCGCAACGCAGAGTCCGTCGATATAGTCGATGACCTGGGGAGCGCGCTTCTGATAGGCCTGGATTGCCAGACCGAAGCCGTCCCAACCAGCCAACGACGGATCCGTGAACACGGCGGCGATGACATCGAGCGACAATTCCAGCCGGTCTGCTTCTTCGGCATCCACGGTGAAGTTCAGCTGATGGGCCTTCGCCATCTGCGCCAGCTTGAGGACATCCGGGACCAGCTCTCGCATGACCCGTTCCCGATGCGTCGCCAGATAGCGCGGATGGAGTGCCGAGAGCTTGACCGAAATGCCCATGCGATCCGGCAGCTGGCTGCCCTTGCCATGCTTGGCCATGAAGCCGCCGATCGACTCGATGGCAGCGGCATAGGAGTTGAAATAGCGCCGTGCGTCCTCCGCCGTCCTTGCGCCCTCGCCCAGCATGTCGAACGAATGGCGATAGCCCTTCTCTTCACTTTTGGCGGCGCGCGAAAGCGCATCCTTCATGGTTTCGCCAAGCACGAAGTGATGGCCGAGGAAACGCATCGCCTGCTTGGTGGCCGAGCGCACGGTTGGAAGGCCGAGCCGCTTGACGAGGCCGCGCACGACACCTTCCGGCGTTTCGCCCGGCCGGATCACGCGTGCAGAAAGACCCAGCGCCCAGGCGGAAGCCGAAACGAACCAGCTGTCGCCATGCGCCTCGTGCTCGCTCCAGCCACCCTCTTTCAGCTTGTCTTCGATCAGCCGATCCTGGGTCAGCGCATCGGGCACGCGCAGCAGCGCTTCGGCCAGGACCATCAGGGCAAGACCCTCGCGCGTCGATAGGCCGTATTCGCGAAGAAAATCCTCGACTCCGCCGATGGAGCCGGAATTGTTGCGGATCGCCTCGATGAAGCGCGTGGCGCGCTGGTCGATCGCGGCATTCTGGCCATCGGACAGCGCAAGCCGCTTTGCGAACTGGCCGATGAGTGCATCGTCGTCAGCGCTGTAGGGAGCATCGAATGGCTGGAAAAGGGTCATGTCTGGCTTGATCATCGTCACCTCCGAGATATCGGCAACATAGCGATCGTCCACTAGCGATACTCACCATTGTTTGATATCGTAGCTTTGAGTGTCGCTACGTATTAGGTAATTTGCAGGGAAATATGAAGGAAATAGACAAACTCGACCGGAAGATTCTTCGGGCGCTTCAGAAGGAGGGTCGTCTCACCAATATCGAGCTGGCCGAACGCGTCAGCCTGTCGCCGACGGCGACCGCCGAAAGGGTGAAGCGCCTGACGCGCGACGGCTTCATCACCGGCTATATGGCGGTGCTCTCGCCGCAAAAGCTCGGACGCAATCTTCTCGTGTTCATCGAGGTCAAGCTCGACCGGACAACGCCGGACGTCTTCGACGCCTTTGCCGCGGCTGTCAAACGCAGCGATGATGTCATGGAATGCCATATGGTCGCGGGCGGATTCGACTATCTGGTCAAGGCGCGGGTCGCGGGCATGGACGCCTATCGCCAGTTCCTCTCTGAGGTTATACTACCCCTGCCGGGCGTGCGGGAAACCCACACCTATGCGGTGATGGAGGAGGTCAAGGCTAGTTCATCCTTGCCTGTCTGAACGGCATTTTATTAAGTTGTTGAGTCTGAACAAAAAATTCAGGCGCCTGAAATTTTGGTTCGACAACCATTTTGAATTATGGTTTGACAGCGATCATGAAAACGAAAGAATGCTGGCTTTTCAACAATTATCCTATATTTGTTAAAGTTAACATACCTACCTTGGTCAATTCTCGAAATCACTTCAATGATAACCGCGGAACGCCAGTCGCTGCTGAGCGATGAAATTTCGAACATAGAGACCAGGGCCCAGTTCATGCAATCCATGGCCAGGGTTGCTCGCGAATTCGACCTTGATCACATAACAATCCTCACGGCACCCGATTCCGCGGATGTGGTTATGGCTCCACTTTTCCTGGAGAGCACACTCCCTGCGCAGTTCGCGCGCGATTTCGACCGCAATCGCTTCCTCCGGTTCTGCCCCGTCATTCCTCGCGTGCGCCAGTCAGTGCTGCCGCAGTGCTGGTGCCTTGATGAGGAGGAATCGTCACCCGATTGCGACGGTCTTTCCGAAATGTACGAGCTGATGCGGAAGTACGACCTCCTGATGGGGATTCTTTTCCCCATGATGTCAATTGACTCAAACCGCTATCTCGTGCGCTACGACGGCGCCCGCGCACCCTTGTCGCAGCCGGAAATGAACGAACTCGGGATGATCACGCTCCATGCCTTCGACGTTTTCGACAGGATGCGAAGGGCCGAGCAGGCAAATCCCAACGTCCTTTCTCCGCGCGAACTGGAAGTCCTGCGTTGGACCGCGCAGGGCAAGACCTCCGTGGAGATCGGGCAGATTCTTTCGCTGTCCGACCACACCGTGAACGCCTATATGACCAATGCCATCAAGAAGCTCGACTGCGTGAACCGGACGCAGCTGGTGGCCAAGGCAATCCGGCTGAAACTCATCAACTGATTGCGCAGATCGTCGGCGAGCACACCGCAATAGACGGGGCAGCCAAGGCCAGACACCGCGTGCCCGCGCTCGGAACCCGTCAGAACTTGCAGACCCGGCCTATCGATCGAGAACCGAACGCAGCTCCACCAGATTGGACCTCACGCGAAGGACATAGAATCCCATGGTCGCGAGATGAGTCGGCATGATCCAGCCGTCCTCGCTACCGTTCGAGATGATTGCCGGCTGGATGCGCAACGCCGCCTGGAGCTGCTTTTCCATTTCGCTCCAGATCGCAACCAAGTTGCGGTCGCGGATCACGTCAACGAAATCCGCACGCGCCGCCTGGAAAACCGCATAGAGCGCGTAAAGCTGACCATAGGAAAACCAGAAGCGGTCATCCGCGCGCGTGTCGAACCAGCCGGCATTGTAGTCTTCCGAGCGCCTGCGCAATATGTCGGAGGTATTGCCGAGATCACTCGCCGTGCGGTCCAGTAGCTGGATCAGGTTGTCCGCACGCGCATCGAAGACCGCCTTGCAGCCGTCAAGGTCGGTATTGAACTTTCTCCAGCTCTTCACCGCGGACCTGTAGAAACTCGGTGTCGGCGTCTTGAAGCCGAAGGGATTGGTTCCGAAATACCACGTCCCCTCGTCGAACTGGATATTGCCGCGGGCGTCCTGGAGGTCGTTGTTGATGCTCGACGTGCCACGCACGCGACCGAGATTGTCGGCAAGTTCGATCGCCATGCGTCGTGCAACCTGGTTGACGCCGCGCTGGAAGGAAGCCTTGTTGTCGAAAAACGGAGTGTGATCCCAATCCACGCCGAACAAGCCCATCTTGTAAAGCAGGGTCGAGGATATCCAGACATTCTCGTTGACGTTGCTGTCCGTCATGTCGGCGACCACCGTGACGATCGCCGAATTCTGGCAGGTTCCCGGCTTGTCCGGGAACTGCTGGCCCGCCGGCACCGTACGCTCCTCGAACTTGTAGGCCTTGGCGAATTCCGGATCGAAGCCGTACCAGAACTGTGTGCGCCAGAAGAAAACCCCGTAAAGGACGACGAGCACGAGCAGGATCAGCAGGATCGGCCCCTTCACCATCCAGTTGCGGCGCGAATACCAGCTATGGGCCGCAAGAAAGGGCCAGAGCAGCCCGGCCACGACAAGCCCGACGCCGCGCCCCATGGCGCCGAAAACGCGATGAAAGAAGGCGATGATCGGATCAAGCATTGTCGTCGTCTCCTAGGCCGTAAAGGCGTTTGCGGAAGCTTTTCTTATCCTGCAGATATGTTGCCGCCAATCGAGAGACGACAAATTCCCGGAAGCTTTCGCTGTAGCGTTCATAAGCATCATAAAAGCCCTGCTTGTCGAATACAAAACGCGACACGAAGTCAGCCGGCACGAACTGCGCGATCAGTCGGTTCGTTAGCCATTGATCCGGATGGTCAGGCCGGGCCCGAATGAGGAGAAACCGACGCTCCGGCGCCACATCCGCGAGGCGGATATTCCCGGAGGCCGAAATCGCCCGGATCATCTCCTGGAGGAAGGGATAGGCGCCGTCGCGAGCGATCGCCTCGGCATTCCGGTGTATCCACGTCTGCAGCCAGACGCTGTCCGCCTTGGTCAGGTCCATGGACGGATCAGAGCGATAGACGAGCGACAGGATCGTCATTTCGGCCCTGAGCGAAAAGAGCCCCGACGCCTCGACCCAGCTTGCCCGCGGCAGCTCTATCCGCCCGGTCTTCGCAAGGAAATCAAAAATCCGGGCGTGGTCCTTGATCGAGATATAGCTGACCTGCCAGGGCCGCGAGCGGCGGAACCCGGGCGCCGCCGGATCGCAGATCACGGTCGTCGTCTTTTCATCCACAAAGATGAAAACTCCGCCGAAGTGATTGGCCCAGAAGGCGTCATGCCTGAAAACCAGTTTGTCCGGGACCAGTACGTTCTGGCGGATATCGCCCGTGAGCTTGGCAAGCTCCACCATCCGGTTCAGAAGCTCGTCGTCGCGCCAGGCATCGGGGGCGGTCTGCAACCGATCGGCAAGCTGGCGCAGCTCGCCGGCCTTGCCGAGCAGGTCTTCCGCTGACAGGACCCGGAACTGGACTTCGTTGATCGAAAGTAGATCCTCGAGCGTTTCCACCTTCGAGACCGAATCCTCGATCTCGCCGTAGAGCGCATCCTTTATCGTGATGGCGTTGATCGCACGCGCATTGGCGCCGAAGAATTCGTGCATCAGTCCCGCGGTATTGGAAAAGCTCGTGTGAACCACCGGCAGGTTCTCCTGCTCCGGGGTCAGGATGATGAAACGGCGGTTGACCCTGTTCGGATCGAGATAGTCATAGTCGCCGAGTTCGTCGGCTATCTGGGGCGAGAACCCCGTCATGTCGATATCGAAGCTCGAAAGCGCTGTCGGTCGCAGCCCGAAACCGGCCAGTGCCTTGTTGTAGCGCTCGATCAGATGCGGTTCGCTCACCGTGAGCAACCGCCCGTAGATGAGTTCGGCCTCGAGCAGACGGTTCATTGCTGCCACCTGCCGCCACGCTTCATCGCCTCGATCTCGGCAAGTGCTCGCTCACGCTGGCGCTCGCGGCGGATGATCTCGGTGACCGCCGCCTCGTCCGACTTGTCGGCATAGCGGAATTCGCTGTCGGCATAGCGGTTGATCTCCTGGAGAATCATCTCCATCGTCACCGGGCCACGCAGTTCTGCGATCATCTCCTTCTTCTCGTCGTAGCCCTTGTGTATGAATGTCTCCGGCGCTGCGAACCATTCGTCCGGCAAGTCCACATCCATCGCCCGCATTTTGATCGCGTCTGTAATGTTCTTGATCGCCCGGCCGGTGAAGCGCGGCTCGACGCGCTTGATCTCGTGCAGGTAGGCGCCAATGTCGGCGAGCGTCTCGATCCTGCCCTTTTCCTTTTCGAACCGCTCCCAGACGGCGATCAGCCCGTCTTCCTCCGGGCGGTCGTGCTTTTCGTAGGAGACGGAAACGGCGCGCCTGATTTCCTGATTTGCGTAGAGTTCGTGCTGCCCGAGCGGTATCGAATGGTTCTTGCCGATCAGAAGGGCGAAGATGTCGATATAGTCCGCCTCGCTCTGTGGCCCGTCGATCAGCCATCGTCCCCCTGCCCGTTGGCGCAACGCGTCATCGACATTCTCCGGATAGTTTGAGAACATTCCGAAGGTGCAATTGCCGCGCACGACAGTCGACGCGCCGGCAAAGCTCTCCATCAAGACCGCCGTCACCTCATGCTGGCCGGCCGATGCCCGGTCATCCGAACGCCGGGCGGCGACCTGATCGACATCGTCGATCGTGCCGAAACCGATGGCGCGCGGATTGATGACGTTGTTGACGAATTCCTTGGCATTCTGTCCCGATTTGCCCTGATAGGAGGAAATCTGGTCGACGCCAAAATTCTCGTAGTGGAAGGTATAGCCGGCGATCTGGCAGTAGTCGTTCAGGAGCCCGGCAATCATCTGGATGAGGATCGTCTTCCCCGTCCCCGGCATGCCGTCGCCGATAAAGGTGAAGAGGAAGCCGCCGAGTTCGACAAAGGGGTTCATCTGCCTGTCGAAATCATAGGCCATCAGCATCTTGGCCAGCTTCATCGCCTGGTATTTGGCGATGTGGTTGCCGATAATCTCCTCGGGCTTCTTGAAGGTCATCACCAGCGGCTTGCGCTTGGCGCCGGGCGCGACATCGAAACCGTCGAGGGTGAAATCGTCCTGATCGATGCGAATATGGGTGTTTTCAAAAGTGGCGAGGCCCGCAAACCGGGCCTTGCGGGAGATCAGCCCATCGATCGCGACCCGGGCAAAAGCCCGGGCACGCGCCACTAGCGCCGTATCATCCGGAGCACCCGCCAGCGCCGCATCGAGACCGGCGATCATGCTCTTCAGCGCGTCCTGGGGGGTATCGAACAGGAAATCCGGTTCCTTCGTGTCGTTGGCGGGCTCGCTTTCCCCGGAAAGCGTGGAGATGAGATAGGCGGCAAAGACGAAAGCTGCGACATAGGCCGAGGCAGACAGGAGCGCCTTGAAGCGCTCGGCCTCCGCCCCCTGAAGCGGTGCGGAAATATTGCGCGCCTGCAATTGCTCGAGGTCGCTCTGGCGAGCAAAGACCGCGCTGACCGCCAGAGCCACCTGCAATCCGCGCCGGGTGCGAAAAAGAACACCGTGCTGGAGCGGCGACAGCATGGGATCGTCCGGCCGCGCCGACTGGATCGTCTTCGCAAGCTCGACATCCCTGGTACGTCGCACCGATCCGGTCGAGACTGTCGAGACGAAACGCCGCCCTGTGCCGGCGAGTGCAGCGGCGCCCGGGCCCTCGCCGTGATCGAGCACGATCAGCCGCGTGATCAACCCCTGCGCGACGGCAAGATGCCTAGCGATCTCTTCTTCCTGGATCGTGGTCAATCCGGCGCTCAACCCATTCATCGTCAAACCTCGCTCACCACCTGGTTGCCGGAAATGACGTGCACCCGGTAATTGCCGAAGACCGCTGCCGCCTCGCCCGAGGCGTAGAGCGCCTGATAGGCATCATGCGGCACCAGTGCGTGCTTCTCGTAGGCGCTCACCCCCATCCTCGCCGCTTCCAGATCGTTGGTCTCGATATGGAACTCCTGGGTCGCAGGCGTGGAGGAGAAGAAACCCTTCTGCGCAGGCCGCTCCGCCTTGGAAAAGACCTCCTGCATGGTCCAGGTGAGTAGCCAGGCATTGTCCGGCTTGCGCACACGAGCCAGGATTTCGTTGATCCGGGCGTTGTTCTCGGTGATGCCCGCTGAATAGAAGGGCCCGAGCACCATCCGGCGCAACTGCTTGGGATGAAGCGTCGGAAAATCCTTGTCCATATTGGTGGCGATGGTCGCCGGCGTCAGCGAATAGGCGCCGTTCCTGGCGGCAAAATCGTCGAACTGCCGAGCAAGCTCGGGATTGAGCAGGCCGCCCACGGGCAGCGGCACGTCGACATCGGTGTTGAGTTTGCCGTCGCCGGTCACGAGTAGCTTGGCAACGTTAGGCGAGGAATCCTCGATCCCTGCGATATAGATCATCGGCAACGTATTGCTGCCGTCGAATGCTCCCCAGGTCACCACATAATAGGGCCGCTTGGTCTTCTCGTTGACCGTGACCCGCACCGTTTCCGGCAGAACATAAGGTGAGAAGATATCGCCCTTGCCGATCTGCTCGAGATAGATCCGCTCGGCCATCTGTGTCTGAAGAGCTTCCGGAAACGCCTTGTGGCGCAGGATGAAGTCGGCCATCTCGGCACGTAGCGATGCGGCATCCGGGATGGCGGACAGCCTCTTTTCGGCGCTTCCGCGATCGTTTTCGAGCTCCAGCACGTTCTGAAAAACGGGAAAGCCGCTTTCTGCCCGCGATATGCGGAACTGCTCGACAAATCCGATGCGGTTTTCCCAACAGGCAAAGGAATTCTTCAGCCGTTCGACATAGGGAAGCAGCAGCGCGCCCGCGAGACCGCCGCCCGGCAGCGCCAGGTCAGGATTGCCGAGATAGATCTCAAGCCCGCCAAGCGCGGCCCGGATCGATTTGAAATACTGGGCAACCGGCCCATCGACCGCATTCAACATCTCGTCCGTCCATCCAGCCGGGCGCCGGTCAAGGCTTCACGTAGTTGGCGGAATTGTGCTTCTCGAGCACCGCCTGGAAGCGCCGGGCGAAGGCTTCGTCTGCGAGTTTCTTGCGGCGCTGGATATCCTGCGTGGCCAGCATGTTCTTTTCATGCAGTTCGAGCAGGTCGCCGATATGTCGCTGGGAGGCCGCACCGACGCCCGCCATGGTTTCTTCCGCGGCGGTGTCCACCTGGCTGCCAAGCGTGTTGATCTTGTGTGCGACATCCTGCTGTGCCGCGGTCTTGAGCGAATCCTCAAGTGCCTTATAGAGTACGATCCGCTGTTCGGTATCGATCGTCAGCTTGTTGATCAGCGTGTTCTGCGCGGCAATCTGGTTGTTGAGCGAATCGACGAAGGTCTGGAACATCGAGGTATAGCGTTCGAGCGTCTGGCTTTCAGCCAGCAGTTCCTGTTCCTTCGCCTGCATCTGATTGTATTCCGTCGCAAGCTTGGACCGTTCGCCTTCCAATTCCGTGCGCGCTGACTGGTCGGTGGAGGCTGCGATCTTGTTCTCAAGGTCGAGAAGCATCGGGTTCAACTCCTCGATCCGCTTCTGTGTCGTTTCGAGAGTGACAATGGTTCCCTTGCGTCGCTCGATCACCTGGATCAGGCTTGTCTCCGAACTCTTGTATCGCTGATCGAGAATCGCGCGCTGCTCTTTCAGGATGCCCACGATGCTATCGGATTTGGCGAGCAGGTCCTGGAGATTGCCGGCAAGCGACATATTGCGCACCCGTTCGGTGCGCATGCGCTGGGCCCTCTGCTTTGAGAATATGCCGATGAACTTCTCGTAGCCCGTATAACTCTTCATGCTTTCGAACTCGGACCCGAAGACATTGGTCGCGTCCTCGAGCCCGATGATGAGATCGGCGATGTTCGCCTCCATCACCTTCTGTTGCTTGATGACGTCCTCGATGCGGGCATTCTCTATATCGAAATCGGCATCGCCAATCTTCGTGTCAGCCTTGGCGAACTGGTCGAGCAGGACACCGGAATGCTCCATCTTGCCGCGCACCTCGTTGACAATGTTGCGGGTCTTCTCGATTTCGCTGTCGAAGGACTGAAGCGAGGCCATCAGGGTCGTCTCCTTGGATTGTCGTCAAAGCGCCCGATCGGGGAAGATGGTCGGACCTGTGGGGACCTTATAACAATTCCCCGTTTTGAAAACCGTCCCGGCCGCTCGTGCTCAAAGATTCCGGATCTGATATGGAGATTCCCGACCTCGTGACAAGATCATGCAAGACAGAAAAGGCCCTGGCGAGACGTGTCGACAGGGCCCTATTGGCAAAGAAAGGTTGTCGCGCGCTCACTTGGCGGCGGCCGGATCCTTCAAATAGGCGATGATGTTCTCGATATCGTCTTCCTTCTTCAGGCCGGCAAAGGTCATGGTCGTACCCTTGACGAGATCCTTCGGCTTGGGAAGGTATTCCTCCAACAGTTCCTCTGTCCAGGTCTTGCCGTCCGCGCCGAATTCGGCCATCGCCTTGGAATACTTGAAGCCCTCGAAAGTTGCGACCGGTCGTCCGACAATACCCATCAGCGAAGGCCCTACCCTGTTCTTGGGTTCGGTCGCCGTGTGGCAGGCTGCGCATTGCTTGAATACCTTCGCGCCGGCAACAGGATCGCCATCGGCAAGGGCCACGCCAGCGGGCAGAGCCAGCGCCGCAGCCAGGAACAGATAGTTGATTTTCATGAATTCTCTCTCCACTTGAAATTAGGTCCCCACACACAGCAGTGACAAACGTCAAAATAGACGTTTTTAAGACAATTGCCACAGGACGGGTTGACGCGCCTGCCGGAGAACTCAATTGCAGGCGAATTTTTCGTCCCAATGCCGCCTGCAGAAGGAAACGTATTTCTCGTTGCCGCCGACGTCGATCTGCGCACCCTCGCGGACAAGATTTCCCGCGCTATCGAACCTGGCGACCATCGTCGCCTTCCTGCCGCAATGACAGATAGTGCGGATCTCCCGCAACTCGTCGGCAATCGCGAGAAGCGCCATCGAGCCAGGAAAAAGCTTACCCTGAAAGTCGGTGCGCAAACCATAGGCCATGACTGGAATGGAAAGCCGATCCGCGACACGGGCCAGTTGCCAGACATGGCTCTCGGTCAGGAATTGCGCCTCATCGATAAAGACACAAGCGATCGTGCTCTCGGCGGCAAGCTCTTCCACCTCGCCGAACAGATCGCTTTCCGGCTCGAATGTTCGCGCGTCCGACGCAAGCCCGATGCGCGAAGCAACACGCCCTGACCCACTGCGATCATCGAAAGCGGCCGTGAATATGACCGTGCGCATGCCGCGTTCCTGGTAATTGTACGAGGCCTGCAGAAGCATGGTCGACTTCCCGGCATTCATCGACGCATAATTGAAATAGAGCTTTGCCATCCGAGTGCCTCCGATCGAGCCTAGATGAAAAAAACCGGAAGGAATTCATAGCCCGCGGAAACGCAAACCACAGAAAATTCCCGTGTCGGAAGGCCGTGGCGCCCTCGCTTCGCGTCGAACATCACGTCGCAAAGAGGGAGGGCGAAGCGCCGCAAATGCACCGTGTACGCTTGCTTTTGTGCTGTATAGAATGTTGACTTGGGAACTTAAAAAACTGGGGAGTACCTCTATGTCCAAAATCAATTTCCAGCGTCTCACAATCGCGACCGCTGCCGCGATTGTCGCTCTCGGCACCGCTCCGGCGATCGCTGCGGAGCCCGAAAGCTGCGCCACCGTGCGCTTTTCCGACGTCGGCTGGACCGACATTACTGCAACGACTGCAACCGCTTCCGTGGTCCTCAAGGCGCTCGGCTACGACACGGCCGTGACCGTACTCTCCGTGCCGGTGACCTATACCTCGCTGAAGAACAAGGATATCGACGTTTTCCTCGGCAACTGGATGCCGACCATGGAGGCCGACATTGCGCCCTACCGCGACGAGAAGTCGGTCGAAACGGTCCGCGAGAACCTCGAAGGAGCAAAGTACACCCTGGCGACGAATGCCAAGGGCGCCGAGCTCGGCATCAAGGACTTCAAGGACATCGCAACCCACAAGGATGCGCTGGAAGGCAAGATCTACGGAATCGAGCCGGGCAATGACGGCAACCGGCTGATCATCGACATGGTCGACAAGGACACCTTTGGACTGAAGGGCTTCGAAGTGGTCGAATCCTCGGAGCAGGGTATGCTTGCCCAGGTTGCTCGCGCCGAAAAAGACGGAGGCCCCATCGTGTTCCTCGGCTGGGAACCCCATCCGATGAACGCGAATTTCAAACTCACCTATCTCTCCGGCGGCGATGACGTATTCGGCCCCGATTTCGGTGGCGCGACGGTTTATACCAATGTCCGTGCCGGCTACACCGAAGAATGCCCAAATGTCGGCGCGCTTCTGAAAAACCTCAAGTTCTCGCTCGCCATGGAAAACGAGATCATGGGCAAGATCCTGAATGACGGTCAGGATCCGGAAGTGGCTGCAACGGAATGGATGAAAGCCAATGGGGCGGCTGTCGAGCCCTGGCTTGCCGGCGTCACCACCAAGGATGGCGGCGACGGCCTCGCGGCGGTGAAGTCCGCCGTCGGCTTCTGAGAAAACCAAGAGTTGGCGGGGTGCATCGGCACCCCGCCCTGTTTCCGAGGCTGGTTCACAACGGCGGGGGCCGCTTTACGTGCTTTTCGAGAACTCCTTCCCGTTCGTCATGCAGGCGATCGACAGATGGTCCGATACGTCTCGCCTTTGGTTGGCGAGCAACGTCCCCTGGCTTTTCGATCCTGATGGCAAGATCGCGCTCGGTAGGCAGTCGAAGGCACTCGTCGACTGGCTGACAACGAATGGAGAGTGGTTTTTCGATCAGCTCGCCTTCATCATCTCCCAGATCATCAAGGCGATGCTATTCGTCCTGCAAGCTCCGCACCCTTTCGTCGTCATTCTCGCCATCACCGCGATCGCCTATCTTCTGCGCCGGTCCGTGGCGATCGCGGCCTTCACCGCAGCCGGCCTCCTGCTGATCGTGAACCAGGGCTACTTCAAGGAGACGACGGAGACGCTGGCGCTGGTGCTCGCCTCGACTGCCGTCAGCATGCTGTTCGGCGTACCGCTTGGCATCGCCGCCGCCCGCCGTCCCTGGGTCTATTCCGCCATGCGTCCGGTGCTCGACCTGATGCAGACCATCCCGACCTTCGTCTACCTCATCCCTGCCCTGATCCTGTTCGGCCTCGGCATGGTTCCGGGGCTGATCGCCACCGTCATCTTCGCCATTCCGGCGCCCATCCGCCTCACGCGCCTCGGCATCATCTCGACGCCTGCTGCTCTGGTCGAGGCAGCGGTCGCCTTCGGCGCGACGCCGATGCAGGTGCTACGCAAGGTCGAACTGCCCTTTGCCATGCCACAGATCATGGCGGGCCTGACCCAGACGATCATGCTCTCGCTGTCCATGGTCGTCATTGCGGCCCTGGTCGGCGCCAGCGGCCTCGGCGTGCCTGTCGTGCGGGCGCTCAACACCGTGAACATAGCGAAAGGCTTCGAAGCCGGCCTTTGTATCGTCATCCTCGCGATCATTCTGGACCGGATGTTCCGCACCTCGGACGCGGGAGACGACGCATGAACGACGCCGTCATCTTCGACAAGGTCGACATTGTGTTCGGTAACCATCCGAACAAGGCGCTTCCGTTGCTCGATGCGGGCAGGAGCCGCGACGAGATCGGCGAGGAAACCGGTTTGGTGCTCGGCGTGGCCGACGCCACGCTGACCATCAAGGAAGGCGAGATCCTCGTGCTGATGGGTCTTTCCGGATCGGGAAAATCGACACTTCTTCGCGCCGTCAACGGGCTGGCCCCCGTGGTTCGCGGGACCGTGACAGTCAATTCCCAATCCGGCCCCGTCAATCCCTATACCGCCGGTCCGAAAGCATTGCGCGATCTTCGCATGCGAACCGTCTCCATGGTGTTCCAGCAATTTGCGCTTTTGCCCTGGCGCACGGTTGCCGAGAATATTGGCTTCGGCCTCGAGCTGGCGGGCGTTTCGGAGGCCGAACGGAAGCGGCGGATCGAGGAACAGCTCGAGTTGATCAATCTCGCAGGCTGGGCAGACCGGAAGGTCAACGAGCTCTCCGGTGGCATGCAGCAACGCGTAGGTCTCGCCCGCGCCTTCGCAACCGGCGCACCGATCCTGCTGATGGACGAGCCGTTCTCTGCGCTCGATCCGCTGATCCGCACCCATTTGCAGGACGAGCTCCTCGAATTGCAGGCGCGCCTCAAGAAGACCATCCTCTTCGTCAGCCACGACCTCGATGAAGCCTTTCGCATCGGCAACCGCATCGCCATCATGGAGGGCGGGCGGATAATCCAGTGCGGGACGCCTCAGGAAATTGTCCGGAATCCGGCCGACCAGTACGTCGCGGATTTCGTGCAGAACATGAACCCAATCAACATGCTGACGGCGCGCGACGTCATGCGCCCCGGGCTCGATGGCGCGAGCCGCCACGGCACCGTTGCCGGTACTGCGCGGCCGGATACATCCCTGGTCGAAATCCTCGACGCGATGGCGCGCCTGCCAGGAACGATCGGCGTGGTTGACAACGGTGCCGTCATCGGCTCGATTTCCGCCGAGGATATTGTGGCCGGCCTGACAAGGCACCGGAACCGGGCCTGACACCTGATTCCGTCGCGCTCGGGCCAATTGCAGGAGCAAGAACCCAGATGACGGACAAACCTTCGGTCATCCGAGAAACGGACGACGAAGCACGCAATCTGGCACGCGTGCTCATGCGTTCCGCGCGTTACGTCGCCCTTGCGGTCATCGATCCGGTAACTGGTTTTCCATCCGTGAGCCGGGTCCTCCTCGGCACGGATACGGATGGCGCCGCCGTCATCCTGGTGTCGGCGCTTTCGGCCCACACCCGTGCGTTGGCGAATGATCCGCGCGTATCGCTGCTTGCGGGTGAACCGGGGAGAGGCGATCCTCTCGCCCATCCGAGGCTGACCGTGCAATGCCTGGCTGAGCCGGTCGAGCGCGACGGAGCGGAACACCGGCGCCTGCGCGAGCGCTTCATCGCCAGGCACCCGAAGTCCAAGCTCTATATCGATTTCGCGGATTTCACCTTTTTCCGCCTTGCGCCGCAATCAGCAAGCCTCAACGGCGGTTTTGGACGCGCTTATCTGCTCCAAGGCGACGACCTGCGAATCGACGCAACGCAGTCGGGCAACCTCGCCGGAAGCGAGAATGAAATCCTACGAGAACTGATGGAGAAAATGCCGGAAGCCGCCGACGCGATTGCCTTTTCCAAATGTGGCGCGAAAGCGGGAAAATGGACATTTTGTGGCGTGGATGCGGCAGGAATCGACCTGATTTGTGGCGATTTACTACTTCGTTACGAATTTGGGCGTCTTATAAGCACGCGTGAAGAATTATTATTGGAGATAACTAATACAGCATACCCGATACCTTAAATTTAGGCATATACAATTTTTCGCATATTGTTAGAGTCCGCGCGCGGCTTATTTGACTGATTGCGAACGGGCACATTTTGACCGAAAGGTGTCCGACATAGGAAAGATTGAGCGTATGAAAACCAAAGCATTGTCCGAACAATCGGCCGCGGCAGCAGGACTTTTGTCCGCCATGGCGAATCCCAAGCGACTGATGATCTTGTGCAGCCTTGTTGAAGGCGAGGTCCCTGTTGGCGTTCTCGCCCAGCAGGTGGGATTGAGCCAATCTGCGCTTTCTCAGCACCTTTCAAAACTGCGTGCCCAGAAGCTCGTCAAGACGCGACGCGACGCCCAGACGATATACTATTCCAGCACTTCGGAATCGGTGATCAAGATCCTGGAAACGCTGGAAGACATTTATTGCCAGACGACCGCAAACAGATCGGCCGCCTAATCATAACGTCTCTATCATGGGGACGATAACGCATCGCAACAGATGATGACCATCTCGCCGCGGTGCAGCGGCATTTAGTTTCACCTGATACAAAGACAGATTTGGGCCGGTAGATCATGGATCTGCCGGCTTTTTGTTCCTTGGCGTCGGCGCAGGAACTAGTCCAGCCCGCGCGATATCGCGCGGGCTGGAGTTTCAGCGATTGCCGCCGGTCTTGATCAACGGGACACGGAAAATCTGCCCTCTCTCCGGCCCGTCGATTCGCACGCCACATTCCGATCCCTGACTTGCCCTGAGCTTGAGGCATCAATGGCCATCGGCAGTCCGGCGACGAAATCGGATTGCCGGGCGCTCCTGGCGGACACGGGTGAGTATCGCATTCATAACCATCACCCGTGCCATCCATGACGTTTTGTTATGCCGGGTTGACGCGTCTCCGCGCGCTGGTAGTTTGACCACGCGACAAGCATTCCCGCATCCTTGCAGCCAACCGGGAAATGGCCGCCCGAACCTATGAACGGCCATGGAGAACATCATGTCCAACCGCCTGAATACCACGCCCAACGACCTGCGCGCCTTCTGGATGCCGTTTACGGCAAACCGCCAGTTCAAGAAGGAGCCACGCCTCTTCGTCGGGGCAAAGGATATGTACTATACGACCCATGACGGCCGCCAGGTGCTCGACGGCACCGCTGGCCTCTGGTGCGTGAATGCCGGCCATTGCCGCCCGAAGATCACTGAGGCGATCCGCGAGCAGGCTGCCGAACTCGATTACGCGCCGGCCTTCCAGCTCGGCCACACCAAGGCCTTCGAACTGGCCAACCGGCTTGTCGATATCGCACCGGACGGCATGAACCACGTTTTCTACACCAATTCCGGTTCGGAATCGGTAGAGACCGCACTCAAGATCGCGCTCGCCTATCAGCGCGTGAAGGGTGAAGGCTCCCGCTTCCGCCTGATCGGCCGCGAGCGCGGCTATCACGGCGTCAACTTCGGCGGTATGTCCGTCGGCGGCATCGTCTCCAACCGCAAGATGTTCGGCACTCTTCTGACCGGTGTCGACCACATGCCGCACACCCATCTGCCAGCCAAGAATGCCTTCGCCAAGGGCCAACCGGAACATGGCGCGGAGCTTGCCGACGAGCTGGAGCGCATCGTCGCCCTGCATGACGCCTCGACCATAGCTGCCGTGATCGTCGAGCCGGTCGCCGGCTCAACCGGCGTCCTGATTCCGCCGAAGGGGTACCTGCAGCGCTTGCGCGAGATCTGCACCAAGCACGGCATCCTGTTGATCTTCGATGAAGTCATCACCGGTTTCGGCCGCCTCGGCGCGCCCTTCGCCACCCAGTTCTTCGACGTCAAGCCGGACATCATCACCACCGCCAAGGGGCTCACCAACGGCGTCATCCCGATGGGCGCGGTCTTCGTCACCTCCGAGATCCATGATGCCTTCATGACCGGTCCGGAGCACATAATCGAGTTCATGCACGGCTATACCTATTCCGGCAACCCGATCGCGTCTGCCGCCGGTCTCGGCACGCTCGACACCTATCGCGACGAGGGCCTGCTGACCCGCGCCGCCGAGCTCGCCCCTTACTGGGAAGAACAACTGCACTCGCTGCGCGACTGCCCGAACGTGATCGACATCCGCAATATCGGCCTGATCGGCGCCATCGAACTTGCCCCGATCGCCGGCGAGCCGACGAAGCGCGCCTTCAACGCCTTCCTCAAGGCCTATGAAGACGGCCTCCTGATCCGCACGACCGGCGACATCATCGCGCTCTCGCCGCCGCTGATCATCACCAAGGACCAGATCGACGAACTGTTCACAAAGCTCCGCAAGGTGCTGATGAACAACATCTGAGCATCGGGCTCAGTCCGATTGAAAGCGGCCGGAGACGGCCGCTTTTTTCGTTCATGGACGATCGCATCCGCGATCTTCGAGTCATGCTCCGGCACTGCGCCGCCTCGCGACATATGGCTGCGCGAACAGGTAGAGCCCCGTTGCAAGCAGCGGAATGAGCGGCACCAGCGCGAGCAGGCCGATCCAGACCGCCGGCTCTGCCATCCCCATGGCAGCAATGTTGGCGATGACTGCAAGGGTGAAGGCAATCGACAGCCAGCGGTGAATTTGCCTGATCCATTTGTTTCCGTACATGTGTGCTCCTACTGGTTGCGGCCCGAACAACGCGAGCCCTTGTGATCCCGATGGCTGTGCGAAGGCACAGCGACAGATTCGCGTTCCCTCCTTCGGAAAGACCGCGTTGTGGTGACCGAGGCGCTAGACGCAGCTTGTCTTGTGGGGACGGCGCCGGAGAGCCTCACTCCATGCGCGCCAGCACCTCTTCGAGGCTGTCGAGAAATCTCGGCCAGCCCTGCTTGGCCCCGCCGTAGAACATCGGCTGGTCATGGCGGAAGCCTGTCTGTTCCATGCGCAGCATCGTGCCTTTTGCCGTCGGCGTAAGGGTCCAGGTAACGATGCTTTCCAGCGGCTTCGCATCCCACGTGTAGGACAGGCTCCTGTTCGGCTCGACGGTGCGCACGGTGCATTCCACGGCGCCCCAGTCGGCCTTGAGCGTGAAGGCATGGCCAATCGCGGGCTTGAAATCGTTCTTCATCAACCACTCCTCGATCAATTGCGGTTGCGTGAGCGCGCGCCAGATCTTTTCCGGCGCATGCGGCAATTCCCGTTCAACAACTACGGAAAGCGTTTTCGTGGCAGTAGCGGTCATTGATCCATCCTCTTGAGCAGGTCTTCGAGATCGTCGAACCGGCCTTCCCAGAAGCCGGCCATCTGTTTCGTCCAGTCCACCAATGGAGCCAGGGCTTCGAGCCGGGCGCTGTAATGCGTCTGACGCCCCTCAGGCCGGTCGAGCACAAGGCCCGCCCGCTTCAAGACGCCAAGATGCTTCGATACTGCCGGCTGCGACACGCCAGCTTGCGCCGTCAGTTCACCCACCGTCTGCTCACCCCGACGGCAGAGCCGCTCGAAGATCGCCCGGCGCGTCGGATCGGCAAGGGCCGTAAAGATAATGTCCTGCGCATCACTCATCGGTATTCATAACCCGGTGGCTATTGATTATTTTAATAACTCTTCAGTTATGGGTTTGTCAAGGATGGAACCAGGTTTGCAGAATTCGCACGGCTGATCTGCACAATACGTCGCACACTTCGCAAATTCCGACTGGCCAGCATGCCCTTCCCGGTGTCTAATGAGGTCCCGCTAAAGTGCGCCTTCCAATCATCCCACTGACCCAAGCCACCGGGAAAAGACCGCTGTTCGGGAGCAGCCAAAAAGGGCGCCGATCCAAGGAGAGAAGACATGAACCTAAAACTGCTGACGAGCACCGCATTGGTCGCCGCCCTCGCCTTCGCATCCGGAGCACGCGCCGAGGTCGTCATCGGCCTGATGGCACCGCTCACCGGCCCGGTTGCCGCCTATGGCGAACAGGTGAAGCACGGCGCTGAAGTCGCTGTTGATCAGATCAACAAGGCCGGCGGCATCAACGGCGAGACCGTCGTTCTGAAACTCGCCGACGATGCCGGCGAACCCAAGCAGGGCGTCTCGGCCGCCAACCAGCTCGTCGGCGAAGGCATCCGCTTCGTCGTCGGCCCGGTCACGTCGGGCGTCGCCATCCCGGCCTCCGACGTGCTCGCCGAGAACGGCGTGCTGATGGTCACTCCGACTGCGACCGCTCCGGATCTCACCAATCGCGGCCTGACCACCGTGCTGCGCACATGCGGCCGTGACGACCAGCAGGCCGAAGTCGCCGCCAAATACGTGCTTGCCAATTTCAAGGACAAGAAAGTCGGCATCATCAACGACAAGGGCCAGTACGGCAAAGGCCTCGCCGACGCCTTCAAGAAGACGCTGAACGAAGGCGGCGTGACCGAGGTGTTCAACGACGCCCTCACCCCGGGCGACAAGGACTTCAGCGCGCTCACCACCCGCCTCAAGTCGGAAAACGTCGAAGTCGTCTATTTCGGCGGCTATCACCCGGAAGGCGGACTGCTTGCCCGCCAGCTTGCCGACCTCGGGGTAAAGGCGACCATAATCGGCGGCGACGGCCTGTCGAACAGCGAATTCGCCTCGATCGGCGGTGATTCCGCCAACGGCACGGTTTTCACCAATGCCTCCGACGCCTTGAAGAACCCGGATTCCAAGGCCGCCGCCGATGCGCTCGCTGCGGCCGGCATTCCGGCCGAAGCCTTCACGCTCAACGCCTATGCTGCGGTCGAGGTCATCAAGGCCGGTATCGAAAAGGCCGGCAGCGCCGAAGACGCATCGGCCGTTGCCGCAGCCCTGAAGACCGGTGAACCAATCGCGACCGCCATTGGCAAGGTGACCTACGGCGAGACCGGCGACCTCACCTCGCAGAGCTTTTCGCTGTTCAAGTGGGAAGGCGGCAAGATCGTGGCTGTCGAATAAGACGAACCGATCTGGTCCGAATATCGGAAAGCGGCCGGAAACGGCCGCTTTTTCGTTGCGTGACCGGAACCCTGCATAGGCAGCCTGAGCGAAACAGCACTTCGCCATTCCCCCGTCACGCCCTCCCCGCTACACTGCCGCCCAACCGGAATCGGAGTGAGCGCGCATGAGCATCTTGGAAAACCGCATCGACCAGGGCGTGGGCCGCGAGCCCGCCGACATCGTGTTGAAGAATGGCCGCTTCTTCGATCTCGTCACCGGCGAGCTCGTCTCATCCGACATCGCCGTCTGCGGCGACACTATCGTCGGCACCGGCGAGGCTTATGAGGGCCGCGAGGAGATCGACATATCCGGCAGGATCGTTGTGCCGGGTTTCATTGACACCCATCTGCACATCGAAAGCTCGCTGGTCACGCCCCACGAATTCGACCGCTGCGTCCTGCCCTACGGCGTCACCACCGTGATCTGCGATCCGCACGAGATCGCCAACGTGCTGGGGGCGGAAGGCATCCGGTTCTTCCTCGAAAGCGCCGAACGCACGATCATGGACATCCGCGTCCAGCTCTCGTCTTGTGTACCCGCCACGCATCTCGAAACCTCTGGCGCTGACCTGCCGATTGAACGGCTTTTGCCCTTCCGCCATCATCCCAAGGTGATCGGGCTTGCCGAATTCATGAACTTCCCCGGCGTGATCCACAAGGATCCGATCTGCCTGGCAAAGCTCGAAGCCTTCCAGGACGGCCATATCGACGGCCATTCGCCGCTGCTCTCTGGCCGTGAACTCAACGGCTATCTCTCGGCCCGCATCCGCACCGACCACGAATGCACCAATGTGCCGGAGGCCATGGAGAAGATCCGCAAGGGCATGCACATCCTGGTGCGCGAGGGCTCGGTGTCGAAGGACCTGCACGCCCTGATGCCGATCCTGACCGAGCGGCTGTCCCCATTCCTCGCGCTCTGCACCGACGACCGCAACCCGCTCGACATCGCCGAGGAAGGCCATCTCGACTACATGATCCGCACCGCGATCGCCCATGGCGTCGAACCGCTGGCCGTCTATCGCGCCGCCTCGATCTCGGCCGCCCGCCCCTTCGGCCTGCGCGACCGCGGCCTCGTCGCGCCCGGCTGGCGCGCCGATCTAGTGGTGATTGACAGTCTGGAAAACTGCAAGGCGCAGATGGTCTTCTGTGCCGGCCGGCGCGTCACCGAAGCGCTGTTTGCCACGCGCGAACCCGTCGCCCCGGTCGGCCTCGACAGCGTCAAGGCGCGGCATGTCAAGGCCGCCGACTTCGGCGTTCCGGTCACCGAGGGAGAAACGCCGGTGATGGGTGTGCTGCCCGGCAAGATCATCACCGAGCATCGCCGCTACCGCCTGCCCTCCAACGGCAACCAGACCACCGTCGACCTTGATCGCGACATCATCAAGGTCGCCGTCATCGAGCGCCATGGCAAGAACGGCAACCATGCCAACGGCTTCGTCCAGGGTTTTGGCCTCAAGAAGGGCGCCATCGCCTCGACCGTCGGCCATGACAGCCACAATATCTGCGTGGTCGGCGTCTCGGAGGACGACATGGCGCTCGCCGCCAATCGGCTCGGCGAAATCAAGGGCGGCTTCGTCGTCGTGGAAGACGGCAAGGTGACCGGCGAGATCGCCCTTCCCGTCGCCGGACTGATGAGCCTTGAATCTTTCGAGACGGTGCGCGACACTCTGCACGACCTGCGGCATGCCGCCTATGCGCTCGGCACCACACTCACCGAACCCTTCCTCCAGGTCGCTTTCCTGCCACTGCCGGTCATCCCGCACCTGAAGATCTCCGACAAGGGTATGGTTGATGTCGATAAATTCGCGCTGATCGGGTGAACCATGGCATCGCGTCAAGCTCGCTCGACATCCTCTTACAAGACAGGCAATTTTCGCCAGCGCCTCGCACGCCTCTATTTCGGTCAGGACGCGGCCGCGATCCGCTTTCAGTTCGCGCTGATGGTGATCGATCTCGCCATCATCGCCTTCTTCCTCGCCGGCCCCTATTTGCGCGACCGGCCGAGTTATCTGGTCATCGATTACCTGATCGCGTTCTGGATCGCCCTTGAGCTCGTTGCGCAATGGTCCGCGTCCTGGTCGACGCGGCGCTTCCTGATGCGGCCGATGACCTGGGTCGACATTTTCGTGCTCGGCACACTGCTCTTTCCGCAATGGCTGTTCAACTTCGCCTTCCTGCGTGTCGCCCGGATTTGGGCGGTGGCACAGCGCCCGATCTTCAGGCTGATGCTGCTCCGCCTCGGCCTGCGCGAACAGTTCGATGTGGTGACCGCCTTCATCAACCTGTTCGTCTTCTTGTTCCTGGTGACGGGCTTCGTCTACACATTCTTCTTCTACCGCGAGGATGCCGGCACCGGTTTCATCGACGCCTTCTATTTCACGGTTGCGACCGTCACCACCACCGGATTTGGCGATATCACCCTGCCCGGCACGTTCGGCAAGCTCACCTCGATCGTCACCATGATCATCGGTATCTCGCTCTTCGTCCGCCTCGCCCAGGCGATTGTCCGGCCCTACAAGGTCACCTTCCCGTGCCCCGAATGCGGTCTGCAGCGGCACGATGCAGATGCCGTGCACTGCAAAGCCTGCGGCCATATCCTCAACATTCCGGACGAGGGGCTGTGAGGCCTGACTGTTCAGATGACAGGCTTGCGGAAATAGACAACTCGTTCGGTTTCGATAAAACCGAGCGCTTCGTGCATCGCGTGAGAGACCACGTTGCCAATGTCGGCGTCGGATGCCATCTCGCGGACACCCTTTTCCCGGGCCCATTCCTCGAAACCCGCGATCAGGGCGCGCGCGACACCCTGGCGGCGACAACCCGACACAACGAAAATGCCCTCGAGAAAGGCGACCGGCGAACCCTCGCAGCCATTGACGTGATCAAAGCGCAGGCTCGCCTCGAGAAAGCCCACAGCCCTGTCCTTATCATCGAATGCCAGAAATGCGGTCTGCTTGTCCGTCATCAGCGCCGCGTCGATCTCGGCATCGAGTTCCTCTGGCGATACCTCCGGCCACAGTTGGTGCCGGAGATCGCGCCATATGCTCCGATGCGCAGCAGTGGCCGGTGTAATCTTCATGGCGATCTCCTTCAACCATTCAAATGCGCGCACAGAACCCGTCCAAGGGGCCGAGCCGGATCACGCCTTCGAGATAAGTACCGGTAAGGCCCGGCATGCCGAGAAGTTCCTTGATCGCAATCCGCGCTGGCAGTTTCACCTCCTGCGGCCCGCGCCTCAGATTGAAGACAAAGAGCAGTCGATCCTCATCCTTCTCGCGGACAAACGACAAGACATCCTCTTGCATCTCGACGAAGGTCATATCGCCATCGACAAGCGCCGCATGCGCCTTGCGGAAGGCCAGCGTGTGCCGATAATGATTCAGGACTGAAGCTTGCCTCTCTTCCTGCTTGTGGACTGCCAGACCCTTATGTTCGCGCGGCACGGGAAGCCAGGATTTGTGTGCCGACGTGAAGCCCGCATGCGCCCCGACGGATGTCCATACCATCGGCGTGCGGCACCCGTCTCGTCCCTTGAAGGCCGGCCAAAACCGGATACCATAGGGATCGCGAAGGTCCTCGAAGGCTAGCTCGGCTTCGGGCAACCCAAGTTCCTCGCCTTGATAGAGGCAAATTGAGCCGCGCAAGCTGGCGAGTACACTGATTGCAATCTTCGCCACCCGTTCGCGCTCATTCGCGCTTTCGGTGAAGCGGCTGACATGTCGCTCGACATCGTGATTGGAAAAGGCCCAGCACACCCAACCATCGGCAACGGAAGTCTGGAATGCGGTGACGCAGCGCCGGATATGGCTCGCGGTGAAATCCGGTCCGAGCAGATCGAAGGTATAACACATGTGCAGCTTGTCGCCGCCGCTGGTATAGCTTGCCACGGTTTTCAGCGACCTTGCACCGTCACCGACCTCGCCGACCGTTGTACGTCCAGGATACTTGTCCAGTAGCGCCCTGAGGCGCTTCAGGAACTCTACGTTCTCCGGCTGCGTCTTGTCGTAGAGATGGTGCTGCATGCCATAGGGATTGACATCCGGGGCATCGAGCCCCGGCGCATCGTGATCGACCGCCATAGGCGGATTGTCACGCATTTCCTGGTCATGAAAATAGTAGTTGACGGTATCCAGCCGAAAACCATCGACGCCACGGTCGAGCCAGAACCTGACTGCATCGAGAAGCGCCTCCTGCACCTCGCTATTGTGAAAGTTGAGATCGGGCTGACTGGCCAGGAAATTGTGCATGTAATACTGCTTGCGCACGCCATCCCATTCCCAGGCCGGCCCGCCAAATATCGAAAGCCAGTTGTTCGGCGCGGTACCGTCCGGCTTCGGCTCCGCCCAGAGATACCAATCCGCCTTGGGATTGTCCCGGCTCGAACGGCTTTCCTTGAACCAGGGATGCTGGTCGGAGGTATGCGACAGCACCTGGTCGATGATGACCTTCAGCCCTAAGCGATGAGCCTCGGCGAGCATCTCGTCGAAGTCGGAAAGAGTACCGAACATAGGATCGACATTGCAGTAGTCGGAGACGTCGTAACCCATGTCGGCCATCGGCGAGGTAAAGAAGGGCGAAAGCCAGATCGCATCGACGCCGAGCGAGGCAATGTAGGCCAGCCTCTCGGTCACGCCCTTGAGGTCGCCGATCCCATCGCCGTTGGTATCCTGGAAAGACCGCGGATAGACTTGGTAGATCACCGCACCGCGCCACCACTCCGGCTGGCCTTTCAGGGAGGGGCGTCTGTGGGGCGATTTGGCCATGCAAGCTCCTGAAGCGTTGGTGTCATGTCGTTGCCATCTGGCAGCAAGTATAGGCGAAGTCAGGGAGCAGGCCAGTCCGGGAGATGAACGATCCGCCACTGACATCAACCTGTAACACTGAGGTCACATAAAACCGGCAACGCGTGACACAGCTTGCGGTCCGTTGCAGATTGGGCTCGAGGAGAGCGTTCGGTTGAAGCATGCCTAGAATTACCATCGTCACCGATGCCTGGCGACCGCAGGTCAACGGCGTGGTGCGCTCGATCGAGAAC
The DNA here is from genome assembly GCA_041675415.1 of Rhizobium sp. Lineage (GTDB taxonomy): Bacteria > Pseudomonadota > Alphaproteobacteria > Rhizobiales > Rhizobiaceae > Allorhizobium. The sequence goes on along the minus strand of JBAYTX010000017.1, from coordinate 37,626 downwards.
ACCAATCGCGAGTTGGCGCGCATGGGCGTGGAGGTCGGCATGATCACCCCGGAATCCTATCCCAGCATTCCGATGCCGACCTATCGCGAAATCCGGCTCTCGCTTGCCCACTATGGGCAAGTGGCGCGCGCCATTGAGAAGCAGGCGCCTGACTTTCTGCATATTGCCACTGAAGGGCCGCTCGGCCTGATGGCAAGACACTGGTGCATCAAACACAGCATGGCGTTCTCGACCGCCTTTCACACCCGGTTCCCGGAATATATCGCGGCTCGGATACCCGTGCGCGCCTCCTGGCTGTATGCCTATGTTCGTTGGTTCCACAGCCGAAGCGGTGCCTGCATGGTCGCTACCGAGAGTCTGAAGCGGGAGCTCGAAGCGGGCGGTCTTCACAACCTTCGCCTCTGGAGCCGCGGCGTCGATACCGCGCTCTTCCGTCCCAGGGAGCGTGAGGAGCGGCCCTTCGGCCTTCCGCGCCCGATATTCATGACGGTCGGACGCGTCGCGATTGAAAAGAACCTGCCGGCCTTTCTCGATCTCGACCTTCCAGGCTCGAAGGTCGTGGTCGGCGACGGCCCAGCCAGGGCGGAACTTGAGGAACGCTATCCGGGCGTGCTCTTCACCGGTGTCAGGTTCGGCGAGGAACTGGCCGCGAGCTACGCACAGGCGGACGTCTTCGTATTTCCCTCCAGAACCGACACCTTCGGCAACACCATTCTCGAAGCCCTGGCTTCCGGTATTCCGGTCGCGGCCTTTCCAGTTACCGGGCCGATCGACATAATTCCGGGCGACGGCAAGGCGGGCATCATCGACGAAGATCTGGGCGTTGCTTGCCGCAAAGCCACTGCCTGCTCGTCCGCGGAAGCCCGCGCACTGGCCGAAACCTACTCCTGGGAAGCCGCAACCCGTCAGTTTTTCGAAAACGTCGTGGCGGCAAAGAACCAGGGCAAAAGCAGCAAGGGACTGTCGCGGTAAGATCTACCGCTTCTTCTTGCGGTTCTCGAACGGGTTTTCCGCCGCCTTGAGATGAATCCTGATTGGCACTCCCGGCATCTGGAAGTCGTTGCGAAGCCCATTGGAGAGAAAGCGTATATAGGACTCCGGCAGCGCATCCGGCCGCGTGCAGGAAATCATGAAGGCGGGTGGGCGAGCTTTCACCTGGGTCATGTATTTCAGTTTGACCCGGCGCCCTGACACAGCCGGTGGCGGATGTTGCACCTGCTGGCTCTCGAGCCAACGGTTGAGCTTCGCCGTCGAAATACGACGGTTCCAGACCTTGTCGGTTTCAATGACCGCCTGCATAAGCTTGTCGAGGCCATAGCCCGTCTGACCGGAAATCGGCACCGCGCGAATGCCGCGGGCCTGTGGCAGCAGACGCTCGGTCTTTTCCCTGAGATCGGCGAGCACGGCCTGCGTGTCCTCGACCAGATCCCATTTGTTGAACGCGAGCACCGCGGCGCGGCCCTCGCGGATGACCAGATCGACCAGTTGCAGATCCTGCTTCTCGAAGGGGATGGTCGCATCGAACACGATCACGACGAGTTCGGCGAAGCGGATGGATCTGAGGCTGTCGGCGACGGAGAGCTTTTCCAGCTTCTCCTGCACTCGCGCTTTCTTGCGCATACCGGCGGTGTCGAACATCTTGATGGTGCGGCCGCGCCAATCCCACTCTACCGAGATGCTGTCGCGGGTAATCCCGGCTTCTGGGCCCGTCAGCAGCCGGTCCTCGCCGAGAAAGCGGTTGATCAGGGTCGATTTCCCGGCATTTGGACGACCAATGATCGCAACACGCAGCGGCTTGGTTTCGTCATATTCCGGTTCGTAGTCGTCATCGTGCTCAGCACCCGCGGCGGCCGCCTGAGCGCGGATATCGACGTCGGTTTCCGCCTCGTCCACTGTGGGAAAGGCTCGGTCCTCACCGATCGCGGCAACGATCGCATCACGCAGGTCGATCATGCCCTGCCCGTGTTCTGCAGAGATCGGGCAGGGATCGCCAAGTCCGAGCGTGAAAGCATCGTAGAAACCGCCATCCGAGCCCCGGGCCTCAGACTTGTTGGCTACCAGCACGACCGGCTTTCCGCTTTTGCGCAGCATACCGGCGAGCGTCTGGTCGGCAGGCGTCAGGCCCGACTTCGCATCGATGACAAACAAGGTGACATCGGCTTCTTGAATTGCGGCCTGGGTCTGCGCCCACATACGGCCCTGAAGCGTGTCGGGTCCCGATTGCTCGAGACCGGCCGTGTCGATAATCGTGAACCGCAGATCAACGAGCTTGGCGTCGCCGGGACGCCGGTCGCGTGTGACGCCCGGTGTGTCATCGACAAGCGCCAGCTTCTTTCCAACCAGCCGGTTGAAAAGCGTGGACTTGCCGACATTCGGGCGTCCGACAATGGCGACGGTGAAGCTCATGGAGGCCTTGCTTTCTGGCGTTTCCGCCGTGAACCTGCTTACTGCGCCTTGCCGGAAGCTGCGATGCTCTCGAGCATCATCTGGGCGCGCTTGGCAATGTTGGCCGGCGTTTCGTTGTCTTCGGTAATCTGTTCGAACCATTCGCGGGCCTTGGTCATGTCGCCCGCCTTGTAGGCGGCAAGACCGAGCGCCTCGCGTGCGGAATGGCGAAACGCGTCGCGCGGGGTGGCCAGTGCCTCGACCTCGGCCGAAACCTGCTCATAGGTCCCGTCATCGATCAGAAGCCAGGCGGCCCGCATATGGGCCACGTCGCGGATCACCTGCGGTACGCTTGCGTCCTTGCCGATTGCTGCAAACGCCGCGATCGCCGCGGCCTTGTCGCCCTTCTCCGCCTGGACGGTTGCCGCGCGCATACGCGCCAGCACGGAATAGGCGCCGTAGCCCTCTTCCTCCAGCGCCTTCAACGCAGCAGCCGCCTCGTCGCTCTTGCCTTCCTTGGCGAGCGTCAGCGCCGCCAGAAACTGATCACCGGCCTTCGAAGACTGGCTGCTCTGCCAGTATTCGTAGCCGCGATAACCGGCGGTACCGACAACGATGAGCACCGCGAGCCCGATCACCAGCTTGCCGTAGCGGCGCCAGGCGTTCCTGAACTGGTCCGAGCGCAGCTCTTCGTTTACTTCGCGGATAAAGCTGTCGTTGTTATCAACCATCGATCTCTCCGGCCTGTCCGGCCTTTCATGCGACTATGTGCGTGAGCGGCCTTCTACCCCATTTTTCCGCCGTTGTAAGGGGGAATGCCGCAAATCCTTGGAAGCCTACATGACGATCGGAGGAACGCCGATCAGCAACTCGTGCAGTTTCCAGATGAAAGCGAGCCAGACGGCAGCGCCGATCACAACTGCGAGAATGTCGTTACGGGCCGAGACGAAGGGCCTCAACACCAACTCGCCTGCCCGTTGGCGGCGCTTCAGCGCGATTCGGATCAGAACACCCCAGGCCAGGAAGGAACCAAACAGCAGCACCGACGCGAGATCGCCATTGGCGAGCAGATGGGAAAATGCCCAGATCTTGATCGAAAGCACCATGGGATGTTTCGACTTTGTGGCGATATGGCCGGCAGGCAGCATACCTGCAACCAGGAAAATCATGGCAAGCAGCATCAGGGTCAGCGTCAAATGCGCCATCCCGGCCGGCGGAAAATAGAGATCGACGACCGGCGCCTTGGCGTAACCGTAGATGAGGATCGCAAGGGTCAGAAGGCTTACGGCGGCGTACAGACCTTTCCAGCCGCTTTCCCCGAACTTTGCGATCATGGCGCTGCGGAAATCGGGCGCCACGACCCTGATCATGTGCGTACCCAGAAAAAGAATAATCCCTGCGATCAGGAGTGCCATCGTTCAAAATCCCGTTTCAAATTGTTCACCATGGAATAAAGCGCAACGGCGGCAATTGCCAGAGCGTTCAAAGCTTCGCCTCATTTTGGTGACAGGAGATCCGCTTCATTGCATCAGGGGTCACATGTTCCGTCCGGTCTTCCTTCTTTCTATATCGCTGCTTTCACCCGCCGTCGCCTCGGCATCAGAAGAGCCTCCCACGACGGCCAGAGCGCCGCAATTGCTGTTGATCTCCTTCGATGGCGCGGGCGACAACCAGCTTTGGGCAAAAAGCCGGGAGCTTGCGGCAAGGTCGAAAGCGCATTTCACGTATTTTCTGTCCTGCACCAATCTCATTCCCCGCAAGGAGGCGAAGTCCTATCAGGCGCCTGGCCACCGTCCCGGAAAGTCCAACGTGGGATTCGCGCCGACCGTGGAAGACGTCACGGGACGCCTCGACCATATCTGGCAGGCCCACCTCGAAGGGCACGAGATCGCAAGCCATGCCTGCGGCCACTTCGACGGGAAGGACTGGACCAAGGACGACTGGCTGCAGGAATTCTCGACCTTTGACATGGTTCTGAGGAATGCCTGGAAGGCGAATGGGCATGGAGACAGGGAGCCCGAGGGCTGGCAGGATTTCGTAGCCACGGGCATCACGGGTTTCCGCGCCCCTTATCTGTCGGCAACGGCCGCCCTTGCCGAGGCCCAGAAGACGGCCGGACTTTCCTATGACGCTAGCCTCGTCACGCGCGGACCGCAATGGCCGCAACGGGACGGAGAACTTACCCGCTTCGCCCTGCCCTTGATTCCCGAAGGACCGCAGGACCGGCGGATCGTCGGCATGGACTACAATCTCTTCGTCCGCCATTCCGCCGGCCTCGACAATCCGTCGAAGTCAGTCGAATTCGAACAACGCGCCTACAAGGCTTTCAAGGCCGCCTTCGACGCCCAATATGACGGCGAGCGCGTTCCGCTGCAGTTGGGCTTTCACTTCGTCGAGATGAACGGCGGCGCCTATTGGCGGGCCCTCGACCGACTTGTCAGCGATGTCTGCAACCGAGCGGACGTCGCCTGCGTGAGCTATACGGAGGCGATGAAGATGACATCCCGCGAACGGAAAGCCGCCGAAGCGGCCAATCCATCCAACTGATTGGTTTAGCGACCGCCGTGGGGCCGCCCGGTCATTTCTGACCAGGCAATTGGTCGTGCTCGGCCAAGTACTCCAGGTCGATTTCAGGAAGCGGCTCATTCTCGATTGCAGCTTCGAAGGCGCGCAGACGCTTGTAGATCGACAACAATTCGACGATCGTAGGCCATGAGGAAACGAGATACTGGAACGAGGACGTAACCTGTCCAAAGGCGCCCGAGATCTGATTCAGCGCGCCCAGGGAGATTTTTCCTGCGATAATCGAGGGCGCGAGGATCAGTATCGAGAAGATGTTGTTGATCTGCAGGTAGAAAATGCGGGCGATGTTGAAATAGAGATAGTGAAAATAGAGGCGGAAATAGTTGCGCCTGACGTCGTCAAAAAGCTGCTGAACGGTCATCGGCTTCGCCCGGTCGGCATAATCCTCGCCATAGACGAGTTCCTTGCGATAGGCGGCCTCGACGCGCTGATTCTTGAATTCGAGCCCCGGTAGTTTCATCCCGACAAGTGCGAGGAAAACCGTCCCGAAAATCGACCAAACGATCGCCGCCACAAGCAGCGGATAGGGGATCGCACCGACGATCGGCAATTCGGTCACGTTGGCCGAGAGGCGAATGAGAACCGGCGTGAAGGCAATCAGAGTCATGATGGAATCGATCAGGCTGACACCAAGCCCTTCTACCGTCGAAGAGAAACGCATCGTGTCTTCCTGCACACGCTGCGAGGCGCCCTCAATGAAGCGCAACTTCGACCAGTTGGCCATGTAGTATTCGTTCATCGCAGTGCGCCAGCGGAAGATGTAGTGGCTGACGAAGAACCGCGTCATGACCGCCACGGCGACAGCGACGAGCGCAATCTCCAGGAAAATGGCGATCTGGCCGTAGAACTCCGATGCCGTTACCGGTCGGGACTTTGAAACCGCTGCCTGAACGAGATCCCAAAAAGGACCGTACCAATTGTTGATCGCGACGCTCACCTGCACCTGGAAATAGGTGGTGAACAGGATGACGGCCGATCCGAGTATCGACCACATCTGCCAGCGATGCGGGGACACCACGAACCAGAATGCGGTAAAGATCGCGACGATCAGGAGGAAGTAGAGATAGAACCACAGGAAGGCCGGCGACCAGAAGGTGGACACACCGATCTTCGGTTGCGCGTCGACCGGTACGGGCGGCATGCCGAATTGGGCACCGAGATCCTGGGCAAACAAGTACCATACGGCGATTGAAATCGCCGACCAGATAACAACAGAGGAAAAGAACAGTTTGGGCTTGGGAAAGAAAGACTGGAACACGGGGATAGCTACTTTCTTGGCGGGAACAAGTGGCGGGAAGACAGCCAGTCAGTCCCGCGAAACTAGGGCAGAACTATGCCTGCCACAATGGCTTCATGCGATTGTTACCGCATTGTAACGTGCTATTCACAGCCCTTTGACCGAGCGGCCGGCGCCACTCTGCACGATCTGGCGATAGACGGGCAGCACGAGCGCCACGGAGAGGCAAAGCGCCAGCGCCGCCATCACTGTGGGAAGGGTGAAGCTGCCGGTCGCTTCCGCAACGGCGCCCGCCACCAACGGGCCGATGGTCTGCCCGACGCCGAACGACGCTGTCATGAAGGCCAGCGCCCGCCGCGGGCTTTCCGGCGAAAGTTGCCTGCCGAGACGCAATCCGTAGGCCGTAATTATCATGAAGGTCGCACCGAGCAGCGTGCCGCCGACCAGCGGAGCAAAGGGCAGAGGCAAGGCTACGGAGGAAAGCACTCCCGCCGCCTCCAGGAGCAGGCCGGCGACATAGGCGCCTGCAAGTCCTATCCTGAGCATCACCGGCCGCCAGTAGAAGAGGGAAAGTGCTGCCGCGCAGCCGGTCAGGAACCAGGAAAGAAACTCGATCATCGGCCCCGCCGCACCCATTCGCGCCATCGTGACGATGAAGGTCGCCGTGATTACATATCCAAAGCCGAAGAGACCGTAGGAGAGCGTCATCAGCACGACAGGCGACCTCCATTCGAGCGACGGTTCCTTTGTGGCCTCAGCCACTCGGATCGGCGAGCGTGGCAGCAACCACCATACGGCAACCAGTGCCCCCAGGCTGATAGCAGCTCCGACCAGCCAGTCCATCCGCCAGGATTGCCCGCGGCCCGACATACTGAGCAGAAAGACCATCAGCGACGAGGCGGCGATCCCGAGACCGACGCCGCCGAAATGCGCCGACTGCACATGCTCATTTCCGGCGCGCGCCGCATAGCCGAGCACGATCGTGGTGATGAAGATCATCGAGAAGGCGCTGGCGATGCCGGCCAGAAACCGGATGGCGATGAAGACCGGCACAGCGCTCGTAACAGACATGGTCGCCAACAGGGCCACAGTCGCGATAAGGGCGGAAAGGCCGACGAACCGCTCGCGCCCGGCCGCCCATCCATAGGCTCCGAGAACAGCGCCTGCGAGATATCCGGCGAAATTGCCCGCCGCGATCAGTCCGGCATCAGCGGACGACAGCGGCAAGCGGCCAATCATCCCCGGGAGGATCGGCGTGAAGGAAAAGCGCCCGAAACCCATGGCGATGGCCATGGCAAGCGCGCCGGCGATCGCCGTGGAAACGAGATTGGGCTCTTTGCTGTATGCTGCCGTCATGGTCGCGTTTATTGCACCACAGGAGGCCACCTACAAACCACAAAAACTGATTGCCGACGTAAGCAGCCCAGATGGATTGCCCTGCCTGCGGGACCGCGGCACTTGCGGGTCCGCATATCCCGGCTTGCCCCGGCCGCAAAAATCGCTAGTGGAGGGGCAGTATTTTCAAGGAGTGCCCCATGAGCGACCTCACCCTGAGCCAGGCGATCGACAACATCTATACCTCGCTCAACAACGACAACGAAGACATCGACCTCCACATCGGGGCGCTGAAGGCGGCCATGGCCCGCGAGGGCGTCAAGGAAGCTGTGTTCGAGACTGCCAGACTCGCCCAGTCCAACCGCCAGGGCCGCAAGATCATGCAGTCCTATTTCAAGAAGAAGGGCGTGGCCGTCGCGTTCTCCGCCTGAGATCAACCGGTGCCCCGGCAGCGTCAGTCGGCGAGCGTCAGGATGATCGGACCGTTCCTGGTAACGACGATCGTGTGCTCGAACTGCACGGTCGGCGCCTTCGGTTCGCTGTAGAGCGTCCACGGATCGTCGCCGTCCTCGGCCCAGATCCCGCCGAGAGACAGGAAGGGTTCGATGGTGAAGACCAGCCCCTCCTCCATGATCCGCGTCTCGTCCGGATCTGGCCAGGTGGACAGTTCCTTCGGCTCCTCGTGCAGCGAATGGCCGATGCCGTGGCTCGCCAGGTTCTGGATGAGCGTATAGCGGTTCTTTTTGGCGAACGTGCCGATCGCATTGCCGATATTGGCCATCGGCTGGCCGGTGCGCACCTGGTTCAGCCCGACCCAAAGCGCCCGCTTGCCGTCGCGGAGAAGCTTCTCGATCTTCAGCTTGGCCGGCGGCACGATGAACGACGAGCCGGTGTCGCCGAACAGGCCGTTCTTCACCCCCGACACATCGATGTTGACGAGATCGCCGGCGAGTATCTTGCGGTCGCCGGGAATGCCATGGGCGATTTCCTCGTTGACGCTGATGCAGGTTGCGCCCGGAAACTCATAGCAGAATTCCGGCGCCGACTGGGCGCCGGCATCTTCCAGCACCTTGCGACCGATCTGGTCGAGCTCGCGGGTAGTGATCCCGGGTTCCAGCGCCGCCCCCATGATCTTCACCGCGCTTGCGCAGATGCGGCCGATGTCCTTAAGGCCGTTGAGGTCGTCTTCACTGGAAACAATCATCGTTCGTCTTCCGGGTTCGGCACCCGCTCTTCTAATTCTGGGATGGCGGCTGCTTACGCCCCGGCTTCCCGCGGGGTCAACGCCTTTCTGACCAACGGCGCGACTTTTGTCCCGTAAAGTTCGATGCCGCGCATGATCTCGTTATGCGGCATAGGGCCGATCGCCATCTGCAAAAGAAAACGGTCATTGCCGAAAATCTTGTGTTGCGCGACGATCTTTTCGGCAACTGTTTGCGGATCTCCTACGAAGAGCGCGCCCTCCGGCCCGCGCGACAGGTCGAAATGCGCGCGGTTGGTCGGTCCCCATCCGCGCTCCCGTCCAATGCGGTTCATGACCTCCGCCTGCGGCTGGTAGAAGACATCCGCCGCCCTATCCGTCGTATCGGCGATAAAGCCGTGGACGTTGATGCTGGTCTTGAGAGCCGCCGCATCGCGGCCTGCCCGACGCGCGCTTTCACGGTACAAATTAAAGAGAGGTGCAAACCGGCGGGGCTCGCCGCCGATGATCGCAAGCGCCAGCGGCAGGCCGAGAACACCGGCGCGCGCCACCGATTGCGGCGTGCCGCCGACGGCGATCCACAGCGGCAGCGGGTTCTGTAGCGGCCGCGGATATATACCGCGCCCGGAAATCGAGGGGCGCATCTCGCCCGACCAGGTAACGATTTCACTTTCCCGCAACGCCAGCAACAGGTCGAGCTTCTCGGCGAACAGTTTGTCGTAGTCATCGAGATCATAGCCGAAGAGCGGGAAGGACTCGATGAAGGAACCGCGCCCGGCCATGATCTCGGCGCGGCCGCCGGAGAGCAGATCGATGGTGGAAAACTGCTGGAAGACGCGCACCGGATCGTCCGAACTGAGCACCGAGACGGCGCTCGTCAGCCTTATCCGTTCGGTCTTCACCGCAGCGGCGGCAAGGATGGTCGAAGGCGACGAGGCCATGTAGTCCGGGCGGTGATGCTCTCCAAGCCCGAAGACGTCGAGCCCCACCTGATCGGCAAGCTCGATTTCCTCCAGCAGGTCGCGCAGGCGCCGCTCCGCCTCCGCGCCCTTGTTTGCCGCATTCGGATCGACATCCGCAAATGTGTAAAGGCCGAGTTCCATCGTCCTGTCCCTTTGTGAACCGCAAGAAAATTAGCGGCCGAACAGTTTCTGGCAAGGCTGTAGCCGGTGACACTGTGTTCGCAGTTGGACGCAGCGGCGTCAGAAGTTGCTCAACGTGCGCTGCACGGCATTTCGCCAGCCCTTGAGCTTGGCGGCGCGGGTCTTTTCGTCCATCTGCGGTTCGAAGCGCCGATCCCTCGCCCAGGCTTTCGCAAACGCCTCCATTCCGGGCCAGACACCGGCGCGGCTGCCGGCGAGGAAGGCCGCGCCGAGCGCTGTCGTTTCCGTGATCGCCGGTCGGTCGACAGGCGATTCGAGGAGATCAGCAAGGCGCTGCATCGTCCAGTCGGAGGAAACCATGCCGCCATCGACGCGCAGAACCGTTTCCTCCCCGGCATTGCGCCAGTCCTTATGCATGGCATCGAGCAGGTCGCGCGTCTGGTAGCAGACCGCCTCGAGCGCGGCGCGCGCGAATTCGGCGGGCCCGGTATTGCGCGTCATGCCGTAGATCGCGCCTCGTGCGTCGGGATCCCACCATGGCGCGCCGAGCCCGGTGAAGGCGGGCACCAGATAGACCTGCTGGTTGGGATCGGCCTTGTCCGCCAACACACCGGCCTCCCGCGCATCGCCGATGATCTTCAAGCCGTCGCGGAGCCACTGCACGGCGGCGCCGGCCACGAAAATGGAACCTTCGAGCGCATAGATGGTCTTTCCGTCGATCCGGTAGGCGATTGTCGTCAGCAGACGGTTCCTCGAGCGCACCATGTCCTCGCCTGTGTTCAAAAGCGCGAAGCAGCCCGTCCCATAGGTGGATTTCATCATGCCCGGCTGGAAACAGGCCTGGCCGATGGTCGCCGCCTGCTGGTCGCCCGCAACGCCGAGGATAGGAACCGCCGCCCCAAAAGCCGCGGGATCGGTGACGCCGAAATCCGCGGCGCAGTCCTTGACCTCCGGAAGCATGGCGGCCGGAATCCTCAATATCTCGAGCAGGTCCTCGTCCCAGCAATTGTCGGCGATATTGAACATGAGCGTGCGTGAGGCGTTCGTTGCGTCGGTCACAAAACTCCGTCCGCCGGTCAGCCTCCAGATCAAATAGGTATCGACCGTGCCGAAACAGAGGTCACCTTTGGCCGCCCGCGCCCGCGCGCCCTTCACATTGGAGAGCATCCAGGAGAGTTTCGTACCTGAAAAGTACGGATCGAGGAGAAGCCCCGTTTTCTTGACGAAGAGTTTTTCCAGATCTTGCCGCTTGAGCTTCTCACAGTAGCTGGCGGTCCGGCGGTCCTGCCAGACGATCGCGTTGTGGATCGGTTTACCGCTCTCGCGTTCCCAGACGAGCGTGGTCTCGCGCTGGTTGGTGATGCCGATCGCGGAAACCTGCCTTGCCTCGATCCGGGCCCTGGCAAGCGCATCGTGGATGGAGGACAGGACGCTTTGCCAGATGTCTTCCGGATCATGCTCCACCCAGCCGGATCTGGGAAAATGCTGGGGGAATTCCTTTTGCCCGACGCCGACGATTCTCATCTCGCCGTCAAAAACAATCGCCCGGCTGGATGTTGTCCCCTGATCGATCGCAAGCACAAATCCGCCCATGTATTCCTCCCAGACCGGCATTTTGTTTTGTATTGGCGCAAGTTCAATACAAGTGACAAACACTTGTCAAAAAGAAAGACGGAACGGACAAGCACTCCCGGCAATCGCAGCAAAGGCATCCGTCCGGCAACAAAAACGCAATTGCCACCACACGCGATTTGGGCATAACCTCGTCTATTCTATTGCGGCGCAGCAGAACGCCGGCATGCATTCGGGAGACCAAATCTATGAGCAGAACCGTCGTTGTCACCGGCTCCACCAGCGGCATCGGACTGGCCATCGCGCGGGCATTCGCCGCACAAGGCGACAACCTCGTCATCAACGGCTTCGGCGACCCCGCCGAAATCGAGGAGATCCGCAAGAGCCTCGAGCAAAGGGGTGGCCGTGCCATCTATCATGGCGCCGACATGTCCAGCCCGGAGCAGATTGCCGACCTGATGGAGACGGCGGCCCGCGAATTCGGCATGATCGACATCCTCGTCAACAATGCCGGCATCCAGCACGTGGCATCCGTCGAGGAGTTTCCTGTTGAAAAATGGGACCAGATTATCGCCATCAACCTCTCCAGTTCGTTCCATACGATGCGCGCCGCGATTCCAGCGATGAAGGAAAAGCGCCACGGACGGATCATCAACGTCGCCTCGGCGCATGGATTGATCGCCTCGCCGTTCAAATCGGCCTATGTCGCGGCCAAGCATGGCATTATGGGCCTAACCAAGAGCGCGGCGCTGGAACTGGCCGAGTTCGGCGTGACGGTCAACGCAATCTGCCCGGGCTATGTGCTGACCCCGCTGGTCGAGAAACAGATCCCCGATACGGCCAAGGCGCGTGGCATCAGCGAGGCCCAGGTCAAGTCCGACGTGATGCTGAAATTCCAGCCGACGAAGGAATTCGTCGCGGTCGAGGAAGTAGCGGCCGTCGCGATGTTTCTCGCGAGCGACGCGGCACGCCAGATCACCGGGACGCATATCTCCATTGATGGCGGCTGGACAGCGCAGTAACCTCCGCGAAGCGCATTCCGGAAAAGGCATTCCATGACCGATTGCATCCGCTTCATCCTGAACGGCGAGGACATCGCCCTTTCAAGCGTCGATCCGACCGAGACGCTGCTCGACTTCCTGCGCCTGAGGCGGCAATTGACGGGAACCAAGGAAGGCTGTGCCGAGGGCGACTGCGGCGCCTGCACGGTGCTTGTCGGGCGCCTGCGGGGGGGCAAGCTTTGCTACGAAACCGTCAACGCCTGCATCCGCTTCGTCGGATCGCTGCATGCCACCCACGTCGTCACGGTCGAGCATCTAGCCGCCGTGGACGGATCGCTCCACCCCGTCCAGCAGGCGCTTGTCGACTGCCACGGCTCGCAATGCGGTTTCTGTACGCCGGGTTTCGTCATGTCGCTTTACGGCCTGTGGCTCTCGAGCAGCAACCCCTCGCGCCCGGAAATCGAAAAGGCATTGCAGGGCAATCTCTGCCGCTGCACGGGCTACGAGCCGATCGTCAAGGCGGCCGAACAGGTCGCGCACGCGCGTCCGAGCGCCCTTTTCGACCCGCTGGAACGCGATCGCGCCAATATCATGGCGAGGCTCTGGAACCTCCAGAACCGCGATACGATTACTGTTTCGAAGGAAGGCCGCCGCCTTGTGGTGCCAGGCACTCTCGCGGCCTTGGCGGACATACTTGCCGCCGAACCAGAAGCCACCATCGTTGCCGGCGCCACGGATGTAGGGCTTTGGGTGACCAAGCAGATGCGCCTGCTCAGTCCGGTTGTCTTCGTCAATCACCTCACCGAACTGCAGGGGATCGAAACCGATGAGATCGGCATCACGCTCGGGTCGGGTGTGACCTACACGCAGGCGTTGGGCACTCTTGGTGCCGAAATCCCTGCGCTTGGGCGGCTGATTGACCGAATCGGCGGCCAGCAGGTTCGCAACATGGGAACGATCGGCGGCAATATTGCCAACGGGTCCCCCATCGGCGACATGCCGCCAGCCCTGATCGCGCTTGGCGCCACCGTAAAACTCAGATCGGCTTCGGGTGTCCGCATGTTGCCGCTCGAGGAGTTCTTCATCGACTACGGCAAGCAGGATCGAAGGGCTGGCGAGTTTGTCGAACGCATCCACATCCCTCGCCTCGCGCAGGAAAATCGGTTTGCGGTCTACAAGATCAGCAAGCGGCGTGACGAGGATATCTCCACCCTCTGCGGTGCGTTCAGGCTCGAGCTCGACGATGAGAATGTCGTGACCGGTATCCGCATCGCCTTCGGAGGCATGGCGGCAACGCCGAAGCGCGCGCGCGCAGTCGAAGCTGCTCTCCACGGCCGGCCCTGGACCGAAAGCGCCATTGCCGAGGCTCGCGAAGCATTCGAACGTGATTTCACGCCCCTGACGGACTGGCGGGCGAGTGCCGAATACCGCCGGCTGACGGCGAAGAACCTGCTGACCCGCTTCTTCCTCGAAACCTCGGGCACACCCCAGGAACTCATGCGCTTCGCGACGGGAGAGGTGTAAGCCATGGAAAAGGCCATCTACGAGAAGTACAAGTATATCAACGGCCCGATGCACCAGCCGCTGAAACATGATTCAGCTCATAAACACGTCAGCGGAAGTGCCGAATATATCGACGATATTCCCGCGCCCGCAGGATTGCTGCATGGCGCCCTCGGACTATCGGACCGGGTCCATGCCGATATTCTCTCGCTCGATCTTTCCGCCGTCAAATCCTATCCCGGCGTCGTCTGCGTGCTGAGCGCCAAGGATGTGCCCGGCGTCAACGACGTCTCCTCCGGCGGTCAGCATGACGAGCCGCTGCTTGCCGAAACCAGGGTGCAGTTCCATGGCCAGCCGGTCTTCGCCGTAATCGCCGAGACGCGTGACGCGGCACGTCGAGCCGCGAGGCTGGCGAAAATCGAATATGCCGACCTGCCGTACTGGACGGATGTCGAGGGCGCACTGCAAAATGGCGCGGCTGTCGTTACCTCCGGCATGACCTTGGAACGGGGCGATCCTGAATCGGAGATCGACAAGGCCGAGCATCGGCTGAAAGGACAGATGCACATCGGCGGTCAGGAGCACTTCTATCTCGAAGGCCACGTGGCCATGGCGATGCCTGGCGAGGATGACGAGGTGATCGTCTGGTCTTCCACCCAACATCCAACGGAAATCCAGGAACTGGTCGGGCACATCCTTGATGCGCCGTCGAATGCGGTCACGGTCAATGTCCGCCGCATGGGCGGCGGCTTTGGCGGCAAGGAGACCCAGGGCCACCAATTCGCGGCACTTGCAGCGCTGGCCGCCAAGAAGCTTAATCGTGCCGTCAAGTTCCGTCCGGACCGGGACGAGGACATGATCATGACTGGCAAGCGCCACGATTTCCGAATGGATTTCGATGTGGCCTTCAACGGCGATGGGCGCATCCATGCATTGACGGCCAATTTCGCCGCCCGCTGCGGACACAGCGCCGATTTGTCCGGTCCCGTCACCGACCGCGCGCTCTTCCACGCAGACTCGAGCTACTTCTATCCACATGTGAAATTGACCTCGCAACCGCTTAAGACACATACGGTTTCCAACACGGCGTTTCGCGGCTTCGGCGGCCCCCAGGGTATGCTTGGCGGCGAACGCATCATCGAGGAAATCGCCTACGCGCTCGGCAAGGATCCACTCGAAATACGCAAGGCGAACTTCTATGGCGAACCCGGCTCGGGCCGAGATGTTACGCCCTACCACCAGAAGGTCGAGGACAACATCATTGCCCGGATTGTCGGGGAGCTGGAAACCTCCTGCGACTATCAGGCGCGGCGGCACGCGATCATCGAGTTCAACAGGACGAGCCCGGTGATCCGGAAGGGCATCGCGCTCACCCCGGTAAAATTCGGCATATCCTTCACGCTGACGGCCTTCAACCAGGCAGGGGCTCTGGTCCATGTCTATAAGGATGGTTCGATCCATCTGAACCACGGCGGCACGGAGATGGGTCAAGGCCTCTACATCAAGGTCGCCCAGGTTCTCGCCGACGCCTTTCAGGTCGACATCGAAAACATCAAGATCACGGCGACGACGACAGGCAAGGTACCGAACACGTCGGCGACTGCCGCTTCCTCGGGCTCCGACATGAACGGCATGGCGGCCTTTGATGCCGCCCGCCAGATCAAGGAACGCCTCGTCGCCTTCGCGGTCGAGCATTTCAAGGTGCCGCCGGACGAGGTCGAGTTCTTGCCGAACCGCGTGCGCGTGGGAAACCAGGAAATCCCCTTCCCCGACTTCGTCAAACAGGCCTATTTCGCCCGCGTCCAGCTTTCGGCCGCAGGCTTCTACAAGACGCCGAAGATCCACTGGGACCGGGCGGCCGGCCGCGGCACACCCTTCTACTATTTCGCCTATGGCGCCGCGTGCTCGGAGGTCTCAATTGACACGCTGACCGGGGAATACCTGATGGAGCGCACCGACATCCTGCACGACGTCGGAAAGTCGCTCAACCCGGCCATCGACATCGGTCAGATCGAAGGCGGCTTCGTGCAGGGCATGGGCTGGCTGACCACGGAGGAACTCTGGTGGGACGACAAGGGTAGGCTGAGAACCCATGCACCGTCCACCTACAAGATTCCGCTGGCTTCCGACCGGCCGAGGATCTTCAATACCCGACTGGCGGAATGGTCGCAGAATGCCGAGCCGACCATCGGCCGTTCCAAGGCCGTCGGCGAACCGCCATTGATGCTGGCAATCTCGGTTCTCGAAGCACTGTCCATGGCCGTCGCCTCGGTCGCCGACTATCGCCATTGCCCCCACCTCGACGCCCCCGCAACGCCCGAGCGGATTCTGATGGCGGTCGAGCGGCTGAAAGCCACGTAATGGCAGGGCGGGCCCGATGACCGAGCGCAAAACCCATTGGGAAGCGGTTTACACAACCAAGGGCGACACGGAGGTCAGCTGGTTCGAGGCGTCGCCCGACCTTTCTCTTTCCCTTCTACGCGAGGCGGGCCTGACCGTTCAGTCAAGCGTGATCGACATCGGCGGCGGTATGTCCCGACTTGTCGACGCGCTGGCAGCGCAACAGGATCATGTGGCAGTCCTCGACATTTCCGCCGCGGCCCTGGCAAAAGCGCGTGGCCGCTTGCCTGAAGCCGTCAATGTCGAATGGATTGTCTCTGATATTACCGCCTGGCAGCCGTCTCGGGAGTATGACTTTTGGCACGACCGCGCCGCCCTGCATTTCCTGACAGAGGAGGCGGATCAGCAAGCCTATCTCACCGTGCTGAACGCGGCCGTGAGACCGGGCGGCAAGGTCGTGATCGGGACCTTTGCCCCGGACGGTCCCGAAAAGTGCAGCGGACTTCCCGTGGTTCGCCACGATGCACGCTCACTGGAACGGTTTCTGGGACCAGGCTTCAGGCTGATTGCCGAGCGCCGACACGACCATGAGACTCCTTGGCATGCGGTTCAACGCTTCCAGTTCAGCACCTTCGAAAAGATCGGCGGCTGAGTCATGTTCTTCAGACAAGCGGACCAGCGGGATCGGCCGTGGTGGGCTCAGCCATGAACGCCCTCCCCGCCTTCCTCACAGCCCATCCCGACGTCGTGCTCGTCGACGTCGTCGAAGCCAAGGGCTCGACCCCGCGCGAAGCCGGTGCCTTCATGGTGGTGGCGGCCGACGGGCTGTTCGGCACGATCGGCGGCGGGCAGTTGGAATTTCTGGCGATCGACAATGCCCGCAAGCTCTTGGCCAGCGGCGAGCGAAACTCCTCCCTCGACGTGCCGCTCGGCCCGGAGATCGGCCAGTGCTGCGGCGGACGGACCAGGCTCTCCTTCACCCGTATCGATGGCTCGGGGAAAGCAGCCCTACTCGACCGGCAGCAAAAAATCGAAAACGCCTATCCCGACGTATTCCTCTTCGGCGCCGGCCATGTGGGGCTGGCGCTGGCGGCCGCGCTTCGGCCCCTGCCCCTCAACGTCACCCTGGTGGAGACTCGCGAGATGGATGATAAGACCATGCCCGCAGGCATCGTACACCGCCGTGTCGCCATGCCGGAAGCCGAAGTCGCAACCATTCGCCCGGGCGGCGCGGCTGTCATCCTTACCCACGACCATGCCCTCGATTTCCTGATCGCACGCCAGGCACTCGCCCGCCCCGGTCTCGCCTATGTCGGCATGATCGGCTCGGCCACCAAACGCGCCACTTTTGCCCATTGGCTACTGCGCGAAGGCGGCGACCAAACGATGCTCGACAGACTCGTCCTGCCGATCGGCGGCAGCACGCTGCGCGACAAGCGCCCGGCCGTCATCGCCGCGCTTGTGGCAGCGGAACTGCTGGCCGTACTGCTTGGCTGATTGACGGCTGAGGCGCACGACACCCACCTGAATCACCACATGAAGCGCCGGAATCAGCTTTCGAGCTCACAGGCGCAAACCGTTGATGCGACTCGCAATTCCCTCAGAGCGGACCGGTGCGCATCCAGTCTCCATGGCGCCTATGATCCGACCAATAGGCGTCGGTGCGGTTCCGCGAGGGACGACCGTCGAGAAGGCCGAGGTCCTTTTTCAGATCCTGTGGAAGATCCTCGATTGGCGTTCGGTCCGTTTCCAAAAGGCGCTCGACGAAGCGGCGTAGCGGCCGGAACATGCCTCCGGGCGTCATGCTCGCAGGAGCCCAGTTGCGTCTTGTTGCTTGCAGCATCGTCGTCTCCTCTCCATGGGCGAAATGACCTGATAGACCAAGAGATGCGCCGGATTGCCGCCGCTTTCCAATTCGAATACAGTAGGCATGCATCAAGAGAACTTATCCATGAAGCTGTCGAGACAGTTCCCGCTCAATGCCCTGCGCGTCTTCGAGGCGGCGGCCCGGCATATGAGCTTCACCAAGACCGGCGAGGAACTGGGCATGACCCAGACGGCGGTGAGCTATCAGATCAAGCTTCTTGAGGAGAATATCGGCGAGCCGCTGTTTCTCAGGAAGCCGCGCCAGATCGTGCTCACCGAAACCGGCGAGCGTCTGCTGCCGAAGGCGACCGAGGGATTCGACCTGTTGCGCGAAGCGGTCGCCACCGCCCGCCAAAGCGCCGACGAGGTGCTGGAGATCCATTCGGTCCCGACCTTCGCCTCCCATTGGCTGGCGCGGCATCTCGGCACCTTCCAGCTGCAATATCCGCAGATCGCCGTGCGCCTATTGCGCGGCACGAAGTTGACCGATTTCAACCGCGACCCGGCCGATGTCGCCATTCGGGTGGGTGTCGGCCCCTGGCCGGGCCTCGTCGCCCATCCGATCCTGCGGCTGGACTATGCGCCGATGCTGAGCCCGAAGCTCGCTGCCAGCATCGGCGGGCTCAAAGAACCCGCCGATCTCCTGAAACTGCCGCGCATCAGCGACGACGACGGCATGTGGGAAGAGTGGTTTGCCGCAGCCGGGGTGGACGTGCCAGCCTCCAGCGCCCCCCGCATCCGCGCCTTCGGTGCCCTTGATCTCGATGCGGGCGCCGCGCTCGCCGGCCAGGCCGTGGCGATCCTAAGCCGCTTCTATTTGCAGGACGAACTGGCATCCGGCCGCCTAGTCCAGCCATTCGATGTCTCCTTCAGCGACGACAACACCTACTGGCTGGTCTATCCCGAAAGCCGCCGCAATATGCCCAAGATCAGGAAGTTCCACGCCTGGCTGGAAGAAACGCTTGCGCCGGAACGCCAGTCGCTTGGCCTGCGGATCCGATGATCGCCGATAAACCTGTCGAATAGTTGCATCAGGGAAAGGCCGGGGCTTCCCTTGCGGCGGATAATTTCCCAGACTGGAAGGCCGGGGAAAGAAAGGGATTTTTCTGATGTACGAATACGCCATTGCCTGGGAATGGCTCTCCTTCGCGGTGCGCTGGCTTCACGTGATCACCGCGATCGCGTGGATCGGCTCTTCGTTCTATTTTATCGCACTGGATCTCGGGCTGGTGAAGCGCCCGCATCTGCCGGTCGGCGCCTATGGCGAGGAATGGCAGGTACACGGCGGCGGATTCTACCACATCCAGAAGTACCTCGTGGCGCCCGCCACCATGCCGGAGCACCTGACCTGGTTCAAGTGGGAAAGCTACGTCACCTGGCTCTCGGGCTTTGCCATGCTCGCCGTCGTCTACTATGGCGGGGCCGATCTCTTCCTGATCGACCGCCATGCGATGGATCTCACTCAATGGCAGGCGATCGCCCTTTCCGTCGCCTCGCTCGCGGTTGGCTGGGTGATCTACGACCAGCTATGCAAGTCGCCCCTCGGCAAGAACATCTGGGTGCTGATGGGTGTGCTCTACGTGGCGCTGATCGCCATGGCCTGGGGCTATAGCCAAGTCTTCACCGGCCGCGCCGCCTTCCTGCATCTCGGCGCCTTTACCGCCACCATCATGTCGGCCAACGTCTTCCTGATCATCATCCCGAACCAGAAGATCGTCGTCGCCGACCTGATCGCCGGCCGTACGCCGGACCCGAAATACGGCGTGATCGCCAAGCAGCGTTCGCTGCACAACAACTACCTGACGCTGCCCGTCATCTTCTTCATGCTGTCGAACCACTATCCGCTGGCCTTCGCCACCGCCTATAGCTGGGTGATCGCCGCCCTTATCTTCCTGATGGGCGTCACCATCCGCCACTGGTTCAACACCACCCATGCCCGCAAGGGCCGACCGACCTGGACCTGGCTGGCAACGGTGCTGATCTTCATCGCCATCATGTGGCTTTCGACCGTGCAGAAGGCTCCAGTCGAGGAAGAAGTATCGGTTGCCCCGACCCATCTGCGCTTCGTCGAGAACGCCCATTTCGAAGCCGCCCGGGATGTGGTCATGTCGCGCTGTTCGATGTGCCATGCCGCCGAACCGGTCTGGGAGGGCATCGTGCGGCCGCCAAAGGACGTGAAACTGGAGACGGATGCGCAGATCGCCGCCCATGCGCGCGAGATCTACATCCAGGCCGGCCGCAGCCATGCCATGCCGCCCGGCAACATTACCGAAGTCTCGACCGAGGAACGCGCCCTGCTGGTCGCCTGGTTCGAGAGCGCCGCAGCGGAAGGCCGGACGCAATGACGCAAATGATCGTCCGCGGCCGTCTTTTGACATTCAAGCGCGCACCCGAAGCGGTGAACGACGCCGACAGCTGTCTGTACGAAAGCGATGGTGCCCTGCTGCTTGCCGACGGGATCATATCCGCGATGGGTCCTTATGCCGAGGTCAAGGCAAAGGCGCCGATGGATGCGGTCGAAATCGACCATCGTCCGCATCTCATCACGCCCGGCTTCATCGATCCGCATCTGCATTTCCCGCAGATGCAGGTGATTGGCTCCTATGCGGGCGGTCTGCTCGAATGGCTGAACACCTATACCTTCCCCGAGGAATGCCGCTTCGTGGAAAAGGCCCATGCCGAACGCATCGCGATGCATTTCTTCGACGAACTGCTGCGTCAGGGAACGACGACG
This sequence comes from Rhizobium sp., assembly GCA_041675415.1. Classification (GTDB taxonomy): domain Bacteria; phylum Pseudomonadota; class Alphaproteobacteria; order Rhizobiales; family Rhizobiaceae; genus Allorhizobium. The sequence goes on along the minus strand of JBAYTX010000017.1, from coordinate 16,766 downwards.
GCAGCGGCCTACTGCACCGTCCACAAGGCCTCAGCCGACGCCTTCTTCGCCGAAAGCCTGAGGCGTGGGACGCTGATGATCGGCGGCAAGGTCATGATGGACCGGAACGCTCCGCAGGGCCTCCTGGATACCCCCGAGATCGGCTATGACGAAACCCGCGCCGTCATTGCGGAATGGCACGGGAAGGGCCGCAACTACGTGGCGATCACGCCGCGCTTCGCCATCACCTCCACGCCGGCGCAAATGGAACGCACGCAGGCACTGGTCGAAGAGTTCCCCGATCTGCACATCCAGACACATCTCTCGGAAAATCACGACGAGATCCGCTACACCTGCGAACTCTATCCGGACGCCAGGGACTATACCGACATCTACGCCCATTACGGACTTCTAGGGCCGAAAAGCCTGTTTGGCCATGCGATCCACCTCTCCGATCGCGAGGCGGACGCGCTGAGCGAAACACGGTCCGTCGCCGTCCATTGCCCGACCTCCAATCTCTTTCTCGGCTCGGGACTCTTTCCGATGAAACGCTACCAGCGCCGCGAAAAGCCGCTCAGGGTCGCGGTTGCGACCGACATAGGAGGCGGGTCGAGCTATTCAATGTTCAAGACCATCGACGAGGCCTACAAGATCCAGCAATTGCTGGGCGAACGCCTCAATCCGCTGGAAAGCTTCTACCATGTGACCCTCGGCAATGCCGAAGCCCTGTCACTTGCCGATCGCATCGGCACGCTTGCGCCGGGGACTGACGCCGATTTCATCGTGCTCGATGCTGCCGCGACCCCGGCCATGCGGCTACGCATGGAGACGGTGAAAACCCTTGCGGAAGAGCTGTTTCTGCTGCAAACGCTCGGCGATGACCGCTCGATCGTTGAAACCTATGTCGCCGGACGGCCTATGAAGAACACCGTCCGGGCCACAATCTGATCCTTGGAGATGCGTCCCTGTCGAACCTTTTCCTGAATTTGCTCATCGGAACCCTGATGATTTCGCTGACGGTCCCGATCCATACGTTCGGATTGATCGGCATCACCCACGTCATGGGCTGGATCACGTCGAAGATCCGCCTTCAGGGGCATCGTAGTCGCCTGGTGGCCATGAACACCGTCGTGATTGGCATCTTCGCGGTGCTGACGGCCGAGGTCTGGATGTGGGCAATTTGCTACGGCATCGTCGGCGCCATGCCAGATTTCTCGACCGCGCTCTATTTCGCCACCATCACCTTTTCCACTGTCGGTTATGGCGACATTGTTCCCAGCGTAGAATGGCGCATGCTCGCCGCACTCGAAGGTATAAACGGCTTCATGCTGATCGGCTGGTCGACGGCCTATCTTGTCGCAGCCGGCATCCGCGTCGGGCCGTTCCGCTCCGGCGAACACTTCTGAACCAATGATCCTCACATTCCCGAAGGGCAGCTGACCGTGTCTGGCATTGTCGAAATCGCAGATCTGAAGGCACTGGCCAAGCGCCGCGTTCCGAAGCTTTTCTTCGATTACGCAGACAGCGGCGCCTATACGGAATCGACCTACCGCGCCAACGAGTCCGATTTTTCGCGCATCAAACTTCGTCAGCGGGTCATGGTCGACATGAGCGGGCGATCGCTCGAGACGACAATGATCGGCCAGAAGGTTTCCATGCCGGTTGCGCTCGCGCCGACGGGTCTGACCGGCATGCAGTTTGCCGATGGCGAAATGCTCGCGGCCCGGGCAGCGGAAGAATTCGGGGTACCGTTCACCCTTTCCACCATGAGCATATGCTCGATCGAGGACGTCGCCTCGGTCACCGCCAAGCCCTTCTGGTTCCAGCTTTACGTGATGCGCGACCGCGATTTCGTCCTCGATCTGATCGACCGGGCCAAGGCCGCGAATTGCTCGGCTCTCGTGCTCACCGCCGATTTGCAGATCCTCAGCCAGCGTCACAAGGACATCCGCAACGGCCTCTCCGCACCGCCGCGCCTGACGCCGAAACATCTTTGGCAAATGGCGACGCATCCCCGCTGGTGCTGGAATATGTTGCAAACCAGCCGACGCACATTCCGCAACATTCACGGCCATGCCAAGAGCGTGACCGATCTCGCCTCGCTCAACGCATGGACCATGGAGCAGTTCGATCCGCAGCTCTCATGGAAGGACGTCACCTGGATCAAGGAACGCTGGGGCGGCCCCTTGATCATCAAGGGCATTCTCGACGTCGAGGACGCGAGAATGGCAGCCGAAACCGGCGCAGACGCAATCGTCGTGTCGAACCACGGTGGCCGGCAGCTCGACAGTGCGCATTCCTCCATTTCCATGCTTCCGAGGATTGTCGACGCGGTCGGCGACCGGATCGAGGTTCACCTCGATGGCGGCATCCGCTCCGGCCAGGACGTGTTGAAGGCCATGGCTCTTGGTGCGAAGGGAACCTTCATCGGCCGGCCGTTCCTCTATGGCCTCGGCGCCATGGGAAAGCCGGGGGTCACACTGGCTCTCGACATCATCCGCAAGGAAATGGATGTCACGATGGCGCTCTGCGGCAAGCGGAAAATCGCCGATATCGATCGGAATATCATTGCGGAATCGCCATTCTAGAACGGATTCCACACCCCGTTCGCTAGCTTCCGCGATAGGTCGAATAGCCGTAGGGCGATAGCAGTAACGGCACGTGATAATGGGCCTCGGTATCGCTGATGCCGAAGCGGATCGGGATCACGTCGAGAAACGGCGGCTCTGTCAGCGGTGCCCCCTGGCCCCGTAGATAGTCACCGGCGTGGAACAGCAGTTCGTACTGCCCGGTCTGGAACGCTTCGCCCTTGAGGATCGGCCCACCGTCGACGCGCCCATCCGCATTGGTGAAGACCGTGGAGATGATTTCCGCCTCCTCGCCGTTCATGCGCACAAGCTGGATTCTCATACCCTCGGCCGGTTTGCCAAGCGCGGTGTCAAGGACATGGGTTGTCAGACCGGTCATAGGTGCGGCTCCAGGATCATGTAGGGGACGTCGAAGAAATATTCTTCCAGATTGTTTCCGGGTCCGTCACGATCGGCAACCAGAAAATCGCTGGGCTCACCGATTGCCATCAGTGGATGATGCCACGCATTGCGCCGATAGTTTACCCCCTGGTCGCCGCGCGCGAGAAAAATCCGGGGCCGCGACGGCTTCCCGTCGATATCCTGCGCAACCGCTACGAGAAACGGTTTTCCCGAGAGAGGCGAAAAGCTCTGGCTGCCTTGCGGATGGCGTTCCATCATGCCGATTTCATAGGGGAAATCCCGCGGCTGCCCGCGAAAGATGCTCAGGATCACGCGCGCGCCCTCACCTAGGGCTTCGGGCGCACAAAGGGCGTGGAAGCGCTCCGTTGTGCCGCCATTGATGAGGCGCATCCTAGCCGGATCGGCCTCGATGACCTCGCCAAAGGGCAAAAATGCGTCCGCAGTCAGCGGCTCGATGACAAGCCGGTCGGCCATCATTTCTTGACCCCGTAGAGACGCAGGCGCATGACGCCGCCGTCCGGATGCATGGCGAAGCGTACATGGGTGACCCGGCCGATATCGGCGACGGCAGTGCCCGAAAACTCATGCTCGCGATCCATTTCCAGCTTCTGGCGCGAAAGGATCGGCTTCCAGTTTTCCGAAGCGGCGATATCCGCCTCGCTCCAGCTGTCGCCGGCCTCCGGTAGATAGGCACCAAGCAATTCGCAGGTGTCGGGATAATTACCCTTGAAGAAATGCGTATCGACGACGATGCGGCCGATCTGGCCGGCATGACCGAGCCGGATGATCGCCCAGTCGTGGCCGGGACCGCGCCGGCGCTTGGTCTCCCAGCCGTCGCCCATGTTGATGCCCCGCCCAGGCGAGAGCATCTTGTCTGGATGGCCGTAGTGGGCATCCGACCAGGCGAGCGACTTCGCGCCGTGGAAGATGTAGGCGAGATCGATTTCCTCGTCGGCCTTCACCTTCGACCAGTCGAAATAAGCTGCGCCATAGACGCGCAGGCGCGCCACCCCGCCATCGGGATAGATGTGCAGGCGAAGATGCGTCCATACCCTGTCACGATCACCGTTCTCGAAGAAGTGCTGCGCGGAGGGGCCTAGCGCCGCTTTTGGCAGGAGTTCGGTCCATTCCGTGGTGTCCGTCGGATCGCCATCCCCAACGAAGGCGGCCTCGATCGAGCAATGCGGCGGGTAGTTGCCGGTAAAGAAGCGGGTATCGACGTCGAAGCCGAAGATGCGGCCCGGCATGGCGAGGCGGACGACGGCGAAGTCGTGGCCGGGTACGCGCTTGCGCCGGCTTTCCCAGCCGTCCATGTACTTGCCATTGTCGTCGTAGAGGTCCGGGTCAAACTCGGCCGGCGCGTCGTTGAGCATGCGCGACAGCGGCGCAAAGAACTCATCGGTCGAGGAAATCCCCTTGGCGCCAAGACGTGCCGAAGCCAGGTTGACGGCGCCTGCGGCGAAGTTGGGCAGGACCACAGTAGAGATTTCGGGCATGTCAGTCTTTCTCCGGGATGAGGCTTTCGAGGCGAAGCCGGGCAATCTTTTCGACCTGCGCGCAGGCCGTGGCGAATTCCATCTCGCGGCTGTTGTCGATCCGCGCCTCGAAGGAGGACAGGATGTCGTCCTTCGTCAGCCCCTTCACAGCGATGATGAAGGGGAAGCCGAATTTGGTCGTATAGGCGGTGTTGAGTGCGGTGAAGTGGGCATGCTCCTCGGGCGAAAGCCGATCGAGCCCTGCCCCCGCCTGCTCCTTGCGGCTGTCCTCGGTCAGTCCGCCGGCGATCGCCAGCCTGCCGGCGAGGTCCGGATGGGCGCACAGCACGCCGAGCCGTTCGTCATAAGAAGCCGCCCGGAACTGTTCGGCGAGCGCCGCATGCACGCACGAAGCCGTCAGCGGCTCACGAACAGTGCCCGCATCAAAGGCGCGCTCGGCGATGAAGGGCGAGTGCTCGAAAACGCCGCCGAAGCGGGAAACAAAGTCTTCGCGTGTTGTCATCTCAGATCGTTTCCGGCTTGTGGTGCCTGTGCCAGTGCTCGGCGATCTCGATGCGCTTCGGGATCCAGACCTTCTCATGGCTCGTCACGTAGTCGATGAAACGGGAGAGCGCCGCCGCGCGGCCCGGGCGGCCGACGAGACGACAGTGGAGGCCGACCGACATCATCTTGGCGCTCCCGGCCTTGCCCTCTTCGTAGAGCACGTCGAAGGCATCCTTGAGATAGGTGAAGAACTGGTCGCCGGAATTGAAGCCCTGTGGCGTGGCGAAACGCATGTCGTTGGTTTCGAGCGTATAGGGGATGATGAGGAAAGGCTTGCCGTCCGGTCCCTTCACCCAATAGGGCAGATCATCGGCGTAACTGTCGGAGGAATAGAGAAAACCGCCCTCCTCCATCACCAGTCTCAGCGTATTGTTCGACGGCTTGCCCTGGTACATGCCATAGGGCCGCTCGCCCGTGATCCCGGCATGCAGGCGCACGGCCTCGCGGATGTGCTGGCGCTCGACCTCCTTCGGGAAATCCTTGTATTCCAGCCAGCGGTAACCGTGGCTGGCGATTTCCCAGCCGGCTTCCTTCATCGCCGCGACCGCTTCCGGGTTGCGCGCCATGGCGAGCGTTACGCCGTAGACCGTGACGGGCACCTGGCGCTCGGTGAACATGCGCCAAAGCCGCCAGAAACCAGCGCGGGACCCGTATTCGTAAATCGATTCCATGTTGAGGTTGCGCTGGCCCGGCCACGGCTGCGCGCCGACAATCTCGGACAGCAGACATTCCGACGCCGGGTCGCCGTCGAGGATCGAACTTTCGCCCCCCTCTTCATAATTGACGACGAACTGCACTGCGATGCGGGCATCGCCCGGCCATTTTGGATCGGGCGTTGCGCGACCGTAGCCGACAAGCTCGCGCGGGTAGTTGTCATTCAACATCAAATCACCTTGGGTCTTGCTGCCATAAACGGTAAGCATGGACACCAGTGATGTCGAGATGGAAATGAAGCGGAAGTGCGCTGTCCTCTTCATGGCAGTGGATCGCGACCCGTCAAGCGATCTTGCGTGCCGAAATCCGCCCCATCGGATGCAGCGAGTGTACCTGGAACGGCGCCCCGGGCTCGCGCTCGCAGAACAGCGCCAGATTCGAAAACGTCACCCTTGCGCCGAGCAACGGATCGAAATAGCCCCGCAATGCATGCTCGACCCGCTGGAAGTCCTTGGACAGGAGAGGTCCGGTCAGCGTCATGTGGAAACGGTATTCCTCCATGACATAGGGATGTCCCCAACGGTGCAGATTGGCGAACTGCGATGCGGAAAGCCCCTCCGGATTGCGCCGTTCGATTTCCGCCTCGCTGAACGGCGCGCGATAGCCGTCGAACTCCTGGACCACGGCCGCCGCGAGATAGTCGAGTGGCTCGCAAGGTCTGGGGAGAAGCAGGCCATAAAAATCACCAAGTCGGGCGACCTCCAACCTCGGGAATTCGAAGGGCTCGATCCTACTTGCGAAGCGCATGAGGTCGCGCAACAGGCCGGCCTCGGTGCAATCGTCCCTGAGCAGAAACGGCGCCTTCAACGTTGCATGAAATCCATATCGACGCGGCAATGCCGTGTGAAATGCGATCTCATGCACGCCGAGACCGGGGACATCCGGGTGCTCCACCGCATGGCCGGAATACACATTGCGGCCGAGCCAACTGGCTGCCGCAAGCGTCAGCGGATCGCCTGACGGAGGCGTGAAATAGATGGCATAGCGCATGCAAACGACCTCAACTGATCCCCGGAGCATCAACTTTAGCGATTGACGTTATAGGCAAGCAGTTAGGTGATTTGCGTGACAGTATGACGACGGGCAATACGCTGCGGCTTCACGTTTTACGAGCAGCAACCTCAAGATGACTGGCGAGTTGAAAGGACGCCGGCAGCGCCGGCATTTCCCCGTCAATGGCTGCAATTGCCGCTTCCGCGAGACGGTGCGCGATACCGAAACTGACCTTAAAACCGCCTGTCAGCGCGATCACGCGGCCGTGGTCCGGATGCGGTCCAACCATTGGATCGCGATCGATCGCTTTTGGACGAAGGCCCGCCCAGCGCTCGACCACCTCGGCGTTTGAGAGGCCCGGCGCAAGCAGACGGGCGCGGGCGATCAGATCATCCAGTTTGCCGTCCGTTCCGTGGGGGTCGGCAAAATGGTTCTCGCTCGTGCTGCCGATTGCGACATGACCGCCCTCATGCGGTACGACGTAAAGACCATCGAGATAGAGAAGTGGCCACGAGGGATCGATATCGACCTTCAAGAGTGCTGCCTGCCCTTTCACGGGTTGGCCGAGCGGCACGCCCAGCGGGTCGCCCAGAGCCTCCAGCATGGCGAAGGAGCGATACCCCGCCGCGACGATACAATGCCCGAATGCGATCTGTTGTCCGCTGGCAAGACTGGCGGTCGCATCACGGGCATCGATGCTCCCGACTCCCACGCCTTCGATGATCCTCACCCGCTTTGCCGTTTCCAGAAAGCCTAGAAGCAGGGCGGACATGCTGCGGGGGAAAACCCGCGCCGCAAAAGTGTCGTGGACAAGCCCGGCCGCCGCCGCTTCCTCGACCGGCCAGGTCGGTCCGAAGGGTGAACTGTCGAGCACATTCCAGCCGAAACGCCGATCTCCGGCGCGCCAATTCGTGTCGGCGTCCTTCGAGTGACCCTCGGCGATCCTCCTCAGATGCTCCTTCGGAAGAGGAATGAGCCGGCCCGTGCGGCGATATCCCGACGCGATACCGGTTTGCGATTCGAGCGTGCGGATCGCCTCTTCAAGCGACACCAGCGCGTCGAATTGGAACTGCTTTTTGTCCGACCAGCGATCCGGCATATGTGCCATGAGCGCGCCCAGCAGTCCGCCGCTTGCACCATGGCCGATCCGCCCGCCGTCGACGAGAAGCGTATCGATACCGCGCCGCTCGGCGTGAACGGCAGCCCAGAGCCCCATGATCCCGCCGCCGATGATCAAAAGGCCGACGCGCGATTGACCCGCGGCCTCATGGGAATTATCGGCTTTTCTCATGAAAAATCCCAGTTCGGAACCCGCAGCTAGCGAAAACAGCCAGACGCTTGCCTGGCATGAGGGCGATATGCCCTATTCGACCGCTTTTGGCGATCATTTTTATTGCCAGACCGACGGCCGACTGGAATGCGGTCATGTGTTCCTTGCCGGAAATGGCCTGCCGCAACGATGGGTGAAAGAGGGATTGTTTCGCATCGGCGAACTCGGCTTTGGTACCGGCCTTAACGCCTGTGAGACATGGCGGCAGTGGAAGTCGACGCGCCAGCCCGGCGGTGTGCTCCATTTCGTGTCCTTTGAACTCTATCCGATGAATGGGGAGGATATAGCGCGCGCTCTCTCGCGCTGGCCGGAAATTGCCGCCGAACGCGACGCGCTTATCGCATCATGGCCATCTGATCCGCGCGGAGTCGTGGACCTCTTCCTCGATGACGCAACGCAGCTGACCGTCATCTGCGGCGATGCTCTTGAGAACGTCGCGAAGTCCGATTTCGTTTTCGACGCCTGGTATCTTGATGGCTTTGCGCCATCCCGCAACGCTGCCATGTGGTCGCCTGAACTAATGCAGGCCCTTTTCGAAAAGACCGCACCTGGCGGTAGCTTTGCTACCTACGCGGCGGCCGGATTCGTACGCCGCAACCTTGTTGCCGCCGGATTCGCTGTCGAGAGGCGCAAGGGATTTGCCGGAAAGCGGGAGATGCTCTGCGGCACAAGGCCATCCCACTCAGTTTTGTGACTCCGCGACGCCGCCCCGGTCGTGCGGCAACCGCCCAAGCCACTTCTCGATCTTGAGCTCCAGCTGTTCCGGGCCGATCGGCTTCGAAAGATAGTCGTCCATGCCTGCGGCCAGGCAGAGATCGCGGTCGCTCTCCAGCGCGTGCGCCGTCACGCCGATGATCGGCACGTGCCGCCCGTCTCCGGCTGCGCGTTCGAGCTCGCGGATCGTGCGCGCCGCCTCATGGCCGTTCATGACTGGCATGGAAACATCCATGATGATCAGGCCCGGCATGTGCTGCTGCCAGCCATCCACGGCCTCACGACCATCGTCCACGATCATGAACCTGAGCCCCGTCGCCTGAAGTATCTGCGTGAAGACGATCTGGTTTACCTCATTGTCTTCCGCAACCAGAACATCGCAGCTCCGCCCCGGCCCCCCTCGTGTTGTCTTGCTCGTGGCCGTGGCAGGCCTCTGATCCTGCGAATGCTCCTGCGATTTCCGCTCGAAACGGGTTGTCGATGCCGCAGATGCCCGCTTAGACAGCGCGACACCACCGTTGCGCCGCAGCCGTGCGGTCCGGATCACGTCAACGATTGTGCCGCGCAACAGGTTTGCACGGGCCGGCTTCATCAAATGCGCCTGAACATTCAACTGCTGGAAGATCCGTGCGTCGCCCACCATGTCCATGGAAGTGAGGAAGATCATGGCGATATCTTCGAAACGCCGGTCGCCGCGGATCATGCGCGCGACGTCAACGCCGTTCATGTCAGGCATCTGGTAATCGATGACCAGCGCATCGATCACAATGCCGATCTCCGCCGCTTCCTCGAGGATCGCAAGCGCCGCCGACCCGCTTTCGACGGCCAGCCCATCGAAGCCCCATATCGAAAGCTGTTCGGTCAGTATCTGCCGGTTGATTGCATTGTCGTCGATGACCAGAACACGTGCTCCAGCAACATTGACCGGCAGCGTCTGGTTACGATTGCGCTCGCCCGCGATCTTGAACGGCAGGTGCACACTGAATACGGATCCCTGGCCGAGTTCGCTCTCGACCTCGATGTAGCCGCCGAACAGGTGGACGAGACCAGCAGTAATCGCAAGCCCGAGACCGGTTCCCTCGTGACGGCGTGTCGAAGACGCGTCGACCTGGGCAAACTTCTCGAAGATGGTCTGCTTCTTCGCTTCCGGAATGCCGATACCCGTATCCTCGATACGCATGGTCAGCATGAATTCTCCCGTCTCCATGGGTTCCATCGAGAGCCCGATCAGGACATGCCCCTTTTCGGTGAACTTGATCGCATTGCCTACGAGATTGGTGACAATCTGGCGGAAGCGGCCAGCATCGCCCATCACCATGTGGCGCGCCGTGGCCGCACCCTGTACGATCAGCTCGATGTCCTTTTCCGCCGCCGAAGTGGATAGCAGAGTTGCCACATCCTCGATCGATTCGACCGGATCGAAAGACACCTTTCGCAGTCGCAACTGCCCGGCGTCGATCTTGGAAAAATCCAGAATATCGTTGATGATGGTCAGCAGTGCATTGCCGGACTTCATGATGATGTCGACGAAGGTCTTTTGACGGGTGTCGAGATCCGACTTTGCCAGCAATTCCGCCATGCCGAGGACGCCGTTCATTGGTGTCCGGATTTCATGGCTCATATTGGCCAGAAACTCGGACTTGGCTTTGTCCGCGGCTTCGCTGCGCGCCAGCAGAACGGTCAATTCCTCCTCGCGCCTCTTCATGTCGGTGATGTCGGAATAGAGCAACATCCAATGCCCCCGCCGACTAATCGTTGCATCAAGCTGGACCCAGGTCTTGCCGTCGGCAAGGAACACCTCGGAAAATCCCTGATGAGACTGGATCTTATCTTGCCATCGCCTGAGCTCAACCATGGGCTCGGCACCAAAGTCTCCCCTTTTGGCACAATAGGCGAAACAGGCGTGCCAGCTCTGACCGGGGGCCAGATACATCGGCGGGACGTTAAGGATCTTGGCGAGCGACTCGCTCGACTGCGTGATGACGCCATCCTCGACGAAGGCGAGTCCCTGCGACATCACACGTGTCGCATCCTGCATGAACTGCCCAAGACGCTCGAGCTGGTCACGCGCTTCCGTGATCTCACGCTCCTGACGGCGGACCTCGGTGTAATCCGAGTAGGTGATCAGGTACTTGTTGTCGAACAGGAGGGTGGTGGTGATCAGAACCTGCTTGCCATCCGGGTAGACGAGTTCCCGCTGCGTGCTGCCATCGAGGCTGCGCAAGTCCTCGATCCGCTCCGCGAGCCCGGTTTCGAAGTCCTTGCCGTTTTCCCAGACCCAGCCACGATCGAAATTGGCCTTGGTATAGTCTCGGAATGACACGCCCTCGAGCGCTGAGTCTTCGGGCCAAGCCCAGATTTCCCGGCTCTTGGAATTGGCGAATTCGATGACGAAGTCCTTGTCCAGGATGACCACCCCGATCGGCATCGTCAACAAGACCGTCTCGAGGCCCAGATAGAGCTTCTCGGTGCGGATCTGGGCATCCAACAATTCTCGTTCCCGTGCCTTCAGCAGGGTAACATCCGTCAGGGAACCGACGACGTAGCTTTTCCGGTCCGGCGTAACGATGCGGTTCAACCGTGTGACGACAGAAACCGTTCGGTTGTCAGCAAGGAAGAGATCCTCCGGGCGCTCGAACGGCTCGCCGGTCTGAAATACCTGGACATTCTCGTTACGGAGTTGCGCTCCAATGTCTGGAAACATCTCTTCTTCGCGAAGACCGCGGATGGCTTCCAGCTTGGTACCATGCATGTCCTCGTAGGCGGTATTGGCGAAAATGAGCCGATGGTCTTCGTCGCGCAGGAAGACAGGAACCGGCAATTGCTCGATCGCGGTCCGATAGAGAACACTCTCCTGTTCGCGCCGATGGAGCGCGGTGATGTCGGAATAGGTGATGAGGATCTTGCCGCTGGCCAGACGCTTGCTGCGGATTGCCAGGATCCTGCCGCTCAGCGTTTCGGCGCGGGTTGTGCCGACGCTCTCCCCCTCGCTGAACTGCGTCATCCGCTTCTCGAAAACCCGATCGAGTTCGGCCTCGACATTCTCCGATCCGATACGGCGCAGATTGAAGGCCAGAAAGTCGCGATAGTGCCATCCGGCCATGTCGATCGGCGTCTCCGCCTCGAGCATGTCGTAGAAGGCATCGTTGGCGTAGTCGATGATGTAGTCGGCAGCGAGGATCAACACGCCAACCGGCATCGATCTGAGCAGGCTTTCCACATGGCGATGCAGGCCCTCGGCCTCATCCTGCGCCTCGATCAACTGGGTTTCGCGACTTTTCAAGGTCGAAATATCGGTGATCGAACCGACCATGTAGCACCCGCCGCTCGGCGTCACGATACGGCTGGCGCGCGAGATCACCGGCACGACGGTGCCGTCTGGGCGTTCGAAAACATCCTCCGCCTCGAAGGTCACGCCCTCCTGGAGCGTCTGGCGGTTGGCGGCATGATATTCATCCCCTCGCGCGGGAAAGCACTCGTGCTCCGTCTTGCCGAGCAGACGTTCCTTTGGCACGCCGACCATGTCGACGAAGGCCGCGTTGACGAAGACCATTCGATGATCGGCGCCGCGTACATAGGTCGCGACCGGCAGGTCCTCCAGCGTGGCAAGGAAGAGTTCGTCGCTGCCATTGGCGGTAGTCATGGCCCCTGCTGGCTCCTGCGCCGCCATCGGTGCTGCCTCGGGCCTCTCCGCCGGCGCTTCGGAGGGTGGGGCGTCCTCGAACATGCCGAACACATAGATGGAATCGTCATCCCCGAAGAATCGTTCGACGCGCAGCGGATAGCGGGCATGGCCGACCGGATCGAAGACCAGCGTCGTTTGCTCGTCGCCGAAGACGACGACCTGGCGCTCGCGATCGTCACGCACGCCGTCATCCACGTGACCGAACAGCTCGCGATCGGTCTTGCCGGCGAAAGCCCCAGGCACTTCCTGGAAGAACCGCGCATAGGCATGATTCACCGCGACATAACGCAACTGACTGTCTTTGACAAAAGCCGGCACGTCCAGATCAGCGATCTTCTCGCAGGCCACGTTCAGCAAGTCGCTACCCGTGTTCATGGACGTGCTCCCGGACCAAAGATGGCATTCAATGAGGAAAGACTTATCGACGGGAGCGATTTGAGATGTGTGACCGAGACAATATAAGCACGCCGTTTGCCGGCACGCCCTGCCGATACTCCAGAAAAGGTGCAAAGAACTGTCAAATAACTCATTCCAGTAGCGGCAAAATGGATGGACGATGAGCGAAGCTATCCCCCGAGCCTTGCCCCAGACTGAAACACCGTCTTCACCGGCGGAGTGCCGGCACCGGGGTCGCGGACCATTGATCACGCTGTCGGCTCATTCGTGGCCAGGTCCCTCCGGCATGATCGATTTCCAGGGAATGATCCAGCGCCCGGAGGCAAATTGCATCCGGGCGCCGCTTGCGGCCTTCGTCCGTCCGGGCGGCTCTGGACGGAACAGGTCGCTAGTTGTCGGGCCGCTTGTGGCCCGTGACCATGGAACGCACCAGGTTTTCCCGGTGCTCGAGACTGGCGAGCACGACCCCGCCGACATGCAGGACGATCAGCCCAAGAGTAAGATTGACGAAAATCTCATGCGCATCCTCCACCCATTCGATTCCCCAATAGGCATCCGTGGTCATCATGTATCCGGTAGTGACGATGCCGGTTACCATGAGGAGAAGCGCAACTACCATGGCTCCGCCGGCCGGATTGTGGCCGATATACCGCTTCGCGCGCAGTCGCGCTGTGTCTGCGAGGAAGGCAGCAATCGTTCGCGGATGATAGACAAAGTTGACAAAGCGCGCGTGATGGGAACCGACAAGTCCCCATACGAGGCGACCTGCGATCAAACCGCCGACGACATAGCCGGACAAGATATGCGCGGACTTCCACTCGTCTCCGGTCAGATAGGAAAACAGGAAAAAGGCGACCAGCGACCAGTGGAAAACGCGAACAATCGGATCCCAGACCTTGATCCTGTCCGGCCGCGAATCGCGGCCGGAGTAGGCGCCAGGAACGTCTTGCGTGGCGTCGCTCATCAATTGCCTCCGTCGGCACCGACCTGTTCGCCGGTTTCCGGATTAAAGAGAGCCTCGACCTTGGCACCCTTGGCGTCGATGCCGTAAACCTCGTAGCATCCGGCTTCGGCCTTTATCTGACGCACCTGGAGACCACTGGCCACGACCTTGGCCTTCAACGCGTCCTGGCTCATCCACCGTGCCTGGGGAATATCACCGCAAGCTGCTTTTTCTTCCGCATGGGCGACGGCGCCGAAAGCGGCGAAAGCGAGAAGTGAGGCAAGAATGGTCTTCTTCATCGGGATGTCCTTTGTTGTCCCGGCCGGAGCACCATTGCCTCGACCGTTGAGGCAAACCTAGTCGACGGCGGCTGAGTGATAACTGACGAAGAATGTCAGCGAAATTTCAGCTTGGGGGTGATATGGAGTGATCCATGAAGAATGGGTTTGGGGCATTGCTTGCGCGCGTATCGCTGGCGGGATTGATTGCGGTCCTCTTGCTGGCTTTGCCTGCGCAGGCGTCCGATGACGATGATGGCGGAGGCCATGAACCCTCCGAAGATAGCGATCAGGAGCGCATGCGCACCGCGGTCGACCGGGGCGAAATCAAGTCACTGGCGGTGTTGCGCAGGATCGTCCTTGGCAAGGTTAGCGGTGATGTCGTTTCAGTAGAATACAGTCGCAAGCAATCCCGCAAAATCTACGAGTTTCGTGTCCTCAGACCCGATGGGCGTCTCATCGAGTTGGAGATCGACGCGGTAACGGGGGCCATTCTGCAGATAGAGAATGAATAATGCGGCTATTATTGATCGAAGACGACCCGCTGATTGCCAGGGACGTGACCGTTCATCTCGAACGCGCCGGGTTCGTCGTTGTTCGTGAATCCGATGGAGAGTCGGGCTGGTTCTCCGGCGACACCGAGGACTTCGCAGCCGTCATCCTCGATCTCGGTCTTCCTGGTATGGACGGATTGTCCATCCTGAAGCGCTGGCGGGCCGCCGACCGGCAGATACCGGTTCTCATCCTGACGGCCCGCGGCAATTGGCAGGAACGGGTAGAGGGTATCGACGCCGGAGCCGACGACTATTTGACCAAGCCTTTCCAGATGCAGGAGCTCTTGGCGCGGCTTCGTGCCATCATCCGCCGCAGCAGCGGTCAGGCAAGTCCGATTGTCGAGGTACGCGATATCGCTATCGACCCGCGGACCAAGACGATCAGCCGAGCCGGCGTGCCGATCGACCTCACGCCGCTCGAATACCGCTGCCTGATGTTTCTGGCACACAATCGCGACCGCAACGTTTCGCAGATTGAACTGACGGAGCAGCTCTACGCGCAGGACTTCGAACGCGAAAGCAACTCCGTCGAGGTTCTGATCGGCAGGCTGCGGCGCAAGCTTGGCCGTGACATCATCTCGACCAGGCGTGGCTATGGCTATCGCATTGGCGGGGAAAGCGGCTGATGCGGTCCATTCGCAGCCGCTTCCTCGTCGTCTCCGTAGCCAGTGTGGCTCTGGCGATGATGTTCGCGGGTCTTGTCTTCGTGTCACTCTTCACACGCAGTTTGGAACGGCGGATCGACCAGGAACTGACCGATCACATCAATAATATCGCCGGTACGCTCCGGTTCACACCGCAAGGCGTGCTCGATCTGCCGGAGCGCCCGAGTGACCGGCGTTTCCTCGAGCCTTATGGTGGCCTATACTGGCAAGCCGAGGACGATGCGCATAACCGCACGCTTCGCTCGCAGTCACTCTGGGACTTCGCTCTTCCCTTGCCCGAGGACGTTCATGAGACCGGAGTGATTCACCGCTATCACCTGCAGGGCCCGGAGGGGGTCGATCTGATCGTGCAAGAGCGCAAGATCATCATGGCAGCACCCGACGGGGAGCGCGCGATCCGGATCGCAGCCGCGATCAACGCTTCCGTCATCACCGATGCCCGGAGCGATTTCGCCATCGACACAATACCCTATGTGATCGCGCTCGCCGTATTCCTGATTGCCGCCTCCCTGGCGCAGCTGACCTTCGGTCTGCGGCCGATTTCCTCGGTCAGTGAAGGCCTGAACCTCATCCGAGAGCGCAAGGCCGAGCGGCTGGACGGCCGCTACCCGAACGAACTGCAGGGGGTCGTCGATGCGGTGAACCGCCTGCTCGACGCTCAATCGGACATCATCAAGAAGGCGCGCACCCGCGCGGCCGATCTGGCCCATGGCCTGAAGACGCCGTTGACGGTCGTGGCGAACGACGCAACGACGCTGAAAGAGCGGGGTCAGAAGGATATCGGCGAAGAGCTTGCCCATCTGGCCTCGGTCATGCAGGCTCACGTGGATCGCGAGCTGGCGCGCAGCCGCATCGCCGCCACCGCCGAGCTTCGCGCCTCCGATGCCGATGTCGCCACCGCCGTCGACCGTATCGTGCGCACCCTCAAACGCACGCCGAGAGGCGGCGACCTTACCTGGCGGGTCGACGTCGCACCGGACGTCACGGTCCAGGTCGACCCCCACGATCTCGAGGAACTGCTGGGTAACATCCTCGACAACGCCGTCAAATGGAGTCGGTCGACGATCAGCGTGACGATCGACTGTGCGGAAACGAGGCCCCGACTGGTGATCGAGGATGACGGTCCAGGTGCCGATCCGGCCGGCATAAAGCGGATGACCGAGCGCGGCATCCGTCTCGACAGTCAGATGCCGGGCACAGGCATCGGCCTTTCCATCGTCAAGGAAATCTCTTCGGTCTACGATCTCGGCATCGAGATCGCGAATCGCGAAGCGGGCGGACTG
Source organism: Rhizobium sp. (assembly GCA_041675415.1). Taxonomy (GTDB): domain Bacteria; phylum Pseudomonadota; class Alphaproteobacteria; order Rhizobiales; family Rhizobiaceae; genus Allorhizobium. The sequence continues at coordinate 203 of JBAYTX010000017.1, read as the reverse complement.
AGGGTGTCCATTTCATTCTGACCCGCGGCCGTCGGGCATCGACCGCGTGGCTGCCGCGTATACCGGGCCCAAGCAGACGAGGAAGGACTTTTCCATGCTTCATACCCGCCGCAGCCTCATCCAGGGAGCCCTCGCCTCGCTGACTCTCGGTGGCGTCGCACATGCGGCGGGCAAGCATGAGAAGGAGATTTCCTTCCTGGTGG
>JBAYTX010000016.1:0-75915 GCA_041675415.1 Rhizobium sp. | reverse complement strand
TCCAGCCAATCTTTAAAGGATTTTCCAGAACGAAAACCATCGTCGCCAGCAGCGCCGCCGCCCTCGTTCAGTGAGCGGACTTATAAATCTACCCGCACAAACAAGTCAACCAACAATTTTCAAAAATCAGAAAAATTACACAACTACCTAAAAACACTCACTTATTTCCAATTCCGCAACCCCCAAACCAAAGCCACCGCAACCTCCCCTTTCAATTACACAAAAATGCGCCTGCTCGGGGACTATGGGACGACATGCGAGCGAGACAGAAAATGTGAAGGAAGGATGGGCGCGGAACAATCGTTGCCATTTCTCGCTTATCTGTGGCAAACCTGCCCTTGAAGAGATCAAACCGCCGTTCTGCCCCGAGAAATTCACATTCCAGTGATCTTAAGCGTTCGGATCCGGGGGCTTCAATGCTGTGCCGCGTTGGTTCTCGTGATTTGACGAGCATCGGTCAAATGTGCAGATGTTTCCTCGCTTGAAATCTTGAACGGAGCAGGCTCTTCATGAAATGGATGTCAATCGCATGACGATGGACCGCATAATGCTGCGATCCCTTGGAAGCGAGCCGCCCATTCTCGCCGACGGGCACCGGGCGCCGGACAGACGCGAGATATCGTTGCGTTGGCTGTCGGGAACATTCCTGACCGGAATAACCTCGTGCATCCTGATGGGCGTTGCCCTCTTTGCCGCCCTCGACGGGCAGCCGCAATTGGCCATCCCGGCCGAAGCCTATGCTCTGACCGGTTCAGATACGATTGCAGCGCTCGACCAGGAAACCGCAAAACGGGGATCGCGGCTGTTCGGCCCGAACATTGCGTCAAGACCATCCGACAAGTCGATACTGGAGGTTCCGACCGTTATTCATGACGGAGAGCGCGAAGTGGTGCGCCGGCAACCTTTCGTCCATGTAAAGATGAACCTTGCCGCCAACTACACAGTTCAGGAGGATTATCCCAATTTCGATCCCCTGGCGATATTCTCGGCGAACGAGAGGGCCGTACCGCCGGCAAACCGGACTGGAAACCTCTATGGTTCCGACGTGGAATCCGAAGTCAGCCTGAAGACGGGAGCCTTTCCGGTTGAAGGCAACGTTCATCCCTATGCCGGCGAGATGTCGTTCGACGAAGTCGAGGAGGCCGTCCGTTCCAACGGCTCGGTGCTGACCGACGGCAACAGCCAGATCGCGGCTCTCTACTACATCGACCCACGGCGCTTTGCGGCAGACGGCGGAGACGTCGATATAACGGCCGGCCTCGCCGCCCGGATCGTCGAGCAGAACATGACGGTATCGTCACCGGAACCTCTGACACCCGAGACCCCGGAATATGCCGACGACATTATTCCGGTCCGGCGCGCCCAAAAGATCGAGACAGTGATGATCGCCTCCGGTTACGCCAAGGCCGAGGCGGAGGACGTGTCACGCTATTTGGCGCCGCAGCTGGATTCGGGCGAACTCGCAGAAGGCGACGTCCTTCGGATTGGGGTGATTCAGAAGGGGGAAGACGCGCACATCGTCCGGGTCAGTCTTTACCGGCAATCGAACCATGTGGTCACCCTTGCACTCAATGACACCGGGCATCTCGTCGTCGGCAGTGAGCCGCCGATGCTCGATGCGATCGCTACCGCCTTCGACGACCGGGCCATGCCCATTCCGGCCGCGCGCGATCTGCCTCGCGTCTATGATGGTATTTACCGCGCGGCGCTCTCCTATGGCATGAGCCAGGATATGACCTCCCTGATTATCAAGCTCCTGGCCAGCAATGTCGACTTCCAGGCACAGTTGAAGCCGACTGATACGCTGGAAGCCTTCTTCTCCGTTGCCGACGAGACCGGCCGCGCGACGGACGATTCAGAACTGCTCTATGTCAGCGCCCATTTTGGCGATAGCGTTACCAATTTCTACCGTTTCCAGGAGCCCTCGGACAATTCAATCGACTATTTTGACGAAAGCGGCAAAAGCGTCCGCCAGTTCCTTTTGCGCAATCCTGTGCCGAACGGCATCTTCAAGTCCGGATTTGGAATGCGGCGCCACCCGATCCTCGGCTATTCACGAATGCATACGGGCGCGGACTGGGCGGCGCCCCGCGGGACACCGATCATCGCGTCCGGCAATGGCACAGTCGAGAAGGCCGGCTGGGATTCCGGCGGTTACGGCAATCAGACCCTGATCCGCCACGCCAACGGCTACGTCACGTCCTACAATCACCAAAGCGCGATCGCCAAGGGCATCAAGCCGGGCGCAAAGGTGCGGCAAGGCCAGGTCATCGGATGGGTCGGAAATACAGGATTGTCGACGGGACCCCACCTTCACTACGAGCTCATCGTCAATGGCACCAAAGTCGATCCGCTGAGGGTCCGCCTGCCCGGTGGAAAATCCCTCGATGGTGATGCGCTGGCCCGTTTCGAGGCCGAACGCGAGCGGATCGACACCCTGCTCGGCAACAACGACAAGGCAAAGCAGCTCGCAAGCCGCTGACCGGGCTACATCAAAAGCTGTCCGCAGATGCGAAAATGGCGGCCTATTGGCCGCCATTCCGTTTCTCGTAGCCCGATAGTGGCCTGCCTCAGGCCGCCTCTTCGACCCTCTGCTTAACGGAGAAGAGAAGACGATCGGACCCGGCAGATACCGCAACGGTCGAATTATCCTGGATGCTTCCCGAAAGGATCCGTTCGGCCATCGGATCCTGAAGGTATTTCTGAATCACCCGCTTCAGGGGGCGAGCACCATAGACCGGATCGTAGCCCTTGTCGGCAAGCCAGGCCCGCGCGTCGTCACCAAGCTCTATGGTGATCTTGCGATCAGCCAGAAGCGCGACAAGCCGGTGCATCTGGATGTCGACGATCGAGCCCATCTCGTCACGGCGCAAGCGGTGGAACAGAATGATCTCATCGATACGGTTCAGGAATTCCGGGCGGAACGACGCCTTCACGACATTCATGACCTGATCGCGCACGCTATCGCTGTCCTCGTTCTCGCCAAGGGCGGTCAGATATTCCGCACCCAGATTCGAAGTCATGATGATGATCGTGTTCTTGAAATCCACAGTCCGGCCCTGGCCATCCGTGAGGCGCCCGTCGTCGAGCACCTGCAGGAGCACGTTGAAGACGTCCGGATGAGCCTTTTCAATCTCGTCGAACAGGACGACCTGATACGGTTTGCGGCGAACCGACTCCGTCAGTGACCCGCCCTCTTCGTAGCCGACGTAACCGGGAGGCGCGCCGATAAGCCGGGCAACAGAATGCTTCTCCATGTATTCTGACATGTCCATGCGTTGGATTGCCGTCTCGTCGTCGAAGAGAAAGCGGGCAAGTGACTTCGTGAGCTCCGTCTTGCCGACGCCGGTCGGCCCGAGGAAGATGAACGATCCGATCGGCCGGTTCGGGTCTTGCAGCCCGGCGCGCGCACGGCGCACGGCGCGGGACACCGCCTGCACGGCATCACCCTGACCGACCACTGATTTTGCCAGTTCGTCCTCCATGCGCAGCAGCTTGTCGCGTTCGCCTTCCAACATCTTGTCGACCGGAATACCGGTCCAGCGCGACACGATATGCGCAATATTGTCAGGGGTAACGACCTCTTGCACCATGGATTCACGCGCGTTGCCGTCCTGCGCTTCGGCGGTTTCCAGCTCTTTCTCCAGCTTCGGGATAATGCCATAGGCAAGTTCGCCCGCGCGCTGGAATTCACCCTTGCGTTGCGCGATCGCCAGTTCATTGCGTGCTTCGTCAAGTTGACCTTTGAGGTCGGCGGCCAGCCCGAGCTTGCTCTTTTCCGCCTGCCAGCGCGCCGTTAGCGCGTTGGCCTCTTCCTCGAGGGCAGAGAGTTCGGCCTCAAGGCGCTTCAGCCGGTCGGCGGAAGAGGTGTCGGTTTCCTTTTTCAACGCCTCCCGCTCGATCTTCAGCTGGATGATCCGCCGGTCGAGCTCGTCCAGTTCCTCGGGCTTGGAGTCCACCTGCATCCGAAGGCGCGAAGCGGCCTCGTCCATGAGGTCGATTGCCTTGTCCGGGAGGAAGCGGTCGGTGATGTAGCGGTTGGAAAGTGTCGCGGCTGCCACGATCGCCGAATCCGAGATGCGGACCTTGTGGTGCTGCTCGTATTTTTCCTTCAGGCCGCGAAGAATCGAGATCGTATCCTCGACCGTCGGCTCATCGACCATAACCGGCTGGAAGCGCCGGGCGAGAGCCGCGTCCTTCTCCACATGCTTGCGGTATTCATCGAGCGTGGTTGCGCCGACGCAGTGCAACTCGCCCCGGGCCAGAGCCGGCTTGAGGAGATTGGAAGCATCCATGGCGCCATCCGCCTTGCCGGCGCCGACAAGGGTGTGCATTTCATCGATGAACAGGATGATCTGGCCGCTCTCCGATTGTACTTCGTTGAGCACTGCCTTCAGTCGCTCCTCAAACTCGCCGCGGTATTTCGCGCCGGCAATAAGCGAGCCCATATCGAGCGCCATAAGTCTCTTGTCTTTCAGGCTCTCGGGAATATCGCCGTTCACGATACGCAACGCCAAACCTTCGGCAATCGCAGTCTTGCCGACACCGGGCTCTCCGATCAGAACCGGGTTGTTCTTGGTGCGCCGCGAGAGCACCTGGATCGTCCGGCGGATCTCGTCGTCACGTCCGATGACGGGATCGAGCTTGCCTTCACGGGCTTCTTCCGTCAGGTCGCGCGCATATTTCTTCAGAGCGTCGAAGCCCTGTTCGGCGTTGGCGCTGTCAGCGGTACGCCCCTTGCGAATGTCGTTGATGACCTGATTGAGGGCGTTTGCCGTCAGACCCGCCTTCTTCAGGCTTGCCGAAGTGGATGCGGTGCTCTCGATCGCCAGCGCGAGCAACAGCCGCTCAACGGTGACGAAGCTGTCACCGGCCTTCTTTGCAGCCTCTTCGGCAGTCGAAAAGACCTTTGCCAGAGGCTGAGACAGGTAGACTTGACCGCTTCCGCCCGAAACTTTCGGAAGCTTCGACAAGGCCAGATCGTTGGCAAGCCGCGCTTCCTTGGGGTCTCCCCCTGCACGCGTGATCAGCGATGCTGCCATGCCCTGATCGTCGTCCAGAAGGACCTTGAGGACATGTTCGGGCGCAAATTGCTGATGGCCTTCGGAGAGCGCATGGGTTTGGGCCGATTGCAGGAAGCCGCGAACGCGCTCGGAATATTTTTCGATGTTCATCGCCTATCTCCAATAGCCGCGCTGCCCGTATCGGCACAGTGCGGCGGTTAAGGACAAGGCCCCCTCATCAGGCGAGCCCCTTGGACGTTTCCGTCCTGCTAAGCGAGATATGGTGAGGAGATTTCTGCGTTTAAAGAGGTACTTAAATGAAAAAACTCCGGCCACGGGCCGGAGTCCACATCAGTCGTCGTCAAGAACGACAAGCGCCCACGATCATTCGGAAGCGGCAGCGGCCAGTTCCGGCTTTTCCACCGTCGCGGAGGGACCCGCCGAAGCGTCATCGCCTCCATCCTGCTCGCCAGAGCCATTGGCTTGGCGAGGCTGCCGGCGCGGGCGCGCAGAGGAATTCCGGCGACGCGATTGCGGCCGTTCGGCAGGCGCATCCGGCGTATCCTCAACTGCGCTTACTTCCGCAGGTGTGCCTTCGATAACCGGTTGCGGCCCGCTTCCGGCGATTTCCACCGGCTGGGGAGTTGTGCTGATCGTGTCGTCCATCGAGTCGATATCGTCGCTGTCGCGGTCCGAGAACTCGCTGCGATCCTCACGCTGGAAACGATCCTGCATCTGAGCCTGTGCAGCCGCGATGATGCGGTTATAATGTTCGGCATGCTGAAGATAGTTTTCGGCCATGACCCGGTCGCCACTGCTCTGCGCGTCTCGAGCAAGCGTCGCATATTTCTCGGCGATATGTTGGGCCGTACCGCGGATCTTCACATCGGGGCCGGAGCTGTCATAGGTCCGGGTTAGCGGATTGGCGCCCTTCCGGTTGAAGTTTCCGCCCCCGCCGCCGCCGCCGCTACGCCCGCGACCACGCTTATTCTGCTGTCCTGGCCTCATCGATTATTCACCTGAATTCTCTTGATTGCTGATAATAGGCTACGCTGCCGGATCGTGTTGGACCGGATCAAGGCTCCGCGTGCCGCGGGCATACTGCGCCATTGCTTCATTCTGCCGCTGGTGAAAGTCAAATTAACTGATCACGCATCAGGATTTGCTTGCCCCGCGAATCTCCCAAAAGGAGCCGTTACCGAAGCCGACCCAGACCCGAACGAATCTATGTTCATTCCCCGCTGCCCGTTGCGTGCCCGCAAACTAGCCCGCTTCATCCGGAAAACCAAGCCTTTTCTTCGAAAAGAAAAAATATCGTGAGCAAGCGCAGCAAATCTAGTCTGGAAGAGCCTGGGCAAACAACAGCACGCGGTCGTTACCTCCATAGTCACGAAAGGCTCCTTGGAGAAAAAAATCAACCTTTTCAAAAATATAGCAAACAGCATCCTTTTGATCATGTCCGATCTCGACTGCGACGATGCCTCCAGGCCGGATGAAATCTCCCGCCTTTTTGGCTATGGCCCGATAGGCCTCAAGACCATCCTCGCCACCATCAAGCGCCGCCGCCGGGTCATAGTTGCGGACCTCCGGCTCCAGATCAGCCACCACCGCAGTCGGTATATAGGGTGGATTTGACACGATGATGTCGAATAGGCCAGCCATATTTTCGAACCATGCGCTCTGCACGGTCTCAAACCGATCGGCCACGCCGTTCAGGTTGGCATTGCGTCGAGCAATTAAAAGGGCATCCTGTGAGATGTCGCTGCCGACGGCAACCGCTTGTGGACATTCCTTGAGCAGCGCCAGCGCGATTGCACCTGTCCCGGTGCCGAGATCGAGAATGCGGGCGTGCCCGTTTTCCGCAACGATGCGCCTGAGATAAGTCAGTACGTGGTCCACCAAGATTTCGGTGTCGGGCCGTGGCTCAAGGGTCGCCGGAGAAAGCTGAAGGTCCAGGCCATAGAATTCGCGATGGCCCAGGATGCGGTAAACTGGCTCGCGCCTTACTCTGCGTTCGATCGCCTCATGGATCTGCACGGATTCTCTCGGCGGCACGGTGTCGGAACCGCGAACAATGACCTCGGACAGCGAGAGGCCGAGCAGTCCGGAAATCAGTATGCGAGCGTCCGTCGAGGGGGCCGAAAGCCCGGCCTCGGAAAATCGCCGTTTCGCTTGTGCGATCAGGCCCGAGACCGTCTCCACCTGGTTCGTCATATTTGCTCACCAAGTTGGGCGAGCTGACCGGCCTGATAGTCGGCAATAAGTGCATCGACCAGTTCATCGATCTCACCCACCATCATCCGGTCGAGCTTGTAGAGCGTGAGGTTGATGCGGTGATCAGTCACGCGGCCCTGCGGGAAATTATAGGTGCGTATCCGCTCGGAGCGATCCCCCGAACCGACCTGGCTCTTTCGGTCGGCCGAGCGTTCGCTTTCCGAGCGCTGCCTCTCCATGTCGAAGAGCCGCGAGCGCAGAACCTGCATAGCCTTTGCCCGGTTCTGGTGCTGGGATTTCTCCGAACTCGTGACCACGATTCCAGTCGGCAGATGGGTGATGCGAACGGCAGAGTCCGTCGTATTTACATGCTGGCCACCCGCCCCCGACGAGCGCATGGTGTCGATACGAATATCTTCCGGGCGAATCTCGATGTCGATTTCTTCTGCTTCAGGCAGTACCGCAACGGTGGCTGCGGACGTGTGAATGCGTCCGCTTGCTTCCGTCTCCGGCACCCGCTGTACCCGGTGTACACCCGATTCGAATTTCAGCTTAGAGAAGACGCCTCGCCCGGTGATCGTCGCGATGATCTCCTTGTAGCCGCCGGCCTCGCCCTCACTTGCCGAAAGCACTTCCACCTTCCAGCCCTTGGAAGCGGCAAAGCGCTCATACATGCGGAACAGATCGCCGGCGAAAAGAGCTGCCTCCGAACCACCCGTGCCCGCCCGGATTTCAAGGATCGCGCTCTTTTCGTCGGCCGCATCCTTTGGCAGAAGCAGGATCTGCATGTCCTTCTCGAGCGCCTCGATGCGTTCTTCGACATCAGGCAGTTCCATTTCCGCAAGTTCGCGCATGTCGCGGTCGGTTGATTTGTCGGCGAGCATCGCCCTCAACCCCGAAATTTCGGCGAGCGCCCCTTCATACTCCCGAATCTTGCGTACGACCGGCTGCAACTCGGCATATTCCGATGCGAGCTTCACATAGACATCCGCGGCCGGCCCAGCCGACATGCGTGCCTCGATCTCGCCGAAACGGCGTTCGAGTTCGCGCATTTTCTCGACAGGAAGCTTCGCCACCTTTCACTCCACGTTCTTGGGTTCAAAGAGGAATATTGTTGTCTTCCGCAAAGCCCGTCAGGATGTCCCTCAGGGGCAAATGCGTCCGGTGATCATCAAGAGCCATGTTGAGCTCCCGGCCCAGGCGGTCGACATCGAGCGCCAGAAGCATCGCCTTTATCGGGCCGATTGCCGTCGGAGCGATGGAAATCGAGCGGAAGCCGATCCCGAGCAGGGCCATGGCGGAAAGCGGCTTGCCGGCCATCTCTCCGCAAAGCGTCACCGGTGTTTCGCTCTTGTCAGCGGCGCGCACGATATCGCGGAGAATTCTCAAGAACGGTCGGCCCAGAACATCGAACCGGTCCGATACCCGAGCATTGCCACGATCGGCCGCCATGGAGAACTGGAACAGATCATTCGATCCGACCGATACGAAATCGACTTCCTCCATCAATTCTTCGAGCTGCCACATCAACGCCGGAACCTCGAGCATCGCACCGAACTGCAGGCGTTTTGGCAACTGGTGGCCGAATTTCGACAGATGCTGAACCTCTTTCTGCATCAGGTCCCGCACAGCCCTGATCTCGCCGACCTCGGTCACCATTGGCAACATCATCTTCAATTCGGCCCCGGCAGCGGCTTTCAAAAGAGCTCTCAACTGCGTCCGCAGCAGTCCCGGCCGGTCGAGCGAAAGCCGGATTGCACGCCAGCCGAGTGCCGGATTTTCCTCTTCCTGAGCCCTGAAATAGGAAACAACCTTGTCTCCGCCAATATCAAGGGTGCGAAATGTCACCGGCAGGCCCGCCGCCTGGCGCAGGACGCTACGGTAGAAGTTCTCCTGCTCGTCCGCTTTTGGCATGGTAGAGGAAATCATGAACTGGAGTTCGGTGCGAAACAGGCCGATCCCCTCGGCGCCCGACTCCGCGAGTTGCGGCAGATCGACCAACAGACCGGCATTCATCTGCAGCATGATACGCTTGCCGTCTTTCGTCAGAGGCTCGACATCGCGCAATGCCCTGAACTGCTCCTGCCGCCGCGCCCGGAGGCGGACTTTTTCTTCATAGGCCTTCTGAAGGTCGGCCATCGGTCGTATATGGACCTTGCCATCGTCTCCATCAATGATGACGGGATCGCCATTTTCAGCAAGCGCCACCGCGCCAGCCGCCTGGCCGACGACGGCAATGCCCATGGCCCGGGCGACGATGACCACATGGCTCGTGACCGCGCCCTCCTCGAGAACCAGTCCGCGAATATGGTTGCGCGGATAGTCAAGCAGTTCGGCAGCACCCATCGCCCGGGCAAAGATGATCGCGTCGGCCGGAAAGCCCTCAGTCGTGCTGCGTGGCGAAAAGCCGGTCAACTGCCTGAGTAATCGATTGGCGAGATCGTCGAAATCGTGCATGCGTTCGCGCAGATACGGATCGGTGAGCCGTATCATCCGCGCCTTGGTATCGCTCTGGACCTTCTCGACCGCCGCTTCCGCCGTCAATCCGTTGTGGATCGCCTCTTCCATGCGACGCACCCAGCCCTGGTCATGCGCAAACATCCTGTAGGTCTCGAGCACATCGCGATGCTCACCCTCCATGGAGACTTCGCGGCGCGAAAGCATGTCGTCGATTGAAATGCGCAGCGAGCCGAGCGCATCGGCGAGCCGCCGCAGTTCCTTTGCCGAGTCGTCGTTCAGCAGATTGGTGACGACGATACGCGGTTCGTGGAGCACAACATATCCGAGGCCTATACCCTCGTTGTAGCTGTCACCATCGATCGTCACGGCACGTGTCAGGTCGAGTTCAAGCCCTGGCCGCGTGATTTTCTTGAGTTCGCCTGTCGCAATCATTTCGGCCAGAACCATTGCCGTCGTCTCGAGCGCTTCAAGCTCGTCCTCCCGGTAATTCCGCTGCGCCTTGTTCTGAACAACAAGAACGCCCAAACTGCGACCAGCCCTCAAAATCGGCACGCCAAGGAAGGAGTGGTATATCTCCTCCCCCGTTTCGGGCAGGTAGCGGAAAGCCGGATGTGCCTGCGCATCCGAGAGATTGAGCGACTGCGCGCTTGCAGCGATGGTGCCGACCAAGCCCTGCCCCATTTTGAGTTGAGCAAGGTGGACCGCGTCCTTGTTGAGGCCTTCGGTCGCATAGAGTTCGAGGATGCCGTCGGACCGCAACACGTACACGGAGCACACTTCCGCCACCATGTTGCTCGCTATCTGGCGAACGATCTGGTCAAGGCGTTCCTGTGGTTCGAGCGGTTCCGCCATCAACTCGCGCAACCGCTTGAGAAGAACGCGTGGACCCGCAGACAGGTCTCTCATCCCGTGAATGCTCCCGAAAACGAATAATGGACGGGCGGTCCGCCACCCGCGGCATCAACCGTAGAGAGTGACAAGGACCGCCTTGCGGATCAATTCTTATCGAGGCCGTAGCAGGAATGCAAAGTCCGGACCGCGAGTTCTGCGTAGGGACCATCGATGAGGATCGAAATCTTGATTTCCGATGTAGTTATCGCCTTGATGTTGATGCCTTTTTCAGCAAGCGCCTTGAAAGCCGTCGCGGCGACGCCGGCGTGACTGCGCATACCGATGCCGATCACCGATACCTTGACGAGACCCGATTCGCTCTGGGCGACATCATAGCCGATGGTTTCCTTATTGTCGGCGAGCACCTTCAGCGCCTTCTCCACGTCCCCTGAAGGCACGGTGAAGGTCATGTCGGTGCGGGTGCCGTCTTCCGAGATGTTCTGGACGATCATGTCGACATTGATATGCGCCTCGGCCAGCGGCCCGAAGATCGCGGCGGAAACGCCCGGCCGGTCGGCGAGCCGACGCAGCGAGATCTGCGCTTCATCCTTGGCATAGGCAATACCGGTGACTACTTCCTGTTCCACGATCTCATCCTCATCGCAAATCAACGTACCGGGCGGGTTCAGGAGATCGCCCATGCCCGGCGCATCGGGATCTTCGAAGCTCGAGCGCACGAAGGTGCGCACCTTGTGGACCATGGCCAGCTCGACTGAGCGCACCTGCAGCACCTTGGCGCCGAGCGAGGCCATTTCCAGCATTTCCTCGAACGCGATCTTCTTCAGGCGGCGCGCCTTCGGCTCGATGCGCGGGTCGGTGGTGTAGACGCCGTCGACGTCGGTGTAGATGTCGCAGCGGTCGGCCTTGATGCCGGCGGCGATCGCGACGGCCGAGGTATCGGAGCCCCCACGGCCGAGCGTTGCGATGCGGTTGTCCGGACCGATGCCCTGGAAGCCGGCGACGACCGCCACCTGGCCCTCGCCCATGCGGCGGATGATGTCGGCGCCGTCGATCTCCTGGATGCGGGCCGCGCCATGCGCATTGTCGGTCTTGATGGCGATCTGCCAGCCCTGCCAGGAGCGGGCATTGATACCCATTGACTGCAGCGCGATGGCGAGAAGGCCGGAGGTGACCTGTTCACCCGAGGCGACGACGGCGTCATATTCGCGCGCGTCGTAGAACGGCGAATCCGCGCCGGCGACCTTCGGCATGTTTTGCACCCAGTCGACCAGCTCATTGGTCTTGCCGGACATGGCCGAGACGACCACAGCCACCTCGTGGCCGGCATCGACCTCGCGTTTGACATGCCGGGCGACATTGTGAATGCGTTCGAGATTGGCGACGGATGTTCCGCCGAATTTCATTACGATGCGCGCCATAATCTTACCGTAACTGACCTCACAGCCCGCAGGAACGGGACCGACCGACAAAACCGCTCCGATCTGTCGGGGCGCGGAAGTTGCGCGCTTTTAACGAAAAAGGCAGGCCGGCGCAACGGCTACTTCAGACGTGTTGCAGCAGGCCGGAAGGTTTTTAGCCGGATCGACAGTGCCTGCATTCCCGCCATAATTCCGCACGAATTGCGGCGCCAAGCATGCTTCGGCGAGCAGCGCCACCGGCAGCGACGTCGCCGGCGGCGGCGATCTTTTAAGGTTGAGCGTGGAGGCACGGCGTGGGTCCTGAAAGGTCATTCGAAGCGGGAGATTGCCCATCACCTCCCTCCGTCGTTTCGCGATGGTCATTCCTTTCCAGACACCGCAAGCAGATCGTGGCGATCGCGAGCCTACTGCTCTTCTGTTTGGTGGGGATGGCAATCTATCGCCTGACTGGCGAAGTTAGCTACGATGACGTGGTTCGGGGATTGACCGCCACCACCATCCAGTCCCTCCTGATGGCGCTCTTCTTTACTGCATTGAGCTTCGCCATAGTCATCATGTACGACTGGAACGCCGTGGCCTTCATCGGCAAGCGCCTGCCGTTCTTCGAAATCGCCCTGACCTCGTTCAGCGCCTATGCCGTCGGCAATACGGCGGGGTTCGGAGCGCTCAGTGGCGGTGCGATCCGGTATCGCGCCTATTCGCGCCTCGGCCTCCCCCCGGACGACATCGCCAGGATCATAGCATTCGTGACGCTCTCGTTCGCACTGGGGCTGACGGTGATAACCGCACTGGCCATGCTTGCAATGGCCCCCGAGATCAGCCTGATTATCGGCATCGCGCCTGTCGTGCTGCGCTCGGTGGCGATCGTCGTTCTAGTTCTTTTCGCCGCCGCAGTAGTCGCCGCCCAGCGCTATCCCCGCCTGAGCATCCGGCGGATCCCCCTACGCCTTGCCGATACGCGTACTCTGTCGCAGCAATTCCTGGTAACCGTCCTTGACCTCGCGGCATCGGCCTCCGTCGTCTATGTTCTCCTGCCCGATACCTCGATCTCCTGGCCGGCTTTCTTTGCCGTCTATGCGGTTGCTATCGGCCTGGGGGTGGCTAGCCATGTGCCCGCCGGCATCGGCGTTTTCGAGACCGTCATCATCGCTGCCCTGGGTGGCTCTGCCAATGTCGACGCGGTTCTTGCCTCACTGGTCGCCTATAGATTGGTCTACTACGTCGTACCGCTGATCATCGCCGTCATTCTTGTCGTTGTCACGGAACTGCGCCAGTTTGCCGGGAGCCCCGCATCCGCAGGCCTGGCGCGCATCGCAACTCGGCTCGCGGTCCCGCTAATCGCCACGCTGGCATTGGTCCTGGGCACGATGATGGTGTTCTCGAGCGTGACGCCGACGCCGTCAGAGAATCTCAAGTTCCTAGAGAGCTTTCTTCCGCTGCCGGTTGTCGAGGGTTCCCATTTCATCGCCAGCTTGCTTGGTCTGATCCTTGTCATTGCCGCCCGCGGCCTGTCGCAGAGGCTGGACGGAGCTTGGTGCACTGCGGTCCTCGTTGCCTCCCTTGGCCTTGTCCTCTCGCTGCTCAAGGCCGCGGCGCTGATCGAGGCTGCTCTGCTCGCCTTCCTGTTGCTGGGCCTCTTCGTCAGCCGGCCCCTTTTTCACCGTCCGGCATCGCTTTTCCGTCAGGCACTGACGTTTCCCTGGCTACTGGCCATCGCCGTGGTCTGCGTCGGAGCCACCGTGATCCTGCTCTTCGTCTATCGTGATCTCGAATACAGCCATGAGCTCTGGTGGCAGTTCGAATTTTCCGCCGAGGCTCCGCGATCACTGCGCGCAATGCTCGGCCTGACCGTTCTCTCGTCTGCCGTCGCGATTTTCAGCTTGCTGCGGCCCGCCGCGCTCTTCATCCCTCCATCTGGAGACAACGTCATCGACGAGGCCGTCGCCATCGTTCGCAAACAAGATGTTGCCGACGCCAACCTCGTGCGCATGGGAGACAAGTCGGTGATGTTCTCGCCGCAAGGCGATGCATTTATCATGTTCTCTAAGCAGGGGCGCTCCTGGATCGCTTTCCTCGATCCTGTTGGCGAAAAAGCGGTTCAGGGTGAACTGGTCTGGCAATTCGTCGAGGCGGCGCGCGTGGCAGGCTGCCGGGCTGTCTTTTACCAGGCGTCGCCCGCTCTGTTGCCGGCCCTGGCTGACGCCGGATTCCAGGCATTCAAGCTCGGCGAGCTTGCAAGGGTCGATCTGTCCCGCTTTGACCTGAAGGGTGGACGCTGGGCCGCCCTGCGCCAGACCGCGAGCCGCGCCGCGCGAGACGGGTTGACCTTTGATATCATCGAGCCCCAGCATATTCCGGCAATCCTTCCCGAACTCAAGGCTGTCTCAGACGAGTGGCTGAATCAGCACCGCACCCGGGAAAAGGGCTTCTCGCTCGGAGCCTTCAGCCCCGCCTATATCCTGACACAGCCAGTAGCGGTATTACGGTTGAACGATGCCATCGTCGCCTTCGCCAACATTCTGCTGACTGACACACGGGAGGAGGCCTCGGTCGACCTGATGCGTTTTTCCGCGGCCGCTCCCAAAGGCGCGATGGATTTCCTGTTCACCAGCCTCATGACCAGCCTGCGATCGGACGGCGTAAGGCACTTCAATCTGGGCATGGCGCCCCTTGCCGGTCTGTCGCGGCGCGAAATCGCACCGGTCTGGGATCGCATTGCCAATATGGTCTACGAACACGGTGAGCGCTTCTATAATTTCAAGGGCCTGCGTGCCTTCAAATCAAAATTCCATCCGGAATGGCAACCGCGCTACGTCGCCGCTTCCGGCGGTCTGAGCCCGATGATGGCGCTTCTGGATTCAACGCTGCTGATAGGTGGCGGCTTGAAAGGTGTGGTCAAGAAATGAGAAAGCTGTCCGCAGTCGCCGCCACGCTATTGTTTGCGCTGTCCGTTCCGCTGATGGCGGCCGCCGTCGAATATGATGCTGGCCACATTCCCAAGCCTGAGATCCTGCTGCCGGACGACACCGCGAAGGTCCTCGTGGTTTTGCTGTCCGATACCAAAGGCTGGACGTCCACCGAAGAATCCGAGGCACAACGACTGAAAGACAACGGCAGCATCGTCATCGGCATCAATACGCCCGCCTATCTTGCCGAGTTGCGCAAGGATGACGGAGAGTGCGTCTACATGATCTCCGACATCGAAGACCTTGTCCATCAGGCCGAGCGTAGCGCAGAAATGACCACATATCTCCCGCCGATTGTCGCCGGTATTGGCGACGGAGGCGCGCTGGCGCTCGCGATGCTCGCCCAGACGCCGCGCGCCACGATCGGACAGACCCTGGCCGTCGACCCGCAGGTCGGCATTCCCCTGCTACGTCAACTCTGCACTCCCGCGGAAAGGACTGTAAGCGGCGACCGGATGATCTATGGACTGACCGCCGGTGAACTGCCGGACCCGCTGACCGTAGTGTTTTCCAGCGCCGCTCCGCCCAGCGGTCGTCAGCACGTTGACAGACTGGTTGCTACCCATGACGACATCGACGTCCAAAACCTGGATGCGGACGCGGCATCAATCCTGTCAACGACGCTCGACGATCTGATTGCCACCCAGAGCACTGACGATCCGCTTGGCCTGCCGCTGGACATTCTGGAAGTCGCTTCGCCGACCCATGACACCATGGCCGTGGTCTATTCTGGCGATGGCGGATGGCGCGACCTCGACCGTGAGGTCGCGGGTTATCTGCAGCAGCAGGGTGTGCCGGTGGTTGGCGTCGATTCACTGCGGTATTTCTGGTCGGAAAAATCCCCCCAGCAGACGGCGGACGATCTGGCAAAAATCGTCCGGACATACGGCAGGCGCTGGAAAGTCAGACACATACTGCTCGTCGGCTATTCTTTTGGCGCCGATGTCCTGCCGACGACCTATAACCACCTGCCGGATCGTCTGAAACAAAGGGTTGCACAGCTTTCCCTGATGGCGCTGTCGCATCAGGTCGACTACGAGATATCCGTTACCGGCTGGCTCGGGGTGCCCGGAGCCGGCGCCGGAGGTGATCCATTGACCGATATCAAGCTGATCGATCCCGGCCTTGTTCAATGTTTCTACGGCAAGGATGAGCAAGACGATGCCTGTCGCGACCTGAAGGGCTCAAAGGTCGAGGTCAACGAGCTGGAAGGTGGTCACCATTTCGACGGCGACTATGAATCGCTCGCACGTTTGATCATCGATCGCTTGGTCAGGAAACTCACTCCCTAAGGCCGGTTTCGGCCTTCGCGACTGGAAGATTTCGATCCGGTGAACTGGGCACACGGGCCTCCTCCGCTTCGACCTTGCTGCGTCTGACGGTCACAAAGGTCAATATTGACAACATACCAACTAGTCGGTATCCTGCGACCCAAGAAAGGAAACCGCCATGCCCCAGCCGCGCAGGACCGCCCGCGAAAAGCTCCTGGACAGCGCTTTGTCCGTAATCCGGCAAAAGGGATACTCGGCGACGACCGTCGATGACCTATGCCACGCCGCCGGCGTGACCAAAGGCGGTTTTTTTCACCATTTCAAATCCAAGGAAGACCTCGCTGTCGCCGCCGCAGATCATTTTTCGCGGAAGGCCGACAGCATCTTTGTTGATGCCCCCTACTGCGCATTGCCGGATCCGGTCGATCGCGTGCTCGGCTACGTGGCCTTCCGACGGTCCATTCTGCAAGGCGAACTCAGCGAGTTTACCTGCCTCGTGGGCACCATGGTCCAGGAAGCCTACGAGACCCATCCCGCAATCCGCCAAGCTTGCGACAAGAGCATCACCGAACATGCTGCCATGGTCGAGCAGGACATCGCCACGGCAATGCGGGAGGTAGGCATCGCATCGGATTTTACGCCCTCGAGTCTGGCCTTTCACATACAGGCGGTCATCCAAGGCGCCTTCATTCTTGCCAAGGCGAAGGGCGGTCCGGAAATCGCAACCGAATGCCTCGACCATCTCATCCGCTATCTCGAAATGCTGTTTCATGTAACCGGAAAAAGGGAGACCATCCAGTGACGATTACGATCGAAAAACTTCCAGCTAACGGACACGAACTGGGCTTCACCTGCCTCATCGACGCGCCGCCATCGGGCGTCTACCGCTGCTGGACTGATCCGCAACTCTTGACGCGGTGGTTCGCGCCCGCGCCCTGGACCACGTCCCGAGCGGAATTGGATGTTCGTCCCGGCGGCGACAACCTGATCGTCATGCGCAGTCCCAAAGGCGAGGAGTATCCCAACCAAGGTACTTACCTCGAGGTCATACCCAACGAGAAACTGGTGCTGACCGACGCCTTCACGGGCAACTGGGAACCATCCGCAAAACCCTTCATGACTGCGATCCTCACCTTCGAGAACGAAGTTGGACAAACACGCTACACCGCGCGGGTCCGGCACTGGAACGCAGAAGACAAGCAAGCTCACGAAAAGATGGGTTTTTTCGAGGGGTGGGGGGGTCACGACCGGCCAGTTGGAATCCCTCGCAAAATCGCTCGCCAGCTAGAACACAGGGGGATTTGACATGCCTGATATGCAGAAATTGGCTGTTTGCCTTTGGTTCGACAACAATGCCGAAGACGCTGTCGCTTTCTACGCATCCGTCTTTCCAGAGCTGAAAACGCTCGGCACACGTGACTATCCAGCCGATGCCACCGGCGCGCGGCGAGTTCTGACCGTCGAATTCGAACTCTTCGGCACCAGTATAATTGCGCTGAACGGTGGACCTCATTTCCATTTCAATGAAGCGGTCTCCCTTGTCGTCAACTGCGACACCCAGTCTGAAATCGACACATATTGGGAGAAGCTTGTCGAAGGCGGAAGCGCCCAGCAATGCGGCTGGCTGAAGGATCGCTATGGGCTTTCCTGGCAGATTGTACCCAGGGCCTTGCCAAAGCTGCTCAATAGCAGCGACCCCGGAAAATCGGCCAGAGTCATGGCTGCCATGATGTCGATGATCAAACTCGACCTCAACGCTCTCCAGGCCGCCTGACCTACAGAGACAGGGTCAAAAACGCAAATGCACGAGAGCCTGGAGCAATCGCGCATTTCCTCGTTGGCAAGCCGTGCCGCTCACCTGCGGTTAAGGCATTCAATATCGCTCGGGTCACAATTCAGCCGGTATATGGGATGACGGTCGCGATCCGGATCGCCCGTCCCACGCAGGGTGAAGGGCTCACGCGCAGTGCCTGACTCAGGGCGAACAACTCGTGGCAAGGGCGGTGCCGGTCGATAACTACTGTCGTTGCTCCAGCGAGGGGGCGGCGGAGGACGATAGTAGTCACGACGTATCGGGGGCCGGTAATACCCGTCCCTCCACTCGTCACGGTCACGATAGAAATCTCGATCCCGGTAATAGCGGTCCCAATACGGGCCTATGCTGAATACAACAGTGGGAATGCCGAGCGGTTCGTAGTAGCGAGGCCCCACATACACACGCCGCTGCGAATAGCCGACTTGCAGGTAGTTTCCCGAAACCCAACCGCGAACGCCGCGATAACCGACATCGCACCAGTTGGAGGTACGCATGCAACCGTATATTTCGACACGACTGCTGAACGGGATCACAATCACGGGCGGATATCGTGTGCTCGGCCCCGAACGCATGTTCACATTGGCGGTCGAATAGGCCTGGACGGCATTGGCAGCCGCGGGGACGCCTATCGCCATCATCACGGCAATCGCCAACAGCGACAATCTCTTCATCCGGTTATCTCCTAAAGGTCCTGAAAACGGAACCGTGGCTATCGAATCCATAATGTTTGAGAGTATGGGATGTTCCCCCAATTGGGCGCTATTTTGGCGAACCGGTTCGTGCACGCGCATCACCTGCATACAAACAGACAAATGGTCACGACATGCTTGCGGACTTGACATCGGCGGGTGATCGTCCGACTTGAGTTCAAGTACCCTTCCTGAGGAGGCCAGGTATATGAGCGAACAGGCACGCAGCACCATAGATCAAAGCGAAGTGGACCGTTTTTCCGCCATGGCAGCGGAATGGTGGGATCCCACCGGAAAGTTCCGGCCACTGCACAAGATCAATCCCGTCCGGCTCGCCTATATCCGTGACAAGGTCTCGCAGAACTACGGTCGCGACCCCAAGAGCCATCGCCCCCTCGATGGTCTGCGGATTCTCGACATCGGCTGCGGCGGCGGGTTGCTCTCCGAGCCGGTGGCCCGCATGGGCGCCCATGTCGTAGGCGCCGACGCATCGGAGAGGAATATCGGCATCGCCCAGACCCATGCCGCCCAGACCGGGGTGGAGGTCGACTACCGGGCCATCACGGCCGAGGCCTTGGCGACGGCGGGCGAAACCTTCGACGTAGTCTTGAACATGGAAGTGGTCGAGCATGTCGCTGATGTCGATTTCTTCATTTCGACCTGTGCCTCCATGGTCCGACCCGGCGGCCTCATGCTGATCTCGACGATCAACCGTACATTCAAGGCAGCCGCCCTGGCTATCATCGGCGCGGAATATGTGTTGGGCTGGCTGCCCCGCGGCACTCACCAATACGAAAAACTGGTCCGCCCCGAAGAACTGGAAGCCCCGCTTACGAAAAGCGGTATGGAGGTTCTGGAGCGGACAGGCGTCTTCTTCAATCCCCTGCGCAACCAGTGGAACCTCTCACCCGACATCGAGGTCAATTACATGATGCTGGCCAAGCGCCCGGCAGTCACGGAACCCGCATCGTGACGTCCCCCGCAGAAGTGGTCGCCTTCTGGCGCGCGCAAGGCCCTGCCAAATGGTTCTCGAGGCATGACACGCTCGATGCCGAAATCGCGAGTCTTTACGGGCACCTGCACCTGCGGGCATCGCGAAACGAACTGAGAGATTGGGAAGAAACGACGGAAGGCACCCTCGCGCTCATCCTGCTCCTGGACCAGTTTCCTCGCAACCTCTATCGCGGCAGCGCCCATTCCTACGCGACCGATGGACTGGCGAGAGCGGTGGCCAGACGCGCCCTCGATAAGGGCTTTGACAAGAGTGTCGACCCGATCCTGCGGCCATTCTTCTACCTGCCGTTCGAACATTCGGAAAGCATCGAGGATCAGCATCTCTGCATCAGATTGTTCGAGGCCCATCGAGACGAGACCGGGGACGAGGAGCCCCTGAAATGGGCGGTCATTCACCGCGATATCATCGAAAGGTTCGGCCGTTTCCCGCACCGCAATGAGGCGCTCGGTCGCAATACCACGGCGGAAGAACAAGCCTATCTGGATGACGACGGCTTCAGGGGCTGAAACGGCCTCTCCTTCTCAAGGATCGATGCGGATGCAAGAGGCTGGAGAGGCCGCCTGAAAACATGCGCTCGGTCCGGGCCGATGGTCGTTCAACCGCTCGAAACGCCGCACGGCATCAGTTGATATCATCCGGCAGCACGGGAATCGGGGCGATTTCGATCCCCTCGTCGACCAGTGCCTTCACTTCTGTCGGAGATGCCTGGCCGATGATACCGCGCGCATCCGCTTCGCCGTAATGAATTTTGCGCGCCTCCTCCGGAAACCGCTCACCGACGTCCTCGCTGTTGGCGCGAATAGCGTCGATCGCTTCCTTCAGTTTCGCCAGCGCTTCCTTCTGCGCGGTATCAACCGCCAGCGCGTGAACCGCCTCCTTCTTGCGGGCGGTCGCCACGGAGGGAGCCATCAGCAGCTTGGAAACCACCTCAGAACCACAGACCGGACAGGTCAGCAGCCCAAGGGACTGCTGCCGGTCATAGTCGGCGCCTTCCGAGAACCACCCTTCGAATTCGTGGGCGTTGTCGCAACGGAGCGAATAGCGGATCAAACGGTAACGCCCCCTTTCGCAAGCGCCGGCTGGAAATCGAGGTTGAAATTACGCGCGTTCTTGAGATTGGGTATTTTGGCCCGCGCCGCCTTCACGGCTGCGACATCGATATCAGCAAGTACGATCGCTTCACCGGTACCCCCCGCGCTCGCAAGCACCTTGCCCCAAGGATCGACGATCATCGAATGACCAAAAGTCTCCCTCCCGTCCTCATGGACACCGGCCTGCGCGGCGGCAATGACGAATGCTCCATTCTCGATGGCGCGCGCGCGCAACAGTACCTCCCAATGGGCCTCTCCAGTCTGCTTCGTGAAAGCAGCGGGGGCAGTCAGGATTTCCGCGCCGGCAACGGCTTCGGCCCTGAAGAGCGCCGGGAAGCGAACATCGTAGCAGATGGCAAAACCGAGCTTTGCAAAGGGAAGGTCGACAACCCGAGCATCCGAGCCTGGACGGTAGACGGCACTCTCGCGCCAGCTCTCCCCATTGTCGAGATCGACGTCGAACATATGGATCTTGTCGTAGCTGCAGATCTTCCGGCCTTCGGGATCGAACAGGAAAGCCCGATTGGCGATCTTTCCGTCAGCAAGCGCGATTGCCGTCGAGCCGACGTGGAGATGGATCTTCAACTCCCTGGCCAGATCGGCAGCCGTCCGGACGATAATGTCGGTGTCCTCATCGCGCAGGACAGCCCTGAGGCCCTCGCGGTCCTTCTGCACGGCGCCGGTCATCTCGGGCGTCTGCACATAGATCGCGCCGTGGCCGGCTGCCTCGCGCACCAGACGCACCATAGCATCAGCATTTCTCGCCGGATCAACTCCCGAACACATCTGAACGGCTGCGGCTTTGAAAGTCATATTGTGAATCCTTAGTTCGCCAGCATCTGGTCTAGCTTGCCTGCGCGCTCGAGCGCGTAAAGATCGTCGCATCCTCCCACATGGGTATCACCGATGAATATCTGAGGAAATGTCGACCGGCCATGCGCCTTTGAAATCATTTCCGCACGCAGTTGCGCATCGCCCGTGGCGTCATGCTCGACATAGGAAACCCCCTTGGAATCAAGCAGCGTCTTGGCGCGGGCACAGTACCCGCAATATTGCCGCGTGTAGATTGTCACGGATGCCATGCATTTCTCCGGTTCCGGGCCCGTTTTCGAGCCACGAATGAATTCTTTCACTTACAGGCTCATATAGGCCCGGAGAATGTCCTTGCAAAGGTCAAAACCGTGACATCGGCCGCGCCTGCGCGCTTCAACACCCTCGTTGCCGCTGAGACCGTGGCGCCGGTCGTGAATACATCGTCGACGAGCACGAGACGACGGCCAAAGACCTCGCTTTCCCGTCCCGCCACGACCCCAAATGCGCCTCGCACATTATCCACGCGTGCATTGGCCGTCAGTCCGACTTGCTGGCTGGTCCGCTTGACGCGAACAAGTGTCGAGGCAAGGAACGGCTTTCCCACCAGGCGCGCCATATGCCGGCCAAGCTCGGCCGACTGATTGAACTTGCGGCTCAGGAGACGTGTCCTGTGCAATGGGACCGGGATGATCGCATCACAATCGGCAAGAGCCTCGGCCCCTGTGCGGACCATCCAGCGGGCCATCATGGGCGCGAGATCGACCCGGTCGCGATATTTGAGGTTGTGCACCAGATCCCGGGCAATGCCTTCATGAATGGCAACCGAACGCAACCTGTCGAACGTCGGGGGATTGGCAATCGCCTCCGCTGACAACATACCTGGCCCCGGATCATGGCCGAAGGGAATACCGAGAACATCACAATAGGGTCGCTCGATGAAGCGCACCGACGACCAGCACCGGGCGCAGAGCGCCCCGTGACCTGCCATCCTCTCACCGCAATGGGCGCATGCCGGCGGGTAGACGATATCGCGCAACAGGGTCAGCAGCCGATGGGCCCCGGCGACGCTGAACCGAACCGTTTTTTGCGCGATATCACCTGACATGCGGTTGACATTAGGCGCTTAGGAGCGCCTTTGCCATGCCAAGTTTTACCGGGATGACGCGATGGACAAGCTTTTCGATCTGGAACTGGCGACGGAGAATCGCAAGCGCGCCTTTGCACGGCGTTCCGGTCAGTCGGATTTTCTGTTGGAGATCGTTGCCCGTGAACTCGCCGAACGGTTGTCTCTGATCGAACGCAAGTTCGAGCGTGCCGTAGAACTGCATGGAGCAAGCGGTATTGCTGCCAGGGAATGCCAAGCGACCGGCAAGATCAACCACATCGACCGCGTCGAGACAGATGCCATGTTCGCACCCGGCGATGAGCCCCTGATCGAGGCTCCTCTGGAGACCGTGCCGCTTGAGGAGCAATCTGCAAACCTGATCCTGTCTCCTCTGGCGCTCCATATCACCAACGACACGCCGGGCGTCCTGATCCAGATTCGCCGCGCATTGAAACCGGATGGTCTGCTTCTGGCAGCCATACCCGGCGCGGGCACGCTGAGCGAACTCCGCGATGTCCTGCTTTCGGCGGAGATCGAAATGACTGGTGGCGCAAGTCCACGTGTCATACCTTTTGCCGACATTCGCGACATCGGCGGGCTGATGCAGCGCGCCGGCTTCACCCTACCGGTGATCGATGAGCAGACATATACGGTCCGGTACGATTCGATTTTCGAACTGATGCGCGACATTAAGGCCATGGGAATGGCCAATCCTTTGGCAGACCGCAGCCGAAAGCCCCTGACACGCGCCTTTTTCCTCCGTGCAGCGGAACGATATGCGGAACGCTATTCCGATCCGGACGGCCGTATCCGCGCCACCTTCTCGATCATCTATTTGTCTGGATGGGCGCCGCATGAAAGCCAACAGAAGCCACTGCAACCGGGCTCGGCCAAGATGCGGCTCGCCGACGCGCTGTCGCTGGGGCGACGGAATCAGGATTGATCATTTCCCCGCGGTATTGACCGCGGCCGTGGCCTTGGCGAAGACATTGCCAAGCGAACCCGTGAACGCACCATAACCGCCAATCAGGGCAACCGACATGATTGCGGCAATCAGGCCATATTCGATTGCAGTCGCACCGGACTTGTCAGCAAAGAAGCTCCTCAACGCGCGCATTCTCTCTCCCTCGCCAGCCAATGCACCTCGGGGATGGCGATCAGCAATCTTCACCGGTACCGTAGCCATCAACGATGCAGACCGACCCCGGCGTCTGCTGCAGGACACTGCGCCGGATCGTATAACGCTTCCCGTTTTCGGGCTTGCCAATCGATCCGGTAGTCATCATGTCGAACTCTTCGGGTGTGAAGGCGAGGCTCTTCTTGCCGGAATTGTCCGCGAGCATGGGAGTAAGGACGAGCGAAAGCGCAACCGCCGCCGTCCCGAACAACAGGGCGATATTCAACACACCAGTTTTTTTCGCCCTGGACGAAGACCGTTCTCTCGACCGGACGGTCTTCCAGAAATCCTCGTTTGACATGATTCGCTCCACGCACGCTTTATCGCATGAACAAAGAATACCTTTGCCTGATGGTGATAAACTTTGTGTTAAGAACAATTGCAGGAAGTCGAACTTGCTAAAGCAAATCCTGCAAAAAGGGGATCAGCGGTTCATCGGCGGGCGGCATGGGATAATCACGCAGCGCCTGCGGCCTGACCCATTTGATCGCCTGGCCTTCCCGGCCGTGCGCAAATCCCTCGAAACGGCGGCAGATGAAAAGCGGCATCAAGAGGTGAAAACTCTCGTAGCTATGACTTGCGAAGGTGAGCGGCGCGAGGCAGGGCGCCCTGGTCGTGATACCCAATTCCTCATCCAGTTCACGAATGAGGGTTTCCTCCGGCGTTTCGCCGGCCTCCACCTTCCCGCCGGGAAACTCCCAAAGGCCGGCGAGTGTCTTGCCTTCCGGGCGCTGTGCCAGCAACACGCGTCCGTCGGCATCGATCAGCGCACAGGCTGCGACCAGCAATATCGGTTTGGTGTCCTCACTCATGCCTGGCTTTCCTTCCGCCAGAACCAGTAGCGGTAGGCCTCCACGAAACCCATTCCCCCGTAGAGCGAAAGGGCCGCTTCATTGTCGGTCCGAACCTGAAGCCATGCCGTACGGGCGCCACGCATCCGCGCCCAACGCAGGGCCGACGAGAGGATCTCGGTTCCAATCTTGCGCCGGCGATGCGTTTCGGCGACCGCAACCAGCATGAGGCCGGCCAGATCATTGTCCTGGACGCAGAGCGCCGCGGCAACAGGTCCGTCCTGCGGTTCCTCGATGAGAAACAGCCCGGCGGGCGGCTTGATGGCACTGATGATTTCAGCAAGCGCCGGCTTCAGCGCCGGGTCCTCACCCTGCAGCGTCAGGCTGGCATCGACAAATCGGCCGACATCATGGGTCGGAAGATGATCAAGCGTGTCCGGAAGTTCAAGCGCTGTGAGATCCAAAGTCATCGTAAGCACTTCTTCGAAGCGGACCCAACCATCCTCCTGCAGCAGAGCGACGAGAGGCTTCGGAGTCAGCGGCGTCTCCCGCACGATCGGCGGGCGCCCGTAGTGTTCGAATTTTCGCGCGGCCTTTTCCAACCGGATCGCAACATCACGGCTATCCGCCGGATCAAGCGCCACGACGCAATTCAGCCTTTTGGAGGGATGGCCGCCGGTCAGGCGGATTTGCCAGCTTCCGTCATACTGAACGGAGGCCGCCGGCCATGCCCTGAAGCTGACTGCCTCCAACCGGCGGACCAGCGGAAGGTTGTTCTGAGAGTGGCCTGCTTGCATCGGCGCCGTCAACTCCGGTAGTCGCCATTGATCGCCACGTATTCTTTGGTGAGATCGCAGGTCCACACGGTTGCATTGCCCGTACCCAGGCCGATATCGACCTTGAGGGCTATGTCCTCCTCTTTCATGACCGCGGTAGCCGCGGCTTCGGAGTAGTCGGGATCGCGCTCGCCGTTGACGGCGACGCGAACGTCGCCGAACCAGATTGCCAGCCGGTCGCGATCGGCCATTTCTCCGGATTTTCCGACCGCCATGACGACACGGCCCCAATTGGCATCCTCACCGGCAACTGCCGTCTTGACGAGTGGCGAATTGGCAATCGACAGCGCGATCCGCTTGGCAGCAAGATTGCTCTCGGCTCCCGTGACGGTGATCTTGAGCATCTTGCGCGCGCCCTCTCCGTCGCGCACCACCTGCAGCGCAAGGTCCCTCAGCAGTTCATTGAGAGCCGTCTTGAAACCGGTGAGACGACTATCGTCCACCGTCTCTATCCTTGATTGCCCGTCGTTGGCTGCGGCGCCGGTAGCAAAGAGCATCAATGTGTCGGAGGTCGAGGTGTCGCTATCGACGGTGATTGAATTGAAGCTTGGATCGACCCCTTCGGCCAACAAGGCCTGCAATGCGGGAGCAGCGATATCGGCATCGGTCACGACAAAGGAAAGCATGGTCGCCATGTCCGGGGCGATCATGCCCGCCCCCTTGGCTATACCGTTGATGATAACCTTGACACCGCCTATCTCCGCACTCCGCGTTGCCACTTTCGGATAGGTATCGGTGGTCATGATCGCCTTGGCAGCCTCAAGCCAAAAGTCGCCCGTCGCGTCTGTCGCCATCCGGTCCAGGACGCCGGAAAATTTCGTCGCATCGAGCGGTTCGCCGATAACGCCGGTCGAAGCCAGATAGATTTCATTTTCCCCGCAGCCGAGCGCGGCAGCGGCGGACCTTGCCGTCAGTTCCGTGGCCGCTTTGCCCTTGAGACCAGTGAATGCATTGGCGTTGCCGGAATTGACGACGACCCCGCGCGCCAGGCCATGGGAAAGGTTGGCGCGGCAGAAATCGACCGGGGCGGACGGGCATTTCGAGCGTGTGAACACGCCGGCCACGTCAGCGGGACGATCGAAAGCCATCAGCAGCACGTCGGTGCGGTTCTTGTACTTGATGCCCGCAGCGGCCGTTGCCATGCGCAAGCCCCGGATCGACGGCATTTCGGGAAAAGTCTTGGGGGCAAGAGGAGAAACGGTTGTTGACATCTTCACTGTCTGGATTCGTTACCGGGGATGGAAGAGCCCGCGCTGACCGCGGGCCCGCATTGATTTCGCCGAGAATTACGGCTGCTTGTTCACATCTTCATAGCCCTTTCGCAGAGCCTCATCGAGGATCTCGATTTTCTGTTCGGTCTTCGCCTTTGCGATGAGTTCGAGATACTTGTCACGCATCACCAGCTGGCGGATCTGCTGTGCCACTTGATCGAAGGCTGGCGGCGGCGCGTCGCGCTTGTCCTCAACCTTTATGACGTGGAAGCCGAACTGCGTCTTGACCGGCGCCTTGGAATAGGTGCCCTTTTCCATCGCGAAGGCTGCTTCCTCGAATTCCGGAACCATACGTCCCTTGGTGAAATAGCCGAGATCACCTCCTTCCGACTTGTTCGGGTCGGTGGACTTTTCCTTGGCCAGTTCGGCGAAATCCTTGCCGGCGTCGAGTTCGGCGATGATCGCCTTTGCTTCCTCCTCGGTTTTCACGAGAATGTGGCGGGCACTGACTTCTTCCTGTTTCGGAAGCGCGGCGATTTCCTTGTCGTATCGGGCCTTCACGTCGGCATCGCTCACGGCATCTACCACATGCTTCTTGAAGTAGAGATTGTGCAGCTCGCGATCGGCGATGAATTGCATCCGGGCCAAGTATGCCGGATCGTCTTTCATGCCTTCGCCCGTCGCATTGGCGGCCAGAAGCTTGACGTCAATCGCGCCGGAAAGAGCAGCGATCTTCTTCTGCTCGTCGGGAAGCTGAGAAAGCTGCGGGTCGAGGTTTGCGATGGCGAGATCCAGGTCGGACTGGTGGATTTCAAGATTTCCGACCTTCGCAACGACTGCGTCCTCAGCAAAGGCAGGGACCTGAAGACCGACGAGCGCAACGCATGCAGCGAGGGCAAGCTTATGATAGCGAGACATGAAAAACCTTTCGAATAGGGAACCGTTTCAAGACCGTTTGAATCGGGCGAAAAATTGTCAAAAGCGCCAGAACGCGGCACTTCCGTATCAACCTGTCCCGTTGACATCATTCGACCCCCCTCTTATCTGTCACGCAACCTCGCGTCTAGAGAAGTTTCCGGAAGCGACACGCCATTTTGCCGAAAACCGGCCGCCTTCTAAGGCGCGGACAATATGTGACGAATGTCAGAAAGGGCCATGGTAATGGTCAGTCTTGGTGGACTAGCCCGCAAACTGTTCGGATCGGCAAATGATCGTCGAATCCGCTCCTATCATCCGAAGGTCGCGGCGATTAACGCCCTCGAAGACAGCATGAAGGCCCTCGATGACAGAGCGCTAGCCGCAAAGACGCTTGAATTTCGTCAGCAACTGGCGGACGGAAAAGCCCTTGACGAACTGCTCGTGCCCGCATTTGCTGTCGCACGTGAGGCAGCACGCCGCACCCTCGGGCTCCGGCCTTTCGACGTGCAATTGATCGGCGCAATGATCCTGCATGAAAACTCCATCGCCGAGATGAAGACGGGCGAGGGCAAGACCCTCGTGGCGACCCTTGCGGTCTACCTGAATGCGCTTGCCGGCAAGGGCGTCCATGTCGTGACGGTCAACGACTACCTCGCCAAGCGCGACTCTACGACGATGGGCAAGCTCTACAGCTTCCTCGGCATGACGACCGGCGTGATCGTTCATGGACTGTCCGACGAAGAACGCCGCGCGGCCTACGCCTGTGACATCACTTATGCCACGAACAACGAACTCGGCTTCGATTACCTGCGCGACAATATGAAATACGAGCGCTCGCAGATGGTGCAGCGCGGCCACAACTACGCGATCGTCGACGAAGTGGATTCGATCCTGGTCGACGAGGCCCGGACTCCCTTGATCATCTCCGGCCCCTTGGACGACCGGTCCGATCTCTACAGCACGATCGATGCCTTCATCCCTCTTCTGTCGGAGGAAGACTATGAGATTGATGAGAAACAGCGCTCAGCCAACTTCTCCGAAGTCGGAACGGAAAAGCTCGAAAACCTCCTTCGCGAAGCCAATCTCCTGAAAGGAGTCTCCCTGTACGACGTGGAGAACGTCGCTATCGTCCACCACATCAACAATGCCCTGAAGGCACACAAACTCTTTACCCGCGATAAGGACTACATCGTGCGCGATGGCGAAATCGTCATCATCGACGAGTTCACGGGCCGCATGATGCCGGGGCGGCGCTATTCCGAAGGTCAGCATCAGGCGCTGGAAGCCAAGGAAAAAGTGCAGATCCAGCCGGAGAACCAGACCCTCGCTTCGATTACCTTCCAGAACTATTTCCGCATGTATGGCAAGCTGGCCGGCATGACCGGTACGGCGGCGACCGAGGCGGAAGAGTTCGCCAATATCTATGGCCTTGACGTCGTTGAAGTACCCACCAATCTGCCGATTCAACGCATCGATGAGGATGACGAGGTCTACCGGACATCGGAAGAAAAGTTCCGGGCGATCATCGAGGAAATCAAGGACGCCAACAAGCGCAACCAGCCGGTGCTGGTGGGAACGACCTCGATTGAAAAGTCCGAACTGCTCGCCACGATGCTGAGGCAGTCCGGATTCGGGGATTTCGCGGTCCTCAATGCACGTTACCACGAACAGGAAGCCTATATCGTCAGCCAGGCGGGCGTGCCCGGCGCCGTGACCATTGCCACCAACATGGCGGGACGTGGCACCGACATCCAGCTCGGCGGCAATCTCGAGATGCGCATCGAGCGCGAACTCGGCGAGATGGAGGACGGCGCCGAGCGCGACGAGAAGGCCGCCGCCATCAAGGCTGAGGTCCAGCGCCTGAAAGAGGTGGCGCTGGCCGCCGGCGGGCTCTATGTGATCGCCAGTGAGCGTCACGAAAGCCGCCACATCGACAACCAGCTGCGGGGACGTTCCGGACGCCAGGGCGATCCCGGGCGATCGAAGTTCTACCTTTCGCTTCAAGACGATCTGATGCGCATCTTCGGCTCCGACCGCATGGACGGCATGCTGCAGAAGCTCGGACTCAAGGAAGGGGAGGCAATCGTACATCCTTGGATCAACAAGGCACTGGAGCGCGCGCAGAAGAAGGTCGAGGCGCGCAACTTCGATATCCGCAAAAACCTCCTCAAATACGACGACGTTCTGAACGATCAGCGTAAGGTCATTTTCGAGCAGCGCATCGAGCTGATGGACATGGCGGATATATCCGCCACGATCGCCGATATGCGCAATGACGTCATCGAAACCATGGTGACCACCCATATCCCGGAGCGCGCCTATGCCGAGCAATGGGATGTCGCGGGCCTCAAGGCGGCCGTCGCCAACACACTCAACCTCGACCTTCCGATCGAAGAATGGGCCACCGAAGAGGGCATTGCCGACGATGATATTCTTGCGCGCCTGACCGAAGCCGCCGACAAGGCCGTGGCCGAGAAGACCGCGCGTTTCGGACCGGAGATCATGACCTATGTCGAGCGCTCCGTAGTGCTGCAGACGATCGACCACCTTTGGCGCGAGCACATCGTCAATCTCGATCATCTTCGCTCCGTCGTCGGATTCCGAGGCTATGCCCAGCGTGATCCCTTGCAGGAATACAAGGCGGAGGCTTTCGAACTCTTCCAGGCCCTGCTCGCCAACCTTCGCGAGGCCGTAACCTCGCAGATGATGCGCGTGGAACTCGTGCGCGAAGCCCCGCCTCCGCCGCCACTGCCTGAAATGGAAGGTCATCATCTGGATGCAACGACCGGTGAAGACGATTTCAACGAAAGCGCAGATCCGGTTCTTGCGTCGCCAGGATATGTCTCGCCAGAACATCGCAAACCCGAGGACCCGTCGACTTGGGGCAAGGTCGGGCGCAACGAGGCCTGCCCGTGTGGATCAGGCAAGAAATACAAGCATTGCCATGGGGCTTTCGAGCAGGCGTAGACGGCAAGACGCAGGAACGAATTGAAGTTGAAAGGCGGCTTTACAGTCGCCTTTTGCGTGTTGTAGAACTCCCTTAAGCAGCAGTCCGGGAACCGTTTCTTAACCCTGATCCCACATATTGCCCGTACTGTAATGCGTCATCGGTGGGCATCGCGTGTCAATATTGGCAGTAATCCAGATCGCGGAAAGAATACTGCCATCCGGGCTGCATCCGGCGCTGCACAATCTCGCAGACACCTTTCTTGATCACGGCGAGGACGCCCGATCCCAGCGCATGGCAATCAGCGCCTTCGTGATCCGGGTTTTCAGCGCCGCTATCGCATTGATATCGCAGATCATTCAGGCTCGCATAATGGGCGAGTTCGAATATGGCATATTCGTCTTCGTCTGGGTGCTGGTCGTCCTCTTCGGTAATCTCTCCTGCCTCGGATTCCACACCGCAGTAATCAGGTTCCTGCCCCAATATGAAACGCGTGGCGAGCTTGACGAAATCCGCGGCCTCGCGGTCACTACGAGACGCTTTTCGATGTTGTCGGCGAGCGTCCTCGCCGTGATCGGCTTTGCTGTGCTGTATTTTCTCGGGGAGCAGATCGAAAGCTACTATATGGTACCGCTGTTTATCGGCCTGATCACGCTGCCCTTGATCGCTCTCGGCGATTCGCTCGAGGGCACGGCGCGCGCCAATAACTGGACCGTGGCCGCGTTGACTCCGACTTACATCATCCGCCCGCTGCTGATCCTCGGCTTCATGGTAGTCGCCGTTCTTCTCGGGGCGCCGCACACTGCAACCACTGCGATGCAGGCTGCGATCGCAGCTACGCTCACCACCTCCTTGGGCCAGTTGGCATCTGTCGAATGGAGAATGAGAAAACGGTTCTCCCGAGGTCCAAAGAAGATCCAATTCCTGGTCTGGCTTAAGGTGGCGCTACCGATCTTCCTGATCGAAGGTTTCGGCTTTCTCTTGACAAATTCCGATGTGGTCGTCGTCGGTCTATATGTTGAACCGGACCAAGTGGCGATCTATTTCGCGGCCGCCAAGACCATGGCCCTGGTGCAATTCGTCTATTTCGCAGTCAAGACCGTCGCCGCGCCCCGCTTTTCTGCCATGGTGGCCGCGCCCGATCTCAGGCCCCTCGCCATCTTTGCGGGTGCCACCGCGCGTTGGAGTTTCTGGCCGTCGCTCGTCGTTGGCCTGACGGTCCTCCTGTTCGGGAAATTCCTTCTCTCCCTTTTCGGAGCCGCGTTTACCACTGGATACTTCTTGATGGCCATCCTCTTTGCCGGAACGCTTTCCAAGGCGCTGGTCGGTCCTGGCGAAGTGCTTCTGACCATGGCCGGAAAACAGGGACTGTGCGTTTGGGTCTATGTCGCAGCGCTGGCGACAAATATCACTCTCAATGTTATACTTATTCCGCTTTACGGTCTGGCAGGCGCGGCGATTGCCACCGCGGCCGCGATGATGGTGGAAGCGGTGCTTTTACATATCGCCGTCCGCTCATCGCTCGGCATCGTGCTTTTTGCCTTCGCGAACCCGCTGGCAATCCTGGATAGAACGAGGCCATCCTGACCATGGCGCAGCCGCCGAAATTCAATGAGAACAAGATCAATCGCGACGAACGCCCAGTCGGAACCGTGCCGATGGTGGGTCATACGCGGCCGCCCGCCGATATCCGGGTCGATGTTGGAAGGCCTGGACGGCACCTGTCCCTCTATCCTGGGCGCATGGGGTATGAGCTGCAGGAAGAGCTCGACTTTCTGACCTACCGGGCTATGGAACCGAACATATTCTTTGCCGCACGATTCCTCGCCCCGGCAATGCCGCGTCTTGAGGACCGCCAGGTTCGCGTCGCGATCATACGGGACGAGGTTGACACCCGAAGCCGCATGCGCCTGCTGATGCCGTTTTCGATCGAGAAGCCCGGCTTTTCCGTCGGCCCCTCGATCATTCGCGTCTGGTCTAATTCCTTCGGGCCGCTTGGCACACCCCTGGTCGATGCCGAAGACGCGGCTGAAACGATAGACAACCTGTTCGAGGCGCTCGCGGCCCCTGAAGCAAAGCTCCCAGGCGTCCTCGTCCTTCCCGAACTTCGGGTCAATGGACCGTTCGCCAAGCTCGCGAAGGCCCTCGCTCTCAGTCGCGACCTGCCACTGACAGTCACCGACAGCTTCCAGCGTCCGATGCTGCAAAGCTCTGATGACGGCGATACCTACCTTCGCAAATCCTTGTCCAAGTCCCACCTCAAGGAAATGCGCCGCCAGTATCGTCTGCTTGGCGAATTGGGCCAGCTCACTTATCACGTCGCGCGCCAGCCTGAGGAAATCCGGTTGCGCATGGAAGAGTTTTTAGCGCTCGAGGTAAACGGCTGGAAGGGACGGAAACGTTCGGCCCTGATCAGCGACCGCTTTCGCGCGGCCTTTGCGCGTGAGGCCGTTAGCAATCTCGCGGAAGTGGACGCAGTGCGTATCCATACTCTGGACCTTGATGGCAAAGCGATCGCATCCATGGTCGTCTTCATCATGGCCGGCGAGGCCTACACCTGGAAAACAGCCTTCAATGAAGACTATGCCCGTTTCTCTCCGGGCAAGCTGCTGGCGGCGGATCTGACCGATTGGCATCTCGAGGACGCCAATATCGTGCGAACCGACTCCTGCACCCAGACCGAGCACACGATCCTGTACCGCTTGTGGCAGGAGCGTGAAGAGATGGGCACGGTCATCATTGGCCTCGGCCGGAATTCCGACCGTGATGTGCGTCAGGTGGCGGCGCAGATGCATCTGTACCGCAACACGCGCAACCTGGCCCGCGTCCTGCGCGACAAGATTCTTACCCGACGTTTCGGAGAGGGCTGAGGCTCCGCGAGCGGCTATTCGGCGGCAGACTCGGAGATCTCCCTCTCACGGAGGAGCCGGCGGATAACCTTGCCGGTTGTCGTCAGCGGCAATTCGTCGATGAACTCCACCTCGCGCGGATATTCGTGCATTGAAAGCCGTTGCTTTACCCAGTCGCGAATTTCCTCCGCAAGATCCGCACTCGGCACATATCCATCTGTGAGAACTATGAACGCCTTGACAATCTCCGTTCTCAACGGATCAGGCTTGCCGACTGCCGCCGCCAGTTGCACGGCGGGATGGCCAACGAGACAATCCTCGATCTCCGCTGGACCGATGCGATAGCCGGACGAGGTTATAACGTCGTCATCACGACCGAAGAATTCGACATAGCCCTGGGCATCCTGGCGCCCGAGGTCACCGGTCTTCATCCAGTCGCCGATAAACTTGCGCACCGTGGCACTCTCGTCGTTCCAATAGCCAAGGAACATCACCGGATCGGGCCTGGCGATCGCCACCTGACCGGTGACGCCGGCCGGTACTTCGCGGCCTTCGTCGTCAATGATCGCCACGCGATGACCCGGAACCGGACGACCGATGGCGCCAGCCCTGGTCACGCCGAGGTGGGCTGCGGATCCCAGCACGAAATTGCACTCGGTCTGGCCATAGAACTCGTTCGGCACGATGCCGAGTGCGGCCTTGACCCATTCATAGGTCTCGCGGCCGAGCGATTCCCCGGCCGAACCGACGCTGCGCAAAACGAGGTCGTATTTCTCCAGCGGCTTCTCGACCGACCTCAGGAGACGCAACGCCGTCGGCGGGATGAAGGCGTTTCTCACCTTCATCCCGGCCATGATGCGGAAGGCCAAGTCGGGATCGAATTTCTGCGCCGGCGAGGAGACGACAGGGACGCCGAGCAGCAGCGCCGGTAGCAGCGCATTCAACAGACCGCCCGCCCAGGCCCAGTCGGACGGCGTCCAGACCTTGTCGTCCGGCTTGGGCAGGAAATCATGCACCATCTGGAAGCCTGGAATGTGGCCCGGCAGCACCCGATGGCCATGCAGCGCCCCTTTCGGCGGGCCGGTGGTGCCCGAGGTGAAGATCATCAGCGCCGGTGTGTCCGGACCGGTCTCTGTGACCTCGAAGAGGGGAGGAAAGGCTTCGACCAGTTCGGCAAAAGAATGCGCCGTGCTGCATGCGGCGCCGGTCGAGATCACGTGCTCGAGGAGCGGCAAGCGCGAGCGAATAGCGCCCAGACGCGAAAGCCCGAAATCATTGGTGACGATTGCACGGACGCCGGCGGCGGCAAGCCGGTATTCAAGCGCCTCGACGCCGAACAGCAGCGCGAGCGGCACGGCGATTGCCCCCAGCTTGTAGATCGCGACATGCGCGATCACGGTCTCGAAGGACTGCGGCAGGAGAAGCGCTACCCGATCGCCGCGGACGATGCCGCGCGACACGAGCGCATTGGCGAAGGCGGCCGAACGGGCCGACAATTCGCCATAGGTCATCGACAGATGATTGCCATCCGGGGAAAAGTGTTCGAGGCAGACGCGGTCGGGATAATGCACTGCCCAATCGTCACTCACGGCACGGCCGATGTTGAAATTCGAAGGGATTTGCCACGAGAATTCGCGATAGATGGCTTCGTAGGAACCTAGTTCGGGCAGAAACATGCCGATTTCCCGCTGGACGACGAAGAGTCTAGCTATCACTCCTTTCGCACGCGAACAATGGACGAGAGAGCATCCTGCCGCAGGCTCGGTGGTCGCGCTGGACACTTTTTGAAGCCGCATGTTAAGGTCGCACGGCAAGCTGCGAGGCAGCCGAAACGGCGATGACCTTCGTTCGCCTGCCTTCGGCACCTCACATAACGACTTTGGACTGATAGAGATCATGACCAACAAGCCAACCGGCAAGGGCGTTCGACTGGCCCAGCCCGTCAAGCAAGTGATCGTGGATGCGAGCCTCGTGCCGCAGAAGGCCGGGCGCAAACCTGGGCTGCAATCCGCCGAGGCAGAGCCGGCCAAGGCCACGGTCAATATTTTTGCCCCCGTTCACCCATCGGTGGCGGCCACGCGGCGGAAGATGAAGCAACAGGCCATTGAGAGCGCCGCCGTCAGGCTCGACGCTGCAATCGAGGCGGGTGAGCTGCCGCTAGCGGAGGCCAAGCGCCTCGTGCTCGCGCGGATCGTCAAGAGCGCCGGATCGGCCGAAGCGGCGGAGAAATGGTATCGCAGCCACCACGTGAGCGAACTCGGCGGCCGGACCCCGGCACAGCTGGTGCGCGCCGGCGAATTGAAGACGCTGCTCGAACACCTCGAGAGCAAGAAAGCCGCAGCGAAAGCCTGAGCCTCCTATCGGGCGGTGTAGCCGCCGTCGACGGGATAGACGCCACCGCTCGAGAACCCGCTTTCTCCGGACAGCAGGAAGGCAACCATTGCGGCCACTTCCTCTGGCGTGGCCATGCGCCCCATTGGGTGAGCCGCGGCAAAATCGGCGAGCAGTTCGGGGGGCGATCCCAGTATGCGGGGCGTTGCCACATAGCCTGGGCACACGGCATTGACCCGCAGTCCCTTGTCCGCGAATTCAAGCGCCGCAGACCGTGTGAGCCCTATGACGCCGTGTTTTGCAGCCGTATAGGCGGCCATCCCTGGAATTCCGACAAGACCGTTTCCCGACGACATATTGACAATCGCCCCGCCGCCTGACGCGAGGATAGCCGGGATCTCGAACTTCAGACAGTAGAAGACGCCACTGAGATCAGTCGTGATGACTTTTGCCCAGTCCTCAACATCGTAATCTGGAATTGGCGTCGCGGCAGGCCCGGGAATGCCGGCATTGTTGACGGCCAAATGGAGACCGCCGAAGTGACCCACGACCTCGGCCACCGCCCTCTTCACAGCTTCAGGATCCGCAATGTCGGCCTCGAAGGCCATGGCATGCATCTGATCCGGATCGATTGCTCGCGCAAGTTCGGACCCGATGGTCAAGTCTCGGCCGACGAGCGCCACGCGAACCTCCAAGGCATGCAGTCTTCGGGCAATAGCCTCGCCGATGCCGGCAAAGGCGCCGATAATCAGCGCAACCTTACCCGCCATGTCCTTCATGATGTCCTCCCTCTCTGAGCATGTACGAGCCGTTCGGCGCCGCGCGAAAGCAATGGGGTAGACCCAGCACGGTGGTGCGACAGTTTCCGTCAGTATGGAGGACAATCCCGCGATAAAGAAACCCTGCGGTCCTGGCAGTCCAGCACAAACGACGGGAACTCTTGCGATTCGTCAAGGCGCCGGATCGGCCGAAGCGACGGATCCCGGCCAGGCCGGGATCGGCACACGGCTATCACGCCGCATCGAGCCAACCTTTGATGTAGTGATATTCCTGCGTGATGCCGCCGAAGTCATGGGCCGCTGCCGAACCACTGGCCTGAGTCGAAGACGATCAATTGGCGTCTTCTTGCGAGGAAAAGTGGTGCCCCTTGCCGGAATCGAACCAGCACTCCTTTCGGAACCTGATTTTGAGTCAGGCGCGTCTACCAGTTCCGCCAAAGGGGCCCGAAACTTCGAAATGTCGAAACTTGGCCGGACTATACGAAGCCGCACCCCCAGGTCAACCGGCTTTGTGCAGATTCGGCGAATTCACGATAAGTTTTGCCGCCTGTACCGGCCGGCGACCATACTGACCATTTACACTCGCACCCGGCTTGCATAAAACCGGCCCGTACCGCCTCGGGGAAAAAAATGCTGCGTCGCCTCTACAACTGGACCATGTCACTAGCGGGAACGCCGCATGCCGAAAAAGCGCTGTTCGGCGTGTCATTCGCCGAGAGCTCCTTTTTCCCCCTCCCGCCGGATATCCTGCTGATCCCCATGGTGATCGCAAGGCCTAACAAATGGCTGAGGCTTGCCTCCCTCTGCACGCTTGCTTCCATTCTCGGCGCTTTTCTCGGATATGCCATCGGCAGGTTTCTCTACGAAGCAATTGGCGCCCCGATTCTGGCTTTCTATGGAAAGGAAAACGCTTTCGAGCAGGTGGCCGCATGGTACAACACTTGGGGCGGCTGGGGCGTCCTTTTCGCGGCTGTCACCCCCTTCCCCTACAAGGTTCTGACGATTTTCTCCGGCGCCACCGGGCTGAACTTCGCCGTTTTCACAATTGTCAGCATTATCGGCCGCGCGGCACGATTTTTTCTCGTCGCGTGGCTGCTCAAAATGTATGGCGAGCCGATCCGGATCTTCATCGAGAAGTATCTCAGCCTTCTTTTTACTGTTTTCATGGTTCTCTTGCTCGGTGGTTTCTACCTTGTGAAATATGTATTCTGACCGGATGGGTATCATGGCTTCCAATTCCACACGCATGACAGCCACCACCGCCGCTTTACTCGTGACGGCCGGAATGACTGTGGTCGTCGGTTCGGCGCTCGCTTTCGAACATATCGGCGGATACATACCCTGCGCCCTCTGCCTGCTGCAGAGGAATCCCTACTACATCGGGATTCCGATCGGCATTCTGGCTGTCCTTTCCGCCTTGCTGAAATTACCCCCGTGGATCACGCGGGGCCTCTTGGCCATAATCGCCATTCTGATGATCGTCGGCACAGGCCTTGGCGTCTATCATTCCGGGATCGAGTGGGGTTTCTGGGAAGGTCCCGTGAGCTGTTCCGTCGGCGGAACCACGCCGACCATCGGTTCGGGAGACATCCTCAGCCAACTCAACAGCGTCAAGGGGCCATCCTGCACCGAAGCGACGCTTCGCGTGCTCGGCTTGTCGTTCGCCGGATGGAACGTCCTGACAAGTCTGGCGCTTGCGGCAATTGCCATCTGGGGGGCGCTCGGGAAGAACCGCTGAAGCCGATCAGGGTTGCAGCTCGGAATCCCAGTAAAGATAGTCGACCCAGCTTTCGTGCAGATAGTTGGGTGGAAACATACGACCGTTATTGTGTAGATCCTGCACAGTCGGGCGGTAAGGTCTTTGCGACGGAAACATGCTTGCCTGCTTCGGAAGCTTGCTGCCCTTCCTGAGATTACAGGGTGAACAGGCCGCCACCACATTCTCCCAGGTCGTTTCTCCCCCATGGGCGCGCGGTATGACGTGGTCGAAGGTCAAGTCGTCAGAGGAGCCACAGTACTGGCACGAAAACCGGTCGCGCAGAAAGACGTTGAAGCGAGTGAATGCCGGGTTACGGGTCGGCTGCACATAGGTCTTCAGGCTCACAACACTCGGCAACCGCATCGAAAAGCTGGGCGAACAGACCGAGCGGTCGTATTCGGCTATGATATTCACGCGGTCGAGAAAGACTGCCTTGATCGCGTCCTGCCAGGACCAGAGCGACAAGGGATAATAACTCAGTGGCCTGTAGTCGGCATTCAAGACGAGCGCCGGCAAGGACTGGGGAGAGACTGCAATCGTCAAGGGCTTCTCCTGAGCGATTCGGCATCTACCTTTGTATATTAGGTCCGTTGTTACAGGATTGTGAAGCCAAATAAATCAACGGCTCGGGGATTGCGGCAATTCGCCTGCTGGTTCTCCATCGCGGCCAAGTCGGACAGCGTAGTAGGCCCAGAAGAGCCGGGCGGCCACCGAGCGCCATGGGCGCCACACCTCCGCGATTCGTGCAACCGTCCGGATATCCGGCCGCGTCTCATGCCCAAGCGCATTTCCGACCGCAGTGCGCAATGCCACGTCGCCGGCAGGGAAAACATCCGGATGACCGCCGCAAAACATTAGATAGACTTCCGCCGTCCACAGGCCGATGCCGCGCAATGACGTAAGCCTTTCAATCGCGTCCGTTGCCTCAAGACTTGCCACGGCGTCGAGATCGAGCTGACCGGACACAACCGCCTCGGCGACGAGCCGCAGCGTGGCCGCCTTTGCTCGAGAAAGACCGAGCGCGCTCACCGCGACCTCATCGAGAGCCAGATAGGTTCCAGCGTTCGGGATACCGGTCGCGCCCACGATACGCCGCCAGATCGCCTCAGCGCTCGCCTTCGATACCATCTGCGACACGATAATATTAGCAAGCCCGGCAAATCCCGGCTCCGAAAGCCGCAGTGGTAGGGGGCCCGTTATGGCCGCGAGACGTTTCAGCCTCGGGTCAATTTCCAGGAGCTTCAGAAGACCCGTCTCTATGTCGCGATCGGTCCTTATGATCATCATCTTTTCGCCCTGCTGCGCGAACGCGACCCTTGGCCGATACGCGTAGTTCGTGCCAGAAAGGAGCATGATCGCCTTCAATAGTCAAAAGCCGGTTTTCCGCTTTGCTCCCAGTCCCAATGGACTTCTCCATCTCGGCCACGCCCTGTCAGCGCTTCTCAACGACGACATGGCAAAAGCTGCGGGTGGGCGGCTGCTCCTGCGTATCGAGGATATCGACACTGCCCGCTGTACCCCGGAATTCGAGTCCGCGATCTTCGAGGATCTCGCCTGGCTCGGCTTGTCCTGGGAAAAGCCCGTTCGCCGGCAGTCAGATCATCTTTCCGACTATCGCGACGCACTGGAGGAGCTCATCGATCGGGAACTGGCCTATCCGGCCTTTATGACACGCGGCGAGGTCAAGGCGCATGTGGCAACCTCCGAAGCCGCCGGAACGGCATGGCCCCGCGATCCGGATGGCGCACCTTTGTATCCGCCGATCGACAGGCAAAGGTCCACGAGTGAAAGGAAAGACCTGATTGCTGGTGGCGCCAGGCATGTCTGGCGGCTTGATACCGCCCGTGCGCTTGGCACACTTCCGACTCCGCTGACATGGACCGACACAGGCGACGGACCGACGGGAACCATCCCGGCCGATCCCTCCGCCTGGGGTGATGTCGTGCTCTGGCGCTCCGATGCCCCCTCGAGCTACCATCTTTCGGTGACCATCGACGATGCGCTGCAAGGCATAACGCATGTCGTGCGCGGGCTCGATCTCTTCCATGCGACATCGGTTCATAGGCTGCTGCAGGAAGTGTTTGGCCTTGCCTGTCCGGCCTATCATCATCACCGGCTGATTCTCGGCCCGGACGGTCGCAAGCTTTCAAAGAGCCTCGGCGATGCCGCTTTGGCTACGCTCAGAAAGCAAGGCCTGACGTCAGCGGATGTCCGCACGCTTGTTGGCCTTGTGCGCCCTGGTCCGCGCGTTCGCGACACGTCTTCCTGAGAATATGTTGAACTTCAGCAGCGCCGCGTTGAATTCCGCGCCGATGATGAAGATGACTGCCACCATGTAAAGGAACACGATCACCACCATGATCGAGGCAAGACCCGCATAGGTCGCCTCATAGTCTGCAAAACTGGAGATGTAGTAGGCGAAGATCAACGCGCCGATAAGCCAGAAAATGAGCGTGAGCAGGACACCAGGGATGACGTCCCGGATCCGCCGCCGCCCGGCCGGAAGCCCAATATGAAACACAACCAGCCCGACGGTGAGCAGGCCCAGGGTTCCATAGACCCGCCAGTTCGAGAGGGTGGCGAGAAAATCCTCGAGCCACGGAAACAACTTCTTGGCAAAGGCGAGCGCGACCGGCACTGCGACTAGGAGGCCGCTGATCGCGGCGAGCACGGCGACGGCACCGAGCACATAGCCGAAGCTGACAAGGCGGGTGAGATACCATGGGCGCTTTTCGCCAACCCGGTAGGCGCGATTGAGCGAGATCCGCAACGCTTCCACGCCGTTCGACGCGAAATAGGCCGCGGCGAGGACGGATACCGTCAACAACCCGCCGCGCTGGATCGTCAGGACCTGCACCACCTGTTCGGAAAGCGGCTTGGCGATCGCTTCCGGCCAGGTGTCGAAGATGATGTGTATCGCCGTGTCGGCAAAGCGATCGGCGCCGAGGAAGCTCGCAAGGGCAGTCCCGAAAATCAGAAAGGGGAATACCGCGAGCAGAGCCGAGAGCGCGACATGACTCGCCATCGCCCAACCGTCATCCTCGGAGAAGTGG
The DNA here is from genome assembly GCA_041675415.1 of Rhizobium sp. Taxonomy (GTDB): domain Bacteria; phylum Pseudomonadota; class Alphaproteobacteria; order Rhizobiales; family Rhizobiaceae; genus Allorhizobium. The sequence goes on along the minus strand of JBAYTX010000016.1, from coordinate 34,551 downwards.
TTCAGTGCATCGAAGCTGACCTTGTAGAGCATGCGCAGGAATGCCAGCATTCCATCTCCTTGAGTTCGGCGCGCCGATTGTCACCCGCGAGCGAATATGGGAAACCGGTATCCGTTTGTACAGGAAGCAATCGATGCCAGACCACCCCTGCATCATCGTCACCGGCTGTTCTTCAGGCATCGGCGCCCATTGTGCAAGATCGCTGAAAAACGACGGCTGGCGGGTTTTTGCGACGGTGCGCAAGCTCGAAGACCTTGAACCTCTCGGCGCGGCGGGTATCGAAGCCTTCATGATGGACTATACCGATACGCAGAGCATTGCCGCTTTGGTGAAAGAGGTCGACTTGCGGACCGGCGGTCGAATCGACGCGCTCTTCAACAACGGTGCCTACGGTCAACCTGGCGCCGTCGAAGATCTCACGACCGATGTGCTTAGACACCAGTTCGAGACCAATGTCTTCGGCTGGCACGAACTGACGCGGCAGATCATTCCGCTCATGCGCAGGCAGGCCCGCGGGCGCATCGTGCAGTGTTCGTCTGTCCTCGGTCTCATGCCTTACCGTTTTCGCGGCGCCTACACGGCATCGAAATATGCCCTGGAGGGTCTGAGCGTGACGATGCGCATGGAACTTGAGGGCAGCGGCGTTCACGTCAGCCTGATCGAACCGGGCCCGATCGAATCTCAATTCACGACCAACGCACTCGCGCACATCCGCGCGAACATCGATCTTGAGAACTCGGTTCACGCGGCCGACTACCGGCGGCAGCTGGCACGGCTGGCCGGAACCGGGCCAGTCAACCGGCACAAGCTGGGACCGGACGCGGTCTATAAAGTGCTGCGGCATGCCTTGACCGCCAAGCGGCCCCGCCCGCATTATCTCGTCACGACGCCGGCCCGGCAGGGCGCACTCCTCAAGAGACTGCTGCCTTCCGATCTCTTCTACAGGCTGATGCGGTCACTGGGCTGATACGAACGAAAAGGCAAGAAAACAGAAATGTCAGGTTTTACAACCACCCTCACCCTCATTGTGATGGGACTCGTCGTCCTGGTTCTCGCTCGGGGGCTTTTCAACATGATGAGAGGTGGTAGCGGCAACCTCTCCAACAAGCTGATGCGCATGCGTATCCTGTTGCAGGCGGTCGCCATAGCGTTGATCATGCTCACCCTGTGGCTCACCGGTGGCGGACGCTAGAAAGAGGTGCGATCATGGTCAGACTGAACAAAATCTATACACGGACGGGAGACGACGGCACCACGGCGCTCGTGACCGGCCCGCGCCGGCTGAAACATGACCTGAGGGTCGATGCCTATGGCACGATCGACGAAACCAATTCGACGATCGGCATCGCCCGGCTGCACACAGCCGATATGGCCGAGTTCGATGCCATGCTGATGCGCATCCAGAATGATCTTTTCGATCTCGGCGCGGATCTCGCCGCCCCGGAAACGGGAGAGCAGCTCTCCTACGAGCCGCTGCGGGTTATCGAAGCGCAGGTGACGCGCATCGAGTTCGAGATCGACCAACTGAACGCCAGTCTCGATCCGCTGAAGTCCTTTATCCTGCCAGGCGGATCGCCCGCCGCGGCGCATCTTCATCTTGCCCGCACGGTGGCGCGCCGCGCCGAACGCATCATGGTGGAACTATCCCGCTTCGAGGGTGAGAAGATCGACGAACCGGCCCTGAAATACATCAATCGGCTGTCGGACTTCCTGTTCGTCGCCGCCCGCCACGCCAACGACGGCGGCAGGGCGGATATTCTCTGGGTACCAGGCAAGAACCGTTGAACGGCCGATAAGCAGAGAGGGGCGCGAGTGTTCATTCCGCTGCATGACCGAAACGCCCTCAAGCATATCAAGCGTCAATACGTCACTCTTGGGCTGATCGTGGCAAACATCGCGATCTGGCTAGTGACCGGTCCCCTTGCTCCGCTGGAATATGTCAATGCCAGTGTTTTCGGGCTTGGATTCATTCCCGCCGTCGTCTTTGGCAACGCGACACTCGATCCCGCCCTGGTCCTCGTTCCCGAGGATTTGACGACGCTTACCTATGCCTTCCTGCATACCGATATTCTGCATCTGGGATCGAATATGCTCTTTCTCTGGGTATTCGGCGACAATGTCGAAGACGCATTTGGCCACATCCGATTTCTGATCTTCTATCTGATGTGCGCCGTCGCAGGCGCACTTTTCCACGGACTCGTCACGCCGATGTCGCAAACCCCACTGATCGGAGCTTCAGGGGCGATCTCCGGTGTGGTTGCAGCGTATACCTTGCTCCATCCGAAAGTCCGGATCTGGATCCTTGTGTTTTTCCGCTTCCCCTTGCCGTTGCCAGCCTTCCTGCCGCTGCTTTTTTGGATCGGGCAGCAATTCTGGATGCTTGCCGTCGACAACGGAGGTGAAGTCTCCTGGGGCGCACATGTCGGTGGGATTCTCGCCGGGGGCATTCTCGTGCTTTTCATGCGCCGCCCCGGAGTGCCACTTTTCGACAGGACCATCGTCACCCCGGCGGCCGTCGAGCACCGGCTGAAACCGCCAGCGGCGACGCAAAGCTCGCTTACGACCCCCGCGCGCAAACCAGTTCATTGGGGACGTTGAAAGACCGCTGCGCAGGAGAAATATTGACGTAAACGTCAACGTCAACTACGGATGGAAACAAATACGTCAGACTTGGTGCGAGACGTTGTATTTGGGAGAAAAATGCGTATCGATGTCGCCCACCGACAAACGGAGGACCGCTTTCAAGCGCATTTTCAGCCGGGAAGCAGCGAAGGAAGGAATCAATGAAGATACTCGTGACCGTTAAGCGGGTCGTAGACTACAACGTCAAGATTCGCGTAAAGCCCGATGGTTCGGGCGTCGAGCTTGCCAATGTGAAGATGTCGATGAACCCGTTCGACGAAATCTCCGTTGAAGAAGCACTGCGACTGAAGGAAGCAGGCAAGGCCTCGGAAGTCGTTGTCGTCTCCATCGGTCCCGCAAAGGCGGAAGAAACGCTCCGCACCGGCCTTGCCATGGGCGCCGACCGCGCCATCCTGGTCGAAACCGACGACGCCATTGAGCCGCTTGCAGTCGCCAAGATCCTCAAGGGCGTGATCGAAGCCGAACAGCCGGGCCTGGTCATCACCGGCAAGCAGGCGATCGACGATGATTCGAACCAGACCGGCCAGATGCTTGCGGCCTTGCTTGGCTGGCCACAGGCAACCTTCGCCTCCAAGGTCGAGCTCGGAGCCGACAAGGCGACCGTCACCCGCGAAGTCGATGGCGGGCTTCAGACCATTGACGTCAAGCTCCCAGCGGTGGTCACCACCGACCTTCGCCTCAACGAGCCTCGGTATGCTTCGCTGCCAAACATCATGAAGGCAAAGAAAAAGCCGCTCGACAAGAAGACCCCCGCCGATTTTGGCGTCGACACCGCACCGCGCCTCAAGGTGCTCAAGACCGAAGAGCCAGGCGGCCGCAAGGCTGGCGTCAAGGTCAAGACGGTGGCCGAACTCGTCGACAAGCTCAAGAACGAAGCCGGCGTACTGTAATCGGAACGGGATAGGAGAACAAAGACATGGCCATTCTTCTTCTGGCAGAACACGACAATGCAACCCTGTCCGACCAGACCGCCAAGGCACTGACAGCAGCCACCCAGATCGGTGGTGACGTGCATGTTCTGGTCGCGGGCTCGGGCGCCAAAGCAGCCGCCGACGCCGCTGCAAAGCTTTCCGGCGTATCCAAGGTGCTCATCGCCGACGACGCGAGCTTCGCCAACAACCTGGCTGAACCGCTGTCGGCACTGATCGTCTCGCTCGCTCCGTCCTATGACGTGATCATCGCGCCCGCCACCTCGGTCGGCAAGAACGTCATGCCGCGCGTAGCCGCCCTTCTCGACGTGATGCAGGTATCGGAAATCATCGAAGTGGTTTCCACCGACACCTTCAAGCGCCCGATCTATGCCGGAAACGCCATCCAGACCGTTCAATCGACCGACGCCAAGAAGGTCATTACCGTTCGCACGGCCTCTTTTGCCGCAGCAGGCGAGGGCGGTTCAGCCTCCGTCGAGGCGGTTTCGGCGGCCGCCAATCCGAGTCTTTCCACCCATGTCTCGGACGCGCTGTCGTCGTCGGATCGTCCGGAACTGACTTCGGCCAAGATCATCATCTCGGGCGGTCGCGCGCTCGGATCAGCAGAGAAGTTCAAGGAGGTCATCCTGCCTGTTGCCGACAAGCTCGGTGCTGCCGTCGGCGCAAGCCGCGCTGCCGTCGACGCGGGCTACGCACCGAACGACTGGCAGGTCGGCCAGACAGGCAAGGTGGTTGCCCCGCAGCTCTATATCGCTTGCGGCATCTCCGGCGCCATCCAGCATCTCGCCGGTATGAAGGATTCAAAGGTCATCGTCGCCATCAACAAGGACGAGGAGGCCCCGATATTCCAGGTGGCCGATTACGGCCTCGTCGCCGATCTCTTCGAAGTCCTGCCTGAACTCGAAAAGGCGCTTTGACGCAACCGTCCTTCGCACGTGCGAAAAGACTGGAAAATCGTCCCAAGCACGTCTATCAGTTCTGACGGGTCGGCTTCCGCCGACCCGTCAGATTTTTTCCGGATAGTGGCCGATTGCGGCGAGGAGAGCGCTATGGGAACGGCAATTAACAATCTCGGTATCATCGGTGCCGGCCAGATGGGCTGCGGGATCGCCCAGGTCTCGGCGCTCGCCGGCTACAAGGTAACGGTATACGACCTCTCCAAGGAACGGATCGAAGCCGGGCTTGCCACCGTGAACGGCAATCTCGCTCGCCAGGTAACCAACGGCAAGCTCACAGACGAAGAGCGTAAGACAGCTCTCTCGCGGATATCCGGAACGGCCGACATAAACGACATGGCGCCGATGGATCTGGTGATCGAGGCGGCGACCGAAGACGAAACCATCAAGCGCAAGATTTTCGCACAGCTTTGCCCGGTGCTGAAACCCGAAGCCCTGCTGGCCACGAACACGTCCTCGCTTTCCATCACGCGTCTCGCGGCATCGACGGATCGTCCCGAGCGCTTCATGGGCATCCACTTCATGAACCCGGTGCCGGTCATGAAGCTGGTGGAATTGGTGCGCGGCATCGCCACCGATGAAAGCACTTTTGTGACCGCGAAAGCCTTCGTCGCATCCCTTGAGAAGACGATCACCGTCGCGGAGGATTTCCCGGCCTTCATCGTCAACCGCATTCTGCTGCCGATGATCAACGAGGCGATTTACACACTCTATGAAGGAGTGGGATCGGTCGACGCCATCGATACCGCGATGCGGCTCGGCGCCAATCATCCGATGGGTCCGCTTCAGCTTGCCGACTTCATCGGCCTCGACACCTGCCTGTCGATCATGCAGGTCCTGCACGACGGCCTGTCCGACAGTAAATATCGCCCCTGCCCGCTGCTGGTCAAATATGTCGAAGCCGGCTGGCTTGGACGCAAGTCCGGCCGCGGCTTCTACGACTATCGCGGCGAAGTACCGGTGCCGACGCGCTGAGCAGCGGGCGGGCAACGCACACGGGCTAGTGCGCCACTGACGGATCGGCCGCGTCCGCCTTGTCATGAATTGCCAGCCTGTCGACGATTGTCTTGCTGGCTTCATTGAAACCGACCAGTTCGACCTCGGCGCCGCGCCGGCGGAACTTCAGCACGACGGAATCAAGGGCCGCGACGCTGGAAATGTCCCAGATATGTGCCTCGCTGACGTCGATCACCACCCTGTCGAGCAATTCCCGGAAGTCGAAAGCCTGGGCGAAGTCCTCGACGGAGGCGAAGAACAGCTGCCCGCCGATCCGATAGGTGCGGCAACGACCGTTGCCGGACAGCTCCGAGGTCACGTCAAAGATCCTGGAGATCTTCCAGGCGAAGAAGATCCCCGACAGTAGCACACCGACCAGCACGCCGATCGCAAGATTGTGCGTTCCGACCACGGTCACGACAGTCGCGAGCATGACGATCGACGACGACCCCGGATGATGGCGCAGATTGTCGATCGACTTCCAGGAGAAGGTACCGACCGACACCATGATCATCACAGCGACCAGCGCCGGCATGGGGATGAGACTGACCCAGTCGCCCAGAACGACGCAGAGGATGAGGAGCAGCATGCCGGCGGCGAAGGTCGACAGGCGCCCGCGCCCACCAGTCTTGATGTTGATCATCGACTGGCCGATCATGGCGCAACCCGCCATGCCGCCGATGAAACCGGTGACCCCGTTGGCGATCCCCTGACCGATCGATTCCTGGTGCCGGTTGCTGCGCGTATCGGTGATGTCGTCGATCAACTGGGCCGTCATCAGCGATTCCAGCAAGCCGACGACGGCGACACCCAGCGAATAGGGCGCGATGATCCGAAGCGTCTCCAGCGTCAGCGGCACCATCGGCTGGTGGAAGCTCGGGAATGCTGAGGGCAGCTCGCCCATGTCGGAAACGGTGCGTACATCGATGCCGAAATAGATCGACACCGCCGTGAGCCCGATGATAGCGACAAGCGGAGAGGGAACAGCCCGTGTGAAGCGCGGCAGGATATAGATGACGGCAAGGGCCGCAGCGACCATGACATAGGTGACCGGCGTGACGCCGATCAGTTCTGGCAATTGCGCCATGAAGATGAGGATCGCCAGCGCATTGACGAAGCCGGTCATCACCGACTTCGATACGAAACGCATCACCATCCCAAGCTTGAGCAACCCGGCGGCGATCTGGATGACGCCCGCCAGCACGGTCGCCGCCAGAAGGTATTCCAGGCCATGTTGCTTGACGAGCGGCGTCATCAGGACGGCGGTTGCGGCGGTCGCCGCCGAAATCATGCCGGAGCGGCCGCCGACGAAGGCGATGAGAACGGCGATGGAGAACGACGCGTAAAGCCCGACCTTCGGATCGACGCCGGCGATGATGGAAAAGGCGATGGCTTCCGGAATGAGCGCGAGCGCCACCACGAGGCCGGAGAGGAGATCGGCGCGGACATTGCCGAACCATTCCGCCCGGTATCGGGCGAGATCGAAATTGGAGTACATGGAGATTTCCCGCAAATCTGAAGGGCCGGTGGGAGACGCCGGACGAAAGGCTTCAAGTCTGATGGATTGTCCGGCGGATCGGCGGCCGGAAGAGCCACCCGGGGTTTCACCGGGTCCGAGTGATTGGGCTCTTCATAGACGGGCATTTGCGCTATGGCAAGTTGGTGCAGTGCACAAGCGATGACGGCTGCGGGGCCCGTGGCCTGCTACAGATCAGCTTCCGACGGCAGCCTTGATCAGCGCCGTAGCGTCCTTGCTGTCCCAGGCCGCAGGCCCGTTCATCGCGCCAAGCAGACAGCCCTTGTCGTTGATCAGCAGCGTGACCGGCAGGCCGAAGGCGAGGCCTTCCTTCTTCATCGTGTTGAACACGCGCATCGTGCTGTCCCGGTAGAGGCCGAGGCTGTCGATGCCGATTTCTTCCAGGAAGGCCTTGGGCTTGTCGGCCGCGCCGGTGTCGATATTGATCGCCAGCACCTGGAACTTGTCGCTGCCCTCGGCCTCCTGCAACGCGTTGAGTGCCGGCATTTCCTCCCGGCACGGCACGCACCAGGTCGCCCAGAGATTGAGAAGCACGGTCTTGCCGGCAAAATTGCTGAGCGACACGTCTTTCTCGGCAGCATCCTTGAACGCCACGTCATTGATCATGCGTGGCTCGGTCACGGCGATCATTGCGGCGACATCGCCTGTCGTGAACGGTTTCAGGGAAGCCGCTTTCTCGACAGTTCCTTCGCACTGCCCCGCGTCTGCTGTAAGCTCGCCATTGCCAGACACCGTCTGCTTCACGTATACCGCAGCCGCGCCGGCCACGATCCCGGCAATCGCCGCAATAGCAACCAGCTTGGCGGAAGGAAGTCCGAGGGGTCTTTTTTCTGTCATCTAATTCTCCAGGATGGGCATGAAATGGCCGAGGATACCAAGGACACGAAATCCTCCAACCAGATGTGGGGCGGACGGTTCGCCTCCGGACCCGCAGCCATCATGGAGGAGATAAATGCCTCTATCGGTTTCGACAAGAAGCTTTATGCCCAGGATATCCGCGGCTCGGTAGCGCATGCCACCATGCTTGCCCATCAAGGCATTATATCGGCGGAAGACAAAGACAAGATCGTTCACGGCCTGAACACGATCCTGTCAGAGATTGAAAGCGGCAGATTCGAGTTCTCACGCAAGCTCGAGGACATCCACATGAACGTCGAGGCGCGGCTGGCAGAGCTGATCGGCCCGGCCGCCGGCCGGCTGCACACCGCCCGCTCGCGCAACGACCAGGTGGCGCTCGACTTCCGCCTCTGGGTCAAGGAAGAGTTGCAGAAGGTCGAGGCCTCGCTGACCGCGCTGATCGCCGCCTTCCTCGACCGCGCCGAGGAACATGCCGACACCGTCATGCCCGGCTTCACTCATTTGCAGACCGCCCAGCCGGTGACCTTCGGCCACCACTGCATGGCCTATGTCGAAATGTTCGGCCGTGACCGCCAGCGCGTGCGCCACGCGATCGAGCACATGGATGAAAGCCCGATCGGGGCTGCGGCGCTCGCCGGCACAGGATTTGCAATCGACCGACACATGACGGCCGGGGCGCTCGGCTTCCGCGAACCGACCCGCAATTCGATCGACACCGTGTCGGACCGCGACTTCGCTCTGGAATTCCTGTCGATTGCCTCCATCTGCGCCACGCACCTGTCGCGGCTGGCCGAAGAGATCGTCATCTGGTCGACACCGCAATTCGGCTTCATCCGCCTCTCCGACGCATTTTCAACAGGCTCTTCGATCATGCCGCAGAAGAAGAACCCCGATGCGGCCGAGCTGGTGCGCGCCAAGACCGGCCGCATCAACGGCTCGCTGGTGGCGCTTCTGACGGTGATGAAAGGTCTGCCGCTCGCCTATTCCAAGGACATGCAGGAAGACAAGGAACAGGTCTTCGACAGCGCTGAAAGCCTTGAACTGGCAATCGCCGCGATGACTGGCATGGTGCGCGACATGACGGTGCGTGCGGACCGGATGAAGGCGGCCGCCGGCTCTGGCTATTCAACAGCGACCGATCTTGCCGACTGGCTGGTCCGGGAAGCAGGTCTTCCATTCCGCGATGCCCATCATGCCACCGGCAAGGCGGTGGCACTGGCCGAGCAGAAAGGCTGCGACCTTTCGGCGTTGACGCTCGGAGATCTCCAGTCGATCAATCCGTCGATTACCGCGGGCATATTCGACGTGTTGACGGTGGAAGCGTCCGTCGCGAGCCGCAAGAGCTATGGTGGCACCGCGCCGTCCGAAGTACGCAAGCAAATCGCCTGGTGGCGGACCCGCAATTGATCACATTGGTTTGCAAGCCCATCAAAAGATTGAGGGTGCACAAGGATCATATTTTTCGCTACAGGCTAGGGTGTCGATTTTCCGGTTGGGCAAGATGATGGTAGAGACGCTTCGACGCTTGTTAGTTGCTGCTGGCCTTCTGGCTGCGGTCTCCGTGGTACTTTCCGGTTGCGGACGCAAGGCTGATCTCGATCCGCCCAGCATGCCGCTTGCCGACCAGAACAAACTGACGACCAAGAAGCAAGCCGCACCGCCGGACGAGCGGTTCATACTCGACCCCCTTCTTTGACAGGCCACTCCCGTGAACCACTTTGAGTATCGTGATGGCGTTCTCTACGCCGAAGATGTGCCCGTTCCGGAAATAGCCAAGGCGGTCGGAACGCCTTTCTATTGCTATTCTACGGCAACGCTCGAGCGGCACTACAAGGTCTTCTCCAGGGCCTTTGAAGGCGCCGACGCCATGGTCTGCTACGCCGTGAAGGCCAACTCCAACCAGGCCGTTCTCAGGACGTTGGCAAGACTGGGCGCGGGCGTCGATGTCGTCTCGGAAGGCGAGTTGCGCCGTGCGATAGCGGCGGGGATACCCGCCGCCCGGATCATGTTTTCAGGGGTCGGCAAGACAATCCATGAAATGGACCTGGCGCTTGAAGCGGGGATCTACTGCTTCAATGTCGAGTCCGAGCCGGAACTCGAAGTCCTCAACCAGCGCGCCGTAAAAGCCGGCAAGGTCGCGCATGTCTCCTTCCGCGTCAATCCGGATGTTGATGCACGCACCCACGCAAAGATTTCGACCGGCAAGAAGGAAAACAAGTTCGGAATTTCGTTCGACCGGGCGCGCGCCGTCTATGCCCACGCCGACTCCCTTCCCGGAATCAAGGTTACCGGCATAGACATGCATATCGGCAGCCAGATCACGGAATTGCAGCCTTTCGAGGACGCATTCAAGTTGTTGCGCGAACTGGTGGACACCCTTCGCGGCGACGGTCACGCGATCGACCATGTCGATGTCGGCGGCGGCCTAGGCATCCCCTATCGCGACGACAACAATCCGCCACCCGAACCGGATGCCTATGCCGCCATCGTCAAGGACCAGCTGAGCGGCCTTGGTTGCAAGATCGTCACGGAACCAGGGCGTCTCCTGGTCGGCAATGCCGGCATCCTGGTGACCGAAGTCATCTATGTGAAGGATGGCGGGCACAAGACCTTCGTGATCGTGGACGCTGCGATGAACGATCTCATCCGCCCGACACTTTACGACGCCCATCATGAAGTCCGCCCGGTGATCTTGTCTGCTGCCAACGCTCCGCGCATCCGCGCCGATGTCGTTGGCCCGGTCTGCGAAACCGGGGATTACCTGGCCCTCGATCGCGAAATGACCATGCCGCGGCCCGGAGATTTGATGGCAGTCGGCTCGGCGGGAGCCTATGGAGCGGTCCAGGCGAGCACCTACAACAGCCGCCGGCTGATCCCCGAAGTGCTCGTTAAGGGCAGCGCATTCCACGTGATCCGCCCGCGCCCGAGCTTCGAAGACTTGATCGCCCTGGATTCGATACCAGCCTGGCTGGACTGAACGGCATTCACTTTTCAGCGATTCCGGACGAAAAACGGGAGAGGATGAGGCTTCGCCCTCGTCTTCGCCACAAAGGCTGCTATCCTGTCTCTCGCGCACCCCACATCGGGATGCGACGGCAACAGCCGAAGGCATAGCGAGAGACCTGACGGATGAATGCTCCTCACCCGGGCAATGACAGGAGTGGCGCCTTGCGGACAGATCCCGAGCTTGCGCGCCGCGTGGCCGCAAAGCGCTTCCTCGCGCGGGTCGTCCTGTTCTCGGAGCGCTTTCTGCCGCATCTCGTGCCGACTCTCGGCATTGCCGCGATCTTCGTCTCCCTGGCCTGGTTCGGGGTCTACAGACAATTGCCGGATTGGCCGCGTCTCGGTCTGGTGTTCATCATCACTTTCGCCTTCATCGCCTCCCTCTTGCCTTTCGCAAAACTTCGCTGGCCGGGGCCGGAAGAAGCGGACCGCCTTCTCGAGGAGCGCAATCATCTGCCTCACCAGCCGGTCGCGGTTCAAGAAGACGAGCCAGCTTTCGAAACGCCGTTTGCCCGCACTCTCTGGCAGGAACACCAGCGCCGCATGGCCGAGACGATAGCCGCCCTCGACGCAGGCCTGCCCCGCCCCGACATCGCTCGGTTCGATCACTATGCGCTACGCGCGATTCCGGCTCTGCTTTTCGCCACGGCGTTTGCCTATTCCGGCTCGAACAGCGCCGGCAGTATCGCTGATGCTTTTCGCCAGCAGCAGGCAGGCACCTCCGCGCCCGAGATTCGTGTCGACGCTTGGATTACGCCACCCCCCTATACGGGTCGGGCGCCCATTTTTCTGACCGGTCGCGAATCCGCGGGCTCCGAGGCAGGTACCGTTGGTGTTCCCCAGCATTCCGCAATGACGGTCCGCATCAGTGGCGGAAACGGCGACGAACAAGTGTCATTCCGCAAGGCCGGCGGCGATGACGTCATCGATTTAACGGCTGCCGATGCGCCCGCGAAATCCGGGGCCATGGGAAGTGCGAACTCAGTCCCGACCCTCGATACCCGAACGCTCGCTATGGAGATCACTGACAGTGGCACACTAATGGCCGGTTCAAAGCAATGGGTCATAAACGTGATTTCAGACAAGGCACCGGAAATCGCCTTTGACGGGACACCGCGCCGCAGTGCCAATGGCGCTCTTGAGATCAGTTTCACAGCGAGCGACGACTACGGCCTTCAGCGGGCCTATGCGGAGATTGAACCGCTCCAAAGCAAATCCGGAGCCACGCCGATCTACCCGCCGCCGGAATACAAGCTCGACCTCCCCCGTCACAACGCTCGCAACAGTAAGGGCGTATCGAGCCGGAATCTGACCGAGCATCCGCTTGCGGGAAAGAAGGTCCGGATCACGCTCGTTGCGCGTGACGGCTCCGGTCAGACGGGCCGCAGCCAGCCTTACGACATGGTCCTGCCGGCTCACAATTTCGTTGAACCTTTGGCTGCGGCCGTTGCCGAGGAGCGTCAGGTCCTCGCGCTCGACACCCGCGACCTGCCGAAAGCGATCAGACTCAACGAGGCGCTCTCGGTTCGTGCCGATGAAACGATACCGAACCTTGCTCATTTCCTTCTGATCCAGTCCGCTCTTGCACGCATGAAACTCGCACGCACGACCGACGATCTCAAGGACACCGCCGATTATCTCTGGGAGATTGCACTCGGCATCGACGATGGAGACCTCTCACTCGCCGAGCGGAAGCTTCGCAACGCCCAGCAAGCTCTTTCCGATGCGCTGGAGCGCAACGCCCCCGACGAGGAAATCAAGAAACTGATGGACGAGCTTCGCTCTGCGATGCAGGATTTCATGAAGGCAATGGCCGAACGCCAGCCGAATGCCGGTTCCGAGAACCGGCAGGAATCCGCACAGAACGTATTGCGCCAGCGAGACCTCGAAAACATGCTGGACCAGATCGAGAATCTCGCCCGCTCGGGAAGCCGCGACGCCGCAAGGGAGATGCTGTCAGAACTCCAAAGGATGATGAACAATCTGCAAGCCGGCAGACCGCAGCAAGGCAACCAGCAACAGAACAGCCAGTTGCGCCAGCAGATAGACAAGCTTGGCGAGGTGATGCAGCAACAGCAAAAGCTCATGGACGAGACCTTTCGCCTCGATCAGGCTCTGAAAGATCGCATGCAGCGCGGGGATCCGGGCGATGGCGAGGACGGCGAATTTCTCGACCGGCCGCCGCAGCAGGGCCAGCAGTCCTCGCCGACCGACCGGATGACCGCTCAGGAACTGCGCGACGCACTCAAGAACCTGCGTGAACAACAAGAGGGTCTCGGCAAAAAGCTCGGTGAACTGAAGGAAGGCCTGAAGGGCCTCGGGGTGAAACCCGGTGAGGGCTTTGGGGAGGCTGAACGCGAAATGAAGGGTGCTGGCGAGGCCCTTGGAAAAGGACAGGGCGACCGCGCGGTCGAAGGTCAGGGCAAGGCACTTGAGGCGCTGCGTCAGGGCGCACGCGACATGATGGGCCAAATGATGCAGGCAATGCGCGGGCCGGGTCAGGGACAGAACGCACAGGAGGGCGATCAGACCGGGCGTGATCCACTCGGTCGCCCACGCTCGAGTTCAGGTCCGGATTTCGGTGAAAGGGTGAAGGTCCCCGACGAGATCGATGTCCAGCGTGCCCGCGAGATTCTCGACGCCATACGTGAGAAACTTGGAGACAACATGAGTCCCGAAGCCGAGCGGCGCTATCTCGAACGGTTGCTCGATATTCAGTGATGTGAATCGCTGTACCGTGAATCCTTAACCTGCGAGCGCCCTGGCAACTGCAGCGCGGATATCTGGGAGAGCGAAAGGCTTGTCAACCACATCCACCACTTTCGCCATCAGGTCGTCGGCACGTTCGCGCTGTTCGGCATACCCTGTCATCAGCAGGATCTTCAAGCCTGGAAAGGTGGACGAGGCGCGATGTGCAAGCTCGATGCCGTCCATCACCGGCATGCGTATATCCGAGAGGAGCAGGTCGAACGGCGCTTCAGCCAGACGTTCCAGACCTTCGGCACCATCGGCCGCTTCGCAGGTCTCATGCCCGTCGAGCCGCAGAGCGCGCGCCACGAAAGCGCGCAGCGAGTCTTCATCTTCAGCAATGAGGATTTTTGCCATGACCGCGCTGTGCTCCCGTCGTTCATTCATGCCCCGGACCGCAAATCATCAGAGTTTTCTTTGCGATCGGTAAACAGAATGAGGCAGGAACGCCCGCATGGTTAACAAGACGTCTTCGCGAGACGCTATTGATCGCCCGGTTCCGCGTCGCCGGTAACCACCCCGACGAAGGGCAACTCCCGGAAAGCATAGGCCACGTCCATACCGTAGCCGACGACGAAGTAGTCGGGGCATTCGAAGCCGACATAGTCTGCTTCAAGAACCTCGCGACGCTTCACTTTCTTGTCGAGCAGCACGGCGATCGTGACGTTACTGGCGCCGCGTTCATACATCAGTGTCTTGGCGAAAAGCAGTGTCCGACCGGACTCGAGAATATCGTCGATGAGGAGCACGTTGCGTCCGTGCACGTCGCTATCAATATCCTTGATGATGCGAACCCCTTGCGAGACCGTGCCGGTTCCATAGCTCGAAAGCGTGATGAACTCGACCTCCGGCGCCAGACCGGCATCATGCAGGGCGCGGATGAGATCTGCCGCGAAGATGAAGGATCCCTTGAGCACCGAAATGACCAGCAGGTCATCACAGGGACCTTCAGAGATCTCCTTGGCCAACTGCCGGTTTCTCTCCGCGATCTGCTCGGCGGTATAGAGAGGCTCGATATTTTTTCCGCGGACGACGGGCATTCTTCACTCCATGGGATGACTGGCAGCGCCGGCAATCACCAGCAGCCGACAGATTGCCCGGCGATACCATACTCAGATGCTCGAGGCATCCGCTTCCGCGAAAGAAAGCCGCAATTCAGGCAATTTTCCACCGGGATGCTGAAGTCGGGCTGAGAACCCCCGGCTGTGGCCCGCATCAATGACATCAACAGGGGCGGCAATCAGCGTGCTCGCGACGATCTCGCCGTTCGACAGCAGATCGGCACGCACTGTGGGCACATGAACCCGGCCCGTGCTGCGATTTTCCACGATGGCGTTGATCAGCAGCACGCGCATGCCATTGGCATCCTGAGGCGTGAGGCTGACATGCGTTATATCGAGTGCCGATGCATCCGGGATCGATTGCATGGACGATGTTCCGCTTCCCGAAAGAACACCCGCGAGGGCAAACACGCCGGAGAATACGGATGCGACCAGCACCGCGTAGCTCCTGTCCGAGAGCCGTTCGAGTAGCGTTTCAACACTTCCGATCGCTGCCCCCAACAATCTGGCCGGACTGGCGCGTCCATCCGGGCGGCGAAACATACCAGGGAATGGCTCATTGTCGTTGAACCGTCGACGGGCGAAATCGGGCCGAGGAATATCTCTGATGGTAACGAAATGGGCGTCGACGATATCAGCCGGCCCGATGAACGAATGGCGGTGCATTGTCCGCGCCCGCCGTTCGGGCGGCAGGAGATCGATGCCCGCATCGGCCGACTCTTTTCGGTAGCGGAATGCGCTCATCTTGTCCTCGCCATTCGCATGCTCGCCGGGCAGCACGAAATCTGGGCATTGAAACGAATCCCTCCCAGTCGTAAATTCAAATGGTTAATGCTTCGCAAAGATCCGGCAAAAAGGCCGTCTTTCGATAAGAGTTTACCGGCTGTTAACCATCCGTGTTAACAAGTCGCCTGATCTCAAAAGTTGTCAGACTGGGCCATCCTTTGATCCACTTCGAAAATGTCGGCTTGCGCTATGGTATGGGACCGGAAATCCTCCGGGATCTGTCCTTCGACATCCCGAAGCGTTCCTTCCAGTTTCTCACCGGGCCTTCGGGCGCTGGAAAAACCACCCTGCTGCGCCTCCTTTTCATGTCTCTCCAGCCGACACGCGGTCTCATTCGCAGTTTTGGACGCGACATCACTCAGATCCCGCGCAACGAGCTTCCTATGCTGCGGCGGCGCGTCGGGATCGTCTTTCAGGATTTTCAACTTCTGGATCACCTGACGACCTACGAGAATGTCGCGCTCCCGTTGAGGGTGAGGGGCAAGGAAGAAAACACCTATCGGAAGGACGTCATCGAACTCCTCAAATGGGTGGGGCTCGGGGAGCGGATCAATGTTTTGCCGCCGGTGCTGTCGGGCGGAGAGAAACAGCGAGTGGCAATCGCTCGCGCGCTTATCGACCGTCCTGAAATCCTGCTGGCCGACGAGCCGACCGGCAATGTCGATCCTCCCATGGCCCGGCGGCTGCTCAGCCTGTTCCTCGAACTCAACCGCCTCGGAACCGCCGTCGTCATCGCGACGCATGATTTTGCGCTAATGGACCAGATTGATGCACGACGCATGATCCTCACCGACGGACGGCTGGAAATCTATGACTGATCAGGACCGCCCACTGCCGCACAGCATTCAACCGCAGTCCCAACGCCGGACGGAGATGCATGTGCGTCCGACCGCGCCTATCCTACCGTCCTCGAATATCCAGGGAAACGCCCTGATGGTGGTGATCGCCATCATGGCCTTTCTCGCCTGCCTCACGCTCGGCGCCGTCAGCATGGTGCGGGCAACCGCCGCCGGCTGGCAAAGCCAGATTTCCCGAGAGATTACGATCCAGATAAAACCGGACGACACTCTGGACATGAACAAGGCGCTGGTGCGTGCCCGCGATCTGGCGCTCACCTTCGTCGGCACGAAGGATGGTGTCATCATGGATGACGATGCCACCGCGCGACTGCTTGAGCCCTGGCTGGGCACCGGCCTCGACCTCGAGGACCTGCCGGTTCCACGTCTTGTCATCATTACCATAGACGAGACCAACCCGCCGGATTTCGCCGCCATGCGCGAGCTTTTGAAAACCGAGGTGCCGCAGGCCTTTCTCGATGACCATCGTACCTGGGTGAACCGACTGGTTTCCATGGCGCGAACGACCGTTCTCATCGGGTCCGGCATCTTGGTGCTCGTCTTCGTCGCCATGGTGCTGACCGTCGTGTTCGCGACGCGCGGCGCCCTTTCCGGCAACCGTCATATCATCGAAGTCCTGCACTTCGTGGGCGCGGAAGGCAGCTTTGTCGCCCAGGAGTTCCAGAAGCACTTTCTGAAGATCAGTCTCAAGGGAGCGGTGGCGGGTGGCATGCTGGCAGCCGCACTGTTCGCGATTGCAAGCTACTGGCAAAGCCGGACTCTGGCCACGCCGCAAAGCGATCAGGCCGCGGCACTCTTCGGCACTTTCAGCATCGGCTATGCTGGGTATATCGGCATATTCGCGACCATGATCGTCATTGCCCTCCTGACGACACTTACCGCCCGACTTACCGTTATAAGAACTATTTACGAGATTGATCTGATCCGCTCTGATCCCGCACGCACCGATGGCCTTTTGAACGACTGAGTCGAAAGGCTGTTGAATTGCCATAAAGCCGCCTGTTCCACGTAGTAAAAGGGCGGTATGCACGAGACATGACAATGGGTCGGATGACACGCAAGACAGCATCCCGGAAGGTGCCGCCGCAACGCCCAGCTGGCGGCATTTTTGCGCGCCGCGGACGCTTGCGTCGTTTCCTGCGCTATGCCGGGATTGTCACGATATTTGTCTGCGCCGTAATTCTGGGCGGCTTTCTTCATTTTGCCGATACGGTCACGACGCTTGTGCCGCCAATGGAACAGAAGGCGGATGCGATCGTAGTCCTCACCGGGGGTTACCAGCGTATCGACCAGGCGGTCGAGCTGTTACGCCGCGGCTCCGGTCGCCGCCTGCTGATTTCCGGCGTACATCCGGCAACCACGCCTGCGCAGATCCGCAAAATGACGCAAAGCTCGGCTGATCTCTTCGACTGCTGTGTCGATATCGGCTACGAGGCGCTGGACACGATCGGCAATGCCAACGAAATCTCCCGATGGATCCATGATCGCGGATACGACAGTGTCCTTGTCGTCACCAACAATTATCACATGCCACGAAGCCTGATGGAGTTGCGGCGCGTGGACCGTGCAACGCGGTTCGTCGCCTATCCGGTCGTAAACTCCGACCTCAAGACCACCGACTGGTTCACCAATCCGAGTGTGCTTCGAACTCTGCTCTCGGAATATGGAAAAATGCTGATCGCCGTCACTCGCGGCGTCATCGGCTGGAGCATGGGTGACGGGTTGCGATCGACCGGGACGCAAGCCAGGAGCGCGGGATGATGCCGGTAGCAAAAGACGCCTCTGCCGCTTTCTCTTGAGAGTGATTTCGTATAGGCACGTTCCCACAATGCCCTGGGAAAGCACCTCATGATCGTCTTGCGTTCCATTCTGTTCAATGCTGCCTTCTACGCCAATCTCGTTTTGAGGATGATCGTCTTTTCGCCGGTCTATTTCCTCATGCCACGCAAGAAGGCCTTTTCCGTTCCAAAGAACTGGGCGCTCTCCTGCCATTGGCTGATGGAAAAGATCGTCGGTACGACCTTCACGATCGAAGGTCTCGAGAACATCCCGAAGGGCGGCTACATACTTGCACCGAAGCACCAGTCGTTCTGGGACACTTTTGCCTTGCTGCCCTGGCTCGACGATCCGGTCTACATCCTCAAGCGCGAACTGATGTGGATTCCGCTATTCGGATGGTATGCGATGAAACAACGCATGATTCCGGTCAATCGCGGCGCTCGGGGCAAGGTCATGGTTGACGTCATGAAGCGAACCGAAATGGAGATGAAGAACGGCCGCCAGTTGATCATCTACCCGGAGGGAACGCGGCGCGCACCGGGTGCCGAACCGAATTACAAATATGGTATCGCGCGGATCTATCGTGATCTTCAGGTGCCGGTTGTTCCCGTGGCCATGCATCCCGGGTTATTCTGGCCGAGACGGAAATTTCTGCGCTTCCCTGGCCATTTCAAGGTAAGGATCTTGCCGCCGATTGAGGCGGGCCTCGATCCGGATGCCTTCTATGACAGGCTGATAAAGGTTCTGGAAGCCGCGAGTGACGAGTTGCTCGTCGAGACGGCCAAGGAAAACCCGCACCTGCCCCTGCCGCCAACAGCGAAAAGGCGGCTTGCCGAACTCGCGTCGGCGAAGACGGGTACGGCGCACTGACAGGTCCTCATGCCTGAGGGACGTCACCGCCAGCAAGCGAGATCTCGGCAGCGACACGTTCCAACCAGTGGTCACGGATCCCCATCTCCTGAAGGTGGGCGATGGTATTGGCAACATAGACATGGTTGGGACCGGACTGACCCTGCGCTTCACCGACAACCCGCGCTGCCTCCGCAACGGTGATCGCGCCGGCATACTGGCGATGGGTGCGATCGACGACATAAGTCAGCGCACGTACATTGCGGCCGTCCCCGAGCGCTATCGGCATCGACCGCTCGCGGTAGACATGGGTAACCAGCTCACGCTGGCGCAGATAGTCAAGCGTGCTGTCTCGCTCTTCAAGCGCCACGCGAAAGGCAACGCCACGGCATGAGCCACCCCGATCGAGACCCAAAACGAGGCCGGGGCGTTCCATCGTTCCGCGATGGACCCACGAGCGTACGCATAGCGACCGTCGATAGCCGTAGGCCCGGGCCTCCACCCTTTCCTCGAATGGAAAGCCGGGATTCCACATCAATGATCCGTAGCCAAAGACCCAAAATTCGTCCATATCGCATATCAATTCAGATTGATGAAAATCATTCCATGATTGGAGCGCCCGATGGCGACGTCAACCCGGTCCGGCCAGACTAACGTTACCCGTAAAGTCGTCATCCTTGGCCTGCTCGTGTCCCTTGCCGTGATCGTCTATAGCGGAGCCTGGCTGCTGGCCGCAACCATGCTGGAGAGACGCCTTGCCAGTCTCTTCGATCGCGACAACCCGGTAGGCGCCGTCGTTGAATGCCGCGACATGGATTTGCGCGGTTTTCCCTTTCGTATCGGCCTATTCTGTTCCGGAATCGCCGTCGATGATCACTACAACGGGCTTTCCGCTTCCTTCGGCGCCATGCGTTCTGCCGCACAGGTCTATGCCCCCGGCCACATCGTCTGGGAAATGGACGGGCCCGCCGAAATCCGCTCCGCTCTCGGGATTACCCTTTCGCTCCAATGGGATCGCCTCCGGTCAAGCGTCAATGCCGGATTGGAGGGGATGTCCCGAACATCGCTCGTCGCCGAAAAACTCAAAAGCAGCGTAACGACTGTCATCAACGGCGACACGCTCGACGCGGATGCTTCTCACGGAGAGCTTCACCTTCGCCGCTCGGGCGCCGATCTAGACGCCGCCATTCTCATCAAGGACACCGTTATATCGCAGCGCGGCAGCGATCCGGTGCCGTTGCCGCCGGTTTCCGCAAGCATTGACCTGACACTGCTCGGCAAGGCGGGCTATCTCGATTTCCATAACGGCACGTACAAGGGGCTCTATGGAACCCGCGGCGAAATACGCCGTCTCGTTGTCGATATCGGCGAGGGCCGCGTGATCACCATAAGCGGGCCCCTCTCTGTGGGCGACGACGGCAATCTGTCAGGCCAATTGCATGTCGAACTGGAAAAGGTCGACGCATGGAGCAGCGCCCTCGGCACGGCTTTCCCTGACGCAGCTGAAACCTTCGGCGGCGCCGCAAAGTTGCTCACGGCCCTCTTCAGCGGCAAGGACTCCGGTAGTGCGGACCTGAACCTGACAAACGGCGTGGTCTCACTCGGCATCATTCCGATCGGCGTTTTGCCGCCGCTTTGAGATTCTGGATGAAAAACAGAACCTAGTGCTTCTTGTCGAGTGCGTGACGCCCGAAATCCGGCACATCGACATCCTGGCCGGCTTCGATGATGGATCGGCGGATGGCTCTCGTCCGGGTGAAGAGTTCAAACAGCTTGTCTCCCTCGCCCCAGCGGATCGCCCGCTGGAGATAAGCGAGATCCTCGGAAAAGCGCGCCAGCATTTCCAGAATGGCGTCCTTGTTGTGCAGGCAGACGTCGCGCCACATCGTCGGATCGGATGCCGCAAGACGTGTGAAATCGCGAAAACCGGAGGCCGAATACTTGATGACTTCAGACTCGGTTACAGTCTCAAGGTCGTCAGCAGTCCCGACAATGTTGTAGGCGATGATATGCGGCAGATGGGATACGATAGCGAGCACCTTGTCATGGTGTTCCGGATCCATCTCGTCGACCCGCGAGCCGAGCGCCTCCCAAAAGGCCGTCAACCGCTCAAGCGCTTGTGCATCCGTGCCTGAAATCGGCGTCAGGATGCACCACCGACCGTGGAAAAGACCGCTGAAACCGGCATCCGGGCCAGATTTCTCCGTCCCGGCCAGCGGGTGACCGGGAATGAAATGAACATTCGAAGGCATGTGGGGCGCCATCTGGGCGATGACAGAAGCCTTGGTTGATCCAACATCAGTGACAATGGCCCCAGGCTTCAGACGAGGCGCAATCAGCTTTGCGACGCTCTCCGAGGCGCCGACCGGCACCGAAACGATAACGAGATCGGCATTCTCCACTGCTTCAGCAGCGGAAAGCGCATAACTGGTCCCAAGCTCGAGTTCCTCGGCGCGCCTGAGCGTCTCGGGCGAACGCGTCGAGATCGCGACCTCTCGCGCCAGGCCCAACTCCTTGATGTCGCGCGCAATCGAGGAACCGATCAGACCGATACCGATCAGGGCGACTTTGTCGAATTGCGCCGCGGACATCAGTTACGCCCCATGAACTCGCCAAGCGTATCGATCACGCCGCGATTGGCCTCCTCGCTGCCGATCGTCATGCGCAGGGAGTTGGCAAAGCCATAGCCGCGCACGGCGCGCAGAATGTAGCCTCGGCTTGTCAGGAATTCGTCCGCCTCCGACGCCCGCTTGCCATCGACGTCAGGGAAGTGGATCAGGACGAAATTGGCGACCGATGGCGTCACTTTCAGTCCGATCGCGGTAAGCGCAGCCGACACCTTGTCGATCCAGATGCGATTGTGCTCGACAGCCTTCTCGACGAAGGCCTGATCCCGGATGGCGGCAGCGCCGGCAGCTATCGCCGGGGCATTGAGGTTGAACGGCCCACGAACGCGATTGAGGGCATCGATGATGTCCGCCGGCGCGTAGATCCAGCCGATGCGCAGGGCTGCGAGCCCGTAGACTTTCGAAAAAGTGCGGGTCATCACCACATTGCGGCTGCCCGAAACCAGCTCCACGCCGGCCTCGTAATCATTGCGCCGGACATATTCCGCATAGGCAGCATCGAGCACCAGCACGACATGGCCCGGAAGTCCGGCGTGCAGGCGGCGGATTTCGCTTGCCGGGATATATGTTCCTGTCGGATTGCCAGGATTGGCAATGAAAACGATCTTGGTCTTGTCGGTAACGGCCGCGAGGATCGCGTCGACATCGACCGTGCAGTCTTTCTCCTTGACGACGATCGGCGTCGCCCCCGCGCCGAGGATCTGGATCTTGTAGACGAGGAAGCCGTGCTCGGTGATGATCCCCTCATCACCGGCGCCGAGATAGACATGGCAGAGCAGACCGAGAAGCTCGTCCGAACCGTTGCCGCACAGGATGTTGGCCGGATTCAATCCGTGAACACCGGCAATCGCTTCGCGCAATGCAGTGGCCTGCCCGTCGGGATAGAGCTCGAGGTGGCCCGCGCTCTGCTTGAACGCGTCTATTGCCTTGGGACTGGGGCCGAGAGGCGTTTCGTTCGACGACAGCTTGAACACACGGGCAACGCCGGGAGCGTGCTCCTTGCCGGGCACATAGGCGGCAATGTCCAGAATTCCCGGACGCGGCGTGGGTTTCGTCATTTCGCTGCTCATCGAACTGGCTTTCTGTCTTGAAGAATCCGGGCCTGCGCCCGTCGATTGGGGTCATGTGCCATTAGAACGGAAACCGGTTTTTGTCGAGGGTGACGGGTCGCAGCACTTCATTCACGTCTCGGTCTTCACCCGCGTCGTCGGTACACCTTGAGGCGTCATGACAGGTGCAAAAACACGACGGGATGAGCGCACGGCCACCGGCAACCCCTGGTAAAGGCGCTTCTGCGCCTCGACGACAATGACGCCGGAGAAAGCCGGCCACACGAAACGCCCCAAACGCTCGAAACTCTGGCGCAGTCGAAGGACCGCGCGAATCTTCGAGGGAGGGAAGAAAAGCGCCTCCGCACATGCCCCGGGTGTGAAATTGGTCTCACGCAAAAGCGCCGTCAATTGCCCGCGCGAATATGGTCGTCCGGAACCGAAAGGCGTGTGTTCCATACGCGCCCAAACCCCGCGCCGGTTCGGAACAACGATCACCAGCCGACCGCCCGGCGCCAATACTCGCCAGATTTCTTTCAGCGTCTCCCGCGGGTTTTCGGCGAACTCCAGAGAATGCACCATCAGCACACGATCGATAGAGGAATCCGGCAATGGCAGTTCCTCGTCGAATACCAAAGCCGTGGCCGAGGGTTCGCCGATTGGCCAGTTCACGGCTCCCTGCCCTGCGGGCATGAAGGCAAATGTCCTTTCCGTATCTCCCCGAAACCGATCGAGGAAGGGCACGCAATAGCCGAGCCCGACGAGTCGCTCCTGTGGCAGACGGGCCCAGAGTGACGACAGCGCCATGGCGATCGAGTGCTCGGCCATGTGCCCGAGCCTGGAATGGTAGAACTGGCGGAGATCGACGATATCGATATGCATACTTCAATTGATAACAGGCGCCGGGTGGACTTCAAGGTGGAAGGCGCTACATTCCGATCGGCAAAGCAGAGATGGATCGACCTGATGAAAGCCCTGGAGCTTGAACTGTTCCTGTGCCGGAGCGACAATTTTGGTGTCCTCCTGCACTGTCCCGAAAGCAATCTCACCGCATCGATCGATGCACCGGAGTATTCGGCGATCGTCGCAACGGCGGAACGACGCGGATGGAAGCTCACCCATATATTCACCACCCATCACCATGGCGACCATGTGGAAGCAAATCTGGCGCTGAAAGATCATTTCGGCTGCGAGATCATCGGCCCCCGGAACGAAGCGGTAGCGATACCCGGGTTGGACCGCGCTGTCGGCGACGGCGACATCTTCGACTTCGGCAGCCACGTCGTGCAGGTGATCGAAACCCCCGGCCACACCGCAGGCCACATCTGCTATCATTTTCCTGACGACAGACTTCTCCTCGCCGCCGATACACTGTTCGCGCTCGGTTGCGGGCGGCTCTTTGAACGCCCTGCGGGGGACATGTGGCACTCGCTGCAAAAACTCGCCGCATTGCCCGACGAAACGGCGGTCTATTTCGGCCACGAATACACACTGTCCAACGCGCGCTTTGCCATCAGCATCGACCCGGACAATGCCAGGCTGAAGACCCGTCTCGCCGAGATCGAGGCGTTGCGTGCGGACGGAAAGTTCACCGCGCCGACAACCATCGGGCTCGAAAAGGAAACCAATCCGTTTCTGCGGGCAGCCGATCCAGGCATACGCAGGAACCTGCTGATGGAAGGCCGGTCCGACGAAGAGGTCTTCGCGGAGATTCGCAAGCGTAAGGACAGTTTCTGATGCGTGCCGACGAGATTGTCGAAGCACTTGCCATGCAGCGGCATCCCGAGGGCGGCTGGTTCACCGAGAAGTTCAGGGACTCATCCGGCATCGAGCGGGGTCACTCCACCGCCATCTATTATCTCCTGATGGCGGGAGAGAAGTCCCATTGGCACCGCGTGCGCGATGCCGCCGAGGTTTGGCACTACTATGCCGGCGCGCCGCTTGCGCTCCACAGTTCGCGGGACGGTGTGAGCTTCGAGACAATTGTCCTTGGTGCGGAGATACTGAGGGGCGAAAGGCCTCAAGCCGTCATTCCGGCCAGTTGCTGGCAGGCTGCAGAAAGTCTCGGAGACTATACGCTCGTGGGCTGTACCGTGGCGCCAGGGTTTGAATTCACGGCGTTCGAAATGGCGCCGCCCGATTGGACGCCCGGAAACAGCTAAAGACCTGCCGGGCCTCCGCCGAGCGTCGTCGCGAGAATGCACTGCGCCGCAAAGTAACTCCCCCAGACGTAGTATGAGGCGATGCCACTCCAGCGATGCGCCGGTCCCATGATGAATGTCTGGACAGCCAGCACGGCGTCAGAACTCATGAACAGCGCAGCTCCTATGAACACGGCAGCCGACGGGACGGCGATCGAGAGCAACGCCATCGCGAGAATGGCAAGGCCATAGACAAATACCGCAGGCGCGAGCTTACCCGCCGGTGCTCGTAGGGAGGCGACGAACAGTATGACAAAAGCAATCGAAATGACTGCCGCTATGACTCTCCAGATTTCGGCGAAGGTCCCGGGAAAATCGGAGAGAGAGACGAACAGCGCTCCATAGGCGACGTGCGCCAACAGGAACGAGACGAGGCCGGCCATGAATGCGCGTTCGCCCTTGTAGGCCAGGAATGCGTCACCGAGCGCGCTTAGCGCCAGGGCGGTGACCAATAGTCCCTGCGAGTGCGTAAACCAGGCATGCCCCGCCAGCAACAGAACTGGAAGCGTCTTGAGGATTGCACGGAGGTGGCTGGCGGGCCACGGAAGGACCACGAAATAAAACAGCCCGGACAGCACTGACAGCAGCAGGGAGAGAGTGCCGGGAACTGCCATGTCACTCCTCTGGGTTTGTTATTGCGTATCCAGCAGCACCGTTTGGCGTCGGCGGAACATGTCGCGCGCGGCAAGCACGGCGCCACCGGTGATAAGCAGGCAAGCGAACGCGATCCGCAGGCTCGGTTCGGCAAAGCCGGACACGGTCAGGATCAGTGTCGAGAAAAGCGGCGCGGCATAACTCGACGCGCCCAAAATCTGGATGTCACCATTCTTGACGCCATGATCCCAGGCATAGAAAGCAGCGCCGACGGGAAAGAGCCCGAGGCCGACAACTGCCACCCATTCCGAGACGCTGGCAGGCCAAACAGTGGTCTCGAGGCCGAGATGGCAGAGAAGTGAAAGGACCGAGGTCACCAGGCAGAAACCGGTCACCACATCGGTTGAAACCGCGTCGAATCGGCGGGTCAGCAGCGAGTATCCGGACCAGGTGAAAGCGCAGAGGAATGCCGCGACGTAGCCGAAAGCGAAGGCAGGATCGAAGTCGATGCCGTTCTTGCCGACGATCAGTATGGTGCCGGACAGTCCGGCCAGCGCGCCCAGCACATGATACCAGCGCAGCCGCTCGCCCGGTAGGAGGGCGGAGCCGACGACGATCAGCAGCGGCCAGAGATAAGCGATCAGCCCCGCCTCGACCGCAGGAGCGTTACGCAATGCCGTGAAGTATAGGAAGTGATACCCGAACAAACCGGCGACGCCCGTGACCCATACCTTTGCCGGCTGCTTCAACAGGGCGAGCCGATGAGGCTTCATGGCAAAGGTCAAGATTCCGGGCAGGCTGCCAATCGCAAAGGTAACCGCCGACAGCTGGAAGGGCGGCATTTTCCCGGATGCAGCAGTGAAAAGAGCCAGGAACGACCACATGATGATGGCCGTAAAACCGATCAGCGTCGCTTTGGTCTTCACCTTGTCCCCCATTTCGGGGAACAAGTCCCGCGATCCCGTCAGCCGTCGAACTTTACGGCTCTGATATAGAGTGGTCCCATGCGAGTCGGGACGCGAGCGTAAACAGGAGCATATACCTTCAGCAGCGCCGTCTTGGCAAACCAGATTTCCATACCGGTCGCCTTGCTGAGATACTCGATATCCGAGCGACCCTTGCGGAATCCGGACCTGGGAACGTAGCGAATGCCGCAGACGATCGCCTCGCCTTCTACGGAGCCGGCCGAAAAGTGTCTGCTACCCTTTGGCGTAAGCACAAGATCCATCCGGCTTTCACCGTCGAATATGGCCAGGGTTCTGCGACAGACATCTCCACCGTCCGGCACGATCATTCCGCTGATCGGATCAAGCACCGCCTTGAGATCGCTTTCGGACACCTCGATCCAGTTGCTCGGCCGCTCCTTTGGTTCCGGCGTGATCTCCGCCTTGGTCACATCACCGTTGCTGTAACGGACGTCATAGGTCTGCACCTTGCGGTTTGTCTTATAGACGAGAGAATACCGCGAAGCTTCCATCCGGTCGTTGCGCAAGGTGCCCGAAACACTTGTCTGAGCCGATATTTTGGCGATGACATCGACGATGCCCTGCGAATTGACCTTGCCCGAGATCGTATAGTTCGCACGCAAGACCTCGGTAACGAACGACGCATGCGCGATCGGAAGGACGCCCAGCGAAATCCTGTATTCGGTCTCGTAACGAAAATTGTCCGCGGCAGCACAGGAGGCCCCCGAAACAACGAACCCAAAACCGACCGCTAGAATGAGCAATCTTCGCTTCATGGAAACCAAGCCTGGCCACTGGCCAATGTGATGAGAGACTGGAACCTCTTGTGCGAGAGTGACCTTCGAACCAGAGTATGGCAATAAAATAGCATGATTTCAGCACCGTTGCGGGAAATGCCGAGGTTAGGCTTGACGCGGACGGCCAGTCTGACTATAGAACCGCAACTTTCCAATCATGCTTAGTTGGATTGCGCTCCGGGTTTCCGGAACCGATCCAATGGCCAAGAAAAATAGGTGTACCATGTCCCGCAGTTGCGAATTGACCGGCAAGGGCGTCCAGTCGGGCAACAATGTGAGCCACGCGAACAACAAGACGAAGCGCAAGTTTCTGCCTAACCTGTGCGACGTGACCCTGATCTCGGATGCACTTGGTCAACGTTTCCGTCTGCGCGTTTCGGCTGCGGCTCTTCGCTCGGTCGAGCATCGCGGTGGTCTCGATGCCTTCCTGCTGAAGGCAGATGAAAACGAACTGAGCATGCGTGCGCGCCTTCTGCGTCGCCAGGTCGTCAAGAAAACCGCCGAAGCCGCATAAGCTTCGCAAGTTTCCGATGGAATCCGAAGGCTTGCACGGCTCACGCCGTACAGGCCTTTTCCTTTGGAATCCCCGTAACTCCAACTGGTGGCATCACCCAGGATAAAAAAATGCTGAACGCAAAACATATTGTCATCTACAGCCTGCTCATGACGACGGTCGTCGTCGCTTCGAATATCCTGGTCCAGTATCCGCTTTCGGGCAGCCTGGCCGGTATAAACCTCGGTGACCTTCTCACCTACGGCGCCTTTACATATCCGGTCGCCTTCCTCATTACCGACCTGACCAATCGCCAGTTCGGACCATCCATGGCCCGCCGTGTCGTATTCCTTGGCTTCGTGGTGGGTGTGACGCTCTCTTTCGTGACATCAGTCCCACGTATCGCCGTTGCCTCGGGAACGGCCTATCTCGTCGGTCAGTTGCTCGATATTACCGTTTTCAACCGTCTGCGCCGCCAGACCTGGTGGAAAGCACCCCTCCTGGGCTCGCTGCTCGGCTCGATGTTCGACACCCTGATCTTCTTCTCGCTGGCCTTTGCAGCTGCGTTCGCCCTCATCGGCCCCAATGATGGATTTGCCATCGAATGGGCACCGATCCTCGGGATATTCTCGACCGAGGCGCCGCGCTGGATATCCTGGGCCATCGGCGATTTCAGCGTCAAGATTCTGGCGGGCCTCGTAATGCTCCTGCCCTATGGCGCACTGATGGGCACCATTCGTCCGATAAATCCGGCAAAACTCGCCTGATTTCTCAGGTACGAACGAAAGACGGCCGCCAGCGACAGCCTCGTGGCCGTTCTTTATTGAAGAAGCCGAAACTCCAGAAGAAGCGTCCGCTGCAGCATCGAATGGTTGTCGTCTGAGACGAGGAAGATATGGATGGATCCGTCGGCGGCCGTAACTACGTCGATTCCTTCCATGTTGTCGATCTGGTAGGAGAGATTGGCCTCCAGCACGACCTCTCCATCAACCACGGCACCGGGCGTCAGGGTGTTCCCCTTGATCCTGAGAATGCGCATGCCGACACCGGTGGCAAGCGTAAAGCGCCGCTTGAGAAGAAGCAGGTCGCCGTCCGGAAGAAAGACGCCGTCGGTCACATCGAAACCATCGCGGGATACGACCCGGAACTCGCCCTGTAGCGGGCCATCGAGAATGCCTGCAATGAGGTTGCCGTTCTCATCGAAACTCTTCTCCGCAACGGCGACAAGCGAACCTTTCAACGGGCTGGACATCGGGGCGACGGCAAGGGTCTCCAGACCGCCATTGCCGCGCAATTGCCTGACCGGAAACGGCAACGGCAGCGCCATGCGGGACGGGCGCGCGGTCTCCACCTCGGAAAGCGGCGAGAAGGCCGTCACGCGATGGCGTTGCTCGTACCCGACGAAGACCTCATCGCCGCGAACCGCGAGGCTTTCGGCGTCGACCGACCACTTGTTTTGATTATAGCTTCCATCGATATCGCGCATGGACGCGATCGACACATCCTCGATACCGGAAAGCCGACCTTCCGTATCCCGCTTGATCGCGCCCCTGAGCCAGTGACCGGTATCGAGCACGCCAATGAAATGCACGCCATCGGGTAGGAAGCGGATTGATGACCAGGCTCCGAACCTGGCTTCGGGTGACGACAGCTCGACACCGCCGAGAAACTCGAAAGAGCCGAAGCGGGCGCCCTCGGAGCCGCGGTCGAAATAGGGGATCTGTTCGCCAGCGACCGACGCCTGGACCGGCTCTTCGGCAGAGGTGCCATGGGCCAAGACGGCGGTACTCACCAGTAAGGCGACGGCGAATCCTCTCATCGCCGCCGCTTAGCCAGCGCGGCGCATGTGGTCGCCACGCGCCTTCTTGTCCTCGAAGAGTGCCGCAAGCTGTTCGGTCATCGCACCTGCCAACTCGTCGGCGTCGACGATGGTGACGGCCTTGCGATAATAGCGCGTCACGTCATGTCCGATGCCGATCGCCAGGAGTTCGACCGGAGAGCGCATTTCGATCTGCTCGATCACGGCGCGCAGATGGCGCTCCAGGTAGTTGCCCGGGTTGACCGACAGCGTCGAGTCGTCGACAGGCGCACCGTCCGAGATCATCATCAATATCTTTCGTTGCTCGCGCCGAGCGATCAGCCTGTTATGCGCCCACATGAGCGCTTCGCCGTCGATATTTTCCTTGAGCAGACCTTCCCGCATCATCAGACCGAGATTGCGGCGCGATCGGCGCCACGGTGCGTCGGCCGACTTGTAGATGATGTGCCTGAGATCATTGAGGCGACCGGGCGTCGCCGGCTTGCCGTTGGCAAGCCACTTCTCGCGGGACTGGCCGCCCTTCCAGGCCTTGGTGGTGAAGCCGAGAATTTCCACCTTGACGCCGCAACGCTCCAGCGTGCGGGCGAGAATGTCGGCGCAGGTGGCCGCGACCGTTATCGGCCGGCCGCGCATCGATCCGGAATTGTCGATGACCAGCGTCACTACCGTATCGCGGAACTGCGTGTCGCTTTCCATTTTGAACGAGAGAGGCTGCATCGGATCGATCACCATGCGCGTCAGCCGCGCGGAGTCGAGATAACCTTCCTCGAGATCGAAGTTCCAGGAGCGGTTCTGCTGTGCCATAAGGCGACGCTGCAAGCGGTTAGCCAGTCGTCCGACTGCGCCTTGCAGATGGGCGAGTTGCTTGTCGAGGAATGCGCGCAGCCTGTCGAGTTCAGCCTCGTCGCAGAGTTCCTCCGCAGTGATGACCTCGTCGAATTCCTGCGTATAGATCTTGTAGTCAACCTTCTCGTTGAAATCGTCGAAGGGGCTCGCAGGACGGCGCATCTCGCCGGGCATCTCGGAATCCTCGTCGCCCTCTTCCATCATCTCATCGTCGGAGATTTCGGCGCCGTCCATCTCGCCGTCGTCCATCTGCTCTTCGGAGGCTTCGCTCTCTTCGGCAGGAGCAGCATCGGAGCCCGCTTCGTTCTCAGCGCTTTCCTGTTCTTCTTCGTTGCTGCGCGGCTGGTCTTCGTCGGTCGTGTCTTCCTGCTCGCTTTCGTCCGCTTCGTCGCCAAAGTCCTCGGCCATTTCCATGGCGCTCAGCATGTGACGGATGACCTTCGCGAAAGCCTTCTGGTCGTTTATGGCGGCAGATAGATCCTGAAGATCGCCGGCAGCCTTGTCCTCAATGAACGGGCGCCAGAGGTCGAGAACCTTACCGGCGCTTTCCGGCGGCTTCTCGCCGGTCAGTTTTTCGCGCACCAGCATCGCAACGGCCTCGGAAAGCGGAGCGTCCTCCTGCCGGTTGATCCCGGAGAAGTTCGCCTTGGCGTATTTCTCCGCATTCATGGATTGCAGATTGGCGGCCATGCCGCTCATCCGCAAGGCACCGATAGACTCGACGCGCGCCTGCTCGACCGCATCGAATACGGAACGTGCATCCGCTCCCTGCGGCGCCATGGCCGCATGAACCTTCTGATCGTGGCAGGCAAGCCTGAGCGCCATGGAATCGCCAAGCCCACGCGTCACCGCGAGTTCATGAGCCGTCGGACGCTTGGAGAGCTCCGGAAGCCGCACACGCTCGCCGGCAAGACCCGGACGCTCATTGGCAAACACCACCTCGATTTCGCCATTTCCCGCGACCGAGCGCACGCAACCGCTGATCGCGCGGCGCAATGGCTCGGTGTCCACCGCCGAACCGGACTTTGCTCTTATGTTGTCGCCGGGACCTGCCATCGTCGGAATGCTTCCTTAGGCGCCAAGGACGATATTGGCGGCGCTTTCCTTGAGTTCGACCCCGAAGGCGCGCTGATATTGCTCAGCCACCAGGTTGCGCTCCAGTTCGTCGCATTTGTTGAGGAACGTAACACGGAACGCAAACGCGACATCCCCGAAGATCTCGGCGTTCTCGGCCCATGTGATCACCGTGCGCGGGCTCATGACGGTCGAGAGATCGCCGTTCATGAACGCCGACCGAGTCAGGTCGGCAAGCCGGACCATCCTCGAAACAGTATCGCGCCCGGCTTCGGTCGCTGCAAAGCTCTTGACTTTCGCGAGAACGATATCGACTTCCTTCTCGTGCGGAAGATAGTTGAGCGTCGTGACGATGGACCAACGGTCCATCTGTGCCTGGTTGATCTGCTGTGTACCATGGTAAAGGCCCGTCGTGTCTCCGAGACCGACGGTATTTGCGGTCGCAAACAGCCGGAAGGCGGGATGGGGGCGTATCACGCGGCTCTGATCAAGCAGCGTTAGGCGGCCGGAGGATTCCAGCACACGCTGGATCACGAACATGACATCCGGACGTCCGGCATCGTATTCGTCGAAGACGAGCGCTACATTGTGCTGGTACGCCCAGGGAAGGATGCCATCCTTGAATTCGGTGATCTGCTTGCCGTCCTTGAGAACGATAGCATCCTTGCCGACCAGATCGATACGGCTGACGTGGCTGTCGAGATTAACGCGCACGCAGGGCCAGTTGAGACGGGCCGCGACCTGCTCGATATGTGTCGACTTGCCGGTACCATGGAAACCGGAGACCATGACACGGCGGTTGTGGGCAAAACCCGCGAGAATGGCGAGCGTGGTCTCCCGATCGAACAGGTAGTCAGGGTCAAGATCCGGCACATAGGCATCGCCAGCGCTGTAGGCGGGGACGCGGATGTCACTGTCTATCCCGAACACCTCCCGAACCGAAATGGTCGTGTCAGGGAGATTGGAAACATCGAGGTCAATTTTGTTCATCGTCTCTCCATGCCGGACGGCAGCGGCCGGCTGCATAAATCAAGCTTATTCCGTAGCGTTTTCGATTAACAGAAACCAGCCTGCTTTAACAATTGATACGCCTGAATAACAGCGCGAAAACGCTCTTCCGATGCCCTGTCTCCGCCATTTGCGTCCGGATGGTGTTTTTTTACCAGTTCCTTGTAGCGGCTCTTGATCTCGGCGGCTGTCGAATTGGCTGATAGCCCAAGCGTGTCGAGGGCTTTTGTTTCCAGGGTCTTCAATTTTCGCATTTGCGTTTGGAACCGCGGCGCATGGCCGCGTCCCTGGGCTACGAAGCCAAAAGGATCCTTCATACGCGCCTGCGCACCAGCCGAACCTGAACGCATGGTAGAGTGAAGCGGGCTGCTCCTTGCCGCCTTGTTCACGCCCACAGTCCAGGTCGGCCTGTGGCCAGTAACGGCTTCCTTCTGGTAGCGCGCGATCTCGCCGTCCGACAGGCCGGAGAAATAATTATAGCCTTTGTTGTATTCCTTCACATGCTCGAAACAGAAGAGGAAAAATTGCCCTTCGGCATTGCGGCCAACCGGCGCGCGATGGACACCCGGCTTTTCGCAGCCATCCCATTGGCAGGTGGGAGATGCGGGCGCGGCATCCTGCTCGTTTTTCCGGCGCGTACGGATACGATCGAAATATTTTGAGTCGAGTTTCATCATCGAATTATGGGGTCTTGGGCGCCACACAACAAGAATTGACAAATCGGAATGTTATGGGCTTTGTGAGGGCTTTTTCCATCAAGGGTCAGAGTTGGAGATCACTCCCGTGTCAGTCCGATCAAGCATCGAAGCGAAACTCACGAAGGCCTTCCATCCTGAGCGCCTGATCGTGCTGGACGAGAGCATGCAGCATGCCGGTCATCAGCCTGATATCACCGGAACTGGCGAAACGCATATGCGCATTCGGATCGTCGCCCATGCATTCTCGGGAATGTCGCGGATCGCCCGCCACCGAGCCATTACCGAGTTGCTGAAAGAAGAGCTGGACGCCGGATTGCACGCGCTCGCGATCGAACCTGCCGCCCCCGGGGAAGCCACACGCTGGTAAGGTGTTCAGGCGCTCTTGTCCGCGGCTTCGGCAGGGCGGATCCGCAACTTCGTGATGCGGTTCTTCTCGCGCTTCATGACGATGAAGCGTTTTCCGTAGAAGGTGAAGGCCTGCCTTTCCTCCGGAATCGACTTCGATTCGTGGATCACCAGACCGGCAATCGTTGTTGCTTCCTCATCGGGAAGGTTCCAGTCCAATGCACGGTTGATGTCACGGATCGGAACGGCTCCGTCAACGACGATCGAACCATCGGCCTCCTGGCGCACGCCCTGAATTTCCAGGTCGTGCTCGTCGGAGATGTCGCCGACGATCTCTTCCAGAATATCTTCGAGCGTGACGATCCCCTGCACCTCGCCATATTCATCGACGACGACGGCAAAATGGACCTTGCGGCGCAGAAATGCGTTCAACTGGTCCTTAAGGTTGGTCGCATCCGGCACGAACCACGGTTTCTGCGCGATCTTCACAATATCGAGATTGTGCGGCTCGACATTCGGCTCGGCGAGCGCGCGCAGCAGATCCTTGGCATGCACGACGCCGATGATGTTGTCGGTGGACCCGCGCCAGAGCGGCATACGCGTATACGGGCTTTCCAGCACGGCGCGAACGGCGACTTCCGGAGGATCATCGGCGTTTACCGCACGCATTGAGGTCCGGTGAATCATGATATCGGACACCTCAAGTTCTCCGAGATCAAGCACACCCCCCAGCCGGTCACGGTCGGCCTTGATCACCGAGCCTTCCCTGTGAAGGAGATTGACGGCGCCGCGCAACTCCTCATGTGCAGAGAGCATCGGGGCCTCCTTCGATATTGTCAGACCGAAAATGCCGAGCAGTCCGCGTACTGTGAAATTCACCGCCGAGGAGAGTGGGCCGACAACTCCGACGAATATCCTCACCATAGGCGCTACGAAGAGGGCGAAACGGTCGGGCGAGGAGATTGCCCAGCTTTTCGGCAGGACTTCCGAGAAGATCACAAGAACGACGGTCATGACGATCGTAGCGATCGCC